>CAVEQO010000023.1:0-38294 GCA_963617965.1 Anaerovoracaceae bacterium
GCCTGACCTGCTCCGCTTATTCCTTCACGAACAAAGACCTTCTTGATAGTGATGAAGAAGACTCTCATGTCAACCCAAAATGAAATATGGTCTACATACCACACGTCGAGTTTGAACTTCTCCGTCCAACTGATAGCATTACGGCCGTGACATTGTGCCCATCCTGTAATGCCTGGCCGCACTTCGTGACGACGAGCTTGCTCTTTGCTGTATAGGGGAAGATATTGTGGAAGTAGCGGACGTGGTCCAATGAGCGACATATCGCCTTTCAGCACGTTCCATAATTGTGGCAGTTCATCAATACTGGTAGAGCGGACGAAGCGACCAACAGGGGTTAAACGCTGAGCATCGGAGAGTAACTTGCCGCTGTCATCGCGTTCGTCGGTCATTGTCTTGAACTTGACCAGGCGGAAAATGTTGCTATCCTTTCCCGGCCTTTCCTGAAAGAAGAATGCCCCCGCGCCCTTATTGGCAAAATGGAGCCATGCCGTCACAACTAAAAGTATCGGTGAAAGACATATCAGCGCAAGAAGGGAACAAACAAAGTCAATTGCTCTCTTCAGATAGTTACGATAGATACCCGTTGGCTTCACGTCTCCATTCGTCAGTTAGCCTGCCAGACACCCAGACGCAAGCGTGAATCTTTCTTTTCGTAACTACATAAAGAAAGCGGGGTGTCTCACCTCTGCTCGTCGTACTATTAGGTCCTAGGAAAACCTCACAAATAACAAACAGACATTGACACCCACGCCGTTGGTATATAGCACCGCTCCCAAAAGGTGTGCATAGACGGCATGGTTAGCCGTCGGCACACCACCGGGAGAGCATATCCATACCTACCCGTAGTATCTACCTCTGCAGTGTATCTGATTTGGGTTATTGAGTTTCCTAGGTTCAATAGTACCAAACACAAAGCGTTAGCAAACACTTTCCAATCATGTAGTGCTCCCTCCCTGTAGCCGCTCCGACCTCTTGCGAAGTCGGCACGGCGTGAGTTAGCGAATGCGAAAATAGCAAAAAGTTTTGAAACCAATCAGAATTGCTCTAAATTTTCTGCAATTTAGCAACGAAATTACTGGTTGTTAATGCGCTAATTTTTAGAACACCCCACAAACAAAATTTATTCAACCAAAAAAAGAAGGGTTTATAAAAGACCTTCCTTGCACGTTCCCTTACATGTTGTCTGTTAGGGGGGGGCGTCGTAATCGGCATTTTCCTTTTTATGTCTGTCGGCAACGTGCTCCACATGGCTGCGGTGCGTTGCGCTATCTTGGCGCAGAAGCCGGGAAAAGACCGTCCTGAAAGGAAAAAAGCTTGGGATGGCGGCAGACGAATGTTCCGTTGCCGTTTGTAGCCGCACTCCGTTATTGACCGTTGCGCTTCATCTCGCTCCTGAGGTCGGCAATGAAAGAATCTATAGCTTCTTTCGTGACGTGCTGCATCACGACTATATGCGAGACTTTCTGACCGAAAGCTTCCCCACAGGCAAGGTTGTATTTGTTGACTATCCTGTCAGACGGGCGGCGGAATATTACGGTGTTGCTGTATCTGTTGTTCCATACCGGCCACTGCAAGTCTTTCAGCTCAGACATGAGGTAACCGGTATTTTCAAGCAATTGCCTTGCCTGTTCTGTCCATCCGTCATCGCCCACAGTCTTGACAAGCCACCAGAACTTAAGAGGCTCGACACCCGAGCGCGAGCAGTTTATCATGCGCATATTGGCATTCAGGTACGGGACATCAAACGAGGTCTGGTCGTTGTATACGCTGCGCGAGGTAATGAACAGCCCGCACGGGCTGTCAATTCCGAAAAATTTATGACCGCTTACGCTGATGGACTCAAATCCCGCTTCTCTGCAGTCCACAAGATCCCTGTAGTCAGTGAAAGGGAGATATCCGCCGAAAAGAGCCGCGTCTACATGACGGTACACTTCCAGACCTTCATGGCGCGCCAAAACACGGTTAAGCGCGACCCGGTCGTCAATGGCGCCTTTGAGCGTTGACCCCATGGCGTATATCATCAGACAAGGGCGTGCCGTATCAAGTACACTTTCCAAGGAGTCGGGTATCATTCTCCCCATGCTGTCGCTTTTCACAAGACGGACATCAAGGTGCTGGAGGTCGCAAAGCCGATAATTGCTGTAGTGGGCTTCGTCGGAGACATAGACGACCGGCATTTTGCCTGTTTTTCTTTTGAGAACATTCGCGCCAAAGTAGATACCGTGGTTGTTCCCGTCAGTGCCGCTCATGGTGACAAGCCCCCACGTGTCGTTTTTGCAAAAGCCGTACTTCGGAGCGAAGTACTCTATCACCTCGCGTTCAAAGTCCAGCGTGGAGGCAGAGTTGTCTCCCCCTGCAAAAGGGTCACCCGCATTGTTGACTATCACTGACTCCAGATTGTTGCCGACATACCACTCATAGAAGCCGTGCAGCTTTATATCGTTGTTTCCCGGATAGCCAAGGGACATCCTGTTTTTGGCAACACACCCCTTTGCCCAACTGTCAAGTTTCCCAAAGCCAGACGTAACAGCTGTCTGGGCGTGCGAGACCGCACAACCGGATATGGCCAACACCAATGCTGCCAAATTTCCCAAAATACCTGCTTTCATTATTTGCTGCTTGTTATGCGTCCGCCACTCTCCGCCCGGCTTCAACCGTCACATCACGAGAAGCGCAATAAAGACGCCCCGTATGCCGTTTTGCCTGGCGGCACTGCAAACCACAGCACAAAGTTAATGATTGCGGGCCACATTCATCACAGTTCTTGACGAAAATTTGCGGAGGACCAGCCCGTTTCCTTCCTTTCAAGGCAACAAAACAGGCGAGGTTTGCCCCGCAAGCGTTGAAAATGTGCTAATTTTGCATGGTGGTAACAACCCAAAAGGCATGTCACGCCGCACGGTCTTGTGCTGGGCGTGGCGGACGCCGACAACAATCAGTTATACAAATCCATGTCAATTAGAAAGTTTTTAATCCTGTTGGCTGTTCTGCTGGTTTCCAGCGCATGCCGTGCGCAGTTTGCAGAGCCGGTTTCATTTGCCGTGAAGCAGAAGCGGACAACCGACAGCACCATCACTCTGGAGTTTCACGGTTCAATAGATCCCGAATGGCATGTTTACTCAACGGAAAAAACAAACGGAGGTCCAACACCTGCCACTTTCAACACAGACAAGGCAAAAGGCATAAGAAAGAGCGGAAGCTTGCGCGCTGTTGGCAAGGCACAGCGCAAGTATGACGACATTTTCGGCATGGAAGTAAGTTATTTCGAGAATGCCTGCACGTTTGAACAAGACCTTGTCATAACGGAACGGCAGTATTCGCTGTCAGGCTATTTGGAATACGGCGCATGCAGCGACAGGAACTGCATGCCTCCGACAAGCGTGGACGTGAACGTTGCCGGACATGACGGTCCTGTTGCCAAAGACAACGGAACGGCAGGTGCCACAGAGCAAGCAAAGAATACCGAAGTTCCAGCCGACACGGCTTCCGGTGACACCTCCGCAACGTCTGTCCTGCCCGCCAGTTCAGGTATGGACGACAGTTTGTGGGGCGACGTAAGCACACGGCTGAAACAACTGAACGGCGAGGCCCGGAAGACCGCAGAAAACGACACTACCCTCCTTTGGCTGTTTGTCATGGGGCTGACTGGCGGCATCATTGCCCTGTTTACCCCGTGCGTATGGCCAATAATACCCATGACGGTGAGTTTCTTCCTCAAACGTGCCGAAAAAAAGAGCCGCGGTATCAGAGATGCTGTAACATACGGTCTCAGCATAATACTGATATACGTCACGCTGGGCATCATCATCACTGTGGCCTTTGGGGCCAATGCGCTCAACGCCCTGTCGACAAACGCCTATGTAAACGTGTTCTTCTGCCTGATGCTGATAGTCTTCGGTGTGAGTTTTCTCGGTTTTTTCGAAATTACGCTACCGTCTTCGTGGAGCAACAGGACGGACGAGAAAGCCCGGAACAGTTCCGGAATGATAAGCATTTTCGTCATGGCATTCACTCTGGCACTGGTTTCGTTTTCGTGTACCGGTCCCATAATAGGCTTCATGCTGGTGGAGGTTGCCTCGGTTGGCAACATTCTGGGGCCGTGCGTGGGAATGCTGGGGTTTGCCATAGCCCTTGCCCTGCCGTTCACGCTGTTTGCCCTGTTCCCCACCCTGCTGAAAAAAGCCCCCAAGAGCGGCAGCTGGATGAACACAGTGAAAGTCGTTCTGGGATTCGTGGAAATCGCCTTTGCCCTCAAGTTCCTTTCGGTTGCAGACCTTGCGTACGGCTGGGGTATACTTGACCGTGATGTCTTCCTGATTGTGTGGACGCTGCTTGCCGTCACGTTGGCTCTCTACCTGTTCGGAGCAATAAGGTTGCCCATAGACGGCGGGGCGAAGAGCAAGCGTTCTGTGACCAAAACGATTCTGGGGCTTGCGTGTTCGGCGGCAGTTCTGTACATGACACCCGGAATCTTCGGAAAACCCCTGCCGGCCATCAGTGCATTCACGCCGCCCATGTACACACAACACATAAGGCTGTTCAAATACAACAGCGTCGAGGCTGCCTTCAAGGACTATGACGAGGGTATGAAATATGCGCGGAAACACAATATGCCGGTTCTGATAGACTTCACCGGGTACGGTTGCGTAAACTGCCGGGAAATGGAACAGAAAGTGTGGAACGACCCTCAGGTGGCGCAAATACTGAAAGAGAAAATAGTGCTGATTTCCCTTTATGTGGATGACAGGACACCGTTGCCAGACAAGCTGAGGATTACGGAGAACGGGAAGACCACTACCCTGCGTACGGTCGGTGACAAATGGAGTTTTCTGCAGAGGACACGATTTGGCGCAAATGCGCAGCCTTTCTACGTGTTGTGCAGTCCTGACGGGACACCCGTACAACCCTCGTATGGCTTTGACACAGACCCACGTCATTTTGTCACGTTTCTCAAGAAAGCCCTCTAAGGCAGAAGAAAAATCACTATCTTTGCAACAAGATTGACGAAAGCAAATGTTCCAGTGACCGAAGGGCACTCCTTCACAAGGTGGGAACTCCCATGCTTTTGCTGACATATTTACACAAACAATAAAACAGGACAGTTATGGCACAAGAAGACGTTTTCAAAAAAATCATATCCCACTGCAAGGAGTACGGGTTTGTCTTTCCGTCTAGCGATATCTATGACGGTCTCGGGGCTGTGTATGACTACGGGCAGAACGGTGTGGAGCTAAAGAACAACATAAAGCAATACTGGTGGAAAAGCATGGTTCTTCTCCACGACAACATTGTGGGAATTGACAGCGCCATTTTCATGCATCCAACCGTGTGGAAAGCCTCGGGGCACGTGGATGCATTCAACGACCCCCTGATTGACAACAAGGATTCCAAGAAAAGATACCGCGCCGATGTCCTTATAGAAGACCAGATAGGAAAGATTGAAGAAAAAATCCAGAAAGAAGTCGCCAAGGGACGCAAGAGATTCAAGGAGTCTTTTGACGAAGAGCAGTTCCTTGCCACAAACAGCCGTGTGCTGGACCTCAAGAAGAAGAGAGACGAACTTCACGGAAGGTTCGCAAAGGCCATGGAAGCCAACGACCTTGAAGAACTCCGCCAAATCATTATTGACGAGGAGATCGTCTGCCCCATCAGCGGCACGCGCAATTGGACAGAGGTACGACAGTTCAACCTCATGTTCAAGACAGAGGTAGGCTCTACGGCCGACGGGGCTACAACAATTTACCTGCGCCCCGAAACGGCACAAGGTATTTTTGTGAACTACCGCAATGTGCAACAGACCGGCAGGATGAAACTGCCTTTTGGCATTGCACAGATAGGCAAGGCTTTCCGCAACGAGATTGTGGCGCGACAGTTCATCTTCAGAATGAGGGAATTCGAACAGATGGAGATGCAGTACTTTGTCAAGCCAGGCACCGAAATCGAAAGTTTCAACAAGTGGAAGAAGATCCGCATGGCCTGGCATCAGGCCCTTGGTTTCGGGGCTGAGAACTACCGTTTCCACGACCATGAGAAACTTGCCCATTACGCAAACGCCGCGACCGACATAGAATTCCATATGCCGTTCGGGTTCAAGGAGATAGAAGGAATACACAGCCGCACCGACTTTGACCTGTCGCAACACCAGAAATACAGTGGAAAGAAACTGGAGTATTTCGATCCGGAAGACAACACCAGCTATGTGCCATATGTCATCGAGACCTCCATCGGCGTGGACCGGATGTTCCTGTCCGTGATGTGCCATTCATATGAGGAAGAAACTCTGGAAAACGGGGAAACACGTACGGTGCTGCATCTTCCGGCGGCTCTGGCCCCTGTAAAACTTGCGGTATTGCCGCTGGTAAAGAAAGACGGACTGCCGGAGAAAGCCCGGGAAATAATGGACGAGCTGAAATTCCATTTCAACTGCAAGTACGAAGAAAAGGACACTATCGGCAAGCGATACCGCAGAATGGATGCGATAGGCACACCGTATTGTATCACGATAGACCATGACACGCTCAACGACAACACCGTGACGTTGCGTAACCGCGACACAATGGAACAGGTGCGTATCAACGCTTCCGACATACGGGCGACCTTGGAGGATAAAGTCAGCCTGAAATCCCTGCTTAAAAAAATCTGAGTCAAAGACATTACAAGCCCTCTTTATAATTATGAGACGACACCCACTTTTCCTGTATATGATTTTGATCGCATCGTCATTCTTGCTCTCGTGCAAGGACAGCGACGATGAGGGCAGCAACGAATTCTCCAATTGGAAAAGCCGCAATGAAGCGTATTTCGAATCCGTGAGGAACAATGCTGTCAGCGAAATAAGAAAAGCCAAGAATCTCTATCAGGACGATTGGGCCCGGCACTGCGAATGGAGGGCCTACCAAAGCTATTCTTTGAGTCAGGGCACTACGGCAAACGGCATGTACGACTCCATTTACGTAAAAATCCTGAAAACAGGTGAAGGCAGCGGCTGTCCCCTTTCAACAGACTCGGTGAGGGTGTTCTATGCAGGAAGGCTTATGCCGAGCGACAACTGGCCAGAGGGGATGCTGTTTGACCACAGCGGCCAATCAAATATAATGGAGAACATTTTCAACCACCAGACCGGTGCTCCGTCAGCGTTTCTCGTTTCCGGACAAGTCAGAGGCTTTGCAACGGCTTTGCAGTACATGCACATCGGAGACCTGTGGCAGATATACATACCGTGCAAACTGGGCTATGACAGCTCCGCAAGCGGTTCTGTACCGGCGTTCTCAACATTGGTGTTCAATGTGGAGTTGCTGCAGTATGCCAGAGCTGGCAACCGTCTTCCCGTATGGAACTAAACACCCATAAGCCCATGACCATTAACTGCAACGGGAAACTGCTGGATCTTGCCCACCCCCAAGTAATGGGGATTCTGAACATAACGCCTGATTCTTTCTATCCGGAAAGCCGCAAGCAGTCAGACGATGAGATTGAATTGCGCGCCATGGCCATTCACAGCGAAGGCGCATCGATTATAGACATCGGTGCCTATTCTTCGCGTCCCGGCGCGGCGGATATCAGCCGTGAAGAGGAAATGCAAAGATTGCGCAAAGGGCTTGGGGCTGTGCGGAGGGTATTGCCGGAAAGCATAGTGTCCGTTGACACGTTTCGTGCAGATGTAGCAAAAATGTGTGTGGAAGAATACGGTGTGGACATGATAAACGACATTTCCGCAGGCGAACTTGACAGTGAAATGTTCAAAACAGTTTCCTTGCTCAATGTGCCGTATGTCATTATGCACATGAAAGGCAACCCGCGCACAATGCAGCAGGACACATCTTACGAAGATATTGTCGGAGAAGAGATACTCTATTTCAGCAAGAAAATCAACCAGCTGCACGACTTGGGCGTGAATGATATAATCGTGGATCCGGGGTTTGGCTTTTCCAAGACCTTGGAGCAAAACTACCTGCTGATGTCGCGCATGGAAGAACTCAAGGAACTGGGAATGCCCATCCTTGTCGGTATATCAAGGAAAAGCATGATTTACAAATTGCTGGGCGGGACACCCGACGGAGCCCTGAATGGAACAACCGTATTGAACACCGTCGCCCTTTCAAAAGGAGCCGACATTCTCAGAGTCCATGATGTCAAGGCCTGCGTGGAAGCAGTGGCGATATACTGCAAACTTCAGTCAAATTCATAAGTCCACACGATGATAACATTAGGAATCAAGGACATTGTTGACATCCTGCTTGTAGCTACGCTGCTTTTCTACATCTACCATCAGATGAAGCGCTCTTCTGCCGCAAATATATTTGCTGGCATAATAGTGTTTGTCATAACATGGATACTAGTGTCGCAGATATTCAACATGAGGCTGTTGGGCACAATCTTTGACAAGCTGGTCTCGATGGGCATGATAGCCCTGGTGATAGTTTTTCAGGAAGAAATACGCCGTTTCTTCTCTTCTGTCGGCACGCGGTCAAGCACATTCCGCTATTTCTACAAAAAAACAAAGCAAAGTTCCAACCACGAAGACATCATGCCGATTGTGTTGGCCTGCAAGAAGATGAGCCAAGACAAAGTCGGGGCTCTCATCATCATCGAACGGTCCATCGGTCTTAAAGAATACATCTCGTCCGGGGAGGAGATAGATGCCAGAATAAACAACAGCCTGATACAAAACATATTCTTCAAGAACTCCCCTCTCCATGACGGAGCAATGATAATCCGCGGGAAACGCATTGTCGCCGCAGGTTGCATTCTGCCGGTGTCGCACAGCGCAGACATTCCAAAGTCCCTTGGGTTGCGGCACAGGGCGGCATTGGGCATTTCGCAGAAATCAGATGCCCTTGCAATCATCGTGTCGGAAGAAACCGGCAGCATCTCCACTGCCATAAACGGCAAATTCCAGATTAACCTTACGCCAGATGAACTTGAGACAATTTTGGCCGAAGAGTGACATTTGGCGTGTGTTCCGTACATTTTGCATTCCCGGACAAGTCGGATGAGTATTTCCCGGCTAAAAAAATCCCGTCTAATTACGTAAATATCAAATAAAAAGATTAATTTTGCACTTCGGTAACACAAAACAGTAACGAACAAAAAAACTTAGTCCAGTATGACAAAAGCAGATGTTGTAATAGACATTACAAAAAGAACGGGAGTAGACAGGGAAACCGCTTTGACTGTAGTTGAAGCGTTTATGGAGACCGTAAAAGAAAACATGATTGGCGGCAACAATGTCTACCTGCGCGGTTTCGGTAGTTTTATTCTGAAAAAAAGAGCAGAGAAGACAGCACGCAACATATCGCAGCATACCACTATAATTGTCCCGGAACACAACATTCCGGCTTTCAAGCCCGCAAAGACATTCAGCGAGGCTGTTGCCGAAGCAAAGAAATAAGCATATATTAACAACCTAAAATAAACAGTTATGCCAAACGGAAAGAAGAAAAAAAGACATAAGATGTCTACCCACAAGCGCAAAAAAAGACTGAGAAAGAACAGGCATAAGAGCAAGTAACACTCTATAGTCACCTCTTTAGTCGCTTGAGGTTCAGATAAAAGTTTAAGGAGCAAACTTGGCGGTCAAATATCTAACAAAAGACTTCAAGTTTGCTCCTTGTGATAATGCGGAGTCTGGATATGCCTTTGACGGATGCAGTCCGAGATGGAATATCCCACGACAACGAAACAATACAGCCGAGTGCGGAGCATTTGAAATCCGCCACGACAACGACAACACCCAAATAATGAGCAGCGAAATAATAATTGACACCCGAAAGACGGAGATTGGCATTGCTCTCCTTGAGGAAGGCCGACTGACGGAATTCCAGAGAGAGGAGTTGCAGCAATCTTATTCAGTCGGGAATATGTATATTGCAAAAGTAAAGAAACTGATGCCGGGCCTGAACGCCTGTTTTGTAGATGTCGGGCATGAGCGCGACGCTTTCCTGCATTTCCTTGATTTGGGACAGAACTTTTTCTGTTACCAAAAATATCTCAAACAACTAAGAAGCAACAAGAGGATATTGCCTATAAGCAAAGCGGCAGCGCAACCAATACTGGAAAAGGACAAATCCATACAGGAAGTTCTGAAAGTCGGCGACGAGGTGCTTGTGCAGATTGCAAAAGAGCCGATTTCCACCAAGGGACCCAGAATCACCTGTGAACTCTCGTTTGCCGGCAGGTTCTTGATACTCATGCCGTTTGACAACAAAGTTTCAGTTTCGACAAAAATACGTTCGGCGACAGAACGGAAACGGCTCATGCAGATCATCTCAAGTATATTGCCAAACAATTTCGGAGTAATCGTGCGCACCGTTGCGGAAGGAAAGAAAGCGGCAGAACTTGACCAGGAGCTGAAGACCTTGATAAAGCATTGGGAAGCCACGGTGCAGAATGTCCGCAAGGGCACAAAGTTGCCGAAGCTTGTATATGAGGAAACAAGCCGGGCCGTTGGTCTGCTGCGTGATTTGTTCAACCCGGATTTTGAAGCAATTCACGTAAACGATTCCAACACGTTTAATGAAATCAAGGATTACCTCAAGGTTATCGCTCCTGAGAAAGAGAACATAGTGAAACTGTACAAAGGGCAGATTCCTATCTTTGACAAGTTTTCCATAACGAAGCAGATAAAGTCTTCGTTTGGCCGCGCGGTAACGTTCAAGCATGGAGCGTATCTTATAATAGAGCATACAGAAGCACTGCACGTGATAGATGTCAATAGCGGGAACAGGTCAAAGAATTCCGCAAACCAAGAAACCGGGGCTATTGACGTGAATATCGGCGCAGCGGACGAAATAGCAAGACAATTAAGGCTCAGGGACATGGGGGGTATCATTATCGTGGATTTCATCGACATGGCCCAAGCGGAACACCGGGAACAGCTCTACAAGCACATGGTTGAGATAATGAAAAAGGACAGGTCGCGACACAACATCTTGCCGCTCAGCAAATTCGGGCTGATGCAGATAACCCGTCAAAGGGTAAGACCCGTGATGGATGTGAACGTTGAGGAAACCTGCCCCTCGTGCTTTGGTACCGGCCATATCAAGTCAAGCATTTTGTTTACAGACGTATTGGAACGAAAATTGAAAACTCTTGTTATGGAATTGAACTACACCAGATTGCGACTGTATGTTCATCCGTATGTTTACGCATATATAAATCAGGGTCTTCTGTCTCTGAAAAAGAAATGGAAAATGAAATACGGCTTGGGGGTAAGAATAACTCCCGACCAAAGTCTTGCCATGCTGCAATACCGGTTTGTTGACAGTCATGGAAACGAAATCGACATGAAAGAAAAGCACGACTGACCACTAAACGGAGTCCCCTTTTTTTCGGCCAGGGGACAAAATCTTCCGCAGACACAATCAAGCCCAATGGACTTTTTAACACGACAGGTAAAACACTAATCATATGGCGACAACAGACGACAAAAAGATAATTTTCTCCATGGTGGGACTCAGCAAGGTGATTCCGCAGAATCAGAAAACGGTGCTGAAAAACATATACTTGTCCTTCTTTTACGGTGCCAAAATAGGAATTATCGGTTTGAACGGTGCGGGGAAGTCCACTCTTTTGAAAATCATCGCGGGCATTGACAAACAGTATCAAGGGGAAGTGGTCTGGAGTCCCGGCTACACCGTAGGCTACCTGCCGCAGGATCCGCCCCTTGACGAGACCAGAACAGTAAAGGAGAACATCAAGGTGGGGCTTCGTCAAGCGTATGAAGCCCTTGAAGAATACAACAAGATAAATGAACTGTTTGGCCGGGAGGAATACTACAGCGACCCTGACCGGATGGAGAAACTCATGCAGCGCCAGTCAGAGGTGCAGGATGTCATTGACGCGACAGACGCGTGGAACATTGACACAAAGCTGGAAAAAGCCATGTCTGCATTGAAATGTCCCGATGGCGACAAAGGCGTCATAAACCTGTCGGGTGGCGAGCGCCGCAGAGTCGCGCTCTGCAAGCTTCTTCTGGAAAAGCCGGATGTGCTGTTGCTTGACGAGCCGACGAACCATCTTGACGCAGAATCTGTGGACTGGCTTGAGCAGCACCTCCAGCAATATGAGGGGACTGTCATTGCCGTGACACACGACAGATATTTCCTTGATGACGTTTCAGAGTGGGTTCTGGAACTGGACAGGGGCGAAGGCATTCCGTGGAAAGGCAACTATTCTTCCTGGCTGGAGCAGAAGACCACAAGGATGGTACAGGAAGAAAAAACAGCCTCAAAACGGAGAAAAACCCTGGAAAGGGAACTGGAATGGATACGCATGACTCCAAAAGCAAGGCAGGCAAAAGGCAAGGCCCGTCTGAACTCGTATGACGCAATGTTGAACGAGGAGCAGAAAGCGAAAGAAGAGAAACTCGAGATTTTCATTCCCAACGGACCGCGTCTGGGCAACAAGGTAATTGTAGCCAAAAGCATAGGAAAGTCGTTCGGCGACAAGAACTTGTTCAACGATCTCAGCTTCACGCTGCCGCCCAATGGCATTGTCGGCGTGATTGGTCCGAACGGAGCCGGCAAGACAACTCTGTTCCGTATGATAATGGGATTGGAACAGGTTGACACCGGTGAGTTTGAGGTTGGCGAAACCGTGAAGCTTGCCTACGTTGACCAACAACACAAAGACATTGACCCGCAGAAATCCGTCTTTGATATCGTCTCTTGCGGCAACGAAACGTTTCGGTTGGGCGGCAGGGACGTAAATGCACGCGCGTATCTGTCCAAGTTCAATTTTTCCGGCAACGACCAGGGGAAACTTTGCGGAGTGCTGTCTGGCGGCGAGCGGAATCGTCTGCAGCTGGCTCTTGCCTTAAAGCAGGAGGGCAACGTGCTGCTGCTTGACGAGCCGACAAACGACATGGATGTCAACACACTGCGCGCTCTTGAAGAAGGACTGGAATCGTTTGCCGGCTGTGCAGTTGTCATAAGTCATGACCGTTGGTTTCTTGACCGAATATGCACACACATATTGGCTTTTGAGGGCGATGGAAAAGTGTTCTTCTTTGAAGGCAGCTATTCAGACTATGAAATCAACAAAGCAAAACGTTTGGGCACGGAAGAAACCAAGAGACCGCGCTACCGCAAACTCATCGAAAGATAACAGCAGAGACACAATGCTGACAGACAGCCATATGATAACGAGCGTCCATAACCCAAAGATAAAGCAGGTGCTCCTTCTTCAACAGAAATCTTCTGAAAGACGCAAGAAAAGCCTGTTTGTGGTAGAAGGGCAGCGCGAGCTGAAACACTGCATTGAAGCCCACTATGAGATAGACAGCGTGTTCTGCCTTCACGACACCAAAGCGAAGATTGCCGGGCTCTTGGGCGACAGATCCGCATTTTATGAGGTTACGCAGGAGGTTTATTCCAAAATAGCATACAGGGGCACTACCGAAGGCGTGGTTGCCACAGTCAGAAGCAAGGAACAGACCCTTGATGACATCAAGAAGAAAGACACTCCCCTGCTTGTCGTATTGGAAAATGTTGAAAAGCCGGGCAATCTCGGGGCTGTCCTGCGAAGTGCCGATGCATCGGGAGCTGATGCCGTGATCGTATGCGACCCGCTGACAGACATCTACAATCCGAACCTTATACGGAGTTCCATCGGTGCGGTATTCACCGTTCCGTGCATCGTGTGCAATTCCGGGGAATGTATCGCCTGGCTGAAACACAACGGCATTCGGATTCTTACAGCGCAACTTCAAGATTCAAAGCCCTACTACGATTTCCCCATGATTTCAGGCACGGCCATTGTCATGGGGACAGAAGCGACAGGACTTACGGACACTTGGCGAAATGCGGCAGACGGGCATGTCTATATCCCGATGCTCGGAAAACTCGACTCCTTGAACGTGAGCGCAAGTGCAGCAATACTGATGTATGAAGCAGTCCGACAGCGTGCTACACAATATGTGCAAAACAAAACAACAAAGACTTTTGCCAAATGACACAGGAAAGGACAAATTTCGGAAGCAGGTTCGGTTTGATAATGGCTGCGGCAGGATCGGCCGTCGGGCTGGGAAACATCTGGAGATTTCCAGTAGAGACAGGCAACAACGGTGGGGCTGCGTTTATACTCGTATATATCGCTGCTGTTGCCATCTTCGGTATCCCCTTGATGGTGGCAGAATTTTTTGTAGGACGGCATGCGCGTTCCAATACCGCAACGGCATACCGGAAGTTGTCGAAGAGCCCGTTTTGGGGCAACATAGGTTTTATTTGTGTTGTTGGTGCAACTCTGATATTGAGTTACTACATCGTTGTCGCCGGATGGGTTCTGAAATACCTGCTGTACTCCGCAGACGGAACACTGACGGCGATATTCCATACCAACGACGCTTCCGGTTACGCCAATCTGTTCCAGAACTTTGTTTCTGACAGCTGGTCGCCAGTCATCTGCATGATATTGGTTCTCGTGATGAGCCATTGTTCCATTGTGTTGGGAATCCAAAAAGGCATAGAGAAATTCTCCAAGATTTTTATGCCTGCACTCTTCGTCATTCTTGTTGTCCTTGTGGTTTTCTCTTTGTTTACCCCCGGGGCAAAGGCAGGACTGTATTTTCTGTTCCATCCCGACTTCAGCAAAATCACCTCCCACTCCGTGCTGAGTGCCGTAGGACAGGCATTCTATTCGCTCAGTCTGTGTATGGGTTGTTTGTGTACTTACGCCTCTTATTTCAACAAGAATGTCAACCTCGTCAATACGGCTGTCAACATTACCGTTATTGACACCGTTGTTGCCATCATGGCCGGAGTAATAATCTTTCCCGCAGTGTTTTCGTCAAACATCGATCCGCAAGCCGGTCCGTCGCTTGTTTTCATTGCACTTCCAAACGCATTCCAGCAGGCATTCGGGAACTGGACTATAATAAGCTACATTGTAAGTACCTTGTTTTACATTCTGTTGGTGTTGGCTACGCTTACGTCCGCCATTTCTCTTCATGAAGTTCCAACTTCCTACATAGCCGAAGCGTGGAAAGTCAGTCGAGGCACAGCGGCAACAATCGTGACAATCGTGTGTGGTCTCCTTGGAGCGGCGTGTTCGTTAAGCATGGGAACACTCGATGATGTCACTCTATTCGGCAAAAACATTTTCGATTTATTTGACTACACTACAACCACGCTGATGCTGCCGTTATGTGGAGTCCTAATTACATTCTTTGTGGGATGGAAAGTTGACAAAAGCCTTATAACAAACGAGATTTCAGACGGTACGGGCAGCAACAGAGCCATAGTGAACGTCATTGTCTGGATCCTGAGATACATAGCCCCACTGTTGCTGCTTCTGACATTTGTCAACGGGCTGGGACTGTTTGATTTCTGAACGGACTTGCCATGACCAAGAAAATGTCATACAGACACATATTGAAGTATACAGGGGTGTTTGGCGGCATTCAAGTCATAAGCGTACTGTCTTCCGTGTTGCGCAACAAGGCTGCGGCTTTCCTCATTGACAGATACGGGCAGGGGCTTTCCGACCTGTTCAACTCTACAGTCAACCTCGTCAGTTCCGCAACGACACTCATAGTACCGGTGGCTATCGTAAGGAAGATCTCCTTCCTGTACGAGAAATTCGGAATGACCAGTGTTTCCGTAACGCATTCAATCAGGGTGATACGTTCGTGGAGCATACTCACAGGACTGCTCGGCTCCATGCTGGTTATGCTGTCAAGCTCGTTGCTCAGCCGCATAACCTGCGACTCCTATAATTTCACCAAGAGTTATTTCCTGCTCTCCCCCATGCTTGTAATGCTCAGTGTCAACGGCACGGAAATCGCCATAATGAAGGCCACCCGTCAACTAAGGCAACTGGCAACAGCTACGACCATAGGTTCTCTTGCCACATTGGCAATATGTGTAGTATGCTACTACATGTGGAATATCGGCGGTATTGTCGTGTCGTTGAATGCCAGCCTGTTTGTCGTGACATTGCTGACTGCCAGATACACGACCCGCCATTTCCCATATAAAGTCTCCCCGTTCAGCAAACGGATTCTTTCGCGGGGGAAGTCACTAATCAAACTGAGCATATCGTTTCTTTTGGCATCGCTTGCGGCAGCATTATCGGAAACCCTTATACGCACATACCTTTCCCAAAGCGGAAGCATAGAAAATGTTGGCCTCTATGCGGCCGGGTTTGCCATGACCGTAACCTACACGCGGTTTATTTTCAACGCCATGGATGCCGACTACTATCCTTACCTGTCAGGAATATGCAACGACAAGACTCTGATGAACAATGCGATAAACACGCAGATAAACATCTGCGTGCAGCTTGTTGTACCGTGTCTATTGGCCTTTATGCTCCTGTCGCCCGATATAATCAGACTGCTCTACACAGACAAATATCTGGAAATTGTCCCGATGGTAATCTGTGCGACTCCATATGTGTTCTGCAAGGCTATTGTCACCCCCGTAGCATATACAGCTTTGGCAAAAGGCGACTCGGGAATGTATCTGGTCGTTGAAACAGTCTCTGCCATTGTGCTTGGGGTTTGCGTGATTGTCGGGTATGAACTGTGTGGACTGACGGGATGTGGGATAGGCCTTTCCGCAAGCAATGTCATTGAAACTGCGATAATAATGGCTGTATACCACAAAAGATATGGAGTCAGGATATACAGGCAGACTACACTTATAATCTTGCTTCAGTTAACACTCTTTGCCATAGGGATAAGCCACATCGCATTTTGCAAAGAACACGGCATAACGGCAGCGGCTGTATTGGCAGCAATAGTGTTTTCGCTCTCCATATTCATATTCTCTATCCGCAAAAGCAAAACTGCCAAATGACCGCAAAGCAGAACATATCAGCACCCCCGTTGGTTGTTATGGGAATAGACCCCGGTACAAATGTGTTGGGGTACGGAATTCTCAAGGTTGAGGGAGCGCAGTCAACAATAGAAGCCATGGGGGTAATTGATTTGCGCAAATGCCCGGACATTTACCTTAAACTGGGCCGGATATATGAAAATGTCACGCGTCTAATAGACACATTCAAACCAGACGAACTGGCAATAGAAAGTCCGTTCTTCGGAAAAAACATACAGACGGCCATAAAACTCGGGCGCGCCCAAGGGGTAGCCATAGCTGCCGCCATAGAACGCGACCTTGCTGTACACGAATACAGCCCTACAAAAATAAAACTGTCAATTACCGGCAATGGCCTTGCCAGCAAGCAGCAAGTGGCCAACATGCTGCAGAAACTCTTCAAGATCAACCCTACAAACATGGTGCCGTTTATGGATGCCACAGATGCCTTGGCCATTGCATATTGCCATTGCGCACAACGCAAAACCATTGTGTCCGCAAAGGAATACTCCACGTGGAGCGCCTTTGCAAAAAACAACTCCTCACGTATAGTGCAGCCGCAAAAAAAGAAATGAGCACAGAAAAAACACCTGTAATAAGGCTGGAGAACGTGGAAACAGACAGTGCTTTTCACTTTTGCACTCCATTGAACCTTGAACTGCTGCCTGGTGAAAACTGGATAGTCTATGGACTGAACGGCAGCGGCAAGACATATCTTGTAAACACGCTGAGATCCGCTTTCCGTCTGAAATGTGGGCGTATCACATACAATTTCGGGAAAGATTCCACTCATTCAAGCTATCACAACATACAATATGTGGCTTTTCAGGACCAGTATTCAAGCAGTATAACATCGTTGCCGTATCAGATGAGATGGAACCACGGAACAATAAACATGGACTTCGAGCCGCGGATAAAGGACTGCATTGCAGAGATAAGCAAACTGCCGCCGATCTTTACTGAAGAGATTTTCAAAACTGTTGACTTCCGCAAAATCTCGACACATACAATTCGCAGCCTTAGTTCTGGAGAATTCAGACGCTTCCAGATTTTGCAGGTTCTTACGAAACGCCCCAAGGTATTGATTATAGACAACCCGTTCATAGGACTTGACAAGAACGGAAGAGACACTGTAATGTCATTGTTTGACACTGCTGCCAGAAATCTTGGTGTAAACGTAATAATCGTTGTAAGCAAACTGCCGGATCGACCAGTGGGATTTACTCACGTGATACTCACAAACGGCATCACGGCAACGAAAAAGCCCCTTGACATGTTTCTGCCAAACACCGTAGGTCATAGCGCAGATGCACAAAACGGGCTTGTGCAAAAACAAAGACCGACCACTACCAACACCGCTGTTGTCCTGCAGGCAAACAATATTTGTATACAATACGGGCGACAAAAAATACTTGACCATCTCAGCCTGACAATAAGACAAGGGGAACGGTGGGCGGTAACTGGTCCAAACGGTAGCGGAAAGAGCACCCTACTGTCGCTGATATGCGCCGACAACCCCCAAGCCTACGCCTGCGACATCACCCTCTTCGGAAAAAAACGCGGTTCCGGCGAAAGCATCTGGGAAATAAAGAAAAACATTGGTTTTGTTTCTCCGGAAATGTGCAGATCATGGCAACGCAACCAACTGGTAACCAACATTGTTGCAACAGGTCTTTACGACACTACGGGCATTTTCGTGCATCCCAAGGAAACCGACTATGTACGGGCAAAGAAATGGCTGGACATCTTCCGTCTGTCCAATCTTGCTGACAAGCCATATATGAACATTTCAAGCGGCCAACAGCGTCTGGTACTATTGTGCAGAGCCTTTGTCAAGGAACCGCCGCTGCTTATTCTGGACGAACCTTTCCACGGGCTGGATGACAGCAACGTTTCGATGGCAAAGAAGATAATAACCAGCTACGTCACCTCAAACCCACTCCGCACATTGATTATGGTAAGCCATTATGATGCGGATTTCCCACAAATAATCAACCGAAGAATCCAGCTGAAAAAACATAATGAAGAACGTGATCTTTGACCTTGACGGCACGCTGCTGAACAGTTTGGATGACTTGGCAATATCCGCCAACCATGCACTTGAAGAGTGTGGATACCCGACACATTCAAAGGAAAAAATAAAGATGATGGTGGGCAACGGCGTAGGCAAACTAATTGAACGTGCCATGCCATATGGTACGACAGAGCAGGAATACAACCACTGCCTTGATGTTTTCAAACAATACTATGTGTTACACTGCCAGGACAACACCACTCCCTATCCGGGTGTCATGCAGATGCTGGAAACCCTGTATGGAAAAGGAGTTTCACTTGCCGTTGCGTCAAACAAACTACAACCAGCGGTGACACAACTATGCACACAGTTTTTTTCCCCGTTTGTCAAAATATCCCTGGGCGAAAGTGCCAACATTCAACGAAAGCCAAAGCCCGATATGCTTATAGCAGCGATGAACCAGATGAACTCCAAAAAATCGGAAACCGTTTATGTTGGGGATTCTGAAGTGGACATAGCAACCGCAAAGGCCGCCAACGTACCGTGTATCTCTGTCTTGTGGGGATTCCGGAACAAAGATTTCCTTATGAAACACGGAGCAGGACTTTTCGCCGAACACCCGTCCGATATAGAGAAATTGCTTGACTGACTCCGTGCGCTTGCTGCCATACAGTTCGCGGTATAAACATGAGGTGGGCAAGTGTGAAAAAACAGGGCTTTTCCAGTGGCGGAACATCCCTACGCAGAAGGTTTTTCGTCAACAGTTGAACCAAAGAAGCGGTCGCAAACAACAAACTTTTGCCGCTCGTTATTGTTATGCAATATTTTTTTACCGAGCAACCAAGCTGGGCTGTATGCAAGAATAAGGTTCTACATATATACAACAATCTGATTTACACTGTATGGCATTTTGGTATTTTTCAAAATGACCATAAATAAAAATTGAATTATCTTTTTAACCTTTTGTTAACGCAATGTTGCATGTTTAACAGTAACTTTGCGTTGAAAATTCATTCTCTAATTCAACACAAATCAACACTCTGACCAATTTTATCTTTACAAGCGAGAACTTAAAGCACATTGAAAGATGAATGACTGAAGCAGAACCGTTGGCGGTTCTGCTTTTTTGATACAATATCCGGGGTTTTCGTAAGGAAAACACTAATTTTGCATCAAAAATTCATGTTCAGGTTCGAATCGTTCGGAAGCGGCAGCAGCGGAAATCTGTATTATGTGGAATCCGATGAGGGTGCAATACTGATTGATGCTGGGATTGGTATAAGGAAAATTCGCAAATATTTCAGAGAATATGGCATCAAGGTGTGCAATATCAAGGGCATACTGGTAACGCACAACCATATGGACCACGTGAAGAGCGTGGGGATTCTAAATCAGAAAGACGGTTTTCCCGTATATCTCACACAGAAGACCTTTGAAGGTATCAGAGAAAACCCCGCCATTACCAAAAAACCAATCAGAGAAAACACGGTTATCATTGAGAAGAACACGCCTTTTGATATCGCTGGAGTAAATGTTTGCGCCTTTGAGGTCCCACACGATTCCAAAGACAACGTAGGTTTTTTTATACGCCACGGCAACACAACATTGTGCCTCGTTACTGACTGCGGGATGCTAACCGATACCATTGACAGTTTCATAGTTCAGGCAGACTTTCTTGTTGTGGAGTCAAACTATGATGCAGATATGCTGGAACGGGGACCGTATCCGGAAAGGCTGAAGCGGCGTATCCGCAGCGGAAACGGTCATTTGTCAAACCTGCTTGCTGCGACCGTGGTCGGCAAACACCAGAATCACCTCAAGCACGTATGGCTATGTCACCTGAGCGAAAAAAACAACACTCCAGAACATGCCCTGCACGCAGTGAGAAGCACTTTAGTCGCGGACAAGAGAAGCAGCATTGACGCCTTGGACAGGACACGACCGTCCAAGATGTTTGATTTGGAGTGAACACGAACACAACATCACTCAACTCGCCAGCCATTCTATCCACCGGCATGCACAATCGTCCAAGCCTGACAGCACACAAGCCCCAGTCACGCCAAAATTTGCGACAACCCTCAATCTTTGTCGCATATATGGAGTGTTTGCGGTGGAAAATCACTAATTTCGCATACCGAACAAAAACAGGAATTTTGAAGAGAACGTTGCTTATCTCCACACTGTTAACTGCATCACTGTGTGCAGCAATGGAACATACCGCACACGGAAACAGCACACGGGGGCGGTCTTGCCGCAACGGCATCCCGGAAAGGAGCAGCTTTCTCTCTCCTGACACGGCAGACCTGCCACTTAGAAAAGACACGTTAGGCAAAAATGACATTTTCGCCATCAGAGACGATTCCGTCTATCTCAATCAGATTGACAGCATTCAAATTGACACGGTGCCAACAGACACAGCGCACAAGAAGACAAACACCGTGGACAAACCAGTGAAGTACAGTTCGCGTGATTCCATGACATACGATGCCGCCGACAAGAAAATCAACCTGTTTGGCAACAGTGAAGTCACATATACGAACCTTGACCTGACGGCAGACATTATCAGCATGGACATAGATTCCAGCACGGTGTTTGCGACCTATGCGGCAGACTCTTCCGGCAACAAGACGGGTATGCCTGTGTTCAAGCAGGGAGACGAATCGTATGAGATGGAAAAGATAACCTATAACTTCAAAACGCAGAAAGGGTTTATACAAAATGTGACCACCGCACAAGGTGAGGGATTTATGAAGAGCCAGTCGTCAAAGCGGGACAAAGACGGTGTGATAAACCTAATGCACGGCACCTACACTACATGCGATGCCGACCCGCCGCATTTCTACGTGGCACTGTCAAGGGCAAAGGTGTATCCCGGGAAAGAAGCCATAGCAGGTCCGTCATATCTGGTTGCAGAGGGAGTGCCTCTCCCCATCGCCATCCCGTTTTTCTTTTTCCCGTTCAGCAACAAATATTCAAGTGGTCTTATTGTGCCGTCTTTCGGCTCGGAAACGGAAAGAGGCTTCTATCTAAAGGACGGCGGTTATTATTTTGCAATAAACGACCGGATAGACCTGCATTTGCTTGGCGAAATATACACGAAAGGATCGTGGGGAGTCAATGCGTCATCTACGTACAGGAAGCGATACAAATACTCCGGAAACTTCTATGCGAACTACCTTAATACCGTTGAGGGTGAAAAAAACATGCCCGACTATTCTGTCACCAAGAGTATAAAGCTGCAATGGACACATCGTCAAGATCCCAAAGCGAGCATGAACTCTTCGTTTTCCGCAAGCGTTAATTTTGCTTCGGAGTCATTTGAACGGAAAAATCTCAATTCCCTGTATGATCCGATTACGTACTCGCAGAGCACGCGGACGAGTTCTGTATCATATTCGTACAACTTCCCCAACATTGGCCTGACCCTATCAAGTTCCGCAAACCTCAGCCAAAATATGCGCGACTCAACCGTTGCCATGACTTTGCCGGATTTGAACATCAACAAGTCAAGGTTTTATCCATTCAAGCGAAAGAAACTACGCGGGGAAGAGAAGTGGTACGAAAAAATATCCTTGTCGTATACAGGGCAGTTGTCAAACAGTATCACTACGACAGAAAACCATCTGCTGAAGTCGAACCTCATAAAAGAATGGAGAAACGGAATGCAGCATACCATCCCGGTCAGCGCCACGTTTTCCCTGCTCAAATATATCAACGTTACCCCATCATTCAGTTTCAAGGACAGGATGTACTCCAACAAGATCATGCAGGGCTGGGACTACACCACACAAGCGGTGACACGCGACACACTGTACGGTTTCTACAACGTGTATAACTGGGACATGTCTGTCAGTGCGAACACCACGCTGTATGGAATGTATAAACCGTCTCCCTCTGTCTTCGGGAACAAGATTATAGCCGTGCGCCATGTGCTCAGGCCCAGCGTGTCGTTCAGTTATGCCCCGGATTTCGGGAGCTCCTCATACGGTTATTATGAATCATATGTCCGTACGGATAAGGACGGAAACGTGTCAACCGTACAGTATTCGCCTTTTTCCAGTGCGCTGTACGGAGTCCCGAGCCGAGGGAAGACCGGCAGTGTCTCCATGAACCTCAGCAACAACGTGGAAATGAAAATCAGAAGCGACAGAGACTCTACGGGTGAACGCAAGATTTCGATCATAGACGAGCTGTCAGGCTCCCTGTCGTACAATATGGTTGCCGCATCCCACAAGTGGAGCGACTTGACAACCCGCTTGAGACTGAAACTGTCCAAGAGCTACACGTTCAGTATGGCAGCAGTCTTTGCGACGTACGCTTACCAATTCGACAAGAACGGCAATGTTTACGTGGGCGACAGGACGGAGTGGAGTTACGGGCGTTTTGGCCGCTTTCAGGGTATGTCGCAAAATTTCCACTACACTTTCTCAAACAGCACTTTCAAAAAGAACAAGAAACAGCGCAATAAAAAAGACATATTGGATAACGAAGCAGAAGATGCAGCCCTCGACAACGTCGATCCAGAACTGAGTGACAACATGAACCACATGCCAGAAAAAGGTGCCACGAGCACCGAAGTCGACGAATGGGGGTATTTGCGTTTTTCCATACCATGGACACTAACCGTGTCATACGGAATAAACATGAGGGAGAACACCCAGGCCCGGATTCGTCCCAAACACATGAGATATCCGTACAAGATTACACACACACTTAATTTCTCCGGCAATGTAAGGCTGTCGGAGGGGTGGAACGTCAATTATGCATCAGGATACGATTTCAACTACAAGAAACTGTCCACCACAACGGCCTCGCTTATGCGTGACTTGCATTGTTTTTCCATGTCATGTTCAATAGTACTGATGCCATATACCTCGTTCAATTTCACGTTTCGCGCGAAGATGTCAACACTGGCAGATGTGCTGAAATGGGAAAAGCGTTCTTCGTACAGCACAAATGTTGAGTGGTACTGACAAAAAACTGCAAAACAATGATTTTTCAGACTCCTGTAACAGACTATGGAAGAACGTTCGAAATTGGCTCCCAAGACAAAATTTTGGCTTTGGGGTCATGCTTTGCCAACGTAGTAGGACAAAGAATGGCTGACAATCTGATTAAAGTTGTTCTCAATCCTTTCGGCACACTGTATAATCCCAAAAGTATTTTCAGCGTTTTGTCGTTGTGTCTGGACTGGGCAGAAAACAAGGTTGATCCCGAGAAGTTGAGCGAAGATATAATCTTCAAATCAAGGCATGACATCTGGTATTCATGGCTGTCGTCATCGGTAATCCAAGGTCTTACACACGAAGAATGCAAGAATGCGTTTTTACAGACTTTATGCAGAGTTGCCTGTTGGCTGAAAAGCCTCAACGTGCTGATGATAACATTCGGTACAACGCATTACTATTCCTTGAAGAGCGATAAGCATGGACTGTGTGTTGCGAATTGCCATAAAATGCCTTCTGTCGTTTTTGATGAAAATGAGATGTCTGCGGAAGAAATAGCCACCGGTTTCAAGCAAATAATTTCCAGGATGAGAGGCATAAATCCGAACGTCAAAGTTCTGGTATCTGTAAGTCCGTACCGTTACCTCAAATACGGTTTGCACAAAAGTCAGGTAAGCAAGGCTACGCTTTTCGTTGCAATAGAGCAATGCATGAGGGAGAACTGGAACATTTTTTATTTTCCCGCATATGAAATATTGAATGATGAACTCAGGGATTACCGTTTCTACGCTCCCGACATGCTACATCCGTCTGCCATAGCCGAAGACTACATTTGGGATAAGTTTTGCCGGATCTATATGGGCGGGCAAATGCTTTCTTTCATGGAAGAATGGTCTACAGTCTTAAAAATGAAAGCGCACAAGCCCTCGTCGGCTACTGCTGCAGCGCGTCTTGATTCCTGTATAAAGGAAAAGACCGATGCCTTAAAAAACAAGTACCCCTTTATGTTCCAGTTACAATAAATCCGTAAAATCACAGGAATATGAATTACACCCTCAGACAACTTGCAGATATAACAGGTTGCAAGGTCATAGGCAATGCCAATGCCCCTGTCAAGATTGACACGCTGCTGACAGACAGCCGCTCGCTTGCCTATCCGGAAAGCACCATTTTCTTTGCAATAAAGACTCCTCACGGCGACGGTCACAGATACATTAAGGAACTTTACGATGCAGGAGTCCGGGCCTTTGTGTGTGACATCCAGCACGCCAGACTTGACAGTATGCCACAGGCAACGTTCTTGACAAGCGATTCGCCTCTGACCGCATTGCAGGCCATTGCCCGCCACCACAGAAAATTGTCCTGCGGCACTTCTGTTATCGGTATTACCGGTTCTAACGGCAAGACCATTGTCAAGGAATGGCTCTACCAACTTATAGGCGACAAGCAAAATACCATCCGTTCCCCAAAAAGTTATAACTCCCAGATAGGGGTGCCACTGTCGCTTGCACTCATTCAGCCAGACACGAAAGTGGCACTCATTGAGGCCGGAATATCAAAGCCCGGAGAAATGTCGGCACTGGCTTCCATGATAAATCCGGACATTGCCGTCATAACAAACATCGGCAGCGCTCACCAGGAGAACTTTTCGTCTTTGGGGCAAAAAGCTCAGGAAAAACTACAATTGGCAAGGAGTGCGGAGAAAGTAATATTCCCCATTGACGATGCTGTCATCATGAACGAGATAAGGTCGTTGGATATCGACAAGAAAAAGCTGTACGGTTGGAGTGCGAAAAGCAGCTCGCCTTGCGCTTACGTTCATGTAGTCAAGACCGTCCGCCAATACGGGCATACGGAAATGACGCTGAGGTTGCCGGCAGACAAGACGGTGACGTTTACGATACCGTTCATTGATGATGCGTCAATACAAAACAGTGTCACGGCATTTGTCACGGCTTCAGCCATGGGATATGACCCTGCGGTACTTGCAGAAAGGATGTCAAGACTGGAGCCTGTGGCTATGAGGCTGGAAGTCAAGGAGGGACAGCGCGGATTGACACTGATCAACGACTCATATAATTCCGACATAAACTCGCTTGGTATAGCGATAGACTTTATGAGCCGCCGCAACCACGACTCCACACAAAAGCGCATTTTGATACTAAGCGACATCCTTCAAGGCGTTCAAGACAAGAGACTCTTGTACGAAACTGTTGCGGTTCTTGTGGAGAGGCACAAAATAGATTATCTGATAGGAGTCGGTGCCGATTTGAACAAATACTCGTCACTGTTCAAAACGCCACATACGAACTACCAGACCACCAACCAGTTGGCGGCAAGCGGAGAACTTTCAAGGTTGCGCGAGGCAACGGTACTGATAAAGGGGGCGAGACCATTCCATTTTGACAGGATAACGGCTCTGTTGGAAAAACGCGTACACGAAACGATTTTGGAAGTAAACCTGAATGCAGTTGTCGACAATCTCAACCATTACCGTTCCATGATGAAGCAAACAGAGAAGATTGTCTGTATGGTAAAGGCTTCTGCCTATGGTGCCGGTAGCATTGAAATAAGCAAGACACTGCAAGACCACAAAGTTGATTATCTGGCAGTTGCCGTGGCGGATGAGGGCGTTGCATTAAGGCAAGGCGGCATTCGTAGCCATATAATGATCATGAATCCCGAAATGACCTCTTTCCATGACTTGTTTCAATTCAATCTTGAGCCGGAAGTATACAGTTTCAGGTTGCTTGATAGCCTCATCAAGGCAGCAAACCATTCCGGAATCACAAATTTCCCGATACACATAAAACTTGATACGGGAATGCACAGGTTGGGGTTTGACCCAATAAAAGACATTGAAAAGCTGACCGAAATGCTGAAGTGCCAAACGGCACTGAAACCGTGTTCTGTTTTTTCCCATTTTGTCGGGAGCGACAGCAAACAGTTCGACAGCTATACGCACCACCAGTTTGAATTGTACGACAAAGCCAGCCAGCAACTACAGAAAGCCTTTTCACATCACATTATCAGGCACATCTGCAATTCGGCGGCGATAGAACGTTTTCCGGAGTACCATTTGGATATGGTGCGGCTTGGCATTGGGCTGTACGGAATTAACCCTTTTGACAATTCCGTCATAAATACGATTTCCACCCTTAAAACAACCATATTGCAAATCAGGGATGTTCCGCAAACAGACACCGTGGGCTATAGCCGTAATGGAATGCTGGCCAGGCCCAGCAAGATAGCCGCTATCCCCATCGGATATGCAGACGGTCTGGATCGCCGCTTGGGCAGAGGCAGGGGCTATTGTCTTGTCAACGGAGAAAAAGCCCGCTACGTAGGGAACATCTGCATGGATGTGTGCATGATAGATGTCACGGACATAAACTGCAAGGAAGGTGACAGTGTGGAAATTTTCGGCTCCGGGTTGCCCGTTACGGTGCTTGCCGAAATGCTGGACACAATACCATACGAAATACTTACATCTGTCAGCGACAGGGTAAAGCGAGTGTATTTTTCATAGTCCACACAATATAAAACGATTTGCAACAATGCCGCTAATAGATCCCAAGACTATAGATAAGGTGTTTCAGGCAATGGACATAGTCGAGGTTGTTGAGGAGTTTGTCACGCTGCGCAAGGCGGGCGCGAACTATAAGGGACTGTGTCCTTTTCATGATGAAAAGACCCCGTCTTTTGTCGTTACTCCGGCGAAAGGCATTTGCCATTGTTTTGGTTGCCACAAGGGCGGTAACGCCGTTAATTTTCTGATGCAGTTGAACAATTGGGACTATCCCGAGGCTATTCGCTGGTTGGCAAAAAAGTATAACATTGAAGTCGTTGAAGCGGAGACCGATCCCAAAGTACGGGAAAGCCAGCGGCACAAGGAAGACTTGTATGCACTTAACCAGTGGGCAAATGCTTTTTTCCAAGAATCCCTTCACAACAATTCCGAGGGACAGGCAATAGGACTGGCATACTTGCGTTCGCGCGGCATTAGGGATGATATTATACACAAGTTTCAGATAGGCTATTGCCCGTCGTCAAAAAAAGCCCTTTACAATGCAGCCATTGAGAACAGGTTCACTGAGCAGAATCTTGTTGAAACCGGTCTTTGCATTCACCCCGACCAGTCTTCTCCATATGACCGGTTTCACGGTCGTGTAATTTTTCCCGTCCACAACCACTTGGGGAAAGTCGTCGCTTTCGGCGGCAGGATTCTTCAGAAGAAAAACAATGTAGGCAAATATGTCAATTCTCCGGAGTCGCCGATATACAACAAAAGCAAAGAGCTTTACGGACTGTTTTTTGCCCGCAATGCCATTCAGAAACAAGACTGCTGTTATTTGGTAGAGGGATATACAGATGTCATCTCCATGCACCAGTGCGGAATTGAAAACGTTGTGGCATCATCAGGCACAGCACTTACTCATGATCAAATCAGGCTCATCAAAAAATATACAACCAACCTTACTGTCCTCTACGACGGCGATCTTCCCGGCATCAAGGCCTCCATGCGAGGAATAGACATGCTCCTGGAACACGGTCTTAACATAAAGGTTCTGCTGTTGCCGGATGGACATGATCCCGACTCTTTTTCAAAGGAACACACATCACAGGAGTTCGTGGAATACGTAGACAGGCATCAAGTAGATTTTATCAGATTTAAAATAAACTTGCTCTTAGACCCATCTGAAACAGATATTCACAATCGTTCACAAGTAATAAACGGGATAGCTGACAGCATTTCGAGAATAGACAATTCCATCACTCGTTCGCTGTATATTAAGGAGTGTGCGAATCTGACACGGATACGCGAAGAGGACATGGTTGATGCCGTCAACAGTTCGCGTAACAAATTGGCTCTACAAAAGATCAAGGAACAACAACTGCATACCAACAGGAAGGAAACCGCGCACGAAGAGGACATGATATCGGCATCTGGCAGCGGCACAGCAGAGACCGCTGTCTCTCTTCACAAGAAGATGTCGTCTCAAGACAATGCAGAACTGAAACTCATGAAATATATCGTGCGTTTTGGGGATTTGCCTATAAAGGGTCAGGACTTTCCCACCGGGGTTTGTTTTACCGAATATGTAAAACAGTTGATTGACGCAGACGGAGTAACTGTCAATTCGCAGCTCTGCTCAAAAATAATGGAGGAAATAATACAGAAGCACACTTTACCTAACTTTAAAGCCACAAATTATCTGCTGGCACACCCTGACAACGAAATCAGGAATTTGGCACTTGCCCTGTCAACGGACAAGGACACAACGATTTCCGTCAATGAAGAATCCATAACAAACAATCTGCAAAGCAGTGCCGAAAGGCTTGTTGCAGATATTGAGATAGCCATACTGGATGACAAAATAGAAGAAAACAACCGACAGATACACAGCGACAATTTGTCGGACGATGAAATCTTACAGAAATTGAAGGACATTCAAGAACTCAAACAAGCACAGGTTTTCCTGAAAAAGACGATTTAGGATTGCCACAACCTGCGGCTTCACACTTGTTACAGGATGTTTTAAAGTTTTTCGCGACAATGGACACACATAACAAAAACATAAACATTTGCATCGTTGACGGCAAGGCCCTTAATCCCGGAGATTTGTCGTGGACACCACTCATGCAGCTTGGCAATGTGGAAATACACGAAAATACCGGGCACGGCCAAATCGTGTCACGGGCGGCAGAAGCGGATATCGTAATTACGAACAAAGTCGTTCTTGACGCAGATATCCTGCACCAGCTACCCCGTTTGAAATGCATAGTTATAACCGCTACAGGCTATAACAACGTAGACATACCGGCCGCAAGCTCGTTGGGCATTGTGGTTTGCAATGCTCCGAACTACTCTACGCCGTCTGTTGCCCAACATACGTTTGCGTTGATTCTGCATGTATACAACCGTATCGGATCATATTCTCAAGATACAGCACACGGGAAATGGAGCCAATCACAGTGTTTCTGTAATGTTGCCTACCCTACTTCGGAACTTGCCGGCAAAACAATAGGCGTTGTAGGATTGGGGAATATTGGGCTGAAGACCGCAGCAATAGCACACACTTTTGACATGAATGTCATTGCATTGACTTCCAAGATGTCCCAGGAGCTACCGGAATATATCAAGAAAGTTGACCAGAGAACCATGTTTGCCAATGCTGATATTCTTACACTGCACGTTCCTCTTGTACCGCAAACGAGGAATTTTGTCAACAAGGATTCTTTGAAGCTGATGAAAAAGCATTCTGTAATCATAAATACCGCAAGGGGAGCTCTTGTAGACGAGCAGGCTGTTGCGGATGCTCTTGAAGCAAAAAAGATTGCCGCATACGCAGCCGATGTGCTGTCCACAGAACCTCCTGCCGCAGGAAATCCGCTTTTGACCGCACCCAATGCTTATATCACACCACATGTCGCATGGGCAACAAAAGAATCCAGACAGCGGCTTCTTGATATAACGGTCAGCAATGTCAAAGCTTTCCTTGACGGGACTCCCGCAAATGCAATAAAACAAGTAAGATAACAAACGGGGAATTCCTCCTCGCCTGCCACACAAGAACATTACAAGACACCGAAATGATACATATAGATTTTTTCCAGATACTTGATTTCATCGGAACTTTGGCCTTTGCGATTTCGGGAACACGGCTCGCCGCCGCAAAGAATTTCGACTTGTTTGGTGCCTACATTGTGGGATTGACCACCGCTATCGGAGGAGGCACGGTTCGCGATTTGCTTTTGGGGCTGTCTCCTTTTTGGATGAAAGACCCGTTCTATCTTATCTGTTCGGCAATTGCAGTGGTATGGGTCGTTGCTTTCAGAAAAGTGCTCGTGCGTCAAGACAACACATGGTTTCTGTTTGACACGATAGGGCTTGCGTTGTTTACCGTTGTCGGGGTAGAGAAGACTCTGGCAAACGACTTCCCCGTATGGTGCGCAATTTGCATGGGGGCAATGACGGGAGCTGCAGGCGGCGTGCTCAGAGACGTGTTGATCAATGAAGAGCCGCTGATATTCAGAAAAGAGATTTACGCTCTTGCCTGCGTGCTTGGCGGCATTGTCTTTGCGTTTCTCTACCGTTTGGGGACAGATGACACTCTGTGTGGCATCCTGTCGGGGTTGTCTGTGATCCTGATCCGGCTGCTGGCGGTAAAGTACCATCTTTCACTGCCACGCCTCAAGGTGGAAGGCGTCAAAGAGAAAGACTGACTTTTCCTGCTGCAGCAAAAGTTTTTTGAACTGCGGAAAGCCTATAATGTCAAACGTTTTTTATGGTTTTAAAAACAAAATCGCTACCTTTGCAACAGCCATTCCTATTATAAACATGACTTGGATGAAACACAGTTATTTAGCATTCGTATTACTATGCTTTGCATCTGCCGCGATGGGGCAGCACAAACGTTTCGTACAAAGTCAAAAGCCGCACCACCCCTACCCTGCTGTAGCTGACAGCATAACGAACAGATTTATTGATTCCATCAAAGTTCTGGGTAACGCTTTCAGCGGCGATGCCCTTTCTTCCGGGAAAAAGACGGACAAGGACGCATTGGAGAATCCGTATTTTTACCGTCTGTTCGTAAGTCCCCTACTGTACAAGGACGCAATTGGGCAGGCCATGAGGATACCGACTCCGGATGAGTCAAAAAGCGTTCCATATACAAAGGACAAAAATCTGACAATAAACAATTATTTGAACGACTTCTACGTTTCACTATACGACAAGTTCCCTCGTTTAGTGCAAAATACAGACGAGGTGCTTGACAAGAGCGGCAGAATCCGCAACGATATTGATTCCCGGGTCGACCACAAGATACAGGTATCGGATGTTGTGAAAATAAAAGAGCTGGACAATGTTATTGAGCCGATAGAAGCAATCAGCCACAAGCCGAATTTCTGGAGTTTCGCACAGACGTTTTCCCTACAGCTGATGCAGAACTATGCCAATGACAAATGGTACAAAGGCGGCAACAACTACAATTCCATGCTTGCAAGATATCGCTTGTGTGCAAACTACAACAACAAGCAGAAACTCACTTTCAACAACACGCTTGAGATGAATCTGGGATTTCAGACAAACAAAGAAGACACCGAACACAGATTCAAGACCAACGAAGATCTACTGCGTCTGACAAACAACTTGGGAGTACAGGCGAGCGGCCATTGGTATTATTCTGTGCAATTGCAAAGCTGGACGCAATTTCTTCCAAAATACAACAACAACAGCGATTACGTGTATTCCGACTTCATGTCACCGTTTGAAAGTATTTTGTCAATAGGTATGGATTACAAGCACAGCAAGAACAGTTTCAGTTTTAACCTTCATCTTGCACCGTTGGCCTATGATTTCAAATATGTGGACAGAGATGCCCTCACTGGGAGATACGGTGTGAAGGGCAACCATCATTCATACGAGACTATCGGTTCGAACATTACGGCCACATGGAATCTGAAGATATTGAAAGAGCTGTCGTGGAACAGCCGTATATATTATTTTACCAACTACGAGAAAATACAGGTGGAATGGGAAAATACTTTCATTTTCACTATAAACAAATACCTTTCGTCACAATTCTACGTTTATCCGAGATTTGACGACTCTTATGTTACGGACAAAAGCAATGCGGTTATTCAGTTCAAGGAATGGCTGTCTTTGGGATTGAATTTCTCGTTCTGAAAACACTGACACTAAAAGAAAAACCTTATGTTTGAAAACAGAAGCGTAATTACACTTTCGCATCTAACAAGAGAAAAAATCGAATATCTCATCAAGATGGCATCGGAGTTTGAGGCCTTCCCAAACAGGAAGATACTGGAGGGGAAAGTTGTCGCAACACTGTTTTTTGAACCGTCAACACGCACGCGCTTGAGTTTTGAAACGGCGGCAAACCGGTTGGGGGCGAGGGTTATCGGCTTTGCAGACCCCAAGATCACGAGCGGGACAAAGGGCGAAAGTCTCAAGGATACAATCAAAATGGTCAGCAACTATGCAGACGTGATTGTGATGAGGCATTTCCTTGAGGGTGCAGCCCAATACGCTTCGGAAGTTACAGATGTTCCAATTATCAATGCCGGTGACGGTAGCAACCAGCACCCGTCGCAGACCATGCTTGACATGTATTCCATTTTCAAGACACAAGGAACATTAAGCAACCTCAACATACACCTTGTCGGAGACTTGAAATACGGCAGGACTGTTCATTCTCTTCTCATGGCCATGAGGCACTTCAATCCCACTTTCCACTTTATTGCGCCCAAAGAGTTGGAAATGCCCGAAGAATACAAATGCTACTGCAAGGAAAACAACATCAGCTACACGGAAGACACCGTTTTCAATGAAGACACCATCAGCAAAGCGGACATCCTGTACATGACCCGAGTCCAAAAGGAACGCTTCAGCGACTTGCTGGAATACGAACGGGTGAAGAACACCTATATCCTGACAAATTCAATGCTTGGCAAAGCCAAGGAAAACCTGAAAATCTTGCATCCGCTGCCCCGCATAAACGAAATATCGGCAGATGTCGACGACAATCCTCATGCTTACTATTTTGAGCAGGCCCAAAACGGACTGTATGCCCGTCAGGCACTCATTTGCGACGTGCTGAACTATTCTTTTCAGGACATTATAAACGACAAAACTATCATCCGATGAAAAAACAACTTTTGGTTTCGGCACTTGAAAACGGGACTGTCATTGACCATATACCATGCAACCGCACCATGAACATCGTGAATCTTCTGAAAATTTACGAGCTTGGGACAACGGCAATGGTTGGCTCAAATCTGTACAGCAAGAAGATGGGGCGGAAAAGCATTATAAAAGTGGCCGACAAATTTTTCACTGACGATGAACTGAACCAATTGTCTGTCATTGCGCCGGATGTAAGTCTCTGCATCATAAAGGATTTTGAAGTGGTGGAGAAGAAACAGGTAAGCATGCCAAAGGTTCTCGTTGACATCGTGAAATGCCAAAACCCAAAATGCATAACGAACAATGAACCAATGAAGACAATCTTCCATGTGACAAATTCAGATAAAGGGACAATCAGATGCCACTACTGCGAAAAGGAGCAGAGTCTGACTGATGCGAAATTGAAATAGCTGCCGAAGCAAGGATAAAGATTCTCCGGCATCTGTACCAAAGTGATTACACGACAACAACAAAACAACCATAAAAAAATGAAAAGAGACACCGAAATATTCAACATTATCGAGGCTGAACACCTGCGTCAACTGAGAGGTATTGAACTGATCGCATCTGAGAATTTTGTCAGCAGCCAGGTGATGGAAGCAATGGGGTCATGCCTGACCAACAAGTATGCAGAAGGCTATCCGGGCAAAAGATATTATGGCGGATGCGTGAATGTGGATAAGAGCGAGACGATAGCGACAGAACGGATAAAGAAGATATTCAATGCAGAATATGCCAATGTCCAGCCACATTCGGGTGCACAGGCCAATGCTGCTGTTTTCCTTGCCGTTCTTAAACCCGGAGATACGTTTCTCGGGCTGAACCTCGATCATGGCGGTCATCTCAGCCACGGCTCAAAAGTGAACACCTCCGGAATCCTGTACAATCCTATTGGATATAACCTCAACAAGGAAACAGGCCGGGTGGACTATGACGAGATGGAGAAGTTGGCCTTTGAACACAAGCCCAAATTGATTGTGGGTGGCGGGTCTGCCTACAGCCGCGAATGGGATTATGCCAGGATGAGAGAAATAGCAGACAAGGTCGGAGCTCTCTTTATGGTTGATATGGCTCATCCTGCTGGGCTCATTGCTGCCGGGCTTCTGGATAATCCCGTAAAATATGCGCACATTGTAACGTCGACGACCCACAAGACAATGAGAGGGCCGCGCGGAGGAATAATCCTTATGGGGAAGGATTTTGAGAACCCCTGGGGTCTGAAGACTCCGAAAGGTGTCACAAAGATGATGTCACAACTTTTGAACAGTGCAGTGTTCCCCGGCATACAGGGAGGCCCGCTGGAGCACGTCATTGCCGCCAAGGCAGTGGCTTTTGGAGAAATACTGCAGCCGGAATTCAAAGAATACGCAACGCAGGTAAAGAAGAATGCCGCAACGTTGGCGGAGGAACTTGTGCGGAGAGGCTTTGGCGTTGTCAGCGGTGGAACAGACAACCACTCCATGCTTATTGACCTCCGTCCTAAATATCCCGAACTGACCGGAAAGGTTGCGGAGAACGCGCTTGTCGCTGCCGACATAACCGTCAACAAAAACATGGTTCCTTTTGACAGCCGGAGTGCATTCCAGACTTCAGGTATAAGGTTGGGGACTCCTGCCATAACGACAAGGGGTGCAAAAGAGGATCTCATGCTGAAGATTGCGGACTGGATAGAGGAAGTCCTTGATAATCCGGAAAACGGGCAGGTGATAGCCAAGGTGAGAGGCGAGGTTAACGAGACAATGGCCTCCTACCCTATTTTCGCATACTGAGTGCTGCCGTTCGGATGCTGAAGCCCCTCCCGCTTCTTGTCTACATTACACGTCCGTTGTGGAACTGATAGTGAAATATTTCCCGGAACTTACGGACAGGCAAAAGGAACAGTTTGCCTGTCTGGAAAGCCTGTACAGGGAATGGAACGGCAAAATCAATGTCATTTCACGCAAAGACATGGATTTCTTCTACGAACACCATGTTCTCCATTCCTTGTCGATAGCAAAATACATACGTTTCAGACCGGGTACGAAAATCCTTGACATTGGCACGGGAGGAGGTTTTCCCGGTATCCCTCTTGCCATAATGTTCCCTCAGACCACGTTCAAAATGATTGACAGCATTGGGAAAAAAATAAAAGTCACTCGCAGTGTCGCTGAAGCAATAGGTCTGAAAAATACGGAAATAGTGCAGGAAAATGCCAAACAAGAGAAAGGGAAATTTGATTTTGCAGTGAGCCGGGCTGTCATGAATACAGCCGACCTGATTAAACTGACAAGAAAGAATATATTGCCAACTGACAGGAATCCAATCCCCAACGGTCTGATTTGTCTCAAAGGAGGAGATCTGAACGAGGAGCTGAAATCCGTGCATAATTGGTATGAATTGACTGAAATCTCAAGCTTTTTCGCAGAAGCGTTCTTCACGACAAAAAAAATCCTGTATGTTCCTCTGAAATGACCGGTCTGTTCTTAAACCCGATTTCCAGAACAATTTGAAATAAAGCATGTTTACAGTCAAACGGTTTGTAACCAACATGGTCAGCGAGAACTGCTATGTTGTAAGCGATGAAACAAAAGAAGCTGTCATCATTGACGATGGCGCGTTTTCTGACGAAGAAAACAGAGCCATTGGCTCATACATCAAAGAAAACGGCCTTATCCCCAAACATTTGCTTTGTACCCATGCTCACTTTGACCACACCTTAGGTTGTTTCCACGTATTTGAAAAATACGGACTGAAACCACAAATCCATCCAAAAGACACTGGACTTTATGTGAATTTGAGGACTCAGATAGAAACGATTTTGGGGCATTCGGGACAGAGAGTCTTCTCTGGGGTGCAGGTCGCCCCTGTTGGCGATGCTCTTGCAGAAAGCAGAGGAATAACTTTCGGCAATCACAGCATAAGTGTCATTGAAACCCCCGGGCACACTCCTGGTGGCGTATGTCTGTACTGCGAATCCGAAAACACGCTTTTCTCCGGTGACACTATATTCCGGAACTCCATTGGACGAACAGATTTCCCGGGTGGAGACCACCGGACATTGATTTCCTGCATCAAATCGAAACTTCTTCACCTGCCCGGCAACACTGTAATATATCCGGGGCACGGTGAGGCAACAACGGTGCTGGAGGAGAAACAGGACAACCCGTTCCTCACACAAGTAATTTGAGGGGGTCGCAAGCTGACACAGCCAAATTACACACCCCAAGAAAACGGCTGCGTATTACGTGTGTATTCCGGTCGATAACCCGTTCGCCTGTTCCCAATGTGAGAACAATATCGCAGCAGTATAAAGTCATGCGCGGCTATTCCTATCAACATGTTTGTTGCAATAAAGCTTAATCATGAAAAAGTTGAACGTATACATAAAAATATTTATTAGTTTACTTGTGCTCTCATCCTGTACAAGGGAAGAAGGAGGTGTAGACAATGTTACCTTTGTCTCTAAAGACAATGCTTACTTTTTTGAGTCAAGTGGAAGCACAATAAATTTCTCATTTAATACTTCAAACAAATGGTTTGCCAAGACGAAAGACAATTCTTCTTGGATTACAGCTGTGCCTTCAAACGGAAATGGAGGAGATGTGACTATGAATATAAAAGTAGATAAGAATGAGACTTTTGTTGATAGAAAAACTTCTTTAGTCATATCTTGTGGAACTTATTCTGATTCTATTTCAATATCTCAAAAGGCAAAAGATTATATGGATTTATCTTTGGATGAAATCAGTGCGCCATATGAGGGCGGTCTTTACAATATTGAAATAAAATCAAATATTGATGCTTCGTTTGTGCTTGATAAAAACATACAGTCTTGGTGTTTTGTCTCCTCTGAAAATAAGCGACTCGGAGTAAAAAAATTGCAGATAAGATTAAATTCCAATGATGACATTGAATCTCGTCATGGAGTTATAAGAATTATAGGGAATAATATACAAAAAACTGTAACTATAAATCAAGCAGGTGCAACGATTAGTGAAACAACAGTGAACGAGCCTGGAATATTACGCCAAGTAATGGGAGGAAAAGAAGCCATGAATTCGGTAGTTGCATTGCGGATTCATGGATCTTTGAATGGGACTGACATTGAAGACATAAGAAATATGACATCGCTAGCATATTTGGATATTGAAGATGTTCGGCTTGTCCCTGGTGGCGTTTATATGGGTAATAATGAAGTTAAGGAAAATGAAATAGACAATTGGATGTTTTATAAGCTAGAAAATTTACATACCATCATATTGCCTTCAAATGTTACATATATTGGTTTTCATGCATTTGACGGATGCAAAAATATGGAAAAATGTATTTTGCCAGAGAAGTTAAAATCAATTGGATATGCTTCTTTTGCAGATTGCTCTTCGTTGAAAGAGATACACTTTCCTGAAGAAACAAAATCTATTGGCTACTGCTCTTTTTGTGGATGCACAACTTTAAGTGAAATTGTCATACCAAACAACGTGACTTATTTAGGTCCAAGTTCATTTAGTCGTTGCTCTAATCTAAAAAAAATAACCTTAGGGAACGGTCTGTGGAAAATTGATACATATGCGTTTTATGAAGATAAGAATATAACGGATATATATGTATATACCATACCAGGCACAGAATCAAAGTTCGCTACAAATATATTTGATGAAAGTATATATAATACAGCTACTTTATATATACCTTATGGGACTAAAGATAGCTTCATTCACACTCCATTTGAGAATTTCAAAAAAACGACTGAATTGAAATGACATTTATGAATCCGTTCACCTGTTCCCAATGTGAGAACAATATTGCGGTCGTATAAAGTCATGCGCGGC
>CAVEQO010000024.1:0-37488 GCA_963617965.1 Anaerovoracaceae bacterium
GCCAGTAGGTCGGGGTGTCGGTGTCGACGGTGCTGCCCGTAGCCTCGATGCTCCACAGGGCGCTGTTGTCAAGCACGCCGGCCTTGGAATCGGCTCCCTTGGAGGTGGCGTAGAGACCGTTGGCGACGCTCCTGATGACGTAGGTCTTGCCGGCTTCGGGAGCAGACGGCTCGGCGGCTATCTCGTAGTAGTTGACCTCAACGGAGAGTTCGTCAACAAGGGTCGTGAAACTCCGGGTTGCCGTCTCCAATGCCGATACATCACCATCGGCGACAGCGTCCTTGTCGATTTTTACGCATGCTTCGGCTATTTTTGTCTTGAGTTCCGAAGCGGCAACTTCAAGTTCGGGAGAGAGTGCCACATTGTCAGCCTTGTATAACTGGAATTCGCTAAGTGCGAAATGGGTAGTATAGCCGGTACGGTTGTTGATGGCCACAGGAGAAGTGAAGCGCACATACTGGTATGCTTTTCTCAAATCAATCAAGGGATATGCATAAGTCTTGCCTATGGCTATGGAATCAGCCTCGGTGGCGTATTCACAGATGTAATCCCATTCACTGCCGTCATTGGATGCAGTAACAATCCAGCTCTTCGGGGTGTCGTCCTTGCAGAAACGGTCGTTGCGAGGAGCTATGGCCAAAGCCACATACTGTTCCGGCGCGGAGAGCTGCACCTGCAGATAAGCATCGGAGGACGGGTAGTTGTACCATGTCTCAGTACGGTCGTCGAGGTTGCCGTTCACAAGAGTGGCAAGATCAAGGGACGAAGCATTGGTGGAGAGGTTGCCGGCATCGGCAGTTATGAGGGACTCGCCCTGTTTGTAGTCCATAACGGAGGCAAGGGCCGCAGAAGCATCGCTTACGGCCTGCTTAAGTTCTTCGGTGATCTTCGCCTTGTTGACTGCAGCCCAGTCTTCGTCAGTAACCTTACGGAAGTACCATGTAGAGGCTTCGCTCATGTAGGCAGGCCAGCCCACAAGGTTGCCGCCGCTGCCAGCTCCGTTGTTGTTTAGTTCCGGATGCCAGTCCCAGCCATTGGTTGTGCTGTGGACAGTATAGGCTCCCTCGGCGTATTTCTCGTAGTGGGTGATTACCTGTTCCACAACGGTGTCTGAAGCATATACGGGCTCTGAATAGGAAGAAGTCTTGGGTGTGCCGAGATATGCGCCGGTAGAGTAGCTTTTCACGGCATAGTTGCCGCTTTCACGCTTGGAAACCTCAAAAATGAACTTTTCGTCGGAATTGCTGAAGATGGTCCATTTGGCCGTTTCGCCGACTGCTCCCACATACATGGCAGCATCCTTGCCCTGCTTGGTCTGGAATGAAGCCGATGCATTCACGACATAGTAGTAGCCGTCCTCAAATGTGGCGGGGGTCGCATTTGTCAGTTCATCCTTTGCCGTCTTCAAAGCCTGCAGGGCAGCGGCGTAGGTTGCAGCAGACGTTGTCTGGTTGTAACTACTGATGGAGACCAGTGAGGAGGCCTCGTCGTAGGCCTGAGTGAACTTGTTGAGGAGATCCTCCGACATCTTGTCGTACGGAGCGGTCTTGTCTGCAACAGCCTCGGCAGTGGCGGACAGTGAAGAGACAAGCGGCTGAAGCTCCGTCAGCGTTTCCGTTTTGGCGGTTTTTTCTTCCTCCGCCAGAGCCTTGAATTTCGCTACACTGTCGGCGGGAACGGGAATCAGACTCCAGGAGTTATAGCCCTTGAGTGCGTCCGTAACCACATCCTCGAACACAGTCCAGCCAAACACGTAACTGCGCTGGAAAAGTTTTGAAGCACTATTGATAGCGCGGCTTACCTTGGTGTCGGTTTCGTCCGCAATCCAATATTTGCCAGTTCCAGTGCCGTAAGGACGGAACCACTGGGCATTGGTTGCAGTTTCGGAGCAGGTGGTCACCTCGCCATACCATGTGTCGCCGTTGCCCGTGTTAAGATACCAGCCGGTAGCTACATTCTTGGCATAGAAATATTCCGAAGAACCGTCTTTGGCAGTCAACTCGTAAATATAGTTGGCGTTTTTCTCGTCAAACTTGTCATACATACATGGTGAAGCACCCGATTTCAACGCAAAATCAGGAGCCGTGTAGATGGCCGGATATGCGCCAAACTTGTCGTTGTAGGCCTCATAATTGTTCACAATGTAATAGTAGCCCGCTGTGAGGGGGTTGACTGCGGCAGTCTTCAGGGCGGAGTACGCCGTCTCAAGATCTTTGCACGCCTGCTTCATTTCGTCTGATGTGGCACTTTCGGTCAAAGCCTCAGCGGCAGCAAGAGCGTTAAGGAAGTCCTCGGCCGTAGCTTCAGGGAAAACTCCGGGAGCCGTGCCGGTCTTGATGCCATAGCCCTTGTAGGTAGCCAGAGAAGTCTGAAAGTCTTCCCAGGTCATGGGCATCACGAGATCCGCAACGAAATTGGGGGCTGTTCCCCAACCTATCGTCGTCCATTTTGAGGAATAGACGGCAGCCGCCACATCATAGACATGGATATTGGCGGACGGACAACCTGCCATGAAGTATCCACCGACCGTGGCGGGTGTGGTGCCAAGGCAATAGAGGTCTGTCAGCGGCGTGCCGGAGAAGCAGAAGCCCTGGGCCACGGAAGCCATGCCGGTGCCGAACGTGATCTTGACCAGCTTGCTGCAGCCGCACAGCGGGTCACCGTTCCCTATGGTCGTGAAACTGTTGGGGAAGGTGAGTTCCGTGATCTCGGTCATGTTGTTCAAAGCGGACGTTCCAATAGAAAGCAGACCCTCGTTGAGAGTCAGCGATGTCACAGTGGAATAGCGAAACGCCTGATCACCGATTTTCGTTACCGTGTACTCAATTCCGTCATAATAGACGGAACCGGGTACAACAACATCACCTGTGTAGCTGTTGTCGCCAGCTGCCGCAGGTACACTTGGCCCGGGGTAGGTGACGGTAGCCGTGTTGTTGCCTGTATCAAAAAGATAATACAGCCCGTCAACAAGCGTACCGTTCGCAAACACCTGGCCCACTTCCGCTCCGAGAAAGAGCAAGAGTGACAAGAGGATAAAACGTACTTGTTTGATCATGTAAATAAAATTAAAAATTAATAAAAAGGTATGTGTATCATTGACAAGAGACAACGCTGTCTGGTTGGCAAAGATATTCTTTTTTCTGAAACTCCTTGCAAAAAAAAACAAAAAAACTTAAAAACCGCACCTATAACAATGCCGATTTTATCCCGAACATGAATAAAACCCGCATGAAAATTCTGATTTGCAAACGCCCGTTCGTCGTTGTCGGATCATTTGACGATTTCCGTCTTGCCGCGCCAGACGAACTCGCACTCCACCCCTTGCGGTACACTAATCGCTCTCCGCAACTTACCTGACGGCAAAATCTCAAGCGACACGCTGATTGTGCCCTTGGGGTGAGGCATGGAGCCGCTTATCCGCCTGAGTTTCCCCAAAGAAGGCTCGATCCGTATCTTGCTGAAACCCGGAGCCTGACTGCTGATCCCGAGGACACACCTGAACAGCTCGACGTTGGGGCTCGCTCCCCAGGCATGACAGTCAGAACGGGTGGGTGCGGGGGTTTCCGCCCATGTGGTCATGCCCTCTCCAAGCTGGCGTCGCCAGATGCCGAGTTCATCGAGAAACCTGTCGGCAAGCCCCGCTTTCTTCATGGCGGCGAAAAGATAGTAGCGGAAATAGATGGTGGCCTGCGTGAGCGATTTGTCATCAAGAATCCGGCGGCACAGTTCCGTGTCCTGTCCGGACGGAAGGATTCCGCATATGACCGCCATTATGTTGGTGTGCTGCGAAAAACTGCACTTGTCCCTGGTGTCGGCGAAAAGCTGACGGGCACTGTCCCAGTAATGTTCAACAAAACGGCTGCGTATACGTCCGGCAAGGTCTTCATAGTGGAGCGCCATGCCCTCAATGCCCAGAGCGTGCTCCATGGCGGCCGCCTCGTCAAGAGCCATAAGCAGCGCAAGATCCTGATAAGCAGAATAGCCATCCGCCCGGCGCGGCGGCACCCCATAGTCAAAACCGTCTGCCCAGTCGCAGAAGAACCAGAAAGGAATTTTCTCCAGACTCCCGTCGGGACGCAAATACTGCTCATACCACGCAAGGATTCTCCTTACCGACGGCAGCAGGCGTTTCACCTCTCCCGGGTCGTCGCGATACATCCAGTAGTCGTAGACCATGCCGCTCCACGACAGGGAGTAGCTTGAAATAACCTGCATGAACGAAGACGGGAAGCGGCTCCGGGTGAGCCCTTCTGCCACCATTGACTGCTGCCCCATCTCCAACGCCTGGCGGAGCATGAGCGAATCGCGCGTGCTGAACATCGTCACCATGGCCTGTATGCGCGTGTCGCCGAAATACTGCAGCTGCTCATAGTACGGGCAGTCCATGTATGTCTCGTTGGCGCACAGGCGAGCCGTGCGCCAACCCACGTCAAGGATCCCGGCCAAGTCGGGATCTCCGTCGGCCGACAAGGTGCTGACCCTCTCGAACGGATACATCGAGGTGACCCCTCCCAGACTATCTATGCGAAGAGGTTCGTCCCCTGTTTCTATTTCCAACAAGACGTACCGCCACGTGCGCCACCACAGCGGAGTAAAACAAAAGCCCTCGGTTCCATCGCAGAGAATACGGTCTTTGCAACCCAGAAAAACCTTATTCTCAATTTCATTGCGATTTCCGAGCGGCAGCAGGTTCCCGTCCGGCTGCCCGGTGAAAAGCGTTTCGGCATAGCCCACGGTGACAACAGCCCCCTTGCCACCGGACAGGGAGAGGTTCAGGTAGCCCGTGACGAGCTCCAACTGATCCAACAATATCGCCATACGGCTGTGTTCGGGTACAACAGTACCGCCAAAGCATTCGACCGTATCCATCGGGAAAAATACCGTGTCGCTACCCGTCTGCAACTGACGCACAACCAAAGGGCGGCAAGGAGTCCTTTCCATTTGCGGTATGGAGCGTGGAGTCAGCAGGCGGAACCCGTAGTCGGGATATCCCCTCATCGCCGCGCGGAACTGTCCGTAAGCCTGTTTCCAGCCGGAGTCATCGAAGTCTTCGCCGAGCCATCCGTGAGGGTACTTGTCCATGTCCACCTGTTCGTTGGGTCCCACGCAGAAATACCCCCTCACCCTACCCTCCCGGCAAATGGAGTAGGCAGGATTGGTCATGCAACGCCAACTGCCGCCGGTGTTGACAATGTCCTCACGCGGAGTGTCGCCCTGCATAAGGAAGCCGCACTCGCCATAGGTCATCTGAGCGACAGGACGGGCCGTGCCAAAGAACCATACCGTGGCACAGAGCACATTGTCGCCCTCGCGCAAATATGGACGCAGGTCTACCGTTTCGAATTTCCAGTTGAACTGGTCTCCCCTCGCGGGGCCGTTGCTTACCTCCCTGCCATTGACATACAGCTTGTAGCGTTCGTCGGCCGACACATGGACGATGAAACTGTCGCCCAGCTCCTGCGGAGACAGCGAAACTTTCTTGCGGAACAGGCGAACGCCGTACTCGCGCGGATTCTCGTTGGGGACACCGATCCAGTACGCACCCCAAAGATTGTCGCACAGACGCTTGTCCACATGATTCATAACCTGCGGAGCCAATGCGCAAGAGGCTCTACCCACGACACCGTTACCGCCATCCGTATTGCCTGCGGCACCGAGTTCCATCCCGATACAGGCTACGGCCAGCAATGCAAGTTTTCTGCAAACCATATTCATTTTCCGTTTTTCCGTGGCTGTCACTGCCGCACGCCAAACCGCAAAAAGCATTTTTATGCGCAAACAGCCCTCTTGTATTCCGCAAAAGTATACAAAAACTTTTTTCCGACCGATTTTTTCCATCTAAAACAAAAAAAACACGTACCTTTGGTATTTGATTAACGCTTAGAAAAGCAATCTTTATTAACGGTTATAAAAACACATGGAAAACAAGAAACTTTTCTCTGATTTCGCTCCTGTCAGCAAACAGGAATGGCTTGACAAGATTCAAGTCGACCTGAAGGGGGCCGATTTCAACAAACGGATGGTGTGGCGCACCAACGAGGGTTTCGACGTACAGCCTTTCTATCAAAGAGACGACATCAAAGACCTTGCCACCACCAATGCCCTTCCGGGTGAATTTCCCTACGTGAGAGGCAACAAAAAAGCCGACAACGTATGGTATGTGCGCCAAAACATCGTTTGCGGATGTCCGAAGGAAGCCAACAGCAAGGCACTGGACATTTTAAACAGGGGCATTGACTCTCTGGGCTTCACCATTCCCGCAGACAAACTGAGTCCCGAATATATCGAGGTTCTGCTTGACGGCATCTGCGCAGAGTATGTGGAACTCAATTTCACCACCTGCCAACGCCACACGGCAGAACTGGCAAAGATGCTCGCCGACTATTTCGGCAGGAAAGGCTATGACAAGAAAGCCCTTGCCGGATCTATCAATTTCGACCCCATCGAAAAGATACTCACCAAGGGCAAAGACACCTCCGCCATTCTCCCACAACTGAAAGACGCACTGGAAGCCCTCGCCGACTACCCGAATTTCCGCACGATAGGAATCAACTCCGCCACCCTGACCGACAGCGGAGCCTACAGCTACCAGGAGCTGGGCTATGCGCTGGCATGGGGCAACGAGTACATGCAGGAGATGACAGACGCCGGAATTGCCCCAGAAGTTGCAGCAAGCAACATAAAGTTCAACATGGGCATCAACGGCGTTTACTTCATGGAAATAGCCAAGTTCCGTGCCGCCCGTCTGCTATGGGCGCAGATTGTCAGCCAATACACTTCCTGCAAGGAATGCGCGAAGATGCACGTGTGTGCCACTACCACGAGCTACAACCTCACCGTATTTGACAGCTATGTCAACATGCTGCGCACGCAGACCGAAACAATGTCGGCAGCCCTTGCCGGCGTGGAAAGTATCGTGGTGAAGCCGTTTGACGAGGCTTTCGAGACCCCGAACGAATTTGCCGAACGCATTGCACGCAACCAGCAGCTGCTGCTCAAGGAAGAGTGCCATTTCGACAAGATTGTGGACGTGGCAGGAGGAAGCTATTTCGTAGAACACCTCACCGACTCCCTCGCCGGGCAAGCGTGGAAACTGTTTCTGTCAGTTGAAGACGACGGAGGATTCCTCGCCCAAGCCAAAGCCGGCAAAGTGCAAAACACCATCAGCGAGACCAACAAAACCCGTCACGCCAATGCCGGGAAGCGCAAGGAATTCATCCTCGGCACCAACCAGTTCCCCAACTTTACGGAAAAGAGTGACGGCAAGACTCCCCTTGCGCCCTGCTGCGGCTGCGGGGACAAGGGCAACGGCATTCCCGCTATCGTATCAAGCCGTCTTGCAAGCGATTTCGAGAACTTGCGCCTTACCACCGAGAAGGCAGCGAAGGTGCCTGTCGCCTTCATGCTCACGATAGGCAATCTGGCAATGCGGCAGGCACGCGCGCAGTTCAGCTGCAATTTCCTTGCCGCCGCAGGCTACAAGGTGATTGACAACCTCGGCTTCGAAACGGTAGAGGCAGGCGCGGAGGCAGCCCGCAAGGCCGGTGCGGACATCGTGGTGCTATGCTCAAGCGATGACGAGTATGCAGAGTATGGCATTCCCGCATTCAAGGCCGTTGGCGACAGTGCGCTGTTCGTTATTGCCGGTGCGCCGGCCTGCAGCGACGACCTTAAAGCCGCCGGTATAGAGAACTTCATACATGTGCGTGTGGACCAGCTCCAGACGCTCAAAGAGTTTAACACCAAACTGGGAATCTAAGCCATGGCAAGAAAAACATTCAACAACATAGACATCTACGCCAACATAGAGGTCAAGAACGGCCGTGACTGGCAAAAAGAAAACGGCATAACAGCCAACTGGAAAACACCCGAACAGATAGACATACAGCCCGTGTACACGAAGGAAGACCTCGAGGGCATGGAACATCTGGACTTTGCCGCCGGCATCCCACCTTTCCTGCGCGGTCCGTACAGCATGATGTATCCGTTCCGCCCGTGGACTATACGACAGTATGCCGGTTTCTCCACGGCCGAGGAGAGCAACGCTTTCTACCGCCGCAATCTGGCGAGCGGACAGAAAGGTCTTTCCGTTGCCTTTGACCTGCCGACCCACCGCGGCTACGATCCAGACAACGAACGTGTTGTGGGCGATGTGGGCAAGGCCGGTGTGTCAATATGCTCGCTCGAAAACATGAAAGTGCTGTTTGCCGGCATTCCCCTCAACAAGATGTCGGTATCAATGACCATGAACGGCGCCGTGCTGCCCATTCTGGCGTTCTATATAAATGCAGGGCTTGAGCAGGGTGCCAAGCTTGAAGAGATGGCCGGAACCATACAGAACGACATTCTGAAGGAGTTCATGGTGCGCAACACCTATATATACCCACCGGCTTTTTCTATGAAAATCATTGCCGACATTTTCGAGTTCACGTCACAGAAGATGCCCAAGTTCAATTCCATTTCCATATCGGGATACCATATGCAGGAAGCCGGCGCTACGGCCGACATTGAGCTGGCATATACTCTGGCAGACGGTATAGACTACCTGCGCACCGGTATCAACGCCGGCATTGACGTCGACGCGTTCGCACCGCGTCTCTCGTTCTTCTGGGCCATCGGCGTAAACCATTTCATGGAGATTGCCAAGATGCGCGCGGGCAGACTGCTGTGGGCAAAAATCGTGAAGAGCTTTGGGGCCAAGAACCCGAAATCCATGGCACTGCGCACACACTCGCAGACTTCGGGCTGGTCGCTCACAGAACAGGATCCATTCAACAACGTGGGACGCACCTGCATAGAGGCCATGGCTGCCGTTCTCGGACACACCCAGTCGCTCCACACCAACGCCCTTGACGAGGCCATCGCACTGCCCACCGACTTTTCCGCCCGCATAGCACGCAACACCCAGATTTACATCCAGAACGAAACCCAGGTATGCAAGCACATTGACCCGTGGGCAGGTTCCTACTATGTAGAAAAACTCACGCAGGAACTCATCGACAAGGCGTGGGCGCACATTGAGGAAATCGAGAAACTCGGCGGCATGGCAAAAGCCATAGAGACGGGCGTACCCAAGATGCGCATCGAGGAAGCCGCCGCACGCACGCAAGGGCGCATTGACACAGGCAAGCAGGTGATCGTGGGCATCAACAAATACAGGCTTGACCACGAAGATCCTATTGACATCCTTGAAATAGACAACACGGCAGTACGCAAACAACAGGAAGCGGCTCTCGCAGAACTGCGCAAAAGCCGCGACGAGGAAGCCTGCAAGGCTGTCCTTGCGGAAATCACGGAATGCGTGCAGGAATTCAAAGACGGAAAGAAGAGCCGGAACAACCTGCTTGACCTCGCCGTCAAGGCTGCGGGGCTGCGCTGTACGCTCGGCGAGATCTCGGATGCCTGTGAGACTGTCGTGGGACGTTACAAAGCAGTTATAAAAACCATATCCAACGTGTATTCAGCAGAAAGCAAAGACAGCGGCTACTTTCAGGAAGCACGCCGCCTGACCGAAGAGTTTGCAAAGAAAGAGGGCCGCCGACCGCGCATCATGATTGCCAAGATGGGACAGGACGGGCACGACCGCGGCGCCAAGGTGGTGGCCACCGGCTATGCCGACTGCGGCTTTGACGTAGACATGGGACCGCTGTTCCAGACCCCGGCAGAGTCAGCACGCCAAGCCGTGGAAAACGATGTCGACGCACTTGGCGTCAGCTCGCTCGCCGCAGGTCACAAAACCCTTATACCGGCGGTGATAGAGGAACTGAAGAAACTCGGGCGCGAGGACATTGTCGTGACCGCAGGAGGTGTGATTCCCGTCAACGACTACGACTTCCTGTACAAGGCCGGTGTGGCAGCCATCTTCGGCCCTGGCACCTCGGTCGCATATTCTGCCGTGGAACTCATGAAGTTGCTCTTGGCAGAATAACGCGAATATCATGCCGTCTGTGCTACAGTGCGGACTGCACACAATCACAAAAAGCGGGCGAAGCAAAACAGCTTCGCCCGCTTTTTAGCATTTCGGAGACGGCAAGGAAAAACGCATCCGGGCATATATGTTTTTTCTTTGTTTAACAATTTTGTAACAATTTTGTAATACCTTTGCTAAAACTTTTTCAAATTCCATCCAATGCAAACTTTTGTTAACATTTTTTCCCTGCTGGGCGCACTCGGTCTTTTCCTCTATGGAATGAAGATAATGAGCGAAGGTCTGGAGAAATTCGCCGGCGACCGGTTGCGCAACATTCTTGCAGCAATGACCAAAAACAGGGTGATGGGCGTATTTACCGGCATAAGCGTGACCGCCCTTATCCAGTCGTCTTCCGCCACCACTGTCATGGTCATCTCGTTTGTCAATGCAGGACTCATGACGCTGACGCAAGCCATCGGGGTAATAATGGGTGCCAACATCGGAACGACCATCACGGCATGGATCATCTCGGCCATCGGTTTCAAAGTGGATATTGCCGCCTTTGCCCTGCCACTGCTCGCCATAGGCATACCGCTGATATTCAGCGGAAATTCAAAACGAAAATCCATAGGAGAGTTTGTCTTTGGATTTTCGTTTCTTTTCATGGGACTCAGCTTTCTCCAGCAGTCAGCTGAAGACATCCAGATGGGCAAAGCCGTTGCACTGATGCTGGCCAAAGTGGCCGACGGAGGGTTCTTCACAATCATTCTCTTTGTGATTGTCGGCGCACTGGTGACGATGCTGGTACAGGCTTCGGCGGCAACCATGGCTGTCACCCTCATGCTGTTTGACATGAACATCCCGGGCTTCGGACTGGAGCAGGCTGCCGCCCTTGCCATGGGACAGAACATAGGCACAACCATCACGGCTTTTATCGCCTCGCTCACAGGCAACACCCAAGCGCGCAGGGCTGCACTCGTCCATATATTCTTCAACGTGTTCGGAGTAGTTCTCGTGCTGTTCATCTTCTATCCGTTCTGCGATGCGATCACATGGTTCGTAAGCAACGTGATGGGCACGCCCGACAACGACCTCTTCAAGCTCTCCGCTTTCCACACTGCGTTCAACGTGTTCAACACTCTCATACTTATATGGTTCGTCAAGCAGATAGAACAGATAGTATGCAAGATCCTGCCACAGAAGGAAAAGAAAGAGGAGCCGCGCCTGCGCTTCATTGCCGGAGGCCTGCTGTCAACCGCTGAACTTTCCATTGTTCAGGCACGCAACGAAGTCGCCGTGATGGCGGAACGGTGCTACCGCATGATAGAGATGGTGCGCAAAGCCCTGTCGTCCAAGAAAGACAGCGATTTTGAGGATTTATACAAGCGCATAGAACACTACGAGCAGATAACCGACAATATGGAAACAGAAATAGCCGACTACCTGCGCAAGGTGAGCGAAGGACGTCTGTCAGCAGACTCAAAGAAGCACATCACGCAGATGCTACGGGAAGTTGACGAACTTGAATCCATCGGTGACAGTATGTACAATCTGGGGCGCACGCTGTCACGCAAACGCCAGCATGAACCCGCTCCGTTTACCAGCGAGCAGAGAGCGCACATGGAAGAGATGCTCAACTTTACGGACGAAGCTCTCGGCAACATGTACAATATTCTGGCTGACAACGACGTCACGCCGGTTGACCTTGAGAAAACCTATAAAATGGAGAGACGGCTCAACGATTTCCGCTCGAAATGCAAGGACGAGAATCTGGAAGCCGTCAACACCGGCGCCTACAACTACCGTCTGGGCACATTCTACAATGATTTCATCGGAGAGTGCGAGCGGATTGGCGACTACGTGGTCAACGTGGTACAGGCCGAAAACGAAGCACGGAAACCTGCGGAATAAACAAACAACGGCACACAGACCGGGCAACAGCGTGCAGGCCGGACGGTTGATTACTGTCCGGCCTGCACGCTTGTTCAGTCATCACATTCATCATCGTCTTCATCTTCGTCCTGCCAACCGTCGCCCCAGTTTCCACTCCAGTCGCACAGATCCTTGCCCAGCAAACTGCCAGCATGTTGCCGCAACAGCTGTTCCACTTCGCTTAACGTTATGTATGCGTAATGTTTGTCCATAACTCAGCTGACTACAATGACATCGCCAGTACAAACAACACCAGCAGTGCCCACAGCAAAACGATGCGGGATCTGACATAAATCCGCTTGATTCTCTCAATTTTGCAACGGTTCATGACGGTTCTTTTTAACACTGCAAAAGTAGCGGCTGAATATTACAAAACCACTACAACCCCGTTACACCTAAGCGAAAATATCGTGAAACAGCAAAGAACAAACACAAAGACCCCGTACAAAATTTATGGAGATCTTATACGGGGTCTTCAGTGGAAAGAAAAACAAGGGGGAAACCGTCACTTCATCTTGTCTTCCACCCATCTGCGGGCGTTGACAAAAGCCTCAATCCACGGGGTGACATCATCCTTGCGACGATTTGCGGGATACGTTCCGCACTGCCACGGGAAGAAAGCACGTTCCGGATGAGGCATCATGGCCAGATGGCGGCCGTCAAGCGAACAGATGCCCGCAACACTGTAGTCGGATCCGTTGGGGTTGCCGGGGTAAGCGTCATAGCTGTATTTCAGCACCACATTATATTTGTCTTCCGGATACGGCAGGCTGAAACGGCCCTCACCGTGAGCCACCCAAACACCAAGCTTGTTGCCGCTCAGAGAGCCGAGCATCACACTGCGGTTGGTCTGTACGGTAACGCCCAGATAGGCACTTTCGAACTTGCGGCTGACATTGTGAAGCATCTTGCCGCTACCGTCGAGTTCCGGATTTACAAACCCGAGTTCAACCATGAGCTGGCAACCGTTGCACACGCCGAGCGAAAGAGTGTCCTTGCGGGCATAGAAACGCTCCAGTGCCGCCTTTGCACGCGGGTTATAAAGAAACGCACCAGCCCAGCCCTTGGCAGAACCGAGCACGTCGGAGTTTGAAAAGCCACCGCAGAACACAATCATGTTGATGTCGTCAAGCGTTTCACGCCCGGTGACAAGGTCTGTCATCATCACGTCCTTGACATCAAAGCCTGCCAGATGAAGGACATAGGCCATTTCGCGCTCACCATTGGTACCTTTCTCGCGAATGATGGCAGCCTTCACGCCGCTCTTCTCCCTGCGTTCCGGCGATATTCCGTATTGTGCGAACTTGCCGGAGAAGTCCCTGTTATAGGCAAACTCCACGGGCTGAGCCTTGTAATTGCTGTAGCGTTCGTCAGCCTGAGCACCGAAAGACTGTTTGGTGTCAAGCAGATAGGACGTGTGATACCATACATCGCGCAGGTAATCAATGGCAAACTGGTGAGTTATGTTGTCTTGCGTGAGCAGAATATGGCGTTCGTCAACAGGTCTGCCAATCTTCACGAAAGACACGCCCTCGTTCTCCAGTATTTTCCTAAATTCAGATTTGTCGGAGTCTGCAATCTGGACTATTACGCCAGGGTTCTCCGCAAACAGAATTTTAACGAGATCCGTTTCCTTGAAATCGTCCACGTTTATCTCCATACCGCCATCGGTATTTGCAAAACACATCTCAAGCAATGTCGTTATCAGACCGCCAGCCGATATGTCATGTCCGGCCATCACAAGACCGTTTGCCACCAGCTGCTGAACAGCATTGAATGCAGAACGGAAATATTCCGGATTGGCGCATACAGGCACATCGCTGCCCACACGTCCAAGGCTTTGGGCGAAAGCCGAACCGCCCAAACGAAGGCTGTCAAAGCTGAAATCTATGTGATAGAACGTGCTCTTACTGTCATTGACCATCACAGGCGAAACCACCTTGCGAATGTCACTCACCTGACCTCCGGCACTGACAATGACCGTTCCCGGCGATATGACTTTTTCACCGTTGGGATATTGCTGGCTCAGAGAGAGGGAGTCCTTGCCGGTGGGCACGTTGATCTTCAAGGCGCAGCAGAAACCGCTCAATGCCTCCACCGCTTTGTACAGGCGTGCGTCCTCACCCTTTTGCGAGCGGCACGGCCACATCCAGTTGGCGGAAAGCGACACGCTGTCAAGCCCCTCCTCCAGCGGAGCCCACACGATATTGGTAAGGGCCTCCGAAACGGAAAGCACCGAACCTGCCGCCGGGTCTGCCAGACCGGCCTGCGGCGCATGGCCAAGAGCTGTGGCGATGCCTTTCTTGCCCCTGTAGTCAAGAGCCACGACTCCGCAGTCACTCAACGGCAACTGCAACTCGCCCTGACATTGCTGTCGGGCTACCTTGCCGGTCACTGACCTGTCTACCTTGTTGGTAAGCCAGTCCTTGCACGCCACGCTCTCCATCTGGAGCATCTGTTCGAGATATTCCGATATCTTGCCCGTTTCGTATTCCGGCTCTTTGTACTTGCGCTCAACAGTCTCGTCGACCATCACCGTCTTGGGCGAATGACCAAACATCTGCGCCACGTCAAGGTCAAATGGTTTCACACCGTCGGCCTGCCTGAACGAGAAATGTGCATCGCCGGTTGTCTCACCCACAACATACATCGGAGCGCGCTCGCGTTCTGCAATCTTCTGCACGTGCCCGATGTGTTTCTCGTCAATCAGCAGCCCCATGCGCTCCTGACTTTCATTGGCAATGATTTCCTTTGCCGAAAGGGTCTTGTCGCCGATTGGCAGTCTTGACATATCTATTTCACCGCCGCAGTCTTCCACAAGTTCCGAGAGACAGTTGACATGACCGGCTGAGCCGTGGTCGTGGATTGACACGACAGGATTTGCATCTTCTTCGCACAAGGCGCGGATGAGGTTATAGTCGCGTTTCTGCATCTCGGGATTGGCGCGCTGGACGGCATTGAGTTCTATACCGTTGGAGTAACGGCCTGTATCAACCGAAGAGACCGAACCGCCGCCAAGACCAATGCGATAGTTGTCACCCCCGACAACCACAATTTTGTTGCCCTTGCGTGGTTTCTTCTTTAGACAGTCACGCTTTGTGCCATAGCCCACACCGCCCGCAAGCATTATCACCTTGTCGTATGCATATTTCTCGCCGTTTTCCTGATGTTCAAACGTCAGCACCGAACCGGCAATCAGCGGTTGTCCGAACTTGTTGCCGAAATCGCTTGCTCCGTTGGAGGCCTTGACCAGAATCTGTTCCGGAGTCTGATAAAGCCATTTCCTGACAGGCAGGATAGACTCCCACGGACGTTCTCCGTCAAGACGGCTATAAGCAGTCATGTAAACGGCGGTTCCGGCTATGGGCCAGGAGCCCACTCCGCCCCCCATGCGGTCGCGTATCTCTCCACCCGTGCCAGTAGACGCTCCGTTGAACGGCTCTACTGTGGTAGGGAAGTTGTGCGTCTCTGCCTTGAGCGAAATGACGCTCTCTATGTCCTTGATGATAAAATAGTCGCTCGTGCTCTGGTCGGCGGGGGCGAACTGTTCCACAACCGGTCCCTGCGAAAACGCCACGTTGTCCTTATAGGCAGAAAGGATGTGGTGAGGGTTCTCCTTCGTGGTCTTCTTGATCATGGCGAAAAGCGACGAAGGCATCTCCTTTCCGTCAATTATGAACGTCCCTCCGAAAATCTTGTGTCGGCAGTGCTCGGAATTGATCTGGGCAAAGCCGAAGACCTCCGAGTCTGTCAGCTTGCGGTTGAGTTCGCCCTCCACCTTGTGCAGGTATCCGATTTCTTCCGGAGACAAGGCAAGGCCCTCCTCTTCATTGTATTCCTCTATGTTCTCAATTGTTCTGATCGGTGCGGGCTTGATGTTGGTTTCAAACACCTTGCCGTCAAGGTTGCGATACATACGCTGAAGCATCGGATCGTGGGCTGCGTCTTCACTCTCCACGCCGAAATACTCTTCAATTCGTTCAACGCCCTTGATATTCATGTTTTGGGTAATCTCAACGGCGTTGGTGCTCCACGGGGTGACCATCTCGCGGCGCGGCCCGATGAAAAAGCCTTCCACCATATCACCTTCCACTACGCTTGCGCCGCCGAAAAGCCAGCACAAAGCGTCCACATTTTCCTTTGACAAAATCTCTTTTGCCTGCACTGCAATCACGCTTCCTGCCGGTGTCTTATAGAACTGTATCATCTTTTTGCAATATGTTTCTATTATTTTATTTTGTAGCAAAGTTACGACTTTTAGGAAGACTGGAGTACACTATCACTTATTAATTTGCCGCACATGGCAGAGTTTAAATGTCACCGTGGCAACAACATCAAAAATCACATGTGTTTCCGAAATATATCCAAACAAAAAGCTACATTTGCATTCAGGAATATCATGAACAACCGACAAAATCCCAACCTGCCATGCGACAATCACTGTTTTTAGCCATTCTGGCACTCCTGCCAAGTGCCATGAATGCCCGCAACGACACTACGGCACTGGAGCGCATCAGTAACTTTGCGAAAAACATCAGGACTTTTGATAATTTCTACACGCAGGAAAAAGTGTATCTCCACCTTGACAACAACGGATACCTGCCGGGAGAAACCGTTTGGTTCAAGGCCTATGTGTTCAGGGCTTCAACCCTGTTGCCCACCGATGCCAGCAGTGTCCTCCATGTAGAACTCCTCAGCCCACACGGTCAAGTTTTGGACAGCAAGACCCTGCCCGTCCTCAATGGACGCACATACGGAGACTTCAAACTTGACAAGGATATCTGCAGCTCCGGGTTCTACGAGATAAGAGCCTACACACGGGCCATGCTCAATTGGGATGATGCCTTCATCTTCAGCAGGGTCATCCCGATATACAAGGAACCGACAGACACCACGGGCTTCACAAACCCCGAAGTGGCCGAGACTGCCTACAGTTACGGGAAGAAAAACGGCCTCGTACGGACAGCTCCGGAACCTCTGTCTGCACCTGACACCCAAGAAAAAGACAATGTCATGCTGGTTTTTTTTCCCGAAGGAGGGCATTCCACTACAGGACTTGCGTCAACAGTTGCCTACAAACTGACCGATACCAATGGACTTCCGCTCAGCGACAGCATAACCGTCCACGACAGTGACGGCAACGTCCTCGCCTCCTCACATACTTCCCACGATGGAATGGGCAGTTTCCGCCTTACCACAACTCCGTTGCAAGCGTATGCTGTCGTGGGCGGCAAGAAGGCATTGCGTTTCCAATTGCCCGTACCGCGCACCACAGGGGCAGACTTACACACCACACAAGATACAGACAGCAGTATCACCGTCAGCATCAGTGCCTCCAGAGCACTGCAAAACGACACCCTCGGCATCAGCGTGATGTGCCGCTCGCAACTGGGGTTCTTCCAAAGCGTGGTTCCAGCCGTTGACAGTTTGATAACAATAAGACCCGAAAACCTCAGAGACGGAGTCAACCAGATCACCCTCTTTACGCCATATGGCGAGATTCTGAGCGAGAGACTGGTGTGGAAAGCCCCCAAAAAGCCAATGCCGAAGATGCGGGTAGCCCAGAATCAGGAGTCATACAGTCCCTTTTCACCCGTTGTCTTGGACATCTCGCTGACCGATTGCGACAACAATCCGCTGCAAGGCGATTTCTCCATCAGTGTGAGAGACGCAAACGCCGAAACCGCTCCCGACTACCACAGCCTACAGACCGAAATGCTCCTTGCCTCCGAATTGAAAGGGTATGTACAAGACCCCGAATACTACTTTTCCGACGGCAGCAGCAAACGACAGCAAGACCTTGACCTCCTGCTGATGGTACAAGGATGGAGACGCTACTCATGGAAGCAAATGGCAGGAACAGAACCTTTGCAGATAAAGCACCCCATTGAAGACGGGCTGCTTCTCTTCGGAGACGTTACGGAAACCGTCGCGGCAAAGAATGCGCTCAAGAAATACGGAGACCTGTCCGTGAATTTTCTGATCAACACGGACTCCGGAAGCCGGGCTTTTTCCGTCAACACGGACGACAAAGGCAACTACGCCTTGAAACTGCCAGAATTCTACGGAGACGCACCATCGGTGATTACGGTTACTGACAAAAAAGACAAACGGGTATACACAAACCTGCGCATCCATAGAAACTTTTCTCCGGCGCCCAAGCCCTACGAGCCGGCAGCCTTGGCCATATCCGCGCCCTTGGAGCAAGTCCGTGCCAATGCCATATCCAAGCCTACAGCCACCTTTGAATGGCAAGACACAATTCCCGATGTAATGGGCAAATTGGTCAAACTGGGAGGAGTGAATATCAAGACCCGAAAATCCATTTTCGGCTACGCCCCTCTCCCGGGCGTAAAGGAGGGATACGGGGAAGAACGCGCAAAACAGGGAGCGACATTCTTTTATGACATTCCACTGGAACTTGACAAATATCTTGACCAGGGCAACGCCACGCCTAATTTGTGGGACTGGCTCTCCACCGTAAACCCTTCGTTTGAATTCTTCCCCACCGATGGAAACCGATATTACAACGGCAGAATCATGCCGGTAATCATAGATATTGACAAAAAGCAGGAAGGTCGGATAAGACTAATAGACAGTTCTTTCCCTATGAACAGTTTCCGTTCCCTGATTATCGCGGAAAACATCGACGAAGCCAACCGAATCTCCCGTGGTGTAGAGGGTGCCAAAGCCGATGGAAACGGGGTTTTTCAGGAATTTTCGAGTTCTTCATACAACGCCATAGCCTTCCTGTTCTCCCTCAATCCCGAAGACGAAACAGAGTACTACAAGAAAGGAACGCGCTGGACTACTATCCACGGCTACTCCAAATGCGAGGAATTCTATAGTCCCGACTATCGTCTCAAAGATCCGCCGACACCGAAAGACCGCCGCCGTACGCTGTATTGGAACCCCTCGCTCACTACCGGCAAGGACGGCAAGGCCAGCGTGATTTTCTATTCCAATTCACGCAAAGACCAACATCTGCACATTATTGCCGAAGGAATCGGAACAAACGGACAGATGTTTGAATACCGCTAAGGGCTTCCGCAAACACATACGACCTGCCCTGTACGACATTTGAAGTGCCTGTGCAACACACCAACAGCGAAAAGAGCCTTTTGTCCTGAACGGTATAAAAAGCCTGCGCAAACACACATGGTTTCCAGTGACTTTTAGTACTTTTGCAGACAGCAACTGTGTTATTACGCACTTGCAATAGCCGAAAACCGGGAAAGCGTACCATGGTGGGACAAACCGGAAAACCCGTCTGCCTTGCCTGTCCGGAAAACATGAGGGCATTCCGATTGAAAGCCCCTATCACCGGAAGAATGCCGAAAGAAACTCTTTTACACGCATCTAACTACAATGACTGCCCCTCTGAGATTTTTTGTCTTCGTCATGCTGTGCGCCGTCCTTGGCTCTTGCGGCAACACCGTCGGCACTCAACAGTTTTGCGACACGTTGCACGTTGAATACAGCCGCCTGCTGCACATTGAACGCCATGCGGACTACACCTTGGCAACAATTGCCGATCCCTGGACAAAGAACACTATTCTGCATCAATATGCCCTTGTGCCGGAAAAAGCGGACGAGCCTACTGATTTGCCCGATGGAATCACGATAATCAGGATACCGCTGAAGAAAATGTGCGTCAGTACTGCTGTCCATGTCAACCTTTTCAGACAGCTCAATGCACTCGACCACGTGGGCAGTGTGTGCGATGCCGGCTACATCATGGACAGCACCGTCATACGACAAATCCATGACGGGAAAATCCGCAATGCGGGAGGCAGCATGAACCCCAACACGGAACGCATCACACAACTGAACACCGATGCCATACTGATGTCACCGTTCAAGGGAACAAGCTATGGGGTAATCGAGAAAACAGGCATACCCATTGTTGAATGTGCCGACTACATGGAAACTTCCGCCCTCGGGCGTGCCGAATGGATAAAATTCTACGGTATGCTGGTCGGAAAAGAACACGAAGCCAACGCCCTCTTCCACAAGATAAAAAGCAACTATCTCTCGCTCAAACGCCTTGCCGATACAGTCCGCCAACGCCCCAAGCTTCTGGTTGACATGATGAACGCACGGACATGGTATCTGCCGGGGGGCAACAGCATCTACGGAGAACTGTTCGCCGATGCAGGCGCTGATTACAGCATCGGCGACAAGACGCTGAGCGGCACCCAATCTCTGTCGTTGGAGAAAGTGATGACCACAGCCCTTGATGCCGACGTGTGGATTATAAAATACGGCAGGAACGACGATTTCACCTACAGTGCGCTAACCAATGAAAACAGTGTGTATGGCAAATTCCGCGCGTTCAAGACCCGTAAAATATACGGGTGCAATACTGTCAAGGTGCCGTTCTACGACGAGGCTCCGTTCAGACCCGACCTGCTGATAGCCGACATGATAAAGATTTTTCACCCACAGCTGTTGCCCCACCACAAACTGAAATTCTATTCTCCGCTGAAATGACCCTCTTCACACACCGTGCGATACTGTTCTCCACAGGCGTCTTCGTCCTTGTTTCGCTGTTTTTCGTCAATATTTTCTCCGGATCGGTTCATCTTCCGTTTTCAGAGATTCTATCAGCCCTGACAGGAGTGGAGACCAATTCCGCAACAAGGTACATTGTCATTGAGTCGCGGATACCGCAAGCCGTGACAGCCATGTTTTGCGGTGCTGCGCTGGCGGCAAGCGGGCTTGTCATGCAGACGGTGTTCCACAACCCCCTTGCCGACCCATCCATTCTTGGAGTCAACAGCGGCGCAGGGCTCGGAGTGGCCGTCGTCATGCTGCTTTTGGGAGGAAGTGTCGTGACCATGGGGACGCTGTTGGGCGGATTTGTCCTTATTGTGACGGCCGCATTTGCAGGCGCACTTGCTGTCATTGCCCTTTTGGCCGTACTTGCCAATTATGTACGCAGCAACGCCACCCTGCTGATCACAGGCATCATGATAAGCTATGTCACCTCATCCGTCATCTCGTTGCTTAACTACTCTGCCACCGAGCAGGGCGTACACAGCTACGTGATGTGGGGACTCGGCAATTTTGGTGGAGTCAGCCTCAAAGCCTTGCCGTTCTTCAGCCTTGCCATGGTCTTGTGCATGGTTTTCTGCATAGCACAGACAAAGCCGCTCAATGCCCTGCAGCTTGGCAACCGTTATGCCCGCAATCTCGGCTTCAACGTCAAGCGCATACGCAACGCCATGCTTGTCATCACAGGACTTGTTTCAGCTGTTACCACGGCCTTTTGCGGTCCGGTCTCGTTCATCGGTCTTGCTGTGCCGCACATCACAAGGATGGTTTCGCACACGGCCGATCACCGCACACTCATGCCGCTTACCCTTGTCTTCGGAGGCATCGTAGGACTTGCATGCAACTGGGTTTGCAGCTTGCCGTCTGACGGCACACTCATCCCGCTCAACGTAGTGACACCACTCTTCGGAGTTCCTGTCATTCTGTATGTCCTTATTGCGCGAAGATAGTTCCGCTTTCCACCCCAAAGTCCCCCGTTTTTATATGAAAAGGCGATTTGTTGCCGTAATTTATACACAGAACTGATAAAAAGCCTATCTTTGTAAGACTTTTGGCGTACTTCGTATTCAAAAAAAGACTAGTGCCGACACATAGACCAAAATTGAACATATAAAAAACACAACAGCATGAAACCAACATTATTCCTACTTGCCGCAGGCATGGGCAGCCGCTACGGAGGCTTGAAGCAACTGGACACCCTCGGCCCTCACGGCGAGACCATCATGGACTACTCTATTTACGATGCCATCAAGGCGGGCTTTGGCAAAATCGTATGGGTAATCCGCAAAGACTTCGAAGAGCAGTTCCGCAATCAAGTCCTTGCCAAATACGAAGGGCACATTCCGTGTGACCTCTGCTTCCAGTCTCTTGACAGTCTGCCGGAGGGCTTTACCGTGCCGGAGGGACGGCAAAAGCCATGGGGCACGAATCACGCCGTCATGATGGGCAAGGACATCATCAGGGAACCTTTTGCCGTGCTCAACTGCGATGATTTCTACGACAGGGACTCTTTTATGGTAATGGGCAAATTCCTCAGCGAACTGCCCGAAGGCAGTACGGGCAGATACGCCATGGTGGGTTTCCGCGTGGGCAATACCCTCAGCGACAGCGGCTCGGTCAGCCGCGGCGTATGCGAATACGACGAGAAGACGCATCATCTCACTTCCGTTGTGGAGCGTACCAAGATAGAACGCCATAACGGCACGGTGGAATTCCTTGACGAAGACGGCAAATGGATAGCCATTCCGGACACCACTCCCGTCAGCATGAATTTCTGGGGATTTACCCCAGACTATTTCCAGCACAGCGAGGAGTTCTTCAAAACGTTCCTCTCCGACCCCGCAAACCGGGAAAATCTCAAGAGCGAATTTTTCATTCCACTCATGGTAGACCATCTCATCAAGAGCGGAAAAGCCACATGCGAAGTCCTGGATACCACTTCAAAATGGTTCGGGGTGACTTATCCGGAAGACAGGCCGGGCGTGGTTGATAAATTCGCCAAACTGGCTCAAGACGGACAATATCCCGAAAAAATGTTCTGAACAGCACAAGACATACAAAGAGGATCCGCAGTGCCCGGTGTTGGGCATTGCGGATTCTCTTTGTATGCTCGTCGCACGGTCATGCTGGAAAACAGCGTATCCAGAAGCCGGAACGCATGGCAACCGCTTATCTCCTTGATATGTGGAAGAACCTGTTTATTCTTGCGGCAATTCCAGAGTCCATGTTGTTGATAAACGTTTCCATAATCTTGGTCTCACCGTTCATGGGCACGATATCATAGTCGGCAAGTTCAGCCGGGATAAGACAGCTGTGACCCTCGGTAAGGACAACCGGACTCAGCTCGCGGTGTCCCCTGACAGATATTGAACACGCTCCGCCAAGACAGACGCTTATTATGAACGAGTCATATTTCATCATGTTGCGATGGAAAGCACCGGCTATTTCCATCACCCTGATATTGAAATATGGACTCCTCACGATCGGAACAGCCCTCTCCGCCTCGTCAATGTAATTGGTGCGGTAGTCATCCTGCACATCATAGTCAATGGCCTGCGCCGCCAATTCGGTATGGAGCTGGCGCAGATTCCCGTCTATGTCACGGCGGTTATAGTCGAAAATACGGTAAGTGACGTCGCTGCTCTGCTGGACTTCCACAAGCAGGATTCCTCCGCAAATGGCATGTACCCTGCCTGCGGGAATGAAAAAGACATCGCCCGGTCTGACATCATGGCGGGCCAGCACATCGCAAATGGTGCCGTCCTTCACCCTGCAGGCATACTCATAAGGAGTAATGCGTTCCTTGAAACCCGCATACAGGCTCGCTCCAGGCTCTGCGTCTATGACATACCACATCTCGGTCTTGCCCTTCTTGCCATGACATCTCTTGGCCATCTCGTCATCGGGATGTACCTGTATGCTCAGGTCTTTACGGGCATCAATGAATTTGACCAGCAACGGGAGCTCCGCACCGTATTTTTCAGCCACCGATTTCCCCAATACCCGCTCGCCGCAAAGCGATATGATATCGGCAATCTTCATTCCGGCAAGACTGCCGTTGCTCACGATGCCGGGACGCTCAGGGAGGCCGCTGACCTCCCAGCTTTCGCCAATCAGCCTGCCGTCAGAGGGCAACCCTTTCCAAGCCTCAAGCCTTGAGCCGCCCCAGACAACCTCACGCAGATTCGGTTCAAATAAAAAAGGATACAATTCCATGTTTTCCTCTTCCATGCAAATGAAACTCTTTCGGACAGACAATCCGTTCCTACATCACATCGTCACCGAACTTCAACTTGGCATCATTCATGATACGCCTCACAAGTGCGGGATCGTCTTTCTTGCAAATCATGAGAACCTTGTCGTTTTCCACGACAATATAACCCTCCAGCCCCTGCAAGGCAACAACCTTGTCGGACGAAGTGTAGAGCAGATTATCCTTGCAGTCATAGAGGATGTTCTTTGCGTTCACCACAACATTCCCGTTGCTGTCCTTCTGGCGCAGGTCATAGAAGTTCTTCCATGTGCCGACATCCGCCCAGCCGAAATCACACGGAGCGACAAAGACATTCTCGCTATGCTCAAGGATAAGCATGTCAATGGACTGGAAACGTATGCGAGAATACTGCTCTTCCATCACGCGGACAGCGTCCTCTGCCACGATAGAGCCGTTGACGAGCGATGCCAACTTGTTGAATTCCGGATAGTCCTGCTCCATTGCGTGCAGCATGGTCTTGACATTCCAGATGAAAATCCCCGTGTTCCAGTAGAATTCGCCACTTTCGCAGAACACGCGTGCGAAATCGGAGTTGGGCTTCTCCGTGAAACTCTTCAGTCGCATAAAGCCGTTACGCGATTCGTCGCCCACCTGCAGATACCCATAGCTTGTCGCCGGACGCGTGGGCTTTATGCCAACGGCAATGAAATTGCCCGTCTCGCCGGCAAACTCCAGTCCCTTGCCCAGCTGTTCCTCAAACACCGCCATGTCATATATGATATGGTCTGCGGGAGCGGAAATTACATTTGCTTCCGGATTGCGCCCCATTATGTCAATCATTGTCAGAGCCGTGGCGGGAACAGTGTTTATCTGCAACGGCTCCGCCACGATATGCTTTGGATTTATGTCGGGCAGTTGTTCCTTCACCGTGTCAACATAATTCCTGTACGTGCTAACGTATATATTGTCTGCCGGCACGACCTTTGAATACCTGTCATAGGTCATCTGAAGCATCGTCCGTCCCATGCCGAACAAGTCCAGAAACTGCTTTGGTTTGCCAGAACAACTTATCGGCCACAATTTTGACCCGACACCGCCGGCAAGTATGATACAATAATTCCTGTCATCCATAAAAAATCCTCGTTTTTATCAGTCATGTTACTGATTGCTAAGTTAGGGAATATTTCCCATACAGGAGAAACTTTGGCGCAAAAAAGATTTTGGAAAACACCTCGTTTGCAAAATCATGAATAAGCGCATAATCTTGTGTACAGTATCCCCCTGCACTTGTTGCCAGAACTGTTCTCCAGCGGATTTTCAGAAGTCGCCTCAGTTGTATATTACCATACGGTTCGCGTCGGGCAGACTGATATGGTAGCGTTCAAGTGGCCGTCCCGTTTCACCAGAGTCTACCATGCCCATGTTGTTGAGGCTATATGTGCGTTTGCACCGTGCGCAATAAGCATAGCCGTTCTCCTTCAGGGCAAGATCGCGTTTTATGGCATCGTCATTATAGCAGTTGGGGCACGCAAGGTCATAGCATACCTGGCTGAGATCGTCCGCACCCACTTCGATAAGGTTGGAATAGCCTACGATAAACCCCGAGATACACACAAAGTTCTGGTAATAATTGGTATCGGTAACAGGCACAGGCAGTTCTTTCGTGAGGGTTTGGAAACGCAGCATCTTGTCAATGCCGAGTTTTATGGTGCAGTACACGCCCGGAGAGTAGAGGGCATCCCTCAACGGGGTGGCTGTTTGTACATAAAAATATGCGAAGTCCGCTTTGTAGCGGCTGTATTTAGTATAGGAGCCGCTGTCCCCGCAACCGCATATCACGACCAGTCCCAGCATCACGGCAAGCGTCTTCTTCATAGCTGCGGATCTCATTTCATTTCCAGCAGTTCCGACTCGGCTTTCAGTGTCCGGTCAAACCCGAAACCGTCATATATTTCCTGCATCAGTCCGGCTATTTCCTTGTTGCACAGATTGCCGATGGAACCCTCGTGGGTATGGTGTATGTTCTTGTCTGGCACAAACTGCCCGGCCTCTATCTCCAGTCCAACCTGTTTGTAGGCATCACGGAACGGCACTCCGCTGCGCACGCGGCGGTTGACCTCTTCAACGCTGAACATCGCGTCATAACGGCTGTCCGAAAGGATATGGTCGTTCACTTCCATGCGCCCGACGATATAGTCAGCCATGTCCAGACAGTCCTCAAGCTCGTCAAAAGCAGGCACGAAAAGTTCCTTTATCACCTGCAGGTCGCGGAAATAGCCGCATGGCAGGTTGTTCATGATGAGCAGTATCTGATTCGGCAGACCCTGCAGTTTGTTGCACTTGGCTCTCATCACCTCAAACACATCGGGGTTCTTCTTGTGCGGCATGATGGACGAGCCTGTAGTGCATTCGTCCGGCAATTTCACGAAGCCGAAGTTCTGCGAGTTGAACATGCAGGCATCAAACGCCATCTTGGCCAATGTGCCCGCCACGCCGGCAAGGGCCGAGCACACGTTTCGTTCGGTCTTGCCCCGTCCCATTTGGGCATAGACCACATTGTAGTTCATCGACTGGAAGCCCAGCAGACGTGTGGTCATGGCGCGGTCAAGCGGGAACGAGGATCCGTAGCCTGCCGCCGACCCGAGCGGATTGCGGTTTGCCATCTTGTAGGCGGCCTGCAGAAAAAGCATGTCGTCCACAAGGCTTTCGGCATAAGCCCCGAACCACAGTCCGAAACTGCTGGGCATTGCCACTTGGAGATGGGTATAGCCGGGCATAAGGACATTCCTGTATTTCTCGCTTTGCAGCTGTAGTGTTCTGAAAAGAGTCCGGACCTTGTTGGTTATCTCCATGATGCGGTCGCGGGTAAAGAGTTTCAGGTCTACAAGTACCTGGTCGTTGCGTGAGCGGCCCGAATGTATCTTCTTGCCCATGTCGCCCAGTTTGTGCGTGAGCATCAGCTCCACCTGCGAATGGACATCTTCCACGCCGTCTTCAATGACGAAATCGCCCCTTTGCGCCATGTCGTAGATGTTGCGCAGTTCGCGGAGCAGTTGCCGCAGTTCGTCCGCTTTGAGCAGACCTATGCTCTCAAGCATGGTGATGTGGGCCATAGACCCCATTACGTCATATTTCGCGAGACGGAGATCAAGCTCGCGGTCGCGCCCTACGGTGAAACTGTCTATCTTGCTGTTGACCTCCACGGTCTTTTCCCAAAGTTTGTGTGCCATGATTACCTGTGTCTGTTGTTAATAAGGCAGGTGTGCCAGCATCTCGGCAATGCCGTCAACGGCTTTCTGAAGCGGTTTGCTGACCATCTGCTTCACAAGAAAATTGAGTTCGGCTTTGATTACCACTCTAAGAGCGGAAGCCTCGTTGCCGTTGGGCAACAGCTGTATCCACAGGTTCAAGGGAACAGGAAGCCCCTCGCCCTGCATCTTCACGGTCTTCGGTTCCTCGCGCTCTATGATTCTCAGGCATACATTGCCCACAGGACTGCCGCTGACCGTTATGGTATCCGCATCAAAGGTGATGTTGTCCATGTATTGCCTCACCTGCTCAAGCTTGTCATGGCCTATCCGTTCGGCCATGGTCTTGACTGTCTCGGGATCGGCCATGCGCCGTTTGAGCGTCTCCAGATTGCTCAAGTCTGAAATCTTGCTGTATACCGCAGCCTGCGGAGCCTGAATCTGCTTCACTTCACTTTTGAACTCACTCATGTCTTGTCCGGTTTTGTACGAAGAAACTTGTCATTTGAGGTCGTTGCGCCATGCGGCAGGGTCTTTGCGCCATGCGTCAAGAGTAGGCTGCTGGTCGGCGGTAATATAGCCTGTTGCCGTTGCCACGCTGACCACTGCCTGATAGTTGGTAAGCGTGAGAAGTTTCACGCCCGCTGCACGAAAAGCATCCTCCGCTACGGCAAATCCGTAGGTATAGGCCGCCACCATGCCGACCACTTCAAAGCCCGCATCCCTGAGGGCTTCCACGGCCTTGAGGCTGCTGCCGCCCGTGGAGATGAGATCTTCGACCACCACGACCTTGCTGCCTTCCGGCAGGGTGCCTTCAATGAGGTTGCCCATACCGTGGTCCTTGGCCTTGGAACGCACATAGCAAAACGGCAGACCCAGTTCATCGCTCACCAGTGCACCCTGGGCAATGGCGCCTGTTGCCACACCGGCCACCGCCGTGGCTTCAGAAAAATTCTCCCTTATCATTCTGGCAAGGTTTTCTTTCACAAACGTGCGCAGCGCAGGATAGGAGAGCGTTTTGCGGTTGTCACAATAGAACGGGGATTTCCAGCCGCTTGCCCATGTGAAAGGGTTTTCCGGCCGGAGCTTTATGGCTTTTACCTCCAGCAGCTGTTCTGCAAATGCTGTTTCTACAGTCTTCATATACATAAGGTATTTGGTTTTTGTGTTGCAAAGATACGAAATTAAACCCAAAGTCATGACGGCGGATTTGTGTTAAGACAAATGCGACACGGAAAAAGACGACAACGGCAGGTCTGCCCGGTTGGCCGTCGCCAATCTTCTCCATACGGCACATGAGGGAGGTGAAAAATGAGTAACTTTGCAAACAAATACAAAACACGCAGATGGCACTCAATTCTATTCTTGACGTAAGGAATCTGACCAAACGCATCGGCAGCCTCACATTGATGGACAAGGTGAGCTTCAGTATCACCGAGGGTAACAAGGTCGGCATTATTGCCAAAAACGGCATGGGGAAAACGACTTTGCTCAACATCCTGTGTGACGGCGAAGACTATCAGGAGGGGGAAATAGTATGGAGACGCAACCTGCGCACGGGCTATCTCAAGCAGAGCCCCTCTTACCCGGAAGACCTGACCGTATTGGAGGCGTGTCTTCAACATGGCTCTCCTCTTGCAAACACGGTGCTTGCCTATCAGACTGCCCTCGACACACCGGGAAATCCGGATCTTGACAAATGTATGGAAAACATGGACGCCGCAGGTGCATGGAACTACGAGGCCAAGGTCAAGGGAATCCTCTCAATGCTTAAAATAACAGGTTTCAACGAGAAGATAGGGCATCTCTCCGGCGGACAAGTCAAGCGTGTGGCTCTGGCCAACATCTTGCTCACGGAACCTGACTTGCTGGTGCTTGACGAGCCTACCAACCACCTTGACCTTGAAATGATAGAATGGCTGGAACGCTATCTGCAGCAGACCGCCATGTCATTGCTTATGGTGACCCACGACCGCTATTTCCTTGACCGGGTGTGCAACGACATTATGGAACTGGCAGACCAGACCGTCTACACCTATCACGGCAACTACTCTTACTATCTTGACAAACGTCAGCAGCGTCTTGACCAGCGCAATGCGGAGCTGGCACGTCTGGGAAACCTCTACCGGCGCGAACTGGAGTGGATGAGACGCACCCCTTCGGCAAGGGGGCACAAGGCACGCTTCCGCGAAGAGGCTTTCTACAGCCTTGAGGAGAAAGCCACAAAGTCCATGGTTCAGGAGAAGGCACGCCTTGAAACGAAAAGTTCGTATATCGGGAACAAGATTTTCGAGATGAACTATATCAGCAAAGCATTCGGCGACAAGGTGATTCTCAAGGATTTCTATTACAACTTCTCCCGCTATGAAAAACTTGGCATCGTGGGCAACAACGGCACGGGCAAGACCACGTTTGTCCGGATGCTTCTCGGCGAGTTGCAGCCCGACTCCGGCAAGATCTCCATCGGGCAGACCGTGCGTTTCGGCTACTACAGCCAGCAGGGCATGACATTCAACACACAGATGAAAGTCATTGACGCGGTGCGTGACATAGCCGAGTACGTTGATCTGGGCAAAGGACGCAAACTCAGTGCCTCCCAGTTCCTGCAACAGTTCCTTTTCTCTCCCGAAAAGCAGTACAATTACATCTACAAGCTGTCTGGTGGGGAACTGCGCCGGCTGTACCTGTGTACCGTACTGATGCGCAGCCCCAACTTCCTGGTGCTTGACGAACCCACCAATGACCTTGACATCGTCACCTTGCAGGTGCTCGAAGAGTATCTCCGTCAGTTTGAGGGGTGTGTCATCATCGTGAGTCATGACCGCTATTTCATGGACAAGGTAGTAGACCATATCCTCGTGTTCAACGGTAACGGTCAGATAAAGGATTTTCCCGGAAATTATACGCAGTTCCGCAACGAAAGTGCGGAAAATAGCAAAAGCAGTGCAAAAACCGAAACTGTGAAAAGCCGTCCTGCCGACAAGATCAGAAACAAAATCACAAAACGAAGAATGTCGTTCAAGGAACGTCAGGAATATGCGGCCCTTGAGGCGGAGATAACTGCACTCGAAGCCGAAAAGAGCGAAATCATCGGGAAACTCAGCGGTGCAGCCGTTGACGTTGACGAGATAACGGCCCTTTCAAAACGGCTTCCGGTCCTCAACAGCGAACTCGACGAAAAATCCATGCGCTGGCTGGAATTGAGCGAACTCGAATAAGACAATCCCCTCTTGCCGCCACACCGCCTTTACGGCAGGTCTTGCCCACAGATTTCATTTGTCAAATCATAGGCAAGACCGGACTCAAACCCCCGCGAGGCGGCGAAAGCAAGGAGCTTACGGCTACGCTTGTACTGATCCGGTTCCCGGAGCAGCCTTGACTTGGCAAGGAGAAGTTCCCGGAGGACATTGCTGTATTCATCGGGATCTATGAGAGACAGAGCCTGACTGATACTGGCAGAAGAAATGTGTTTCTGGCGCAGGGCGGCGGTCATTTTGCCACGCCCCCAGCGGTTGAACATGAATTTGTCATGGACGAACGAGTTTGCGTAACGCTGTTCATTGACATAGTCCTCGTCAACCAGACGCCCGACCACTATGTCGGCGAGTTCCGCTGACGCACCATACGTGACAGCTTTCCGCCTGATATCAAACGGAGAGTACTCGCATGACGCGCAAAGGCGCGACAGCTTTACGTAAAGTTCCTGTTCGGAAAGGGGCTCCTTCATTTTTTGCATATCACGAATCGCGGTTTTCCGAAACAGTCATTGGCGGTCGTCACTCCGGAGTAGCCCCGTGAGACGAAGAGGTCCACCACTTCTCTGGCCAGCAGGTGGTTTATTTCGACAAGAAGCATACCGCCTTTCACGAGAGCGAGATGACCCCATGAAGAGAGGGCTTCATAGAACACAAGCGGATTGTCATCGCCGACAAAGATTGCGGCACTTGGTTCATACTCAAGTACATTGCGGCGCATGGTTGTCTTTTCCTTGTCCATAACGTAGGGCGGATTGCTGACAATCATGTCATAGTGTCCTGGCGGAAAAGATCCTGCCAAAAGGTCGAGCCGGGAAAAAGAGATTTCGGCATTGTTCAGTTCCGCGTTGAACCGGGCCGTTTCGAGAGCCTCGGCCGATATGTCGCAGGCGCAGACTTTCCATCCGGGCTTCCGGCTCTTGACGGCAATGGCAATGCAGCCGCTGCCCGTACAGGCATCCATTATGTACGCTTCATCGTTGTAGTCAAGCATGGTGGTGGCAATTTCTACAAGCTGTTCCGTTTCCGGTCTCGGAATGAGAACCGAACGGTTCACCGTAATGGGGAGACCGCAGAATTCCGTCCTGCCTGTGATGTACTGTATAGGTTCATGCCGCCGCAAACGTGCCGTAGCGTCAGCGAGAGCGCGTTTCTGCTCCGCACTGATGCCGTCGCATAGTCCTGCCAGCACTCTTGTAAACGACAGGTGCAAGACATCCTCTATGACTATTCTTGCAAGAGCCCTTGCCTCGTTTTCTTCATAAAACGGTGCAAGGGCTGCACAGATGTCGGAATACAGGTTGTTCACGTGGGAAACGGTTTGTTGTTGCGTAACTGCATATCCTATCAAGAAGCCACAAGGGGAGTCCCTCCTCTTGTGGCTTTCTTTTTTGCACTGTATGTCAGCAGAGCACCCTCCCTATGCATCAATGTTGGCATTGTTGGCATTGCGCTCTATGAAACTGCGGCGCTGGTCTACGTCGTCGCCCATCAGCATTGAGAAAGTATGGTCTGCTTCAGCGGCGTTTTCAAGGGTCACCCGTTTGAGAAGCCTGTTGGCAGGGTTCATGGTCGTTTCCCAGAGCTGTTCCTTGTTCATCTCGCCAAGACCTTTGTAGCGTTGGGTGGTGACGCCTTTTTCCGACCCGTGGTTGTATTTGCGCATGAACTCCATCCGCTGGTTGTCGTTGTAGCAGTATTCCTCGGTCTTGCCTATTTTGCAACGGTATAGCGGCGGAGTGGCAAGATACACATAGCCCTGTTCGATGAGTGCGGGCATATAGCGGAAGAACAGCGTCAGTATCAATGTGTTGATGTGGCGTCCGTCGACATCGGCATCGGTCATGAGTATCACCTTGTGGTAGCGCAGCTTGTCAAGGTTGACAGCCTTGCTGTCTTCAGAGTCTACCCCGAAACGTACCCCGAGAGCCTGGATGATGTTGTTGACCTCTTCGCTTTCAAAAGCCTTGTGCCATTGCTGACGCTCCACATTGAGGATTTTTCCGCGCAAAGGCAGAATCGCCTGAAACTGGCGTGAGCGTCCCTGCTTGGCGCTGCCGCCAGCGGAGTCTCCCTCTACGAGGAATATCTCGCTCTCGGCCGGATCTTTGCTTGAGCAGTCCGCCAGTTTGCCGGGCAGTCCCCTACCCGACATGGGGTTCTTGCGCTGTACGGTTTCGCGTGCCTTGCGGGCGGCAATGCGCGCCGTGGCCGCAAGGATGACCTTGTCAACGATTATCTTGGCCTCTTTGGGGTGTTCCTCGAGATAGTTCGTGAGAGCCTCGCCCACGGCCTGGTTGACAGCACCCATCACTTCCGAGTTCCCGAGTTTGGTCTTTGTCTGCCCCTCAAACTGAGGCTCTGCCACCTTGATGCTGATTACCGCCGTAAGACCCTCGCGGAAATCCTCGCCGGAAATTTCTATCTTGGCTTTCTCTATCTGCTTGCCCGCCGTTTCCTCGGCGTATTTCTTTAGCACACGGGTGAGTGCCGAACGGAAACCTGCCAAGTGCGTGCCGCCCTCAATGGTGTTGATGTTGTTGACGTAGCTGTGGAGGTTTTCGCTGAATCCCGTATTGTAGAGAAACGCTATCTCTATGGGGATGCCCTCCTTCTCTGTCTTGATATAGATAACGTCAGGAATGAGCGGCGTACGCATGGAGTCCTGATAGCGCACAAACTCGCGCAGCCCCTGCTCGCTGTAGAACACCTCGCTCTTCGGGTTGCCGTCCTCGTCCTTGTCGCGCCAGTCGGTGAGAGTTATCTTAAGACCGGCATTGAGGAAAGCCAGCTCGCGCATACGGTCAGCCAGAATATCATATTTGTACTCTGTGGTTATGAAGATTGAACCGTCCGGCCAGAATTGCTGCCGCGTACCACGCAGCTCAGTCTCGCCCACCACCTTGACAGGATACAGGGGGTTGCCGTAGGCGTACTCCTGCTGGTAGATTTTCCCGTCGCGGAACACCTGCGAGACCATACGGCTGGAAAGCGCATTTACACAGCTTACACCAACTCCGTGCAGACCGCCGCTGACCTTGTAGCTGCCTTTGTCAAACTTGCCTCCGGCGTGCAGCACCGTCATGACAACCTGAAGGGCACTTACGCCCTCTTTCTCGTGGATGTCGACAGGTATGCCGCGCCCGTTGTCCTGAACGGTTATGGAATTGTCTTCGCCGATGGCCACTTCTATGTGGGTGCAATAGCCGGCAAGGGCTTCGTCTATCGAGTTGTCTACCGTCTCGTAAACAAGGTGGTGCAGACCCTTCTCCCCGATGTCGCCTATATACATCGCCGGACGTTTGCGGACAGCCTCAAGACCTTCAAGCACCTGAATGTTCGAGGCGGAATAATTCGTTTCTTCGTTTAAAACTTCTGCCATGGATTAGTGTTTGCTGTATATCTCTACAAAATTACAAATAATAATTGGAACAACGCTGTGCGGTGATGCAAAAAACCGCTTTTAGAGCCGATGGAATCTTCGGTTTGCATCCTGCACGTAACGTGCGGTGCAAACCGAAGATTCCATCGGCTCTTTTTTGTATGCCCGCACAACATGCAGGCTTTTCCGTTGCGCGGCTGCTACCCTATCGTCCAGATATCGTTTGTCTCAAGCAGTTCCGCAAAACTGTGGTACGGTTTTTTGCCCTTTACCTCTTCTATCTGCTGCGTCACGCAGTCATCGTAAGTAGGTGCGTCCACGTCGCGTATAACACCGAGGGCAATGGGGAAATCCGGGCCTTCCATCATGGCGAGCTTGAGCTGCAGCGTGTTGTCCTGGCTATGGGCATCGTGAACCAGCAGATCTTTTTCGCCGATACCGTTTTCACCGATTTTTACCACCTTGATTCCGAATCCGTCCTGCACAAGTCCGTACTCGTTGTCCTGGCCGAACACCATCGGCTTCCCGTGTTCAAGGTAGATGGCATTCTTCGCACGCCCCTCCTTGGAGTATACGCTGTCATGGGTCCCGTTGTTGAAAATCACGCAGTTCTGCAGTATTTCGCACACGGAAGCCCCCTTGTGTTTCTGCGCAGCCTTGAGGACTGCTATCGTGCCGGGAGCGTCGGTGGCCACGGCACGCGCAAAGAAATGCCCCCGTGCGCCGAAGCACAGCTCGGCGGGACGGAACGGGTCTTCAACCGTGCCGTATGGACTTGACTTGCTGACAAAGCCGCGTGGGGATGTCGGAGAGTACTGGCCTTTGGTGAGACCGTAGATCCGGTTGTTGAGCAGAATCATGTTGAGGTTGATGTTGCGGCGGTTGGCGTGTATGAAGTGGTTGCCGCCGATGGCAAGACCGTCGCCGTCGCCGCTTATCTGCCACACTTCAAGATCGGGGTTCGCCACCTTGCATCCGGTGGCTATGGCGGCAGCGCGTCCGTGTATGGTGTTCATGCCGTAGGTCGCCATATAGTGCGGCAGACGGCTGGAGCATCCTATGCCTGAGATCACTGCGTTGTTGCACGGCTTGACACCTATCTCCGCCAGTGCCTTGTGAAGCGATGCGAGGAAGAAATGGTCGCCGCATCCCGGGCACCATCTCGGCTGCCCCTTTTTGAAATCTGATGCTGTATATTCCATGGTGTGCGTATACTCGGTATTTGACATGAGGGATTATTTGTTGATGATATCGTTGAAAGCGGCGACCAGCTCGCTTACCACAAACGGCTGCCCCTTCACTTCGTTGTACTGGTACGGGACGAAATTGTCCGTCTTCATGCGCAGAAACGCGGCGAACTGCCCCGTGTTCTGCTCCGCAACGACAACCTTTGGATATGCTTTCAACACCTTGGCGGTATTTGCCGGCAGAGGGTTGATGTACTTGAAATGGGCGAGGGCGACTTTCCTGCCGGAGTCGCGCATCACGTCCATGGCGGCATGAAGATGTCCGTATGTGCCGCCGAAACCTACAATGAGCAGTTCCGCCCCGTCCTTGTCACCGAGCACTTCCACGTCGGGAACGGCAATCCTGTCTATTTTCTCCTGCCGCAAACGTGTCATGAGGTCATGGTTCTCCGGGTCGGTGGATATGGCTCCTGTCCTGTTGTCCTTCTCAAGACCTCCGAGTATATGCTCAAAGCCTTCGCGACCGGGCACGGCCCAATAGCGGCTGCCGCTCCCGTTGCGCATATACGGAGTCCATTTGCCCTTTAGTTCTTCTGGCACGAAAGGAGGGGTGATGGTTGGATATGAGTCCATGTCGGGCAGTCTGAAAGCCCCGCTTCCGTTGGCGATATACGCATCGGTCATGAGCACCACCGGGGTCATGTGTTCCACGGCCGTCTTGCAGGCGTTGTAGGCTGCATCAAAGCAGTCTGCCGGCGAGGTGGCGGCTATGACGGGCATGGGACTTTCGCCATTGCGTCCGAACAGCACCTGAAGGAGGTCTGTCTGTTCGGACTTGGTGGGCAGACCCGTGGCAGGGCCGCCGCGCTGCACATCGATGACCACAAGCGGGAGTTCCATGATTACCGCAAGGTTCATCGCCTCCGACTTCAGGCAGATGCCGGGACCGGAGGTCGAGGTCACGGCCATAGCCCCGGCAAACGAGGCGCCTATGGCTGAGGCGCAGCCGGCTATCTCGTCTTCACACTGCACCGTCGTCACGCCGAGCGACTTGTGTTTGGACAATTCGTGGAGGATGTCGGTGGCGGGAGTAATAGGATACGAACCGAGATAGAGCCTGAGCCCGGCTTTCTCGGCGGCCGCTATAAGACCGTAGGCCGTGGCCTTGTTGCCGGTAATGTCCATGTAGCGGCCGGGCACTTTGTTTCTCGTCTCTATGCGGCAAGTGTTGAAAGCGGTGCTGTGGGTGTTGTGGCCGTAGTCGTAGCCTGCCTGTATCACCTTTATGTTGGCCTCGGCCAGCGCGGGCTTTTTGCTGAATTTCTCGCGCAGGAAACCGAATGCGGCATTGAGGTCACGGTCAAACAGCCAGCAGACAAGCCCGAGTGCAAACATATTGCGGCATTTCAGCACTGCCTTGTTGTCCATGCCGGAGTCCGCCAGAGCATCCTTGACCATTTGGGTAAGCGGACAGCTGACAACGCGGTCCGGGTCTATATTCATCTCCCCGAGATAATCGTCTGTTTCAAAGGCGGCTTTCTTGAGATCGCCCGCCTGGAACGCGTCGGTGTCAATTATTATGGTGGCGTCGGACTTGGCGTGCCTGTACTGGGTCTTCAGTGCTGCGGCGTTCATGGCAACCAGCACGTCGCATTTGTCTCCGGGCGTGTATACCTGCTCGGCCCCGATATGCACCTGAAAACCGCTCACGCCCGTAAGGCTGCCCTGTGGGGCGCGGATGTCAGCGGGATAGTTCGGGAATGTGCTGATGCTGTTCCCCGCAATGGCGGAGATTGTGGAAAAGATATTGCCGGCCAATTGCATTCCGTCGCCGGAATCCCCGGCAAACAGCACTACTACGTCTTTGATGTGTTCTATTTTCAAACCTTCGCTCATTTTGTCAAGTTGGTTGGGTTGGTAGTGTATGTCGTCTCGTGTTTTTCCGGCCTTTACAGCCGGGAAAACGGTTATCTGTCTGCAAAGGTACTTATTTTGTCGTGAAGAAAGGGTGGATTGCCGTACTGTTTTTGACAAACCGAAACAGGAAAGCTACGGGTACACAAAAAAATGGACGACTTTCACAAGCCGCCCATTTTCCTATGAAAAAAGATTGGATTTATTCCATTAGCGCAATACTACGCAAGTTTGTTCACATGGAGTGCAATGCTCGACTTGATGTTCGAAGCCTTGTTCGGATGGATGATGTTCGTCTTCGCCAGCTTGTCCAGCATCTTCTGCACCGTCGGGAGAAGTTTTGTCGCCTCGTCCTTGTCGGTTGTCGCGCGAAGTTTGCGTACAGCGTTACGCATTGTCTTTGCGTAATACTTGTTGTGCTCAGTACGTGTTTTCGTCTGGCGTATCCTCTTGATGCATGATTTGTGATTTGCCATCTGCTGTTTGTAATTTCTTTTGTTCTACGTTGTTATGTAGCCCGTAGGAGAGTCGAACTCCTCTTTAGAGAATGAAAATCTCTCGTCCTAGCCGATAGACGAACGGGCCATCGCAAAGGTTTGGATATATACCATTTCCAATTTTGCGGTGCAAAGGTATCTCTTTTATTTTAATCTGCAAAAAAAATGGCGTGTTTTTTTATGCGTATGCTACCGCAGCCGTTTGCACTGGCTGCGACTGTTCGTTTTCGCAGGCACGGAAAAAACACGGTCCGAAAATTTGCCGTATCAAAATAATGTCTTACCTTTGCCGGGCGTTTTGGCGTTGCTCTGCCCAGATGGCGGAATTGGTAGACGCGTTGGTCTCAAACACCAATGTCGAAAGACGTGCCGGTTCGATCCCGGCTCTGGGTAC
>CAVEQO010000025.1:0-36838 GCA_963617965.1 Anaerovoracaceae bacterium
CGGAGAGTTGCTTTTGGCAAGTCTTCCCACGTCAAAGGATCATGTTCCCTCAGACATGGAGGTGAGGGTTAAGTGAAAATTTCCTGTTCCGCTTTGGAATATCTTTGAAAAAGATTGTCTTTGTAAAAGATTGTCTTTGTAAAAGATATTCGTAAAGGTATGATTTTAAAGGATTTTATAGACAGGGAAAAGGATAAAGAGCGGCTTTGCGCGGCATTGGACAGGCCCGACTGCCAGCTTATTGTGGTGTATGGGCGGCGCAGGATAGGCAAGTCGGCATTGCGGATTTTACAGCAAAATCCGCAATACAAAGGTAACTGTAGTTATACGACAATGCAAGTTTTGCGGGAAATTATCTGCATAATGTGTGGTTTTGTATTCGGATGCTGCAAAGTTAATGTTTTGTCATGTATAAATGATGGAATTGCCGGAAATTGTAGTTTCATCACCTGTAAATGACGAAGTCGGGCAGAGGGGATGCCTGTCACGTGTAAATGACGGTATGTTTTTAACCGTATTTTCCCTGCCTTGCCCACGTTCATGGATGCGTAATCAATATATTTTCAAATATGGAAAGAAAGACAATATACTTGCCCCGGGTCAAATAATGTGCAATTCCATCGTTCCCATATAATCCCTTTCCAAACTAACGAAACAGTCATGTTGCATCTGTTTCGTGCATATTTTAGCCAAAACAGCACGAAACAGATGCAAGATTGGCGGTTTTTTGCACGAAACTCGTGCAAAAAACCTTAACTTTGCAGAAAAAGCGAAGCTGATGGAACAGTTGTTTGAATATTTTCACAGGAAGCTTCGGGAGACTCCTGTAGACCTGATTCGTTACAAATATGCAAGAATAGAATGGGGCGTACATGCATTGGGATTGGTTGGCCCACGCGGTGTCGGCAAATCGACAATGCTTTTACAACATATAAAACAGCATCTGGATGAGAACAATACTCTCTATGTGTCAGCCGATCAGTTGTATTTTGCATCACACACGCTTGTGGGGCTGGCCGACAAGTTCTACAAAGCAGGAGGCAAACACCTGTTTGTTGATGAAATACACAAATATGGAGGGTGGTCTACAGAGGTCAAGCAAATCTTCGACAGCTATTCTGACTTGCAGATAGTGATATCAGGCTCCTCTATTCTTGACATTACCAAAGGTATGGCAGACCTTAGCCGCCGTGTGCCTATCTATGAAATGCAGGGGTTGTCGTTCAGGGAATATCTGCACCTGTTTCATGGCCTTAAGGTGGATGTCAGGGAAATAAAAGATATCCTGCAACACCACTATGAGATACCGGGAGTGGAGCACCCGTTACCGTTATTCCAAGACTACCTGAGACGCGGATATTATCCTTTTGGGCGCGATGCAGCCTACGACATGGAACTTGCACAAGTGGTGGCACAAACAATGGAGAGCGACATCCCCTTGTATCTGAATACAAACGTGTCTGTAGGCAGGAAGCTGAAGCATTTGCTCATGGCAGTGGCCGAGAGTGTGCCGTTTAAACCTGTGATGCAGAAATTGGCGGATGTGACGGGCATAAGCCGCAACTACATACAGGACTATCTGATGCATATGGAGCGTGCAGGAATGATTGCCCAATTGCGTGACGCTGTCGGCGGGATTCGCGGTTTGGGAAAAACAGAAAAAATTTATCTGGACAACCCAAACCTTATCTACGTGCTTTCTCCCCAAAAGGCAAACATTGGCAATGTGCGCGAAACTTTCTTTATGAACCAGACAAGAGTTGTCGGTGATGTCATGTGCTCGCCTGTATCTGATTTTTATGTTGATGGCATGACGTTTGAAATTGGTGGGCGAAAAAAAGGGAAAAAGCAAATAACGGATGTCGACAACGGTTTTGTTGTAAAGGATGACATAGAAATGGGACATTCAAATATTTTGCCTCTATGGGCATTCGGACTACTTTATTGATTCTGCAGTTGTCCCGAACTGTTTTGGGGACTTCGCCCCATGGTTTTGCAAACGAAGCCAACCGGTATGTGAAAAATTCCTGTTCCGCTTTGGAATATCTTTGAAAAAGATTATCTTTGTAAAAGATATTCGTAAAGGTATGATTTTAAAGGATTTTATAGACAGGGAAAAGGATAAAGAGCGGCTTTGCGCAGCTTTGGACAGACCCGACTGCCAGTTCATTGTGGTGTATGGGCGGCGCAGGATAGGCAAGTCGGCGTTGATAAAACACGTGCTCAAACCGGGTCGGGACTTGTACTTTCTGAGCGACCAGACATCAGAGCAGAACCAACGGCAGCTGTTTGCCAACATGGTCGCCGCCCTTGTCGACGGTTTCGACAAGGTGAGTTATCCGGACTGGGAAACGTTGCTGAGAGCGATGAACAACCAGTTGGACGAGCGGCTTGCCGTGTGTTGGGACGAGTTTCCCTATATGGTGAAAAGTTGCCCTTCGCTGCCATCCGTATTGCAGAAGTTGCTGAACTTGCGCATTTTCAAGTTTGACCTGATACTGTGCGGCTCGTCACAACAGCTTATGTATAGCTGCGTGTTTGACAAGAAGTCACCCCTGTATGGTTTGGCGGATGAGGTGATGAAACTTGCCCCTATACCGGCACGCTACATGGCCGGGGCTATGGGGTGTGAAGCGGAACAGGCGGTGAAAGAGTATGCCGTTTGGGGAGGTGTACCCCGTTATTGGGAACTGCGCAAGGATTATTCCGACTGCGACTCTGCCATAAGAGGGCTGTTGCTTGACCCGCAAGGCATATTGTCGGAAGAACCCCAACGCCTGTTGCGCGACGACATGCGCGATACCGTCCAGATGGCGACGTTGCTTTCAATTATAGGCAACGGGGCGAACAAACTGTCAGAGATTGCCGCAAGGGCAGGAAGGGCGGCAAACGACATAACTGAGCCGTTGAAGAAATTGCGCGACCTGGGTTATGTGCGCCGCGAGATACCATTCGGTGAAAACGAGCGCAACAGCAAGAGGGGGCTGTATTTTGTGAATGACAACCTGTTCAAGTTCTTCTACCGTTTTGTGGCCCCTTATGCATCGGTGCTGGAACTTGGGGCTGTGGACGCTGTGATGAATACCGTGAAATCACAAATGCCATCCTATGTGGGCGATTGCTGGGAGGAGTTGTGCAGACGTTTTGTAAGCGGGAATGTGATAGACGGCATTCTGTATGGCAAGGCCTCGCGCTGGTGGGGCAAGATCTTTGCGGATGACAAGCCGGAAGGCGAGATGGCGGAACTCGATGTCGTGGCGGAATCGTTTGACAAAAAGCACATTCTGATAGGCGAATGCAAATGGACAGGCACGGAAGATGCGGAAAGGCTTTACGGCAGGCTGCAATATGTCGCCAGATTTTTGCCGTTTGCAAAACGCAGGCAGGTACACTTTGCCGTATTTGCCAAGGTGAAGCCCATGAATTGCAACGGCAAGACCGTGTTTCTTCCACATGATGTCATGGGCAGGAGTTTCTGAACACCGAGCGGCAGCTTGACGAATTGACGTTCGTCAGAAAAAGTGTGTGATTTGCCTGATTATTCGTCAAGATAAATGTATATTTGCACTCGGTATTCGTCAGAAAAAGTGTAAATGCATGAAGCGGGACTTATATGAAAAACTACTGGAATGGAAAAACAATGCCGGCAGGAAACCATTGATAGTCAATGGAGCACGTCAGGTCGGGAAGACTTATCTCCTGCAGGAATTCGGGCAAAAGGAATACAAGAAAACGGCTTTTTTCAGTCTGGACCGCAATCCGATGGCGGCACGCGTATTTGAGCAAGGTGCATCCGTGTCGGATATTTTGCTTTCGCTGTCTGCTATCAGCAATATAGACATTACGCCACACGACACGCTCATCGTCCTTGACGAGATACAAGATTGCCCCAAGGCACTGGAGGCTCTTAAATTTTTTTGTGAAGACGCTCCAGACTATCATGTGGTGGTGGCAGGCTCTCTGCTGGGACTGTCGCTACACAATAGCGTGTCGTATCCTGTAGGCAAAGTGGATGAGCTGCGGCTTTATCCCATGACATTTTCGGAATTTCTGGAAGCAGCGGGAAAGGGCCGAATGGCAGAAATACTGAAAAGCGGTAACTGGACAGTCATAAGCATATTCGGTGAAGAGTGTGTAAAACTGCTCAGACAATACTATTATGTCGGAGGAATGCCGGCTGCAGTTTTGGCCTTTGTCGAGCAGAGGGGGCTGCAAACTGTCCGACAAATCCAGCAACAGATCATACGCGACTACCGCAGGGATTTTTCCAAACATGCCCCAGCCAACGAGGTGCCACGCATCAACATGGTGTGGGACAGTATTCCTGCCCAACTTGCCAAAGAGAACAAAAAATTCATTTACGGTGTCCTGCGCAAAGGGGCGCGTGCCACAGAATTCGAACTCGCCATCCAATGGCTCATAGATGCCGGGCTCGCCTACAAGGTGATGCGTGTCAACAGTCCACAAATGCCACTCAAGTTTTATGAGGACTTTAACGCTTTCAAACTTTTCATGCTTGATGTGGGCTTGGCAGGGGCCATGACGGACACCACGGCAGAAACCATGTTGACAGACAATCGTGTGTTTTCCGAATACAAAGGGGCTTTTACAGAATTGTATGTTTTCACTCAGCTGAAAACGTTGGGCATTCCCATTTACTACCACAGCATGAGCAACTCAACCGTTGAACTTGACTTTCTTCTGCAACTGAACGGGCGCGTGGTACCTGTTGAGGTTAAGGCCGAGACCAACGTGAAAGCCAAATCCATGCATACCTTCATAGTCAAGCACCCGGAGTTGACGGGCATACGCTTTTCCATGCTTCCTTACCAGAAGCAAGACTGGCTGGTAAACATACCGCTATATGCCTGCATGATGGTTGATAAAGCATAAATTTTCTGCCGGAAGAGGTAATCATGTTTTGCATAGAGCCAATGCAATTCTGCACGGAAGTCATGCAAGTTGTGTGCAAGGGATGGCTTTTTACTAAGGGAGTTGTGCCGCCGGCCGCTTACAGTCCTGCACTCCATAGCCGGTTCAGGAAATCCGATATGTACACGCATTCGATATTGCCTATGCGCCGGCTGATGCGGTCAAGACTTACCATGACAGGGCGGCACTCCGGATAGTCTGCGGCGAAAGACTCCAGCCCTTTCAGGTGGCGGGGCAGAACCTCTTCGACAGACTTTATCTCTATGGCTATGCGTGCATCCCCGATCACAGCATCCACTTCCATGCCTGAATAGGTGCGCCAATAGGAAAGCCGCTCGCAGCTGTCTGTATAAGAAAGCCATGCCCGCAACTCCTGCATGACGAAATGCTCAAAGGCGTGCCCGTAGTCGGGTGTCCCCCTCACCAGTTCCTTGCGATGCAGCAGGTGGTTGGCAATCCCCACGTCAAAGTAGTAGAAACGGGGGGCCTGGACGAGTCTGCGCTTGAGGGTCTTGGTGTAAGCCGGAACTTTGAAGCCTATTAGAGTATCTTCGAGTATCTCAAAATAGTTTGCTACGGTGTTCGCACTTACACCACAGTCCTGTGCAATGTTGTTGTTGTTGATCATCTCGCCGTCTGTCAGTGCAGCCACTTCGAGAAAACGCTGAAACGAACTGAGATTGCGTACCAGAGCCTCTTCCTTGATCTCCTCTTTCAGATAAACGTCTATGTAGGCCGAGAGCCGCCGGTCCGGATTCTTAGCCAAGTAGTGCGGCGGCAACATACCGTAGTTTATCGCCTTGTTGAGATCGAAATCAGGAATCTCGGCACTGACCAAGGGGAACAGGTATACAGGGCAGGCTCTGCCGCCCAAGGTGTTGTAGCCTTTCCTCTTCAACTTCCGGGCACTCGAGCCGCAGAGAACAAACACCAGCTTTCTACCGGATATCAGCCGGTGTACTTCGTTGAGCAGTTCGGGGACTTCCGGTATCTCGTCGATAATGACCAGGGTGCCTTCTGCTTTGTCACAGAGCATATCGTACAGCAACGAGGGCGAATGCGAGAACCGGTGCTTGAGGGTTGTGTCCAGCAAGTCAATATAGATGCTGTCCGGATATTTATGTCTGAGAAATGTACTTTTGCCCGTCTGGCGTGCTCCGAACAGGAAAATACTGTCTTCGGGGACTTCGTCCATTCTGCATAGTCTTTTATACATACTGCTGATATTTTTGGTTGCCGTTACTTGCTCTGCCTGCGCTGCTTTGGCTGGCAAAAACCGCAGTGGTGTTGCGGATTTTGCGTGAAAATCCTCAGTAGCGTTGCGGATTTTACAGCAAAATCCGCAATACAAAGGTAATTGTATTTGTATGATAATGCAAGTTTCGGTGGGTGTTATCTGCTGATTGTTAACATTTTTTCATGTATAAAGGCCGTCAGGACGCGATACGGCGTGCCGACGGAAGCCGAAAAAGTTTTTCCCGTGGCTGTATAAGGCACTGGAACAGTCATGTGACGAGTCCGGGGACGGGAGTCGTGGACAGGCGATGATCATGGAACAAATTACTTAATCTTCAAATATGGAAAGAAAGACAATCTATCTCTGCCTCGCCCATATGAGCGAGGCCGGTTTGGAACAGAAATACGTGAAGGAGGCGTTCGACACCAACTGGGTGGTGCCGATGGGACCCAACGTAAATGCATTCGAGAAAGACCTGGAGGCGTTTGTGAACAGGAGACCCTCCAAGTCTCCCTTGGGGGAAGACCAGAAACCGCTTGACCGCAAGGTGGTTTGTCTGAGTGCCGGTACGGCGGCGGTGCATCTGGCACTGATCGGCTGCGGTGTGAAGGCAGGGGATGAGGTGCTGGTGCAGTCGTTCACGTTCTGCGCTTCAAGCCACCCGATAACCTATCTCGGTGCGAAGCCGGTGTTTGTGGGGTCTGAAGGCGAGACATGGAACATGGATCCGGTCCTTTTGGAGAAGGCCATTGTTGACCGCAAGGAGAAGACAGGTGAATATCCCAAGGCCATAGTGCCCGTGGCACTCTACGGCATGCCTTACCGCATTGACGAGATACTGGCGATAGCCGGCAAATACGGGATTCCTGTTGTGGAGGATGCTGCCGAGGGCTTGGGCTCCCGTTTCGATGGTCAGACGCTCGGCACGTTCGGCAAATACGGTGTGCTGTCGTTCAACGGCAACAAGATGATTACCACCTCGGGCGGCGGCGCGCTGGTATGCCGCAGTGCGGAGGATGCCGACAACGTCATGTGGTATGCCACACAGGCGCGTGACGCCTATCCTTATTACCAGCACACGGCCATTGGCTACAACTACCGCATGAGCAATGTGTGTGCCGGTATCGGCCGCGGCCAGATGACGGTGCTGGATGACCACATAGCGCATCACAGGCATGTGGAGGCTCTCTACGAGGAGTTGCTGGAGGATGTGGACGGCATACGTATGCACAGCCAGCCCGCCGACCCGCGCTATGATGCCAATTTCTGGCTATGTGCGGCGGTGCTGGCTCCAGGAGTGAGAATACGGGGGCAGGAGAACGTCTATAGGGAGGTGATAAAGACGGCAGTAGGCGGTGCCGCAGGTGTCATACATGCCGTTGATTCCGCCGTGACCGACTGCCAGCCCAACGACAATGTGGAGGCCTTGCGCGTGTTCTTGCTCAACAAGAAGATAGAGTGCCGCCCGGTGTGGAAGCCCATGCACAAACAGCCGGTGTATGCCGGAGCTCCGGTATACACCAACGGAGTTGAAGAGGAAATGTTCAGGACTGCCTTCTGTCTGCCTGCCGGCCCGTGGGTGACTGACGAAGACGTGAAGTATATCGTGGACAGTATCAGGGAGGCTATGGCGGTATAGGTTGCGGTCAAGCGTTCTCCGCTCCGTTTCCGGCCGTTATCACATTTTTGTATTCGCTTTCGAAATTGGGGGTGAAGACGCCTTTGCCGAGTTTCTCCCTTATCTCTTCCGGCGACCAGAAGCGTCCGTCGGCCAGTTCCTCCTTGTCGGGGGTGACGGGCAGGTCGTAGACGGTGCGGAACACGAAGACCAGTTCCCGTTCCTTTTCTGACTCGAAGACATAGTGGGTTACGCGGTCAGGCGTATAGCCGGTTATCCCTATTTCTTCCCTGACCTCGCGGCGCAGGGCCTGTTCCACGCTCTCGCCAAGATCCACATGACCGCCCACGGCGGTGTCCCATTTGCCCGGCTGGATATCTTTCCAGTCGGGCCTTTTTTGTAGGAACAGTTCGCCTTTGCTGTTGAACACGTGGAGGTGTACCACGGGGTGAAGCCGCTTGGTGCCGCTGTGCGCTTCCCTGCGTGTCATGGCTCCCGTGATGTTGCCCTGGTCGTCCACCTCCGGCACGAGGCTGTCGAGGGAATCTTTCATTTTGTCTGTCGGGGGATAAGGATGGAACTGTCGCCATAGCTCAGGAAACGGAATCCGTTGTCGAGGGCGTAGCCGTAGATTTTCTTCCAGTCGTCGCCGACAAATGCCGACACGAGCAGCAGCAGGGTGCTTTGCGGCATGTGGAAATTCGTTATGATGCGGTCTGCGACATGATAGGTGTAGCCCGGGGCGATGATTATCTGTGTGGTGGTGTGGATGGCGTCGTGTCCGTGTGCATCCATCCACTGCAGTATGGCTCTGAGCGAATCGGCGGTTGCCGTGGCGGCGCACTGCGGCGTGGTGTCGTAGGGCATCCACTGGCCTATGTGCAGATCCGTTTCACGGATGTCGGGATCCCGCAGCATTTTGAGACCTATGTAGTAGAGGCTCTCGAGGGTGCGCACGCTGGTGGTGCCCACTGCGGTGCAGTGCCCCCCGTGAGCCAGCAGACGCTCTATGTTGCGGCGCGTGATGCAGATGTATTCGGAGTGCATCTCGTGGCCGGCTATTTCTTCGCTCTTGACGGGTCTGAACGTGCCAGCCCCGACGTGGAGCGTCACCTCGTCGCGTTCTATGTGGCGTGCGTCTATCGTGCGGAACACCTCATCGGTGAAGTGCAGGCCTGCCGTGGGGGCGGCTACCGACCCGTCGATTCTGGAGTAGACGGTCTGGTAGGTTTCCTTGTCGCTTTCCTCGGTGTTGCGGTTGAGATAGGGTGGTATGGGCAGTTCACCGGCCGCTTCAAGTATTTCGGCAAACGAGCAGCCGCTGTTCCACGAGAACCTTACGACAACGCCTGTTGCCGTCTCCCCGGCTTTGTCGGCGCACAGGGTGACAGCCGTTCCGTTGACCGTGAGCTGCAGGCTGAGGCTTCCCTCTTTCCACTTCTTTCTGTTGCCGACCAGACACTGCCACTCGCACTCCTCGCGCCGGTCGAAATTCTGCTGGTAGTCGTTGGGGTTGTGCGGCTCGAGGCAGAAAATCTCTATGGCGGCGCCTGTGGACTTGCGGAAACGCAGCCGCGCCTGAATGACCTTGGTGTTGTTGTAGACGAGCAACGAGCCTTCCGGCAGGAACTGCGCTATGTCGCTGAACGTGTGCCGGCTGATGCGCCCCCTGTCGTAGACAAGCAGTTTCGACCTGTCGCGCGGCACCATGGGGTAGCGCGCTATGCGTTCGGGTGGCAGGGCGTAGTTGTAGTCGCTGATGTGTATGTGCCGCGGATCTGTCATGACCGGGAGTCCTGTGTCATTCTGCAAAACCGGAAAAACATTTTCATGGCGATCCTCGGGCAAGTAAGGGTCAGAGGTATTTTTTGAGCACCTGTATGTTTGCCTTCTCGTTGATGTGCTTGATGGCCTGTTCCTTGATCTGGCGCACACGCTCGCGGCTGAGTCCCATGATCTGCGCCACCTCTTCGGCCGTGTGCTCGCGCTGCCCGATGCCGTAGAGCATCTCGAGCACTTTCTGCTCCTTGCCGGTCAGGCACTTCAGGGCCACGCCCAGATCGGTGGACAGCGACTCGTGTTCCATGTGTGCGTCGGTGGGACGGTCGTTCTCGTAGGTCATGTTGTCGGCCATTGAACTGGTCTCGTCGTTCTGGTACGGGGTGTCCACCGATATCTTCTTGCCGGTGCTGCCGATGGCGAGAGCCACCTTGTCCACTTCGGCATTGACTATTTCCGCCAGTTCCTCGGCCGACGGCTCGCGCTGGTTGATCTGTTCGAACTCGACCTTGGCTTTGTTGAGCTTGCTCTGGAATCCCACCTGGTTGAGGGGCATGCGCACTATGCGGCTGTTCTCGGAGATTGCCTGCAGGATGCTCTGGCGAATCCACCACACGGCATAGGAGATGAACTTGAACCCCCTCGTCTCGTCGAATTTCTCGGCGGCGCGTATGAGACCGATGTTGCCCTCGTCGATCAGGTCGTTGAGCGAGAGCCCCTGGTTGCTGTACTGCTTGGCCACGCTGACCACGAAACGCAGGTTGGCGCATACGAGCTTCTCCATGGCTTTAGTGTCGCCCTTGTGGATTTTCTGGGCGAGAATCACCTCTTCTTCGGTTGAAATCATGGGGATGCGGCTTACCTCGCTGAGATAACTGCCGATACCGGCTTCCTGCCGGTTCGTGATGCCTTGTACAATCTTGAGTTGGCGCATGTTCTGGTGTTTGAACGGTTTTTGTCGTTGTGCGGCACGGAGTCCCGCAAACAATTGCGGGCGCATGATTTCCCGTCAGAAAGGGTACTCCTGCTCAACGAGGGCACAAAGTTGCAAAATTGTTCGCTGATTCCAAAGAAAACGGCACGGTTTTTGATGCGGCAGCGGGCGGGGGAGGTTAAAAATCCTTAAAAACGGAGTTTTGCTGCGTTTTTGCTTGCCGCAGGTGCCGTTTTTTACTTTATAGCGGCATCGTCCTTGGTGGCGGCGGTGGTCTTGCGGGTCATGTGCCACATGAGATGCCCTCCCCACGATGCCTCGTTTGCCACTGTGAAGCCCAGCGAGGTGTAGAGTTTCTGTGCTTTGGGGTTGCCCTGATCCACGAGCAGCCCGGTGCATGGAAGACCCATCTGCCGGGTCTTTTCGAAGCTTGCCGTGAGCAGTCGGGTGGCAATGCCTTCACCGCGGTACATCTGTTTCACGCACAGCGAGTCGAGATACAGTTCCCCTGCCTGGGTCTCGTTGTCAAGCGAAGAGAAGTCGCGCCCGAACCAACGCTTCATGCCTTCCACGAAGGGCTTGCGCAGTTTGAGCAGCATGGCACCGTCGTAGCTCACGAGCGCACCGGCAACGTTGTCTTCATCGGTGTCGTATGCGATGAGGGTGTTGAGGTAGCTGTATTGCGTGTCGCCGGTTTCCACAAGGCTTGTCATGAACTCGTGGAAATCGATGTCGGTGTGTTCCGGGCCGTAGAACCACTTGCAGCAGTCGGGGTTCATGGCCTCCATGATGAGCGAGGCGATTTCCGACGCTTCCTGTTTCTGTGCGGGGCGTATGGTGATCATTGGTTGCAGGTGTGTTTTGCAGTCTCAGTGGACGATTGCCTGGCGGCGTGGCCGTTGTCTGCCACGGCCACGGTAAGCACCGGGGTGGTAAAAAACTCATTCGGTCTGAACAGGTGCGGTTTGTAGAATCTGGTCAGGTCAAGGCGTATCTCAGCACTGACGGGGGTCTTGAGCGTGAAAAGGCGGTCTTGCTTGAAAGCCAGAGCCTGCAGACAGATGTGCTGCAGTTCGTTGAGCGTGCCGGTCTCCACCGTCTCCACGTATACCTTGGTGTTAGGCTCGGCGGTGTCGGTATGGCGCAGCCGCCAGACATCGCCGTCTCCGCACAGCAGGGTATAGCTGACGTAGTAGTTGGAATCGTTGACGAAATAGACGTCGAAGTCGCTTTTGGAAAGGCCCGACGGCCCGTTGGGCACTCCCTGCAAGGATTGTGCCGCCGGTTCGAAGCACAGGAACAGGTTGAGGCAGTCGCCGCCCTTGCGTTCCCTTACGGGAGGCTTGTAGGTGACGGGCCTGTCGGCTGGTTCGGGTCCGGTTTCCGTGGCTGCGGCCTTTTCTTCTGTATGCGTGACGGCGGCTCTGATGCGTTTCTCCTTCTCCGGGTTTGCCACCACGCACTTGTGTATGGGCACAGGAATCTCGAAACCGTCTTCGTCTTCCACGATCACGGTGTCGCGGCCCTGGAAGCCGGTCACGCGGCCGCCGCCCACACTGTCAAGGAATCTGACCTTGTCGCTGATGTCCATTATCTGCCGGTTTTGCTGATTTCGCCGGGGAGTTTCCGCTTCCACAACATGAACCACACACAAGCAGCCAGAGAACAGGCTATGCCGACTATGTAGGAGAGGTGTTCGCCCAAATCCAGACTGTAGTGGTCAACGCAAATGTAGGTGACGCATACGCAAACCATGAACATGCCGGGTATCAGGGTGATGGCATACGGCTTGTTGAGCTTTGCGAGGTATACGGTTATGGCGAAGAACGTGAAAATGGAGAATGTCTGGTTGAACCATGCGAAATAGTGCCACAGGGTGTCGAACCTGACGAAGAGCAGCACCGTGCTGATTATGAGCACCGGCACGCACAGCAGCAGGCGTTTTATTACCTTGTTCTGCTTGAGCTTGAACATGTCGGCGGCGATCAGGCGGGCGCACCGCATGGCCGTGTCGCCGGTCGTGATGGGGGCTATGACCACGCCGAGTATGGCGAGTATGGCACCGGTCGTGCCGAGCCAGTCGTTGCACATCCTGTCAACGAAAATACCCGGGTTCACGGAACCGCTGTTGGCGTCATACATGGCGTTGTAGATCTTTGCGTAAGGGGTGTCGCCCGGCACGTCGGTAAGACCGCTGGCGAACTGCAGTGCGGCGGCAGCCCAGATCATGGCCACTATGCCTTCCACTATCATTGCCCCGTAGAACACGCGGCGACCGTATCGCTCGTTTTTGAGGCATCGCGCCATCATCGGGCTTTGGGTGGCGTGGAATCCGCTCACCGCACCGCAGGCGATGGTGATGCACAGGCCGGGGAACATGGGCAGATCGCTGTTGGGGTCGTGGTTGACAAAGGCTTCGTCTATTTCAGGCAGAGCACCTGTATCGTAGATGAAGATGCCGAAAAAGAGGAAGACCACCATAAGCAGCAGCACGACTCCGAAGAGCGGGTAGATCTTGCCGATAATCTTGTCTACCGGCAGGGTGGCGGCAAGCATATAGTAGATGAAAATCACCACAACCCAGAACCAGTAGCCGTCCAGTCCCGCAATGTTGCCGGTTATGTTGTTGAGCAGTCCGGCGGGTGTCTTGACAAACACCGCCACCACGAGAATCATGAGCAGCAGCGCCAGTATGCGCTGGCTGACGCGCGCGGCGTTGCCCAGTTCGTCGCCCACGATTTCGGGCAGGGAAGCCCCGTTGCGCTTGAGCGATATCATGGCTGCGATGTAGTCGTGTACCGCACCCCCGAAAATACAGCCTAACACAATCCAGAAATAGGCGGCCGGACCGTACAGGAGTCCAAGTATCGTGCCGAAGATGGGACCGGTGCCCGCAATGTTGAGGAACTGTATGAGAAACACTTTCCACGTGGGCATCGGTATGTAGTCCACGCCGTCGCGCAGGGCGTAGCAGGGAGTAGTGCGGTTGGGATCGGGCTGGACTATCTTTTCCACTATTTTGCCATAGACCGCGTAGCCCGCAACGAGGCAAAGCAAACATACAATAAAGGTATACATGATGAGTTTTTTGAAAAATCCAAAATTCCGTGCAAAATTACTACATTTCACAATTGCGCAATACTGTTTTCTTCAACAATTGACGGACGGCGTGTGAAAAAATCGCTACTTTTGCCGACAGACCATTCACATCAACCATTATATATTGTAGCATTATGAAGTCAGACATACAGATAGCCCGCGAAGCCAGGCTGAAGCCCATTGCCCAGGTGGCGGCATCGCTCGGGATAGAGAGTGCGGACATCGAGCCTTACGGGCACTACATTGCCAAATTGCCTCTTGCGCTTATTGACGAAACCAGAGTGAGCAGGAGCAAGCTGATACTTGTGACGGCCATAACGCCCACCAAGGCGGGCATAGGCAAGACCACGGTGAGCGTGGGGCTTGCCATGGGACTGTGCCGTGTAGGCAAGAAAGCCATCGCGGTGTTGCGCGAGCCTTCGCTTGGCCCGTGCTTCGGCATGAAGGGCGGGGCGGCAGGCGGCGGTTATGCCCAGGTGCTGCCCATGGACAAGATCAACCTCCATTTCACGGGCGACTTCCATGCGGTCACGTCGGCCCACAACATGATTTCGGCATTGCTCGACAACTATATCTACCAGCACCGCGACGAAGGCTTTGCCTTGAAGGAAGTCCTGTGGAAACGCGTGCTTGACGTCAACGACCGCAACCTGCGCTACATCGTCACCGGACTCGGTGCCAAGACCAACGGGGTGACAGCCGAGAGCGGCTTCGACATTACCCCTGCCAGCGAGATCATGGCGGTGCTGTGTCTGGCAAGCGGTCCCGATGACCTGCGCCGCCGCATAGAAAACATACTGCTCGGCATCACGGTCGACGGCAAGCCGTTCACTGTAAAGGATCTCGGGGTTGCCGGGGCTGTCTGCGTGCTGTTGGCGGATGCCCTCAAGCCCAACCTCGTGCAGACGGTGGAGAACACCCCTGCCATAGTGCACGGCGGCCCGTTCGCCAACATAGCCCATGGCTGCAATTCGGTTCTGGCCACCAAAATGGGACTCAGCCTTGCGGACTACGTTGTGACGGAAGCGGGCTTCGGAGCGGATCTTGGGGCCGAGAAGTTCTATGACATCAAGTGCCGCAAGTCGGGACTCCGTCCTGCGCTGACGGTGATAGTGGCCACGACCCAGGGACTGAAGATGCACGGCGGCGTTGCCCCCGACGCCATCAGGGAGCCCAATATGGACGGGCTGGCGGAAGGTATCAGAAACCTTGACAGGCATATTGCCAACCTGCGGTCTTTCGGACAGCCGGTGGTGGTGTGCTTCAACCGTTTTGCGACCGACACCGACGAAGAGATAGAGTTCTGCCGCCGGCATTGTGCCGAGACGGGAGTGGGTTTCGCCGTGAACAACGCTTTCAACGAGGGCGGCAGCGGCGCGGAGACCCTGGCCCGCCTCGTGGTTGACACTATCGGCAACAATCCGTCGTCGGATCTGAAGTTGTGTTATGCCGACACGGACTCCATACAGGCCAAGGCCGAGGCCGTGGCAAAGCGTGTCTACGGGGCCAAGGCCGTGACTTTCAGTGCCGCCGCCAAGAAGATGCTTGCCAAGATCGACGGGCTTGGGGCCTCGCGCTTCCCTATATGTGTCGCGAAGACGCAATACTCGTTCAGCACCGACGCCAAGGCCTACGGTGTGCCAAGGGACTTTACGGTGAACATCCGTGACATAGTCATAAACATGGGTGCGGAGTTCGTGGTGCTCATTGCGGGCGACATAATGCGCATGCCGGGATTGCCGAAGAGTCCGCAAGCCGAGCGCATAGACATAGTCAACGGCGAGATAGAGGGACTGTCGTGACGGCAGCCTTTGAACCCTCCCGCATACAACCGTGAATCCTGTGCCGCACCATTTATGGAGATCAGACCCATCGCGCATATTGAAACCGATTTCGGAAGCAAGTTCGGCGTGCCGCGCCAGAGCGGTGTCGTCTGCGGACTGTACGGGCGCATTGTCTTTGAGCCAGCCTACCGCAATGCGGATGCGCTGAGGGGACTCGAGGACTTCGATTTCGTGTGGCTGCTGTGGGATTTCAGTGAGGCGCACCGGCGGGGTTGGTCCCCTACTGTGCGCCCGCCCCGTCTGGGCGGCAATGCGAGGGTGGGGGTGTTTGCCACCCGTTCCCCTTTCCGTCCCAACAGCATAGGGCTGTCTGCCGTCAGACTGTGCGGCGTGGACTACGGGGCTTGCGACGGCCCTGCGGTGCTGGTGGAGGGGGCGGACTTGATGGACGGCACTCCTGTCTACGACATCAAACCCTATCTTGCCTATACCGATGCCCATCCGGAGGCAAAGGGCGGCTTCACGGCGGGGCAGGCCTACTCGGGGGGCGAAACCCTTGATGTATGCGTGTCTGCGGAGACCGTCGCAAGGCTCGGTGAGGCAAAGGCGGAGACTCTTAAGAGGGTGCTCGCCTGTGATCCGCGACCGCGCTACGGGCAGGAATGCGGCCGTGTGTATGGCTTTGTCTTTGCGGGCCACGAGGTGAAATTCACGGTCGAGGGGCGCAGGGTGGAAGTCGTGTCGTGTGTCAGGGTTGTCCCGTGAGCTGGCGGCCGCATTGTGCGGCGTATCTGTGCCGTTACGGCAATATCCGGGTCGGAAGAGCGAAAAAACATGACAGGAAGAGCTGCTGTAAGGCTCTTTTTCGTTACTTTTGTGGTAAAATTATTTTGCAGGATGGAAAAACCGCAGCTTTCAGGGAAATCGTTGGCCGAGTTGCAACAGACCATGGCGGAACTCGGTCAGCCCCGTTTTGTGGCCGGGCAGGTGGCGCAATGGCTATACCGGAAACGGATTTCCTGTTTTGATGAAATGACAAACGTGTCCCGAAAAGTCAGGCTGTTGCTGGACGAGAACTTTTCTCTGGGCAGACAACGCCCCGTCGGCAGTGCCGAATCAAAGGACGGCACGGTCAAATATCTCTACCAGACCGATGCGGGGCACTATATAGAGTCGGTCTATATACCCGAGAAGAACAGGGCCACCCTGTGCGTGTCGTCGCAGGTGGGATGCCGGATGGGGTGCAGATTCTGCATGACGGGCCGGCAGGGGTTAAGGGCCAATCTCACGGCAGGCGACATCCTCAACCAGATATATTCCCTGCCGCAGTTTGACAAGCTTACCAACATCGTGTTCATGGGGCAGGGCGAGCCTTTTGACAATACCGACAACGTGATGAGGGCTTTGGAAATCCTCACGGCAGACTATGGGCTGGCCTGGAGTCCCAAGCGCATCACCGTGTCGACGGTGGGGCTGATACCCGGCATGAAGCGTTTCCTTGACGAGAGCCGGTGCAACTTGGCGGTAAGCCTCCATTTCGCTTTCCCGCAGGACAGGGCTTCCTATATGCCCGTCCAGCGTCCTTATCCCATCGAGGACGTGGTGGAGCTGCTGCGTGGCTATGACTTCTGCCGCAGCCATACGGAGGAAGACCCGCGCGAGGGCAACCATCAGCGCCGGCTGTCGTTTGAGTATATCCTCTTCGACGGCATCAACGACAAGGTGCACCATTTCGACCGCCTGGCCAAGCTGTTGAGGGGGCTTGACTGCCGGGTCAACCTCATCCCGTTCCATCCGATACCCGACTGCCCGCTCGCTGGCGTGCCTGCCGACCGCATGAAGCGCAACCGCAACTACCTGACATCGAAGGGGCTGTTTGCCACACTGCGCGCCTCGAGGGGGCAGGACATTGAAGCCGCCTGCGGACTGCTCTCCACAAAGAAGCAAAACGGCGGCGTGCAAGAAACCGAATGATATCCATATAACTACAAAAAACAAGAACAGCGATGAACGACAAAATAAGGATAGGCATTACCCACGGAGACCTCAACGGTGTGGGCTATGAACTGATACTGAAGACCTTTGCCGACGAGGCGATGAGTGAAATGTGCGTGCCTATAGTCTATGGTTCGCCAAAGGCGGCCATCTTCCACCGCAAGGCACTCGGGCTGGAAACCAATTTCCAGACTGTTTCCGACGCCACCGATGCGGTGGAGGGCAGACTCAACATGATACCGTGTTTTGACGAAGAGATCAAGATAGACTTGGGGCATCCCACGGCCGAAAGCGGCAGGGCTGCGTTGCTTTCGCTCCAGAGGGCGGTGAAAGACTACAAGGAGGGTCTGATTGACGCCATCGTGACGGCACCGGTAAACAAGAAAGCCATCCATTCCGACGAATTTCCGTTCAGTGGTCATACGGAGTTTTTTGAAAGCGAGACGGGCAATGCCGGCGATGCCCTCATGATACTTATGAACCCTGTGATGAGGGTGGCTCTCGTGACGACACACCTTCCGCTGAAGGATGTCGCCGGAACCATCACGCGGGAAAAGGTGGAGCACCGCATAGGACAGCTGCAACGCTCGCTCTACCGCGACTTTCTGGTCAGTGCCCCGCGCATAGCGGTATTGGGGCTTAATCCCCACAACGGCGATGAGGGACTTCTCGGCTCGGAGGAAACCGAAATCATCCAGCCCGCAGTCAAGGCCATGAGGGAAAAAGGCGTGCAGTGCTTCGGTCCCTATGCCGCCGACGGTTTCTTCGGCAGCGGTCAGTACAGGCATTTTGATGCGGTGCTGGCCATGTACCACGATCAGGGTCTTGCCCCGTTCAAGGCTCTCTGCGGCAACGACGGGGTCAACTTTACCGCAGGGCTTGATCTGGTGCGTACCTCGCCTGACCACGGCACGGCCTGCGACATTGCCGGAAAGGGCGTGGCCGACGAAAACTCGTTCCGTCAGGCCATATATGCGGCAATCGACATTGTGCGCTGCCGCAGGCAGGTGGACGAGGCTTCGGCCAATCCGCTGAAGGTGAAGACGCGCGAGGACGGCGGCCGGCGCAAGGAAAAGGAGTAATGCTGTTTTCCCGGGACTGTCGTTCATGGCGAAGGAATACATCAACAGGCTGGGGCAGGAGAAGCGCGAGAGAATCTTCCAGACCATCAACACCGAGGTAATCGTGCGTGAGGCCTACTTGCGTTCAGGCTATTCGGCAGGTGAACTGTGCAGGACGCACGGCTTTGCCCCGAGAGACGTGTCGGCGGTCATGGCCCTGTATTACGGTGAGAACTTCGCGTCGCTCCTGCAGCGGCTGAGGGTGAACAAGGTATGCAAGATGCTGGAGTCGCCCGCCTGTCTGCGCAAGTCGTGCGAGATGATAGGTCTGCGCTGCGGCTTTTCCAACCGCCAGAGCCTGTACAACGCTTTCTGCAAACTCAAGGGTGTGACACCGCAGGAATACAGAAACAAGATTTTCGAACAACAATGAACAAACTAAAAACCATTATCATGAGTGCAGTGCTGTCTGCCGTATCGGCGATGCCGTTGGCCGCCGATGGCTTTGAATACAATAACGAACGGTTTGCCGACCTGCAGATGTTGCGTTACAGGGTGCCGGGGTTTGAACAGCTGTCCTTGCGGCAGAAAACCTTGGTGTATTGCCTTAGCGAGGCCGCATTGTGCGGCCGCGACATCCTGTTTGACCAGAACGGTGCCTACAACCTGCGCATACGCAAGATGCTTGAAACCGTCTATACCGACTATCGGGGAGACCGTGACTGTGCGGATTTCAAGGCTCTGGAAGTCTATCTGAAACAGGTGTGGTTCTCCAACGGGATACACCATCATTACGGTTGCCACAAGCTGGTGCCGCAGTTCTCGCCGGAGTTTCTGCGCAAGGCTCTTGCCGGGGTTGACCCGGGCAAACTGCCCCTGCGCAAAGGGCAGGGCGTTGACGGATTCTGCGACGAGGTCTTCCCCGTTGTCTTCAATCCCGGGGTAATGCCCATGAGAGTCAACCAGAAAGACGGGGAGGACCTTGTGGTGACCTCTGCCGCCAATTACTACGGTCCCGGTGTTACCCAGGCCGAGGCCGAGGCTTTCTACGAGGCCCGGAAGGACAGCCTCAACCCCGAACCTGTCATGTACGGGCTCAACAGCCGCCTTGTGAAGAAGCAAGGCAAGCTGCAGGAAGAGAAATGGGTGAGGGGCGGTCTCTACGGCCCTGCCATAGAAAAGATAGTGTTCTGGCTTGAAAAGGCCGCAAAGGTGGCGGAAAACCCGCAACAGGAGGCGGTTATCAGGACGCTGGTAGAGTTCTACACCACCGGCGACCTGAAGACTTTTGACCGCTACAGCATTCTGTGGCTCAAGGACACCGACAGCATAGTGGACTTTGTCAACGGGTTCATCGAGAGCTATGGCGATCCGCTGGGGCTGAAGGCAAGCTGGGAGGGCTTTGCCAATTTCAAGGATCTTGAAGCCACGCGGCGCACCGAGAAACTCAGTGCCAACGCACAGTGGTTCGAGGATCATTCGCCGGTAGACCTGCGTTTCAGGAAAGACAAGTGCAAGGGCATTTCCGCAAAGGTCATCACGGCCGCCATCCTCGGCGGCGACCTCTATCCGTCAACAGCCATCGGCATCAACCTGCCCAACAGCAACTGGATACGTAAACAGCACGGTTCCAAGAGTGTCACCATCGGCAACCTTACCGACGCCTACAACAAGGCGGCCCACGGCAACGGCTTCAACGAGGAGTTCGTGATAGACGAGGCCACCCGCAGTATGATTGATGCCTACGGCGACGTATGCGATGACCTCCACACGGATCTCCACGAGTGTCTGGGGCACGGCAGCGGCCGCCTGCTTGACGGGGTTGGCGACGATGCGCTAAAAGCCCACGGTTCTGCCATCGAGGAGGCTCGGGCGGATCTCTTCGCGCTTTATTACCTCGCCGACCCGAAACTTGTGGAACTTGGACTTACGCCGACCTCCGATGCCTACAAGAGCAATTATTACCACTACATGATGAACGGGCTGATGACGCAGCTGGTGCGCATACAGCCGGGCAAGGACATAGAGGAAGCCCATATGCGCAACCGCCAGCTCATAGCCCGATGGGCGTATGAGCACGGCAAAAAGGACAATGTGGTCGAACTTGTCAGACAAAACGGCAAGACTTATGTCCGTATCAACGACTATGCCGCCCTGCGCAGGCTGTTCGGCGAGCTGCTCGGGGAGATCCAGCGTGTCAAGAGCGAGGGCGACTATGAAGGCGCACGCCGGCTGATAGAGACCTATGCCGTCAAAGTCGACCCTGTCCTTCACCGGGAAGTGCTGGCGCGCTACAACGCCCTTGACCTTGCCCCCTACAAAGGTTTCATCAACCCCGTCTACACTCCGCAGTTCGACGGCGAGGGCAACATCACGGATGTCAGGGTTGACTATACCGAGGACTATGCCGGACAGATGCTCCGCTACTCCAACGAGTACGGTTTCCTCCCTTATATAAATGAATGACATGACAACCCTGCATCAGGACGAGGCGGCGCACTGTGCCCACGGTTCTGCGGAAGAGCCGTCAGTGCAGTATGTCAAGAAGCTGCTCCGCGCGTCAATGAACGGCCCGATGGCGCAGTCGCTGCGGGAAAAGGGACTGGGCTACCGTATGGTTTTCGGTGTGGAGTGGCCGCGCCTTGCGGCAATCGCCCAAGAACTCGGCAAAAGCCACAGCCTTGCCCAAAATCTCTGGAAAGAAGACATACGGGAGTGCCGTCTGCTTGCGGGGCTTGTGCAGCCGGTGGAGTCTTTCTGTCCCGATATCGCCGACATATGGGTGGAGTCCATGCGCTATCCCGAGGAAGCCCAGTATACTGCGATGTCGCTGTTTTCCCGGCTGCCCTATGCGTCAGACAAGGCTTTTTTCTGGATTGCCGACGCACGTCCCATGTTCCAGCTGTGTGGTTTTCTGACTCTCTCGCGCCTGTTCATGAGGGGCTGTGCGCTTATGAAGAAGTCCGAATACGAGTATCTGGATCAGGCGGCCGCGGCCTTGCGGCACGAAAGCCTGCATATACGCAAGGCGGCATACGACTCCCTGCTGAAATACTCGCAGACGGGCGAGGAACAGTCCGCTCTGGCTGACAGGATTCTCAGGGCTTTCGAAAGGACTGAATTGCAATAGGTTTTTTTTGCCATGTCGGTGTCGTTTGCTAACTTTGCCGACTGGTGAAATCCAAAAGAACATAAAGAAAACATTACACAGGAATCATGACAAAAGGAAAAGTGGATGCCTTGTTGGGTATCGTTTTTGGTGACGAGGGCAAAGGAAAGGTTGTGGACTTCTTTACGCCGGAGTATGACGTGGTCGCACGCTTCGCCGGCGGACCCAACGCCGGGCACACCATTATATTTGACGGCAAGAAATTTGTGCTACGTTCAATACCGTCGGGAATCTTCGACAAAAACAAAATCAACATCATAGGCAATGGCTGTGTCATTGCCCCAGACCTCTTCATGATCGAGGCAAAGGAACTTGAAAACGCCGGTTATTCCCTCGGGGACAGGCTGCACATCAGCAAGCGCGCACACCTCATCCTGCCCACCCACCGCGCGCTTGACCGGGCCTATGAAACGCTCAAGGGGAAAAGCAAGATCGGCACCACCGGCAAGGGCATAGGTCCCACCTACAGCGACAAGGCCGCCCGTATAGGACTCAGGGTCGGTGACATCCTTGACGGCTTCAAAGGTAAATACGAGGCCCTCAAGGCACGCCACGAACGGATACTGCGTGATCTCGGCTACGAATACGACATCGCGCAAGAGGAGAAGACCTGGCTCGAGGGCGTGGAATATATGCGCTCGTTCCGGCTGACAGACTCGGAAATGGAAATCAACAGGTATCTCGCCGAAGGCAAGAGTGTGCTTGCCGAAGGCGCACAGGGCACCATGCTCGACATTGACCACGGCACCTATCCCATGGTTTCGTCATCTTCCACCACGACAGGAGGTGTCTGCACCGGACTGGGCGTTGCCCCCAACAGGATTGCCGATGTCTTCGGGGTCTTCAAGGCATACAGCACCCGTGTCGGGTCGGGTCCTTTCCCTGTTGAGCTGTTTGACGGGGTCGGTGACCATATTCGTGAGGTCGGTCACGAGTTCGGTGCCGTCACGGGGCGCAACCGCCGTTGCGGCTGGCTGGATCTGGTGAGCCTGAAATATGCTGTCGAGATCAACGGTGTCACACAGCTTGTCATGATGAAGAGCGACGTGCTTGACGATTTCGGGACAATAAAAGTCTGCACCGCCTACAGGCAGAATGGCGAGACAATCACACACGTGCCCTATGATCTCAACGGCTGCGAGGCTGTCTACGAGGAACTCCCGGGCTGGAACTGTGACCTCACCGGAATAACCGCAGAAGAGGAGTTCCCGCAGGCACTCAAGGACTATATCGCTTTCATTGAGAAATATGTCGGTCTTCCTGTTACCATAGTATCCGTGGGTCCAGAGCGCAACGCCACAGTTGTAAGGAAGTAGAAATCCCCCTGTCAGGCGGAAGACCGTACCTGCGTCATCCCGGAAGATGCTCGCCGGAGAGGCTTTGCAGGACATCCTGAGCGATGAGGTCACTGCGGAGCCGGTTGTCTGCGAGGAACCCGGCGGTGTCGTATCGGTCACGGAATCCTTTCTTCGCGCCGTAGCAGAGAACTCTCATGCTTGAGTTGCCGTAGTGACGTGCTATTTTTTCGCCGTAGCCGCCGTCGAGTGCGCCGTCTTCGAGTGTCACGACAATCTTGTGGGTGGTTTTGAGACTTTCCATCAGCGGGATGTCAATGCCGGTTATGTAGCGCGGGTTGACGAGTGTCGGGGTTATGCCTTTGTCCCTGAGCTTTTCGCAGACGCTCCCGCCGAGGGCGAAGAAGTTGCCGAGACCGAGAATGGCCACGTCTTTGCCGCGTGTCACCACCTCGTATTTGTCGAGAACGGAAAAATCTGTTGCTACGGGGCGGTTTGAAGAGACGGTGGTGCCAAACGGTACCCGTATGGCCACGGGGTGTTCCCTGTACTCAAGACTCCAGTCAAGCATGGCGAGATATTCCTCCTTGTTTGTTGGAGCAAGATACACGAGATTCGGAATGTTGGAAATCAGCGGAATGTCGTAGTGGCACAGGTGCGTGACATCATTCATGGCGGACAGTGAGCCCCACAGCACGAGAATGGTGGCGGGATTGTCGTTGATGCACAGGTCTTGCGATATCTGGTCGTAGGTGCGCTGGACAAACGAACTGCACACGCCGAACACAGGTTTGCCGCCAGCCTTTGCAATACCGGACGCAAGGGCTACTGCGTGTTCTTCGGCAATACCTACGTCAACGAATTGCTTTCCCGCCTCTTTTCTGCGTTCAGGAGTCCATGCCCACAGGCCTGGCGTTCCGGCAGTAATGGCACAGATGCTTTTGTCGCCTTTCATAAGCTCAAGCAGATGTCTGGCTGTCAGTTCTTCGTAAGTCTCGCCGCTGCCGGCGGATTTGGGCTTTCCTGTTGTTATGTCAAATGGTGCGCTCCAGTGCCACCGCTCTTTGTGCTCTTCTGCATATTTGTACCCTTTGCCCTTGAGGGTGTTGATGTGTATCACTATGGGATGGGCAATGTCCTTCGCCCGTCTGAATGCTTCAATCAGCGAGGCAATGTCGTTGCCCTTGTCCACGTAGACGTAGTCAAGTCCCATTGCCTTGAAGAGGTTTGTGGGGCAGTTGCCTTGTGACAGTCTGAGCTCCTCGAGGTTCTTGTACAGGCCGCCGTGGTTTTCCGCGATGGACATCTGGTTGTCGTTCACTACGACAATGAGGTTGGTGTCCAGTTCCGCAGCCCAGTCAAAGCCCTCCAGAGCTTCGCCGCCGCTGAGTGATCCGTCGCCTATCACGGCTATCACGTTGCCCGTGCCGCCTATGAGGTCGCGCCCTTTTGCCAGTCCGCTTGCCAGACTTACTGACGTGGAGGTGTGCCCGATGACAAAATGGTCGTGTTCGCTCTCCGATGGTTCGGTATATCCGGAGACATCCCCGTAGTGTTCGGCGGACAGAAAGGCTTCTGCGCGTCCTGTAAGCATTTTGTGGGTGTAGCTTTGGTGCGAAACGTCGAAGACTATCTTGTCCTGCGGCGAATTGAAGACGTAGTGCATGGCAATGGTCGCTTCAACCATGCCGAGATTGGGGCCGCAGTGCCCGCCGCGCACGCTGAGTTTCTCTATCAGCAGGGTGCGTATTTCGGATGCCAGTTCCTCCAGTTGGGGCAGGGTCAGTCTCTTTACGTCTTGCGGCGAGTGTATGTGTTCAATGTATTTCATCTTTTTTGTGTTTATGCCGTGCGGTATTGCGACGGAGTCATGTTGGTGTGCCGTTTGAAAAACCTCACGAAGTGCTGCGGATACTCGAATCCCAGCTTGCCGCTCACCTGCGAAACCGTGAGCGTCATGTCGTTGAGCAGTTCTTTGGCGCAGACGAGGACATGGTCGGCGATGAAGTTCTGGGCCGTGCGTCCCGTCTCGGTCTTGACCAGCTCCCCGAAATAGCCGGGAGTAAGACTGCATTTGTCTGCGAAATATGCCACTGAGGGCACTCCCCGGCTTGACGCGTCGTTGGCGAGATAGTCATTGAGCATCCGCTCGAACTTGATGACGGTGGAGTGGTTTATCTCCTCGCGCGTGACAAACTGCCGCTCGTAGAAGCGCAGACAGTAGTTGAGCAGCACCTCTATGTTGCTGACTATCAGCTGCCTGGAGTGGCGGTCTATGGCATGGTGCATCTCCTGTCGTATGATGTCCAGCACCGACTGCATGATTCCAACCTCCTGTGCCGACAGGTGGAGAGCTTCGTTGCTGCTGTATGAGAAGAAGCCGTATTTCGAAATCTCGCGCCCCAGCGACGTGCGGGCCAGAAGGTCAGGATGAAACAGAATGGCTGTCCAGCGTGGAAATGTCACTTCCGGATTGTGTTTGACACCCACGGCCTGTCCGGGGGCAAACGAAGTGACGGTCATCTCGTCAAAGTCGTATTCGGTGCGCCCGTAGGAAATGCGGCATCCTTTGTTCTCCTTCAGAAACAGTGCGTAGATTCCGTAGTGGTAAACGCCGTCCCGCACTTCCATGTCCTGCTCGTATCTCACCACCGAAACAAGGGGGTGGACAGTCTCGAAGCCATAGAACCGGTTGAAATCCTCGATGGTGTCAAACCGGAAATCCTTGTCTGTTGCCATAACTTTGCGTGTTGTTCTTCTGTAGGTTGCAAAATTACGAAGCCTGCGCAATACAATCCATACCTGTATTGATGAATTTGTTACCAGTTTTGAATCCGGGTAACAAAAAAAGTCCCCCGTCCGCACTCTTGGTTGCGGATGGGGGACTTTTTCGTTTCACGCAAGGGCTTGTTTCCTGTTTATGGCGGTAAAGAGTTCAAGGGGTTGCCAATCATGGGAAAGACCGGCCACCGTAATCTGCGTATGCACAGATGTCCGATGACCGGTCTTGTGTTTTTATCGGTTCGGGTATTGCCCTTGTCCCGTTACATCATGCCGCCGCCCATGCCGCCTGCGGGCATTGCCATCTGGGGATTCTCCTCTTTCTTGTCGCAGATTACGCACTCGGTGGTGAGGAACATTCCTGCAATGGATGCGGCGTTCTCAAGAGCCACGCGCGTAACCTTGGCGGGGTCAACCACTCCGGCGGCGCGGAGGTCTTCGTAGGTCTCAGTCTTGGCGTTGAAGCCGTAGTTGCCCTTGCCCTCGCGGACGTTGTTGACAACAACGGCACCCTCAAGTCCCGCATTGTGGCAAATCTGGCGCAGCGGCTCCTCGATGGCGCGGCGGATAATGTTGATACCCGTCGTTTCGTCGGCGTTGTCACCCTTCATGCCTTCAAGGGCGGCCTGGGCGCGGATGTAAGCCACACCGCCGCCGGTCACGATACCTTCCTCGATGGCGGCGCGGGTTGCGCAGAGAGCATCGTCGCAACGGTCTTTCTTCTCTTTCTGTTCGGTCTCGGAAGATGCGCCCACCTCGAGCACGCAGACACCGCCGCTGAGTTTCGCAAGACGCTCCTGGAGTTTCTCCTTGTCATACGAAGACGTGGTGTTGGCAATCTCCGACTTGATCTGGTTGATGCGGTCTTTGATGTTCTTCGTGTCGCCTGCACCGTTGACGATCGTGGTGTTGTCCTTGCTTACGGTAACCTTTTCGGCTGTGCCGAGCATGTCGATAGTAGCCTGTTCGAGTTTCAGGCCTTTCTCCTCCGAGATAACCACACCGCCGGTAAGTATTGCGATGTCTTCGAGGATGGCCTTGCGGCGGTCACCGAAGCCGGGAGCCTTGACGGCACATATCTTGAGCTGTGTGCGCAGGCGGTTCACCACGAGAGTGGTGAGAGCCTCTGAATCCACGTCTTCTGCGATGACGAGCAGCGGACGGCCGGACTGCACTGCCGGTTCAAGGATGGGAAGGAAGTCCTTGAGGGTGGAGATCTTCTTGTCGTAGATCAGGATGTAGGGTTTCTCCATGGCGCACTCCATCTTCTCCGTGTCCGTAACGAAGTAGGGTGACAGGTAGCCGCGGTCAAACTGCATACCTTCAACGGTCTTGAGCAGCGTTTCGTTGGTCTTGCCGTCTTCGATGGTGATCACGCCGTTAACGCTCACGGCACGCATTCCGTCTGCGATGAGTTTTCCGATTTCGGGGTCGTTGTTGGCCGAGATGGTGGCAACCTGCTCGATCTTGTCGTAGTTGTTCTCCACCTGTTCCGCCTGGTCCTTGATGGATGCCACGACCTTGGCCACGGCCTTGTCTATGCCGCGCTTCATGTCAAGCGGATTCGCACCGGCAGCCACATTCTTCATGCCCTCGGAGAGGATGGCCTGAGCCAGCACAGTGGCTGTTGTCGTTCCGTCGCCGGCATCGTCACCGGTCTTGCTGGCCACGCTCTTCACAAGCTGTGCGCCGGCATTCTCGAATGCGTCCTCAAGTTCTATCTCCTTTGCTACCGACACTCCGTCCTTGGTAATCTTCGGCGCGCCGAATTTCTTGTCGATGACCACATTGCGGCCTTTGGGACCGAGGGTCACCTTTACTGCATTGGCCAGGGCGTCTGCGCCGGCCTTGAGAGTTTCACGTGCGTTTACGTCGTACTTTATTTCCTTTGCCATGATTGTTTCCTCCTTTGGTTAATGTTTGTTCAAAAAGTTATTTAATGACAGCCACCACGTCCGACTGGCGCATGATGAGATATTTCTCACCTTCGAATTCAATCTCTGTGCCGGCATACTTGCCGTAGAGAACCTGGTCGCCCTCCTTGAGGATCATTTTCTCGTCGCTCTTGCCCTCGCCCACGGCGATGACGCTACCCTGAAGCGGTTTTTCCTTTGCGGTGTCGGGAATGATGATACCGCCTACGGTCTTCTCCTCGGCTGCTGCCGGAGAAATCAATACTCTGTCTGCTAATGGTTTCAGTTTCATAGCTTGTAATTTATTTGGTTGTTTTGTTGTTTGTTTTTCCGCCGGCGACAGCCGGCTCTCTGCATAAGAGTAAAGCAAACCGTGTGCCAAAGTTATTTTGCCGGCATAAAAAGTTTTCCTTTTTCCCCCTCCCGGTAATATGGCAGAGCATAGAACCTGTTTTCGCTGCCGTACAGCACTCCGCTCAGCACCACGGCGTTGTCTGTCCGGCTGAACTGGTGGCTGACCGTCCCGCTCCTGCTGATACTGTCGTCGGGTCCCGCTCCTACATAATAATACACAAACGGTCCGCGCTGCAGTGCGATGCTGTCGGGACGGCCTGAGCTGGCCAGGCGCATTATCGGAGTGGGAATTCTGACAGTCACCAAGTCGCCCACTGCCCATTTCCTCGTTATCACGATATACCCGTCCTTGGCGGAGGGGCGGCCCAATGCCGTGCCGTTCACCATTACCTGTACATTGGCCTTGCGCGGGACAGATGCGTTGAAGTTCGGCAGCGGAGTTTCTCCCGTTGCCCACATGGGTATCCGCAGGTGCAGGCTTGCCTCGCATGGCGGGTGTTGTGACGTGCTGTCGTGGTGTATGATTTTCTGGTAGATGTTGGGCGAGTCGACATCGGGCATTTCAATGGGGTCGTTGTTTCCCGCAACCGATATGGTGGTCTCGTTGTACCACGGGCTGCTGTTGACGCTCCGCAGGAACAGGTCGAGTTTTCCGGTCTTGATGTGGGCGTTTGTGCGCATGAGCATGTTTGCGTAGATATTGCTGCCGGATGTGGAGTATGCCATCTTGTTTACGGTGCGCAGCAGCCGTGTGGCTTCGTCCTTGTCAGCCCCCGGCGCTTCGCTTTCCCAGCGCGGCAGAATGCTGTTCGTCAGGACGTGTTCGGCGAGATCCATGTACTTGGCCTGTCCGGTGAGCAGGTTCAGGGCATAGCTTTGTCTGAACAGCCGGAGTGACCGGCCGAGACTGCAGTCCGGGCTTTCTCCGAGTATGTCGAGACTGTCCAGAGTAGTGTCCCACAGCCTTTCCATTTCGGCTATGCGTGACGGAGAGAGCGTTTCCGTCACGTAAGGCCGTGCGGGTGTGGTGGTCACTGTCTTCAAGGCCTTTTCCTGAACACCGTGCCAGAAGAAGTCCATGAAATAGATGCTGTCGCTTTCAACAGGGCGCAGAGGGGCGGTCGTTTCCTGTTGGGCGAGCATGCCCGTTGCTGCCATGATGGAGATCGCGGCAAGTGCGGTGCGTGTCATGGATAGGGTTTTTGTCATGGGTTGGTTTTTTGGCTGGTTGGAGCTGTGTGTGCGGCGGTCTGTTGCCGCTGTCTGTCCCGCAGGGCTCTCCATGTCAGCGTGCCGGTGTCTTTGCGGTTGGGCATGGCGAGCGAAAGCAGCAGGGCAATGCCCACGGACACTGCCATGCTTGCGAACCCGAACAGGAAGAAGTTGACCTGCGTGCAGTAGTTCATGTAGAACACCGTAAGCGTGCCGCACACGAAACCGGCGAGGGCGCAGGCGGCGTTGATGCGGCGGAAGAAGATGCCCATCATGAAGAGTGCGCCCACGGAGCCGGTGAGGAGTCCGAGAATGGTGTTGAAGTAATCGAGCAGCGAGTGGATGTCCGCCATGGCCATAAGCACGGCAATCATGGTGCCCGCCGCCCCTGCCGCCACTCCGGCCCACCGTGCCGTGAGGAGCGTGGCTCGTTCGCTGGCCTGCGGTCTCCACCTCTTGTAGAAGTCGAGGGTGAACGCCGTGCTCACCGAATTGATGTTTGACGAAATCGTGCTCATTGTGGCGGCGAACAGTGCGGCTATGAGCAGTCCCGCAATGCCCTGCGGCAGTTGGCTTATCATGAAGAACGGGAATATCGTGTCGGTCTTGTCCAGGGTTATGTCGAGCGCGGTGGGGTGAGTCTTGAAGAAGGTGTAGAGTCCCGTGCCGATGGTATAGAACACCACCGACACCGCTATCTGCAGTGCGGCGTTGGTGAAGATGCTCCGTTTTGCGGACTGTTCGTCGCGCGTGGTCATGTACCGCTGTATCACGGTCTGGTCGGAGGTATACGAAATGAGGTTGTTGGCCAGCCCGCCTATGATGATGACCCAAAAAGTCGGGGTGCGGTAGTCAAGCGACCAGTCGAAGAGGACGAACTTGTGGTCGGTCATGCCCGTCTGCATGAACCCGGCGAAGCCTCCCTGTGTCTGCGTCATGAGGTATACGGCGGCAAGCACGGCCCCGCCCACGAGAATCACGCCCTGCACCACGTCGCCCCACACCACGGCCTCCATGCCGCCCATGGTGCAGTACACTATGGTTATGACGGCCATGAGACCTATGCACGTGAAGATGTCAATGCCGGTCACTGCCGCCAGGGCTATCGAGGGCAGGAAGAGCACCAGAGCCATGCGTGCCACCATGAACGCCATGAACAGTGCGCTCGCCATGGCCCTCACCCCATAGCTGAAGCGCTGTTCCAGATAGGCGTAGGCCGAGCTTGCGTTGAGGCGGCGGAAAAACGGCAGGTAGTATTTCACCACCGGAAATGCCACCACCAGTATCATTATCTGCATGGGATAGTATTTCCAGTCGGTGGCGTAGGCCTTGGCCGGTATCGACATATAGGTGATGGCACTTATGATGGTGGCGAAGATGCTGATGCCGGCCGCCCACCACGGGATGCGCCCGCCGCCGGTGAAGAAATCGTCGGCACTCTTCCCGCGGTGCATGAATACATATCCCAGCGCAAGCATGGCCACAAGGTATATCCCGACCACGCTCCAGTTGATCCATCCGAAAGAGGAGTGGCTTTCTGCGCTTACGGCAGTCACCCTGTCCGAGCGGATGCCCGGCTTAAGTTCCCCGTTGATGACCACCAGAGAGCGTCTGCCGCCGATGCCGGCATCCGCCACGGCAGCCCCCGCCCTCGCCAGCCGGGCGTTGCCGGGCAGTACGGTCCATGTGTCGGTAATGGTGTTGTAGACCAGTGGGGAGTCGTTGAAACGGTACCATTCAGGCTCGTGGAGCAAGTAGGCAGCCTGCCGTGCCTTGCCGCCGGGCCCGGCGGTGTCGCCGAGAGCCGCCAGTGCGTTGTCGAACACCTGCCTGTTCACTCCGCCCATGCAGACGATGCACGAATTGCCGTAGCTGGCGCAGACGGCCCCGGCCACAGCGACGGGCTTGCCGTTGACGGTTATGGGTGCGCTTTCCCTCCATGTCCGTGCGGTGGGGTCATAGGCCAGGGCCGACGTGTTGGTGCCGCCGGAGTGGTAGCCCCCTATGAGGTAGAACGCTGTGCCGGTGGCGTTGTCCTGCACCGCGGCGGAGGCCTGCAGCCGCGGTGGTCCGGGGAAGTCCGGCAGCCGTTCCCAGCTTTTCCCTCCGGGGAATTTCAGTCTGTATGCCTTGTGTGACGGAGTGCCGCCGCTTTGTCCGCCCGCCACATAGATGTAGCCGTCTTTGTCCGCTGCGCCCGCCATGTTGTCGAGGGCCGTGGGCAGGGGGGGCAGGGGAGTGACTGTCACCGTACCGTCGCTGCCGGCGGCAATCCTCCATGTGGCGGAGAGACTGCGTGTCCCGTCCGTGCCGCCCGCGCACACGATGCCGTCGGGCGTGGTCACCGACACCCCGTAGGCTGCCGCCGCAGGCAGTCTGCCGGAGTGTTTCCACTTCGACGGGTTGCTTGTACTGAGAGCGAAAATGTTGTCGTAAAAACGCTTGGCACCGCCCTGTGCCGCAGGAGTGCCGGGGAAATTGCACCCCCCCGCCACCACAATCCATCCGTTGCTCACCCCGGCGTATGCCGCGGCCACGCCCTGCGTACACCCTGTCTGCAGTGCGGGGAGGGACCGGAACGAAAACGAGTTGAACGGAATCCGGCAGTCCTTGCCGTTGGCAAACGTCAGCGGCAGCGACAGCAGCAGGGGCAGTAACCGTAGGCAGTGCGGCAGATTGTTCATGGGCTGTGGTATTACCAGTCGATCTCTTCCTTGCCGTGTTGCCGCAGATAGTCGTTGCAGCGCGAGAAATGGCGGTTGCCGAACCATCCGCCGCGGTTGGCCGACAGCGGAGAGGGGTGCGCCGCCTCCAGAATGAGGTGTCGCGAACCGTCTATGAGTTTGGCCTTGGAATGCGCATATCCGCCCCAAAGCAAGAACACGAGGTTGTCGCGCCGTGCGCTGAGGGCGCGTATGGCGGCATCGGTGAACTCTTCCCATCCGTGGCGCTGGTGGCTGCCGGCCTGATGGGCGCGTACCGTGAGAGTGGCGTTGAGCAGCAGCACCCCCTGACGCGCCCACCGCGTGAGGTCGCCGGCGGGCGGTGCGGGCTTGCCCAGATCCTGCCCTATCTCCCTGAATATGTTTTGCAGCGAGGGGGGAAATGCCACGCCCTCCGCTACGGAGAAACTGAGTCCCTGCGCCTGTCCGGGCTCGTGATAGGGGTCCTGGCCTATGATGACAGCCTTCACTTTGTCAAACGGGCATAGGTTGAAGGCGTTGAATATCAGCGGTCCGGGAGGATAGCAGACACCGGTGGCGTATTCACGGCGCACAAAACCGGCAAGGGCGGCGAAATAGGGTTTGTCGAACTCCCCGCCTATGTGTTGCCGCCACGATTCCTCGATCTTTACTTCCATGGCTGTATGAGTTCCGCAGTGTGCTCACACTGCTATTTTGCCACAAAAGTAACGCTTTTATGTTTGAATTGCAGCCAATGCGTCCACAATTAAAGGACGGGAAGAGCACTTTTCCGGAAAAAGGCGGCAAATGCGTAACTGCCGGGGCAAGCAATGGAGCGGATGCCGCTTATCCCATATGTCCGGCGAGGTAGGCCCGTGTTTCCGGTGAGACCGGCGAGGTGAAGAGTTTCTCCGTGTCGCCGTACTCCATGAGTTCGCCCAGATACATGAACATGGATCGGGCGGCAATGCGGCGGGCCTGCCCCATGTTGTGGGTCACGATGACTATGGTCACTTCGCTTTGCAGCCTGAGGAGCAGTTCCTCTATGCGTGCGGTGGCTATGGGGTCGAGTGCGGAGGTCGGCTCGTCCATGAGCAGCACTTCGGGCTGTAGGGCGAGGGCCCGGGCTATGCAGAGCCGCTGCTGCTGTCCGCCGGAGAGGAACGTACCCTTTTTGGTCAGCACGTCCTTGACCTCGTCCCACAGTCCCACGCTGTTGAGGACTCTCTCTATTATGGTCATCCGCTTCTGCCTGCCCGCATGTATGCCGTTTAGTGTATATCCCGCCATCACGTTTTCGGCGATGCTCATGGTGGGGAACGGGTTGGGCTGCTGGAATACCATGCCTATTTTGCGGCGCACCTCAATGGCCGGCATCTTCATTATGTCGTTGCCGTTGAGCAGAACCTGTCCGCTGACGGCAATGTTGCCGTAGAGGTCGTGCATGCGGTTGAGAGCGCGCAGCAGGGTGCTTTTGCCGCAGCCCGAAGGCCCCATGATGGCTGTTATCATGTTGCGCGGAATCCCGGCGCTGACGTGTTTCACGGCCAGGGAGCCCTGTGTGTAGGAGATGCTGACGTCCTTTATCTCAAGAATGTTGGAATCCATGTCTGTATGTATAAGCAAATTGATGTAGCGTGAATGTCAGCGCATCATGCGCCGGCGTATGATTTTGGCTGCACTGTTGAGCAGCAGCACCATGAACAGCAGCAGCAACGACGTGCCCCACACCAGAGGCTGTAGCACGGGGTCGTTGTAGAACTGCCATATCAGTGTGGGCAGGCTCGACATGGGCAGGTCGGCGCGCCACTGTATGGAGGCGCAGCCCAGGGCTGTGAACATCAGCGGTGCCGTTTCGCCTATCACCCTTGACATGGCGAGCAGTATGCCCGTAGTGATGCTGCCCAGAGCCGATGGTATGAGAATGCGCATGACGGTGCGCCGGTAGCTGCCGCCCAGCGCGAGCGCGCTCTCCTTGAGCGTGGGGGGCAGCATCTTGAGGGCTTCTTCTGTAGACCTCACAATGAGGGGCAGCATCATGATGCACAGTGCCGTAGATCCGGCCAGGGCACTGTAGCCGTGGAACGGCACCACGGCCCACACGTAGACCACAATGCCTATGATGACCGACGGTGTGCCCTGCAGGAGGTCGGTCATGTAGCTCACCGCATGAGCGTACCACGTGCGGCGTTTCTCCGCCAGACAGGTGCCGCAGAGCACGCCCAGCGGTATTGCCACCACCGAGGCCATGGCGAGCATTATGAAGGTGCCCACTATGCCGTTGGCTATGCCGCCGGGAATGGGGTCGCCGTTGTTGACGGCCGCCATGGCCTTGAAGGCGGTGGGTGTGGGCATGGTCAGGAACTGCCAGTTGATGAACTGAATGCCGTTGACGAACACCTTGCCCAGTATCAGTATCAGGGGTACGGCCGACAGCGCGGCGGTGACGCACACGCCAGCGTGCAGGATCTTGCTCTGCAGGTAGCGTTTGCGGATATTCATGGAGTTGTGCATGATGTTTGGGGTTTATCTTCTGACGGCACAGCGCCGTATGATGACTTTGCCTATGATGTTGATGACGGCGGTGACGGCAAACAGGAGCAGGGCGATGCCGAAGAGCGCAGAGAGCTTCAGCCCGTCGGCCTCGCCGAACTGGTTCGCCACGATGCTGGCCATGGAGTTGCCGGTGTCGCGTATGGAGCCGGGCACTTGGTTGGTGTTACCGATGAGCATGGTGACCGTCATGGTCTCGCCCAGAGCACGCCCTATGGACAGGATGAAAGCGGAGAACACTCCCGAACCGGCAGTGGGGAACACTATGCGCGTGAGCACTTCGGCGCGGGTGGCCCCCAGGCTGTAGGCCCCCTCCTTGAGGCGCACCGGCACCATCTTGATGAACTCGGTGCTCAGCGAGGCGGCATAGGGCACTATCATCACTGCCAGCACCAGCGAGGCCGTGAGCACTCCCGACCCCTGTGGCGACAGGCCGAGGGCCATCACCACGGGGCGCAGCACGTAGAACCCCCACAGGCCGTAGATGACCGACGGGATGCCGGCCAGCAGATCCACCACGGTACCCAGAGCCTTGGCCACGGGCCTGTTCTTGTAGTACTCGCCGTTGAACAGGGCTATCGCCAGACTGAACGGCACGCACAGCAGTAGGGCAAGCCCGGCCGTCAGCAGTGTGCCGGCGATGAACGGCAGTGCGCCGTAGGACTCGCGGCCGGGAGTCTGGCACCACTCGTCTGAGAACATGAACCGGAGAAATCCGAAGCGGCTGAACGCGTCAAGCGAGTTGGACACCAGTGCCAGCACGATACCCCCACAGACCAGCGGCACTACAACGGCCGCGGTTGTGAGGGTAAACTTGAAAGCCGAGTCGGCTGTCAGACATTTGAGCATTTTTCTGTCAGATTGTTGTGTGTGTCATTCAAGGGGCTTGCCGTCGAACGTGAGTGTCTTGAGGTTCTTGAGACTGCTGGCTACGGCTTCCGCCGGCAGCGGCGCGTAGTTGACGGCAGCGGCGGTTTTCTGCACCCCGGGCGACAGGATGAATTCGAGAAGCCGGAGCGTGGCCTGGGCCTGCTCCCTGGTGCGGTTGCCGTAGTTCTGCTCCTTGTAGACGACAATCCACGTGAGACAGCTGATGGGGTAGGCTTCGGGGTTGCTGCTGTCGGTGATCATGGTGCGGGTGTCGGCGGGCATTCCGCTGCCGGCGGCGGCAGTGATGCTCCCGATGGTGGGGTTGACGAGGTTGCCGGCCGCATTTCTGAGCGTGGCCATGGGTATCTTCTGTGCGAAAGCGTACTCTGAGCCTATGTAGCCTATGCTGTATGGCGTTTCCTTGACGATGCCTGCCACGCCCGGATTGCCCTTGGCGGCCTGTCCGGCGGGGAAGTCAACCGACTTGGCTGCGCCGTAGCGTTCCTTCCATTCGGGGCTTACCTGCGAGAGATAGTAGGTGAACACAAAGGTGGTGCCGCTGCCGTCAGAACGGAAGACCGGAATGATGCTTTTTGCCGGCAGCTGTGCTGTGGGGTTGAGGGCGGCGATGCGCGGGTCGTTCCACACGGTTATCTTGCCTGCGAAGATGTCGGCTATGACATCGCCCGATAGGTTGAGGTTCGTGACACCCGGCAGGTTGAAGCCCAGTACCACGGCACCCATGCAGGTGGGTATGTGTATCACGGGTTCCCCCATTTCGGCCATCTCGGCATCGCTCAGAAAGGCATCGGAGGCGGCGAAGTCCACGGTGCGGTCCTTGAGGTTGCGCACTCCGCCGCCGCTGCCGATGCCACCGTAGGCCACGGTGTTGCCCGTGGAGTCGCTGAAGCTGTCAAACACCATGGTGTAGAACGGTTCGGGGAAGGTGGCTCCGGCACCCGAGAGGTCTACCGCCGCTGTGTTTTTGGCGTTGCCGCCGCACGAGGTGAGCATTGCCGCTCCTGCCGCAACGGCAAGGAGACCGGTGAACAGTGATTTTGTTTTCATAACTGTGTGTGTATTTATGAAGTTGGTGTTTCGTGTTTTTATGCCGCAATGCGGACAGCCGGACTTGTGTTCCTGTTTCCGGATGCAAAGTTCGCCCCGTGTTGTTACAAACTTTTCCCGATAACATTAAGAAACTGTGACAAAAGGGAGAAGACTGGGTTAACGGGCAGCCTTGCCGCTATACTGTAGAACACAAAAAATAGGCTGTACCGTAAAAAACTAATTACGATACAGCCTCTTTAATCCTTTTTGTAAGAGTTATTGCCACAACGCTTCTTCCTGCCAATTTGCAGGGAAACCCATGGCAAGGATATCCACATTCGGATGTTTCAGAAGTAATTTCTTCAAGTTTGCAGCAAAGTGGTTGTTGGACTTGATGCTATCAAGCATATACTTCAAATAGCATAGGTGAAGGTAGAGTTTGCTATCATTTTCTACTCGACAGGTAATCCATCTTCCACGGAACCGTGCATTCGTCTGAGGTATAATAGGGAAACTGC
>CAVEQO010000026.1:0-33049 GCA_963617965.1 Anaerovoracaceae bacterium
CGTATTGCGAGTGGGACATCAAGTACCCTACGACAGAAGGCAACAAAGAGATTGAAGTGCTGACCGTGGCGCACCACAAGAAAATCCTCGACCACATCAAGCATAACTTCACGTTCCGCAACCTCGGCATTTACATCAGTCTGACCACAGGCTTGCGCATCGGGGAAATCTGCGGTTTGAAATGGGCGGACATTGATGCCGACAAGGGAACGATAACCGTCAGCCGTACCATTGAGCGCATCTATGTCGTTGACGGCGAGACCAAGCACACAGAGTTGGTCATCAACACGCCCAAGACCAAGAACTCCTGCCGAGAAATACCGATGAACAAGGAGCTGCTGGCTATGGTGAAACCCTTGAAAAAGGTGGTCAGCAGCGATTTTTATGTTCTGACGAACGAGCAGAAGCCAACTGAGCCACGCACATACCGCAACTACTACCACAAGCTGATGGCGAAACTCGGCATCCCGCGGTTGAAGTACCACGGACTGCGCCACAGTTTCGCCACCCGCTGCATTGAAAGCAACTGCGACTACAAGACCGTGAGCGTGCTTCTCGGTCATGCCAACATCACCACGACACTCAACCTCTACGTGCATCCCAACATGGAACAGAAGAAACGCTGCATCGCCAAGATGTTCAGGTCGTTGGGCAAATAGCTGTAGTCCAGCAAGCCCCAACAATGCTTTGTTTACAAAAATGAGGGGTGCGCCAGTGACGCACCCCTCATCGGTGATTTGGCTGGGATTCGAACCCAGGACCCACAGCTTAGAAGGCTGTTGCTCTATCCAGCTGAGCTACCAAACCGTTTCGGAGTGCAAAATTAAGTTTTTTTTCATGATCCTCCAAATTACGGACATTTTAATTACGGCTGCGGATTGGCATGAAGGAGCTTGCTCCGGCATATCCCGAAGCGAGATGCTTGCTGCCATCAAATATCACAAATAACGATGTGCGTAAACATTATTTACTTAATTTTGCACTACAGTAACCATAATATGACCATCCATGTCAAAATATCTCGTTGATGACAGCCGCAAGGTAACGACACTGCGGTTGAAAGAAATGAAAACGCAAGGCAAGAAGATAGCCATGCTTACAGCCTATGATTACACTATGGCAAAGATCATAGACAATGCGGGTGTCGATGCCATTCTTGTCGGGGATTCCGCTTCAAATGTCATGATGGGCAACAAGACGACGCTGCCCGTGACGGTCGAGCAGATGATTTGCTATGCCAAATCGGTGGTAAGGGGAGTGTCGCGCGCTCTGGTTGTCTGCGACATGCCGTTTGGCTCATATCAGGTAAATGCCACGGAGGGCGTCACGAACGCCATAAGGATAATGAAGGAAACCGGCTGCGACTGCGTGAAACTGGAGGGCGGCGAGGAAATAGCCGAAACGCTGAGGAAGATTCTTGATGCCGGGATTCCCATTATGGGGCATTTGGGGCTGCGCCCGCAGAGCATCAACAAATACGGAACGTTTTCCGTAAGGGCGAAAGATGACGCCGAGGCACAGCAGTTGATCAGGGATGCCCATTTGCTTGAGGAAGTCGGCTGCTGCTCGATAGTTCTGGAGAAAGTGCCCGCCGGACTGGCGGCGAGGGTTACCCGGGAGCTCTCGATACCGGTGATAGGGATCGGGGCCGGGCATGAAGTTGACGGCCAGGTGCTGGTTTCCCAAGACATGCTCGGCATGGACAACGGCTTCCACCCCAAGTTTTTGCGGCGTTATGCTGACCTGTCTTCCGTCATAACCGATGCCGTAGGGCAGTTTGTGACAGATGTGAAAAGCGTGGCGTTTCCCAATGATGACGAACAATATTAGAGGGAATCGTGTGAACAGGCTGGTTCTATGAAAATGCAACTCAGGGACACACAGTTCACGGAACTGATGAGGCGCCGCATCTGCAACGTGCTGATTGTGGCAAATCCCTATGATGCATTCATGCTTGAGGACGACGGACGGGTTGACGAGAAGATCTTCCAGGAATACGCCCGGCTGGGACTGCGTTTCCCGCCCCGTTTCATTCAGGTCAGCACACGCAGCGAAGCGGAAGCCCACCTTGGGGAGGGAGGGATAGACTTGGTGATATGCATGCCGTCAAAGTCCACGAATGAGGCCGATGATGTTTTTGACACGGCCAAGAGCATCAAGGAGAAACACGAGGAAATCCCCATCGTTGTCCTGACACCGTTCAGCCACGGCATCACAGCGAGGATGCAGGACATAGACTTGGGTATTTTCGAATATGTGTTCTGCTGGCTGGGCAATACGGATTTGCTGATAACGATAATCAAGCTCATCGAGGACCGCATGAATATGGACTATGATATTCAGGCGGGGGTACAGATGATTTTGCTGGTGGAGGACAACATCCGGTTTTATTCCTCGATATTGCCTTCGCTGTACAAGTTCGTGCTGCAGCAAAGCCTTGAGTTTGCCACGGAGGCACTGAACACTTCACTTGAAACGCTCAGAATGAGAGGGCGTCCCAAGATCGTGCTCGCGCGCAATTACGAAGAGGCGTGGGATATCTTCAAGAGGTTCGGCTATAATGCGCTGGGGGTTATAAGCGACTGCAGGTTTCCCATGCATTTTGTGAAAGGGGCGAACCCCAAAGAGGAGGAAAAGGATGAAGAGGCTGGGTTCAAGCTGTTCAAGTCGATAAGGGAGACTGACCCGTATGTACCCCTGATACTGGACAGCTCACAGGAAAGCAACTGCAGCAGGGCGTGGGAGTGCGGATACCACTTCATAAACAAGAATTCAAAAAAGATGGAACAGGACCTCAGGGAAGTCCTGAGCATGTATATGGGATTCGGCGACTTTGTCTTCCGTGATCCCGTGACGAGGGAAGAGGTCGTGAGAGTCCATAATTTGCGGGATCTGCAAAACCAGATATTGACGGTTCCCGCCGAGTCTCTTCTGTGGCATATACAGAGGAACAATATCAGCCGATGGCTGAGTTCAAGGGCCCTGTTCGGACTGTCGGATTTTCTGAAGGGCGTGCTGTGGTCGTCCCTGCAGGATGTCGACACTCACCGGCAGATTATCTTTGACGCCATTGTCGCGTACCGGAAGATGAAGAACAAGGGGGTGGTTGCCGTTTTCCAAAAAGAAAGATTTGACCAGTACAGCAACTTCGCAAGAATAGGCGAGGGGTCTTTGGGAGGCAAGGGACGCGGCCTGGCCTTCCTTGACCACATAATGAAGAAACACAACGAGCTGAACGACATCGCCCCGGTAATGATTCCCAAAACCGTGGTTTTGTGTACAGATGTATTCGACTCTTTCATGGACAACAACAATCTGTACCAGATTGCCCTGTCGGACGATTTCGGCGACCAGGAGATGTTGGACTCTTTTGTCAGCGCAAAGTTTCCGCGTTCCCTGAAGACGGATCTGGAGGCTTTTCTGGAAGTGGTGAGGGGTCCCATTGCGGTCAGGTCTTCCTCGTTGCTTGAAGATGCGCACTACCAGCCTTTTGCCGGTGTGTATTCCACATATATGATACCGTCGGACGGGGAGATTGAAAACCGCCTGTATATGCTGACTTCGGCCATAAAGTGCGTCTATGCGTCTGTTTATTTTCATGCCTCAAAGGACTATATGACGGCCACGCAAAATGTCATTGACCAGGAAAAGATGGCAGTCATATTGCAGGAGGTTGTCGGCGAACGGCACGGCAGCAGATACTATCCTGTCATAAGCGGTGTGGCACGCAGTGTCAATTATTACCCCATAGACAACGAGCAGGCAGAAGACGGGGTCGTGTCGCTGGCTTTCGGTCTCGGCAAGCACATCGTTGACGGCGGTGTCTCCCTCAGGGTCTGTCCGAGATATCCGAACCATGTCCTGCAAATGAGCGAAACGGAAACGGCACTGCGGGAAACCCAGACCTCTTTCCTGGCTTTGGACCTGAGCGGAAAAGAACTGCTGTTTACTACGGATGACGGCTTCAACCTGCAAAAGCTTCCGGTCGCAGAGGCGGAAAAAGACGGGACTCTGCAATATGTGTGCTCCACCTACATACCGGAAGACCAGCAAATATACGACGGTTTCTACGAGGGGCGCAACAGGAAGATAGTTTCATTTTCAGGAGTCCTGCAAAACGGGGTCTTTCCTTTGCCCGAACTGATCAGGCAAGTCCTTGCTTATGGGGCGGACGAAATGAAACGTCCCGTTGAGATAGAGTTTGCCGTGAATCTGCACAGTGACCGCAGCGGCGAGTTCTATCTCCTCCAGATCAGACCGATGGTGGACAACCGTATTGACGTTGACCTGAATGTTGCGCAAATCCCGGACAGCGACTGTCTCCTGCGTTCCGACAATGCCATAGGCTATGGCATTTCATCGGACGTGACCGACATAGTGTATGTGAAAACAAAGAATTTCAGTCCGTCGCACAATGCGCAAATTGCGGAGGAAATAGCGAAGATCAACTCTTTGCTGCTCTCTGAAGACAGACACTGCGTGTATATCGGTCCCGGACGGTGGGGCAGCAGTGACGAGTGGCTCGGAATACCCGTGAAGTGGCCGCATATTTCAGCGGCAAAGGCAATTGTGGAGGCCGGCCTTGACGCATACCAGACAGAACCGTCGCAGGGCACGCATTTTTTCCAGAACCTGACATCACTCGGTGTGGGCTATTTCACCGTGAACGCATTCAGAAACGACGGCGTGTACAACGAAGAATACCTTGACGGCCTTGAGGCCCTTGAAGAGACGGAACATGTCAGGCATGTAAGGTTGCGCCAGCCGGTCACGATAGTTGCCGACGGCATTCACAGAAAGGCCGTAATAACCATTGGAGACTGCTCTCCGGGCCGGTCTGTCATCAAGCAAAAAGACAAGACATGAAAAAAAAAGCCTTTGTTTTTGCCGCCGGGCTGGGCACCCGCCTCGCTCCGCTTACAGACAGCAAGCCCAAGGCTCTTGTGGAGCTTTGCGGCAAGCCTCTGCTGTGGCATGTTTCAAAAAAAATAATCGCCGAAGGCTTTGACAGCATTACGATTAATGTCCACCATTTCGCCAGCCAGATAATTGACTACGTGAAGTCAGACGAGTTTGCCAGTCTCCTGTGTGACAACAAGGTTGAGGTTAATATCAGCGACGAGACAAACTGTCTTCTGGACACGGGAGGCGGGCTTCGTTTTGCTGCGCCGGCACTGTTCGGAAAGTCTGAGACTCCTGTGTTGCTCCATAATGTAGACATCTACAGCAATGCCCGTCTGGGAGAACTGTACGGCAAGATGGGGGACAATGATGCGCTGCTGCTTGTCAGCCGTCGCAAAACAACCAGATATCTGCTCTTTGATGAAGACATGCGTCTTGTAGGATGGACAAACATCAAAACGGGAGAAGTCAAGAGCCCGTTCAAGAATCTTGACGTGAAAGACTGTGTTATGCTTGCCTTTTCCGGCATTCACGTTGTCAGCAAGCGTTTGGTGGAACATATGTGGGACTGGCCGTCCAGATTCGGGATAATGGACTTCTATATTGACCGTTGCAAAGAACTGCGCATTCACGCTACAGGGCAAGAAGACCTGCAGCTTACCGACATCGGCAAGCTGGAAACCTTACAAGAACTGCAGGACAAGCTATGATTACCGTTTCCGTCATTATTCCATTCCATAACCGTCCGAGATTTTTTGAAAGACTTTTCAACAGCCTTTCGGGCATTTCAATGGACAATGTGGAAATCATCTTTGTTGACAACAATTCCAGTCCCGATGCGAGAGCCGTGACGGAACGGCTGTGTGGAAAGCTCACGGCAAATACGACATTGTCTGTTTCAATAACAAGAGAAGACAAAAAAGGAGCGGCAGCGGCACGCAATGCAGGGCTGCGGTGTGCAAGTGGGGAGTATGTCTGTTTTTTTGATTCGGATGACGAATTTTCTCCCGAGCTGCTCCCCATGGCTTACCGCAAAGCCAAGGAAGAAGGTGCCGATGTCGTGGCTTTCAGAACGAACATCGTTTTCCCCGACGGAAAGGTGCGCGCGAAAAGGATGCAGCCGTGTGCCAATCCCGAAATCCAGATTGTGTGCAACAATTTTGCGACACAGTCTTTTCTGCTAAAACGGTGTTTTGCCCTTGACAACGGCTTGTGGGACGAGACATTGTATTATTGGAATGATTTGGAGTGGGGGCTGCGCATTCTTCTCGCAAAACCGAACTTGGTTTGGCTGGAAGGCAGCTTTCATCGCATACATCTGCATGCGGACAGCATTACAGGCACCGGTTTTTCCGACAGGACAGACGGGATTGTCCATGCCCACAGGGTCATACACTCTGACATAATGAAACTTGCACGAGACGGAGAGCGAAAGAAACTGCTGAAGTCGCTCAATTGCCGTATTGCCATTTATGCCGGACATGTTTGCAAGGAAACGTCCAAGGAGCGTTCTCTGCCAATACTGTCGGGTATAGACAGAACCGTTGCAACCCGTCTGCACAGGACAAAACTGTCGCTTCTGTATTTCCTTGGCAGCAGAGGGGTGCCCGGACTGTGGAGAATAGCATTGGTCTGAAGAAGACTTCCATTTGACGGCATTTCCCGTGTACAAGCCTGTTTTGCATGACTGTCGCCGCTGTGCTTGGCATGCTTGACCCGGCAAGGTCTTGCAAAGAAAACGCTTTGTTGCAAAAAATGCCGTTTTGCCATGTTTGATAGAGAAAATCCTCCCTTTTGTCTTTAACTTGTCAAGTTCTTGTGGCTGTTTTGTGACAAAAGAGAGTTTCCTTGTGCCACGTTCCTGATAATGTTTGCAAAAACACTACTTTTGCAGAAAGACTTGTATTATATAACAACTAATCCTATGAATGCCAAAACTGTACTTGAGAATCTTAAACGCAGATTTCCAAACGAGCCCGAATACCATCAGGCCGTAGAAGAGGTTCTTTCCACTATCGAGGAAGAATACAACAAGCACCCGGAGTTTGACAAGGCTAACCTTATCGAAAGGCTTTGCATCCCTGACCGCATCTATACGTTCCGCGTGAGCTGGATGGACGACAAGGGCAATATCCAAACAAACACGGGTTACAGAGTGCAGCACAACAATGCCATCGGTCCCTATAAGGGCGGTGTGCGTTTCCATAAGTCTGTAAATCTGGGTATTCTGAAGTTTCTTGCTTTCGAGCAGACTTTCAAGAATTCCCTTACCACACTTCCCATGGGCGGTGCAAAAGGCGGCAGCGACTTTTCTCCCCGCGGAAAGAGCAATGCTGAAGTCATGCGTTTCTGTCAGGCGTTTATGCTTGAATTGACCCGCAATATCGGTCCGGACGTTGACGTTCCCGCAGGAGACATTGGTGTCGGCGGCCGTGAAGTGGGATATATGTTTGGTATGTACAAGAAGCTCACCCGTGAGTTCAGCGGTGTGTTTACGGGGAAAGGGCGCGAGTTCGGAGGTTCTCTGATACGTCCGGAAGCCACGGGATACGGCAATGTATATTTCCTTATGGAAATGCTAAAGACGAAGTCAATGGACCTCAAAGGAAAGACTGTGCTTATAAGCGGAGCCGGAAATGTTGCCCAATACACGGCTGAAAAGGTTCTCCAGCTTGGCGGCAAAGTCCTCACCATGAGCGACTCGGACGGCTATATTTATGATGCTGAAGGAATTGACCGGGAGAAACTTGACTACATCATGGAACTCAAGAACATTTACCGTGGTCGCATAAAAGAATATGTTGACAGGTATCCTGCCGCAAAGTATGTGGCAGGCGCAAAGCCATGGGCGGAAAAGGCCGACATAGCGTTGCCTTCGGCCACCCAGAACGAAATCAATGAAGAGGCCGCAAAGACTCTGGTTTCAAACGGTGTCATAGCTGTCAGCGAGGGTGCGAACATGCCTTCTACCCCCGGAGCAATACGCGTGTTCCAGAATGCCAAGATCCTGTATGCCCCCGGAAAGGCTGCAAATGCCGGCGGCGTGTCCGTGTCAGGCCTTGAGATGAGCCAGAATTCAGAACGTTTGTCATGGACTTCGGAAGAGGTGGACAGGCGGCTTCACGGCATAATGGAAAACATTCACGAGAACTGTGTCAAGTACGGAACAGAACCCGACGGTTATGTCAACTATGTGAAGGGTGCCAATATCGCCGGTTTCATGAAAGTTGCCAAGGCCATGATGGCGCAAGGCATCGTTTAGTCGCGGAAAGGAGTCCTGCTCCCTCAGGACATAAACAGAAGAAGGGGGTGTGCCAGAATTGACACACCCCCTTCTTGATTGCCTGAGCAACAACTCATCCGACCGAAGCGATGCACTCGATTTCCACAAGTGCGCCTTTGGGCAGTTTTTTGACAGCCACGGCGGAGCGGGCCGGGTAGGGAGGCGTAAAGAATTCCTCGTAAACCCCGTTCATGTCAGCGAAATCGTCCATGTCGGCCAGGAACACCGTTGTCTTGACCACGTCTGCCAAGTCCAGTCCGGCCGCCTGCAGGACATTGCGTGCATTTGTCAGGGACTGGCGGGTTTGTTCTTTTATGCCACCGTCAACGAAGGAACCGGTGGCGGGGTCAATGGGCACCTGGCCCGAGCAGAATACGAAGCCTCCGGCTTTGATTGCCTGGCTGTACGGCCCAAGGGCTTTCGGAGCTTTGTCAGAATGTATTGATTCCATAACAGTAAGGTTTTGTTTGTCTATTCCTGCGGATAAAGTTTGAAGCCGTGGTTCTGCAGTTCCTTCTTTATCTGTTCGATATGTTCGTGGTTTTTGGTCTCGATGTCAATTTTCAGGATGCACTGGGTGACTTTCTTCATGATGCTCATTCTGTCGTAGTGGACACCTGTCACATTGCCGCCCACTCTGGCAATACACGTGCTGACGCCAACGAGCTGTCCCGGTTCGTCCTCAAGTTCTATCTCGATTGAGCAGAGCCGTCCGGATTTCAGCAGACCTCTGTTTATCACCCTGTTGAGCAGCGTCACATCAATGTTTCCTCCACTGACGACACACACGGTCTTCTTTCCCTTGACCGGCACTTTGTTGAACATTACGGCGGCAACGCTTGTGGCACCGGCACCTTCGCTGGCGAGTTTCTCGCGTTCCAGCAGACGCAGAATGGCAGCGCATATTTCGTCGTCGCTTACGGTGACCATCCCGTCAACGTATTTCGAGCAGGCCTCGTAGGTCAGCTTGCCCGGCTCCTTTACGGCTATTCCGTCGGCAACGGTCGAAACTCCGGGAAGACACTCGATGGTGTGGTCTTCAAGGCTTTTTACCATAGAGGGCGCGCCCTCTGCCTGTACGCCGTAGACCTTGACGTTCGGATTGAGTGACTTGATGGCAAAGGCAATGCCGGAAATGAGACCACCGCCACCTACCGGAACTATCACGGCTTCCACGTCGGGCAACTGGTTCAGAATTTCCAGACCGATTGTCCCTTGCCCCGCAATGACGTTTACGTCGTCGAACGGATGAATAAAGGTGTAACCGTGTTCATCACGCAGCTGAAGGGCATGCTGGTAAGCATCATCGTACACACCAGGCACCAGACACACTTCCGCACCCAGTCTCCGCGTGGCTTCCACTTTGCCTATAGGGGCCCCTTCGGGGAGGCATATAAGGCTTTTTATCCCCATGCTTGTAGCTCCGAGCGCCACGCCCTGCGCATGATTGCCGGCAGAACACGCGATCACGCCCTTCGCCTTTTCTTCGTCCGAAAGTTGTGAAATCTTGAAGTATGCCCCACGCAACTTGAATGACCCCGTGTTCTGAAGACATTCCGGTTTGATATACACATCGCAGTCCGGGTTGATCCGCGCCGTCCTGATGAGTTCTGTCGTACGCAGCACTTTGCTCAAGACAAACTGGGCCTTGTAGAAGGTGTCGAGCGTCAATGCGTTTGCTGTCATGGTCTGATCGTTTTCGTATTCCGCAAAGGTAATCATTTTTCCTTTCAGCAATACAGGCCAATGGCATTTTGTTGGCGGCAACCGGTGCAATTTGTCTTTGTAACACACCTGAACCCTATCACTTCAGGAAATTTGTTCTCTGCACGTTCCTTAAGTTCTGCCGTCAATTCCCTTGTTTCGGTTTTCAGAGTCATTAACCGTTTTGCACAGGACACGGTTTTCACAGGTAAACATCTATGCTTTGTTCCCTGTGGACAAGGTGTATGTTTATGTCGGGGAAAACACGTCTTAGATACTCTGCCGTGCGTTGCGCCGAATATACGCTGCGGTGCCGCCCTCCCGTACAGCCGAACGAAATCATCAGGCTTGTGAATCCACGTTCCATGTAACGGCGTACATGATGCGTGACAATCGGATACACGTGTTCCAAAAAAGTCATGATTTCACCATCGTCCTCAAGAAACCGTATCACTGGTGCGTCCAGCCCTGTCAGGTCTTTGTAGCGGTCGTATTTGCCGGGGTTGTGCGTTGAGCGGCAGTCAAAGACATATCCCCCACCATTTCCAGAGGGGTCGCCGGGTATGCCTTTCCTGAAACTGAAACTGTGTATCGTTACCGTCAGGGTGCTGTCATGGTGTCCGTCCGCGTGCCCCAGAGACGGCAAAACGCCGCTTTTTCCGCGACTTGCGCTGTTCCGCACGATATCTTCAAGCACTTTCTCCAGATAAGGATACGGTTTGGCTGTACCCTTGTCTATGACTTCCCTTAGATTGGCAATGGCAGCCGGTATGGAGTTCAGAAAATAGGGTTTGCGCTCAATCAGCCCCCTGAATCCGTATGCCCCAAGCACTTGGAGAATTCTGAACAGCACCATTAGTTCAAGGTTCTTGCGCACGGTGTCGAGATTTGTGTCAGGACACAATTCCGTAAGGGAGTCAACGTAGCATTTGACGAGCCTGTCGCGGAGGTCTTGGGGATAGTGCGCCGATGATTGCCACAGGAACGAAGCCAGATCGTATTCCTTGGGGCCGATGCGGCATCCTTGGTAATCAATGAAATATGGCACCAAGTCGTCTCCGTCTGCTTTCATCATCACATTGCGGGCTTGGCAATCCCGCAAAATCAGGGTGTGGTCTGCGCTTGCCGTTTTCATTATATCCGCACAAAAAGCGCAAAAATCCTTCTCCAGTTCCAATTCGTTGAAATCCGTTTCGGGCTGTAGTTTCAGAAAACAGTACTTGAAATAGTTAAGGTCAAAATGGATAGCCGTATCGTCCATCTTGGCCGTAGGGTAGCAAACGGACAAGTCGAGTCCTCTTGCACCGATCACCTGCATACGGGGCAGAGCCCGGATGACTTTTTCAAGACACAGGATGTCTGCATCTGTATATTTGCAGGCGTTGCGTGCGTCCGTCAGCATCCGGTAAAGCGAGGTGTCTCCCAAATCGCTCTGCAGATATGCCATACCGTCCGGACTTGCGCCATACACCGTTGGCACAGGAAGATTCTGCCGGTTGAAATGTCCGGTTATTTCTATAAAGGTCCTGTTCTCCTCCTGGCTGCTGCCGATGACACCTATAGCGGAACCATTGTCTGAAGAAAGCCTGAAATATTTTCTTGCACTGCCGGACTCACTGATTTGCTCCGTCTTGGCCGGGACCGTGCCGAACTTTGACTCATACAACCTGATTAACCGTTCCATCGTGTTTTTTTGTTGTTAAAATATAGAACATGCCGTTTAGCAGATTTACAAGGTGTTTCCAAGGAGGAACTGTTTTCCGCATCCTGAAAGCTGTGTAAACGATGTGCGCAAGAGCCACGGGTGCTCCGTGAACCAAAGCAAGCACCGCACCTTTGGATTCCTGGAGAGAGCGAGTTGTCGAGTAAAAAGTTGATGTTGTGGTTTTTGGCACCGTTTGCAGCACAAAAGGATGAAATTCGATGCGCAGGTTTCTCTTGTGGCAGTCGTATATGAAAATTTCCTCTTCGCCCATGTGCAGCCTGTCCGAGCCCAACCCAAAACGGATGTCAAAGGGCGGGTAGCCCGTGCCTCTTCTGAGCACTATTTCGTCTGAGGTATAATAAAAACCCTTTGGTCTGTGCGGATATACGAATTCCTTTGCGGGATAGGGGTGCAGCAAGCTTCCGCAATCTGTTGACACCATGAAAGTAAGGACATCTGCCTGCGGATTCCGCGCGGCGACAAGCTGTATCTGCCGCAGTTGCTCAATGCTGTATGACGCATCATCGTCAGACATGACAAGCAACTGCCCTGTTGCATGTCTGATGGCGTTGTTCCTGTTTCTGCTCAGCCCTCTTCCCGGAAGCGTGAATATCTTCACATCGGAGCGTTTCAGGAGTTCGTCTGAAGGCGGGATGTTTTTCCCGTCAGTCTGATACGACACGGTGTAGTGTATTCCCTCTGCCGGAGGGAGAAGCATGCCGGGTATCCTGTTTATCCGCTCGGCGATCGTGCATATCAGTATGTCTATGGTCGGAAGTGTCATTAATTGTGTTGGAAGAAACGTTTTTTGCGGAAAAGCAATAGCGGGAGGGGGCTGTCAGAAAGAATTCAGGGATTCAACGATGTATTCTTGTTGTTCCGGCGTGAGAGTAGGGTTGAGTGGGATGCTTAATTCCTCCGCACAGACGGCTTCCGTTATCGGCATCGAGATGTTGTTCAGAGGACCAAACGCAGCCTGTTTGTGCGGCGGAGTGGGGTAGTGTATGATCGTTTCCACTCCTGCCGCTGCAAGATGTTTCTGCAGTTCGCTGCGTTTGGCGCACAAAACAGGAAAGATATGCCAATTGCTTATCTGCGTGCTACGGTCTGAATACGGAACGGTGATCCTGGAGTTTGCTATATGCTCTTTGTAAAAAGCTGCGATTTGTTGCCGCTGTTCGTTCTGGCTGTCAAGGAAAGGCAGCTTTTCAGACAAGAACGCGGCTTGAATGGCATCCAGCCTGGAATTAGCCCCCAGAACGTCATGCCTGTATTTTTCCTTTGCACCGTAGTTGCAGAATGTGCGTACACGGATTGCGATTTCCTCGTTGTCGGTGCAGATGCAACCGCCGTCGCCCAATGCTCCAAGATTTTTCCCCGGATAGAAACTAAAGGCTCCCGCATCGCCCATAGCCGCACCTTTGCACATTCCGTGCGCCTGGCAGGCATCGGACACAATCTTGAGGTGACGGTCACCGGCGATTTGCCTTATGGCATCCATATCGCAAATTCGGCCATACAAGTGTACCGGCATTATCGCAACGGTGTGAGGCGTGACAGACTCCACTATTTTCTGCGGCGATATCAGGTATGTCGCCGGGTCTATGTCACACGGGACGGGAGTCAGCCCCGCTCTTGCAACGGACTGAAACGATGCTATGAACGTGTGGGCGGACACGATCACCTGACTGTTGTCGCTCCAGTTGTACATGGATTTCATGGCGGCAAGAATTGCCGTAAGGGCATCAAGCCCGTTTGCCGTGCTGACGCAATATCGGGTTTGAACATATTTTGCCCAACGCTGTTCAAACCCGAGAACATCCTGGCTGTTAAGGTAATATCCGGAATCTATAACCTGTTCTGCCGCCCTCTTAAGCCCTCCGGAATTGAGACCGTTGAGCGCACGCAGGTTCAAATATGGAATTTTCATAAGCTTATCAGGTATGTATCGTAGCAAACGCCCCGGCCTCCGAACCCCTCTTTTTGCAGGGCAAGCCCATGGTTCAGTTCGCCATTCCTTTCGGTTGACACTCCGAAGTCTAGATAGCGGACTCCTTCCTCTTTTGCACGGAGCACAACATCTCTGACAACCAAATCCAAAGCCCCTGTCTCAAACCCTTCGGGAGAAGAAGCAAGGTACTGCGTGTGCATGACATTCTTTGAGACATAGACCACACAACCGGCCAAAACCGCAGAATGACGGACTGCAACGTAAAGTCTGATTTCATGCGGGAAACACGAGTGCAGAGACCATAGTTCCTCAAACGTATGGACAGGGCTGACACCGTGCCTGTTTTTAAGGACATCCGTGAGAATTGCATGAAAAGACACCCAGTCGTCCATGGCTGTAGCCTCCCTTGTCTCCACGTTTGATTTCTCCGCCTTGAGAATGCACCGTTGGCGCAGTTTACTTGTCTTGACAGGTTGTTCCAAATCAATCGTCTGGCTCAGATGTCTTTCGACCAGCACGCTTTTTTGACGGCTTATCACATAAAGTTCCTCCTGGCAGGGCTGTGTGGAATATATATACGGAACGGGCTTCACCACAAGCCTGCTTATATGCTTTTCGTTCTTATAGAAAGCGGCAAGTGCCGCATAGATTTCTTCTACTGTGTATGCATGTATCTGCGGAGGAACAACCAGACCGCCATAGGTCAATCCCTCATGCGAGACAACAGTGTCGGGCGTGTTTCTGCCCAGACAGGCAGGAAACAGCGCGACCGGTTTGTTCTTGTCATCAAGGAACACGAGCGAAGCGTCTTCGTAGCGTTCTTTGTGGTAGTCCATATAGTCGCGGCTGTGGAGGAGGGTAGCGTTGCACGCTTCTTTCTGAAATGTGTTCCACATCCCTTTCATGGAATGACAATAAGGTGCGACAGTAATCATTTCGCCACCTCCTTCAAAAAGGAATCAAAATCATTGATGTACCCGTCTTTGTCGTAGTCCTCAGAGGCAAGCACAAGGCATACGGCACCGGGCGAGAAATTCCACAGACGACACCAAACCATCGGCGGTATCACAATTCCTCTGCACGGGTTGTCGGCAACTACATCTTTGGTATGAAAGCCATCATGCAGACCAAGGCTGAAACTGCCGTATACCGGCACAACGAGCTCCCAGCATGTGCGGTGTGCGTGTTCCCCTCTCGTTACGTTGTTTGAGACGGAATGAATCCAAAAGCATCTTTTAGGCACAAACGGCAGAGAGGCGTATGCCGTGTCCCTGTCAATGAGGGTAAGGCTGCCGCGACTGTCTTTGTGTGTCGGAAGATTTATTGTCTTGCATTCGTCCAGTGTCATACTGCCTGTTCTCGTTTGGGTATGGTGACTCTCCTTTATAAGACCTGCACTTTTCGTGATGAGACGTCTGGTTTGTCAAGCAAATGTAGTGATTTATATTTTATTTGCGTCACCAGAACGTAAATATTATAGACATAAAAAAAGGACGTTTTCGAAAACGTCCTTTTTTGCAGAGCCTCTTGTCGGATTCGAACCAACGACCCCGAGATTACAAATCACGTGCTCTGGCCAACTGAGCTAAAGAGGCGGGGTGGGCAAGCTAACTGCATCGCGCTGCTACAACCAACTACCCTTGCTGCGGTCAAGCCCTGGGGGATTCGAAGGGAGCTAGCCGTGTAGCACTCGCCCGTGTTTGCGGTGCAAAAGTACACGTTTTTTTCAGAATCCCAAAGAAGATACCGCGTTTTTTGCTCCGGTGCACAAGTTTTTATACCTGACAGATACTGCAACGGTATCAGAACAAACGCAGTTGTCCGTTTATCTCGTCGCGTATTTCATCGTCACTCTTTTGCGGGGTTTCGTCTTCCCCGGCATCCGATTGCGATTCCGAACCCGCTTCAACGGATAGGGTTTCATCGTTGTCGGCATCTTCTCTGTGGCGTAAAGGCTCCAATTCTTCTATCTGTGCCGTTTCCAGACTGGTAAGTCTCTTCCCCTTTGCTTTGAAACCCTTGACGGCAATGAAGTCTGCGCATTCCACTTCAAGCGGCTCTTTGTAACTGCTGTTGCCTCCGAATGTCACTTTGATCCTCGGATAAAATTCGTGTGACAAAACATATATTGCGGAAATCGTTTCTTCACCAAGAAAATTCTGCCGTTTTGCAGTGGCCGCGAGTTGGAATCTCTTCAGATAGGGGTTGTTGTCGACCTCTTTGTTTGAGTACACCAAAGACCAGACGGTGTTCGGATCATATTTGCCGATAAACAGGATGTCTTCATCGTAGTGGTTGTTGATGTCTGTATCTGTGGTGTAAAATTCACCGGACTTGAGTATCACCAGAACCTTGTCGTTGCCTTGGAATTCGCCCAAATACAATCCGTGTTCTTCATAGTTAAGCCGCCGTACGACGTTGTCAAACCAGACTTTGCGCCCGCCCAGGGTGGACACTCCGTGACTTTTGAGGTTAATCCGGTATATTGTGTTGCGCGAAGCTATGTTGCCCAATGCAGCGCGGCCTTTTATCGCCAGAGCGGCGAAGTTTATGTCAAAAGTCAGTTTCCTCACTTGGGGTTCCGGTTTGAGCGTGACATGTACAACCTCAGCCTCCCCGTTTGGATTTGCAGAGAAGTAAACGACCCGGCTGCCGGGAGTCCCTTTTGTCAGGTCGTTGTCGCGTTCCCTGATAACGCCACTGACAAAAAAACGCTTCATGTAGTATATTCCTTTCTTGCCATCGCGGTATATTACGTTGTAGATGGTGCGCTTGTCGTTTTTCTTAAACACCGCAATGTGGATAAGTTCCGCCTTTTTCCCTTCAGCTTTTGAGCGTTCCGTTTCGCCTATGAAAACTTTCTCGTTGACTTTTGCCACCCGGTATGTCCCGTCTCTGTAAAACAAAATGATATCGTCAATGTCAGAGCAGTTGCAGACATATTCGTCCTTTTTCAGCGAAGTTCCCATGAATCCCTCTTCTCTGTTCACATAAAGCTTTTGGTTCTGTTCCGTCACCTTGGATGCCTCAATCTGCCCAAAAGCGGTTATCTGGGTTCTGCGCGGATATTGGCTTCCATATTTGTCTTTCAGCTGCAGATACCAGTTGGTGGTTACTTCGTTGATGTTTTTAAGGTCTTTATCGGTCTTGCGGATATCCGCCTGCAGCTTCAGGATTTGTTCTTCCGCCTTATCCTTGTTGAATTTAAGGATACGCTGCATCTTGATAAGCATCAGCTTCAGGATGTCGTCTTTTGTGACTTCCCGGATCATTTTCGGATACCAAGGGGTGAGTCTGTCGTCAATGTGTGCGCATGCGGCATCCATGTTTGGCGCCTGCTCAAATTCCTTGTCTTTGTAGATACGTTCGTTTATGAAAATGCTTTCAAGTGAAGCAAAATGAAGTTCCTCTTCAAGTTCCGCCTTATGTATCAGAAGTTCTTTGCGGAGCAACTGCTTGGTCTGTCTGACATTATGGCGCAGGACTTCGCTCACGCTCAGGAAACGCGGTGTCCTGTCTTCTATCACACAGCAGTTCGGTGAGATGCTGACCTCGCAGTCAGTAAAGGCATAGAGTGCGTCTATCGTTTTGTCCGGTGACACGCCAGGTTGTAGATGAACTATGATGTTCACGTTTTCCGCCGTGGTGTCGTCTATCCGCTTAATCTTGATTTTGCCTTTTTCTCCTGCTTTTTGTATGGAGTCTATGATGCCCCTTACGTTTTTGCCATAGGGTATTTCAGTGATTGACAACGTCTTGTTGTCCACCTTGTTTATTTTGGCTCTTATCTTTACATTGCCTCCACGCTGCCCGTCATTATAATGCGACACATCTATGCCTCCCCCCGTCTGAAAATCCGGATAAAGACGGAATTCCTCTCCTTTGAGATATGCGACAGCGGCATCGCACAGTTCATTGAAATTGTGCGGCAAAATTTTGACACTCAATCCGACGGCAATACCTTCTGCACCTTGGCACAGGAGCAACGGAAATTTTATGGGCAAGGTAATCGGTTCTTTGTTTCTGCCGTCATACGACAATTTCCATTCTGTGGTTTTTGAATTGAAGACAGCATCAAGTGCAAATTTGCTTAATCTTGCTTCTATGTATCGTGGCGCTGCCGCGCCGTCACCTGTAAGAATGTTGCCCCAGTTTCCCTGACAGTCTATCAGTAGATTTTTCTGTCCTAATGTCACCAGTGCGGAATAAATAGACTGATCGCCATGGGGGTGGTATTTCATAGTGTTGCCCACAATGTTGGCCACCTTGTTAAGCCTGCCGTCATCCATTTGCTTCATTGAATGGAGAATACGCCTTTGCACAGGCTTCAAACCGTCTCCGAGATGAGGCACGGCACGATCCAATATTACATAACTGGCATAATCCAGAAACCAGTTTTGATACATTCCGCCAAGTTTGTGGGTTTCTTTGGCAGTTTCCGTGTGTTTTTGCGGATCGTATTTTGCGTGTTCCTCTGTCTCTGTATTATTGTTTTTGCCTACTTCAGTGAAATCAATGTCGTCTTCCTTCATACGGTCGGGCTTTTCATTCTGTTTTGGCAAAGTTAATAAAAATAAACATCACAGACAAAGACGACACGCAAACACGCCGAAAAGATTCTTCCGGCTTTCAAAAAGGAATGGGCATTATGTTTAATAGGGTTCATGGTTGCCAAACCGTCAAATACAGAAACAAGAGCCTTGCTCACTAAGCTGAATGACACCCCCAGTCTCTTTGCACGAATACGAGATACGGAACTGTCCTCCGCAAAGCCGGCTGACTTTGCAGAGGACAGTTCCGTAGAATAGTGCTTTTAATATTTGTCCTTTTGCGGAAAACTTATTTTTTCTCCTTATTGTCGTTTCTTAGGTCAACCGCAAAATAGCAAGGTTTCCCGCTCTGTGTTTTTGCCTTGATCCAAAGCACGGGAAGCTTTGAGGAATTAGCAGCCCTTACAACTTCGTCAAAATCTGCTTTAGTGTTCATTTGGACATCATTCACTTCAATGATTATCAAATCTTTCGTGATGCCAGCTTCTTTCATCTTTCCGTCTTTTATGGCGAACACAAGCAATCCGTTTGATAAGGCAAGTTCTTTTTTCTGTTCTGCGGTAAGCGGCTTTAGAGCGATCCCAAGACTATTTATATCAACCTCAGAAACCGTATCGGTCGTACCCTGTATGTTTCTAAGCTGGATATCTTTGGTGTATATTTTCTTCTTGCGGAGAAACGTTACCTTGACTTTGTCGCCGGGACGGTGTGTTGCAAGTATTTCCTTCATGTCCGCCATGGACTTGATTTGCTTGTCATCAATGGCTGTGATAACATCTTTTTCTTCAATTCCGGCAACAGCGGCGGCACCGTCAACAGGCACTTCCAGAACAATGATACCCTCTGTGACCCCGAAGTCAAGGTCGGCATCAGTTTTGCCTTTCTCCTTTTGCTCATCAACGTATTTGTTCAGATCCGCTCCTGCGATGCCAAGCAAGGCACGCTGTACCGTTCCAAATTTCTTCAGATCTTCAACCACCTTGTTCATTATCGTTGTGGGAATGGCGAACCCGTAGCCGGTAAAAGACCCTGTCTGGCTGTACAGCATTGCATTTATGCCTACAAGTTCTCCCTGCGCATTTACCAGCGCACCGCCGGAATTGCCACTGTTGATGGCCGCATCTGTCTGTATGAAAGATTCCACATCGTTTGCATTCAGCGAACGGGACTTGGCACTCACAATACCTGCTGTAACCGTGCTTGTAAGGTTAAACGGATTTCCTACGGCCAACACCCACTCCCCTATTTTCAACTTGTCACTGTCGCCTATTGGAATGGCATGCAACCCTTCTGCCTCAATCTTTATCAGGGCCAGATCCGATGTTTTGTCTGTTCCGATAATCCTGCCCTTGAACTCACGCTTGTCGTTCAGCTTAACCTGAATCTCGTCGGCATCTTCCACTACGTGGTTGTTAGTAACGATATAGCCGTCTGTCGAGATTATTACCCCACTGCCGGCAGCCTGCCGTTTTGGCGTTTCTATCTGCTGTCTGCGATTCTGACCGTCGCCGAACCCGAAAAAATCACCAAAGAAATCATCGAACGGAGACCTGTAGGTCTGTCTGATGATTTTGCTCGCCATTGTGACCTTGATGTATACGACTGAATTTACGGTACTTTCCGCAGCGTGTGTGAGGTCTATCATTGCCCCGACGCTGTTCACGTTACTTGTTGCATTTGCTGTCAGCGCAGAAACTGCGGCAAACATCAGGCACATTGCCAAAGACTTGAATCTTTTCTTTTCCATAATTTATAGTGTTCGTTATATTTTTTTCAATGTGCAAAAATATGACTTCCGTCTGTAACGGAGTTGTCCGACGGGGCCAATTATTCGTGTTTTTTCAATTGTTTAACCATAAAAGAATACGTTTAAGAATAGTTTAGATTTGTGTTGCAAGTTTTTTTTGCTACTTTTGCCGCCAGAAAATATCCAACAGCCAAAGAGAGTGCAGAGCCGGATGGTCTGTCGCTGGCAGACTTCGGTCTGCTTGAGGAAAGTCGGGGCATCGCAGGACACCTCGCTTCCTAACGGGAAGTATTTGCGAGAATGCCGTAATGCAGAAGAAAACAACCGCCTGCTCTAGCAGGCAAGGGTGAGAATGTGAGGTAAGAGCTCACAACGCTTTGCAGTGATGCAGGGCGTGTGCATGGCGAGGGATGAAAGTGCATGTAAACTGGCGGTTGAGGGCTGTCCGTCCGAATAACACCGTTTCCGCCAGAGGGTAGCACGATAGAATTGTCCGGTAACGGCCAATCCAGATAAATGACAGGCTTTGCTTGTGCAAAACAGAACTCCGCTTACAGTCTGGCTCCCACTCTTTTCCATATTGCTGTAAACACTGTGCATTAACGCGAAAGGGGGTGGCGAATATCCGCCTCCCCCTTTTCGCGTTAATGTGGACCAGGGGAGAATCGAACTCCCGTCCAAACAAGCAAGGGACATGGTTTCTACATGCTTAGTCCGGCTGCTTTTTTTCTGCAAGAAAGCTGAAGCCGGACAGCCAAGATTCTTGCATATCCTTTGTTTGTTTCGCGCACGGCGCAAGGCCGCCGCACACTATTTCCGATTTGCTGCACCACTATACCAATACGCTTCGGAAAGGGAGTGATTGAGTGATGTCTCGTTCCCGCGCCTTGCACAGGAATAAAGCGATCCTACTGTACTTCAGATCAAGCAGCGAGAGCGTAATTGTTTTCGCCAGATAAATTTTTGAAAGTTGTTTTTAAAGTGCTCACTGACAATGCACTGCATGCTTGCAGATTCCTTGGACTCGCTGTCAAATCCAGTCTGGCCCGTTTGGGTTTGCTTATGCCAAGACAAAAGTCCTGCAATAAAACACAATTGTTTCCCGTCACTACGGGAAACAACCATTTGTAGCGCCTACGGGACTCGAACCCGTGTACCCGGCGTGAGAGGCCGGTATCCTAACCACTAGATGAAAGCGCCATTGATATCCTTGTGCGGAAGCTAGGAGATTCGAACTCCTGGTACGGTTACCCGCACGGCAGTTTAGCAAACTGCTGGTTTAAGCCACTCACCCAAACTTCCAGTCCGCATTTTCCCTCAAATGCACTGCAAAGGTAGCGACTTTTTCTTTACCTCCAAAGAAAAAGTCTGTTTTTTCTGGCATTGCACATTGGCGGCAAGCGGCCGTTTGAGGATTCACTGCCGTTTGCGATAAAGTTGCCAGCTGTTGTATATATTGTGCCATATAGAGTAGAAACCGCCGGCAAGTGACGTTATGGGCGACAGAAACGTGTAGCCCAACCATATTGCAAAAACCGTGTTTTTCTGCCCCAGACTCTGCGCGGCGCTGACGGGCTCCTTGTAGTGCTTGCCAACAAAATGGCCGAACGAGAACTGGATGATGCAGGCAATGGCAGAAGCTGCCGATATCAAGAGCACCAGTGCTACGGAACACCTCGTATGGACAATGGTTTTCATGGTTACCGCTATCGCCAACATCAATGCAACGGCCCACAGGTAGAAAGGCAGATTGCGGTATGCGGCAAGCTTCTCCGTAAGTTTCGGATTGGTTTTCCGCAGGATCACTGCCAACAGAAACGGGCAAAACAAAAGGGGAAATACCTTGCTGATTATCATGAGAAACGAAGAGACAAAACCGTATTCGTCAGACGGGTGTAGCAACGGGATGAACGCCGGCACAACCAATGCCACAGCAAGGTTTATCAGTATTGTGTATGTTGTGAGAGTCGCAGAATCCCCCCCTAACCTGAATGTCACGACTGCCGCAGCCGTGGCAGTCGGACAAATCATGCAGAGCATGAAACACTCAATGGTAACTTTATACAGCAGCGGCAAAGGGAGAGTGCATATCCAAACACACAAAACGAATGACAGCACCTGCAGAAGAACAAGCCAGAAATGCCAACGGGTGAAGCGCAGACTGGAGAACTTGATCTTGCAGAATGTCAGAAACAGCATCGCAAATATCAGCACCGGCTGTATTATGCCTATCGCCTCGTTGACAAAAAAATGGGTCTTGTCCAGAAAGGGTATCGCCGTATATGCATAATAACCGCTTATCCCGGAAACGATGGACACCGGCAAAGTCCAGTTTTTGACAAACGAAATTATTTTTGACATTTGCAGTGTTTTTTGTCTGCGTGTATGAATACCAAAAGCCATTTTGCGCCAGCAAGTCCCCGGCAAAAGGTCAGCCGATGTCGTCTGGCCGCGCTTCTTCGCAAGCGTCTGTCAGCCGGTGGCTTATGCGCATTGCACAGAAATTCGGACCGCACATAGTGCAGAATTCCCCTCCCACGATATGGTTCTGCCTGTAGTATTCAATGGCTTTTTCGGGGTCAAGGGAAAGGTTGAACTGGTCTTTCCATCTGAATTCGTAGCGTGCCTTGCTCAGTGCGTTGTCCCTGATTTGTGCTCCGGGGTGGCGTTTCGCCAAGTCTGCGGCATGTGCCGCTATTTTGTACGCCACCACACCGGTTCTTACGTCTTCGCGGTCCGGCAGTCCCAAGTGCTCCTTGGGTGTGACATAACAAAGCATGGCGGTGCCGTACCACCCTATCATTGCGGCACCGATGGCAGATGTTATGTGATCATATCCGGGAGCTATGTCTGTAACGATAGGTCCGAGTGTGTAGAACGGTGCCCCATGGCATTTTTCCGTCTGCCGATCCATATTTTGCCTTATCTTGTCCATCGGCACGTGCCCCGGTCCCTCTATGAACGCCTGCACGTTTTTGCTCCACGCGTGTTCAACAAGTTCACCCATTGTATCCAGTTCCGCAAACTGCGCCTTGTCGTTGGCGTCGTGGATGGAGCCCGGTCTCAGCCCGTCACCCAGTGATATGGCGATATCATATTTGGCACAAATGTCGCAAATGTCATCAAAATGCTCATAAAGGAAGCTTTCCCGGTCGTGTCTCACACACCATTCCGATATGATACTTCCGCCACGGCTCACCATGCCGCAGAGCCGTTCCTGCGAGTAGTGTATGTTTTTCCTGCGTATGCCACAGTGAATGGTGAAATAGTCTACGCCCTGCTCCCCCTGCTCTATGAGTGTGTCCCGGTAGTTTTCCCAGTCCAGTTCCATGGCTTTGCCGTTGACTTTTTCCAGAGCCTGGTATATCGGCACGGTACCGACGGGAACGGGGCAGTTCCTTACAATCCATTCTCTTGTTTCGTGGATATTGTTTCCGGTTGACAAATCCATCAGGGTATCACCTCCCCATTTGCAGCTCCATATTGCCTTTTCAATTTCTTCTTCAATGCCGGATGATGTCGAGGAGTTGCCGATGTTCGTGTTTATCTTTACGAGGAATTTCCCGCCGATGACCATGGGTTCCGCCTCCGGATGGTTTATGTTGGCAGGAATTACCGCCCTGCCGGCAGCCACCTCCTGCCTTACAAGTTCTGGGGTGATGAAAGATTCTATTCCCTGCGCCTCGCAGTTCATCTTCTCCCTGATGGCCACATATTCCATTTCACGGGTGATCACCCCGTTGCGGGCGTAGAACATCTGCGTCAGCTGTCGGTTCTCTTTTGCAATCAGCGGAAAGTGCGTGTGCGGAAACCTTATGCTTTCCAGTCGCGCATCGGCGGCGCGCATACGCCCGTATTCCGAAGAAAACGCGCCAAGCTGTACCGCATCACCCCTTTCTTCAATCCACGGAGTGCGTATGCGTTCTATGCCGTTGGTTATGTCAACTTTCCTTGACGGGTCGGAATACGGCCCGGAGGTGTCATACACGGTTACCGGTTCGTTTTGCCTTTCACCTGTGGTGCCGTCGGCGTTTTTTGTGACAGTAGGGGTAAGGTTGACCTGTCGCATACCAACTTTCAGGTCTTTGTATATTTGACCGCTCAAGTATATTTTTTCGGATGCAGGATAGTTTATGGTAAAGCTTTTGTTCATTTTATTTTACGGTTCCGGATTTTGGGTAAGCAAAGATACGCATTATTGAAAAAAGACAGAAGCGACAGCTGCTTTTTATTTCAAAGTGACTGTTGTTCGGGCCAATCTTCCCCGTTTTTTACTTTAGTTGGTCAACAATTCGGGAATTTTGTCTAAATTTGCATAATGACAGGCTTCATCTTGACTCAAGTCTGGATGGGATGTGACCATTTGTGTTATCACTAACAAAACATTACTTTGCAATGGGCTTTTTCAAGTTTTTTAATTCCAAGGAAAAAAAAGAAGAACAGCGCCAGCACCTTGAGGCCGGCCTTGAGAAAACAAGGGAGGGGCTGTTGCAGAAACTGACTCGTGCAGTCGCAGGAAAGTCAACGGTTGACGACGACGTGCTTGACAATCTTGAAGAGTCTCTCATGGCATCGGATGTCGGCGTGGACACGACCCTTGAGATAATAGACAGGATCCAGAAAAGAGTCAAGCGCGACAAATATGTAAAGACCGAAGAACTCAATTGCCTGCTGCGCGACGAAATAGAACAGATGCTTCAAGACAATGGTACGCTCTCGGCTGCGGAATTTCTGTCTGCGGAAAAGAAACCGTATGTGATTATGGTCGTAGGTGTCAATGGAGTTGGAAAAACCACGACAATAGGAAAGCTGGCAAACATGTACAAGCGGGAAGGCCTGACAGTAATGCTTGGGGCCGCCGACACGTTTCGCGCAGCAGCCATAGAGCAGCTTGAGACTTGGGGGCAAAGGGTTGGCGTGCCGATTGTGAAACAGAAAATGGGGAGCGACCCCGCATCGGTTGCCTACGACACAATAAGCCACGCCGTCGCTCAGAACACGGACGTTGTGATAATAGACACGGCAGGCCGTCTGCACAACAAAACAGGTCTTATGAACGAGCTGACAAAGATAAAGAACGTAATGAAGAAACAGCTTGACTATGCTCCCAACGATGTGATGCTTGTGCTGGACGGCTCTACCGGGCAGAATGCTTTTGAGCAGGCAAAGCAATTCGCGCTCGCCACGGAGATCTCCTCGCTTGCCATCACCAAGCTCGACGGAACGGCAAGGGGCGGCGTAGTGATAGGAATAAGCAACCAAATGAAAATTCCAGTAAAATACATAGGTGTCGGCGAGGGAATAGACGACTTGCAAACGTTTGACAAACATGCATTTGTAAGTTCCCTGTTTAAGCAGAACTGAACCTGCTGCAATTGTCTCTGTCCACAATAATGCCAAACCTTTAAATTACGCAATCAAGTGCCAGTTGTTGACTTAATAACGATGGGTTGCTCCAAGAACCTTGTCGATTCCGAACATTTGCTGCACATGTTCAAGACCGTTGGATACAGGATTTTTCACAATCCGAAGAAAATGCACAACGACATTGCAGTAATCAACACCTGCGGTTTCATAAGTGATGCCAAGCAGGAAAGCATTGACATGATTCTGTATCTCACAAAACTGAAGCAAGAGGGGAAACTCAACAAGGTCATTGTGATGGGGTGCCTGTCGGAAAGATACAAGAAAGAACTTTCAGAGGAAATTGCAGGCATTGACCGCTTCTACGGCAAATTTGACTGGAAAGGGCTTGTGGATGACCTCGCAAAGGAAACCGGCATGCAGACCTGTCCTGAAGCTGGGGGGCAAAGGGTGCTGACAACCCCGAAACATTACGCATATATAAAAATTGCCGAAGGGTGCAACAGGCACTGCGCCTATTGCGCAATTCCTGCCATGACAGGCCCTCACAAGAGCCGGAGGATGGAAGACATCCTTGATGAAGTGGCAACCCTTGCTGCGCAAGGAACGGCAGAATTCCAGATCATCGCCCAAGAGTTGACATACTACGGCCTTGACTTGTACAAGAGGCGAGCCATTGCCGAACTCGTTGACAAGATGGCGCAGATAAAAGGAGTCAGATGGATCAGGCTGCATTATGCATATCCCAACGCCTTTCCTGAAGATTTGCTGCAGGTCATGGCAAAAAACAAGAATGTCTGCCGCTATCTTGATATTGCACTGCAACACGCAAGCGACAAAGTCCTGCACCGAATGAACCGGAACACCACCCGGAACGAACAGTACGCCCTGATCCGCAAAATCAGGCATCAAGTGCCGGGAATTGCATTGCGGACTACGTTTATGGTTGGGTTTCCCGGTGAAACCGACGAAGACTTCAAAGAACTCCTTGATTTTGTCAAGTCTGCCCGTTTTGAGAGAATGGGGGCGTTTGTTTACAGCGAGGAAGACGGCACGCCTGCCTCGGAAATGTTTTCGGATGACATACCGGACGATGTCAAGCGGCAAAGGCTTGACACACTTATGTCTGTACAGCAGGAAATATCAGAAGAACTGTCGGCGCAACAAATCGGCCGTACTCTGGATGTCATGATTGACGGACGTGAGGGGGACTACTATGTTGGAAGGACAGAGTTTGACTCCCCTGAAGTTGACGGAATCGTTTATGTTACACCAAAAGAGAAGCACCGCATGAGAAGAGGCTGCATATACAGGGTGAAAATAACGGATTCCAACGAATTTGACCTTTTTGGCGTGGAACAATGAGCATAATACGGATATGAACAACAAAGAATTCATCACGGAAGTGGCAGGGAAATTGTCTCTGGGCAGTGACCAATGCCAGAAAATGGTATATGAGTTCACAGACTCGATGACAAAAGTCTTGGAGGACGGCAATGAGATTATAATAGCGGGGTTAGGCTGTTTTGAAATAAAAAAGAAAAAGGAGCGGGTGATGGTCAATCCCTCAAGCGGTAAGAAGATGCTGGTTCCTCCCAAACTTAGCGTGAATTTCAAGATGTCAAGTACGTTTAAGAACAAAATAAACTAAACGAAGTATCAGCACAACCATAATGGCAACAGGAAAAATCACATTGCAGACTTTGTCTGAAATCATGGCAGGCGATACAGGGCGCAGCAAGACCTCCACCGAAATGTTTGTCCGGGCCTTTTTCACTACACTGAAAGAGGCGTTGGCAAAAGACAACATTGTCAAGATAAAAGGGCTGGGTACATTCAAGATGGTTGTCGTCAACGCCCGTGAGAGCATAAACGTGAATACCGGCAAAAGGGTCTCCATCGCTGAATACAACAAGATAACCTTTACCCCTGACAAGAATCTCCGGGACAAGGTCAACCGTCCTTTTTCGCAGTTCGAAACAGTCATCATTGACGACGAAGACGTTGCTGCTGTCATAGGAAACGGGCTTGACTCTGATGGCAACACAACTGCCGGCACTGTAGAAAGCACAGTAACAAAAGAGCGGGCAGACTGCTTGACAGTCGAAAACACCACGAAACAGGAAACACCCGAAGTTGCCCCCTCCTACCCCTGCGCCCAAACAGAAGAATGCAAAGTGGAAGAGGGGGAAGCTGACGAGGACAGTCAAGAAAGGAAACGGGCTGGTTCATGCAACAAGCGGTTCTTGTGGTGGAGCATTCCTGTTGTCTTGGTCTTAATCGGCGTAACCTATGTGATTGGCTATATGCGCATCGTTGAATTCCCGCCCATAATGGGAGGCTGCGACACAAACGTTGCAGTGAAGACAGAGAGTCCCGTCAGGTTGGAAACCGCAAAAACACGGAAACTGAATCTGTCGCAGACAACAGCCACAAAAGAAACCACGCCTATGGACAACGACACGACAGGCAGGTTCCCACAGATTACAGGCGGCAAATATCTCATAACTGGGATAAAGACATACAGGAGGATAAAGCCCGACTATGACGTGCGACGCTACTGCCTGCAGATTTACGGGAACAAGGACTGCCTGCCATATGTCTTGATACTGAACGGCATAAAAAAAGAAGATGAAATAAAAATAGGGAGAATACTGAAATTTCCGGTTCTCACAGAAAACAACGTTACTGAATAATTTAAAATTTAAAGGACAATGACAAAGAAAAGTGCATTACAAATTGCAAGAGCATCCTATAGTCCAAAACTTCCGCTTGGACTTCGGGGAGATGTAGATGTAAAGGAAGGCGCTCCCACACAGAGCGTGGCAGATCAGGAAGAAGTCAGGAAACTCTTCCCCAACACATACGGATTGCCGTTGGTGGAGTTCGTTCCTGGCAAGGGAAAGAATTTTGCCCCGATGAATGTCGGTGTTATCCTTTCAGGCGGACAGGCCCCTGGAGGACACAATGTCATCAGCGGCTTGTTTGATGGCATCAAGCGTCTCAATCCCGCAAACAAGCTGTATGGCTTCCTTCTCGGTCCCGGCGGCTTGGTTGATCACAACTACAAGGAACTGACTGCCGATATCATTGACGAATACAGAAATACCGGTGGCTTTGACATGATTGGCTCCGGCCGGACGAAACTTGAACAGGAAGAGCAGTTTGAAAGCGGCATGGAGATCATCAGGGAGCTTGGAATCAAAGCCCTTGTAATCATCGGGGGAGACGATTCTAACACAAACGCTTGTGTCCTGGCGGAATATTATGCGGCAAAAAAATATGGCGTACAGGTGATAGGATGCCCTAAAACTATTGACGGAGACCTCAAAAACGAGCAGATCGAAACGTCTTTCGGTTTTGACACTGCCTGCAAGACTTATTCGGAAGTTATCGGAAACATTCAGCGCGATGCTAATTCCGCAAAAAAATACTGGCATTTCATCAAGCTGATGGGCCGTTCGGCAAGCCACATCGCGTTGGAATGCGCTCTGGAAGTGCAGCCGAACGTTTGCCTTGTCTCTGAGGAAATACAGGAAAAGAAACTGTCGCTGGACGATGTTGTGACCTACATCGCGGAGGCTGTGGCAATGAGGGCGAAAGACGGCAACAATTTCGGAACAGTTCTTATTCCGGAAGGGTTGATTGAATTTATCCCTGCAGTAAAGAGCCTGATTGCCGAACTTAACGATGTCCTCTCTTCAAAGGAATATACGGATGCCAAACCCGCCGACAATGTGGAATGGCTGCTTGACGGTCATCTGTCAAAGGCCAACACCGCCACCTTGGCATCTCTTCCCGCATCGTTTGCCCAGCAGCTTACTGGAGAGCGCGACCCCCACGGAAACGTACAGGTTTCGCTCATTGAAACAGAAAAACTTCTGTCATCTATGGTTGCCTCTAAACTGCAGCAATGGAAGGACGAGGGCAAATACAATGGAAAGTTTTCCGCCCTGCACCATTTCTTCGGATACGAGGGACGGTGTGCAGCCCCCTCCAATTTTGATGCGGACTACTGCTACTCGCTCGGGGTAAGCGCATCCCAGCTGATAGCGAACGGCAAGACGGGTTATATGGCAATTGTCAAAAACACGACAAAACCGGCTTCGGAGTGGGTCGCTGGCGGAGTGCCAATAACCATGATGCTCAATATGGAGAAGAGAAACGGACAGATGAAACCCGTTATCCGTAAGGCTCTCGTTGATCTTGGCGGAGCTCCGTTTAAAGCCTTTGCTGCCCGGCGTGACACGTGGAAAAAGGACACCTGCTATGTGTATCCCGGTCCGATACAGTATTTCGGTCCGTCGGAAGTCTGTGACAAAACGACGGAAACGCTCCGGTATGAGCAAACTCCGGATGCAGTTTAGTCCAGCTGGATTCGTGCGGCAGCCCGCACGCTGCGCAACGGCCAGTTGTGTTGCCGCGTAAATTCATAACCAACTATTGTGAGGGTGTGCCATTTTGACACACCCTCACAAACATATGAAGCAACCGGAATTCCGGTTGCTTTGATTTTCTTGCTGAACAGTTGCCTGAAAATCTACCGGCAATAACAACAAGACGGAATCAATTTCCGTTGCAGAATGTTCATTTCCCGACGCAGTGATGGATCATTGTTTGCCTTGCGACCTTGTCTGGATGTGTGCCCGGCAAATGCGTGGGAATCTGTCATTCTTGCCACCGGTGGCAGGAATGGCTCGTAAACGTGCAAATGTTGTCATGGAACTCAAGGCTGTGAAGGCACAGTTCCCCGTAACCCCTTGCCGAAACTCTGGCAGGTCTGTACGTTTCATTGTCATACCTCGTGATCCTGATATCTGTGAGCATATTGATGCCGGATTGGGTCTCAAGGCTTTTGTAGGCGGCTTCTTTTGCTGTCCACAGGGCTGTCAGTGCCATGGTTTTCTGTCCGTCGCTGAAAGAATTGAAATTGGCGGGCAGTTCCTCCGGTGACGCTATGCGCCGTTCGAGGTTGAGGATTCTGTGCCCCGCAAGTTCTACGTCAACTCCGGCAAAAGGAAGAGTGGAAAGCAGTACTGCCACATGAGTTTTGCTGTGCGAGATGCTTATGGCACAGCCGTTTTCGCCAAAATACGGTTTTCCCTCTGCGGAGTATGAGACCTCGACATACCTGCCGAAGACTTCGTGCAGCATTGCCCTCGCAGTCAGCCTCTCCCGTTGCCGGCGGGGAGACTTGAACATGCGCTGGATACTGTTGACAATGGTCTCGGTTTCCCCACCGAAGAATTTTGCGAAATCCGACAATTCGGTTATTATGGGGTGTATATACAGTGTGCAGCAACCGTCGCGGTACAGTGCTTCCATGAAAAAAAAGGAATGTCAGTTCTGTACTTGTGGCGGAGTCTGCGGAGCGGAAAACCTTTCTATTTTGTCAGCCCAGACTTCCGTTATGGTTCTCCGCATGCCGTTCTTGTCTTCATAGGTGCGCGAGTGTATGCTTCCTTCAACGAAGAGTTTTTGCCCTTTCCTTACGCTCTGCTCCACGAATTTCGCCAGATTCCCCCATGTGACGATGTTGTGCCAGTCCGTCCTTTCTGCAACCTGTGTTCCGTTCGGCAGCGTGTATCCCGGATCTGACGTCGCTATTGAAAATGTGGCGACTGGACGATCCTTGTCTATGTACCGCACCTTGGGGTCTTGCCCTACGTTGCCGATGAGCATCACTTTGTTCAATGACATAATGGCTTCTGTCTTTTTTGGGGGCTATCTCAGCCTGTCTGCCGAACGGACTAAATTGTCATCATACTTTATGCGCTTGTGCGCCATGATGTTGAAGAAGATGCACAGTATGGGCAGGTAGAAGACCGCTCTGTCCCACGGCCCGCGTGTCACGCCGGTTGCGGCGCAGACAACAGCCAAGGCGTAGCCTGCGGCAAATATCGCGCAGCCCAGTACCACGGCCTTCATTTGTCGCTGACGGTTTCTGTAGAGGAAAATGCTGCGGAACGAAACGGCGGAGCCAAGCAGCAGAATTGCCGCATTAGCGTAATGCACGAATCCCGTTCCGCCGCCGGCACCTGTCAGAAACGGATGCCATAACCCGATGGCCATACTGACTATACCGATTATCGCAGCGCAAATCAGATGAATTGTTTGTATACGTTGTATCATTGTGGCGTAAAGCACGCACTTGCAGCGTGCTGGTCTTGAAGAACTGGTGTAAGACTACTTGAACACTTTTTCCTCGTGCGGATTGCGGAAATAGATTTTGTCGTCAAGCATTTCCTGTTCGGCGATAAGGGTAGGCTTTGGCATACGCTCGTAGAAACGCGAGATTTCGATTTGCTCCCGGTTTTCGAACTCTTCTTCCAGAGCGTCGCTTTTGTTGCCGAACTCCCTCAGTTTCTGGTTCAGGTCGTTCTTTACTTCCGTTGTTATCTGGTTTGCGCGCTTGCTCATTATCACAACGCTTTCATAGATATTGCCGGTAGGTGCGGCATAGTCCATCAGGTTGCGTGTTTTCGTTGTAAGTGGGGCGTTTGTCTTCTTGTAATTCATTGTTCCGAAAAAATTATAGTTGCTTTATTCTTGACTGCCAACATCGAATTTGGCTATTTTCTTGTTTTTCAGTTCTTTTTCCGTCTTGGCAAAAATGTCGCGGGCTTCCTTCAGATAGGGTGACTGGGGGAATTCGTTCATGAATCCGTGGTACTCGTCAAGGGTGTCGTGCAGCCGTTCGTATTTTTTGACCTCCACGCTCTGTTCTGCCAGTTTGTATTTCGCTTTCAGCACCAGTATCGCGAAAGATTCCTTGCGCGCGCTGTACGGATAAGACCTTATGGCGTTCTGGGCGGTAACAATGCAGGCTTGGTAGTTGTTTCCGCCGTTGCTGCAGTTGCCGAAATATCCCCCCAGATCATAATACAGTTTTGCCGCCAGGAATTCCTTTTCCACCAGTTTGTCCTGCAGCTTGAAAATCAAATCCTTTATTTCGGCGGCATGCTTGTTCGACGGATTGTAGTCAAGCACTGAATTCAGCTCGCTGATAGCCGTATAGGTGTTTGTCTGGTCAAGCTTTGTGGGCAGCGTGGACATATAGTAGGATTTCGCCGCATAGAACCGCGCTTCGTCCACAAAGTCCCCCATAGGATAAGACCGGCTGTAATACCTCTTGAGAATTTCGCTGGCACTGATGTAGTCGCGCGAAAGGTATTTGCACATCCCCAGCATGAACAACGCCTCATCGCCCGGTTTCGTGTTTCTGAACGCCGGCATGATATTGTCCAGCAGCAGCGAGGCGTTGGAGTAGCTTCCTGTCATGTAGTACTGCTTCGCTCTCTCCAGCTTGTAGCTGTAGTCAGGATTCTTGAGGGCTTTTGTCGCCGAAGAGCACCCCGACACAAGTGCCACCACGCCTGCAACCGCAAATATGATATGAAGGAAATGTTTCATTTGCGTCTTGTTTGTGTTGTTGTTCCGCCAGACGGCAATCCGTTGCGGACTCCGCGACCGCAAACTGCAACGGATGTGCAAAATTACTCCATTTGTCGTAATAATGCAAGGCTTTTAATGTTTTTTATCGGAGAGAACCGACACTGTTCAGCCGACAAATCAGGAGGATTGCCAAGCGTACAGTCTTGTCTGTCTGAAGAAAAGCCTGGTGTCTGTCACTCCTCTAAAGGAAGTCCCGAACAGTTCGGTTTTTGCATTGAACGGTTTGGCAAGTGCATTTGTGACCCTGTTTGCGAAGAACTTTTCAAAAAAGGACTCCTGCTCTTTGACTTTGGTTTTCCGGCCATTTGCCGGTGGGCTTGAAGAGCAGGTGTATGCTGCGTACCAGCCGCTTCCGGAGATGTCTCCTGCAATGCGTCACAGGCAAGCC
>CAVEQO010000027.1:0-32335 GCA_963617965.1 Anaerovoracaceae bacterium
TTGTCCCCAAGCAGTTCAAGCTAACACCTCTTGACACAGTTGAGTTGACTTACCCAAAGGCATAAAAATGCACACCAATATCCATGCGAACGAGGGTGTGCCGTCTGGCGTCAAGTTCACATCCGCCGCTTTTCCTGTAGTTCCGCTCGTTTCGTTCACGAACAGGCTGCTCCCAATATGACTTCGCCGAGGGTCGGGTGGGCGTGGATGATGTCGCGCAAGTCTGCCAGCGAAGCCTGTTTGTTCATGAGTGCGGCAATTTCCTGAATCAGATCGGCGGAATGGGGACCGAAGATGTGACATCCTATGATACGGTCTGTGTCATCGGTCAGTATTTTTGCCATACCGTCGGGTTCGTTCATGGAAAGAGCCTTGCCGTTAGCCCTGAAGAAGGCTTTGTGTGCCTTTGCGGTGATACCGTTATCCTTGCAGTATTCGGTGGAAAATCCGACCATTGCCGCTTCCGGGTCAGTGAACACTGCGGCAGGCATGATATCAAGATTGATGTTGTCGCGCTTGCCGAGAATCACGTTGAGTACATGCTGTCCCTGAAAACTTGCAGCGTGGGCGAGCTGGCATTTGCCGTTTATGTCACCAACCGCATATATGCCGCTGACGTTAGTCCGGAAATCTCTGTCGGTGACAATGCCGCGCCTGTCGGTTTCTATCCCGATGTCACTCAGGTTGAGAGATTCTGTATTGGCAGTCCTGCCGACGGCCATCATGACGATGTCGGCCTCTATGGCATTGACAGAGCCTTTGAGAGTGTAGTCCACGGCATAACAATACCCCTTGTCCTCAATGCTGCACACTGCGGCGTTGGTTATAATATTTATACCTTTGCCTTTCAGCGAGGTCTTGAGCCGCTTGGCAATGTCCGCGTCAAAATTGGGAAGGATTTCCTTGCAGAATTCAACAACGGTCACTTCTGAGCCGAAGCTGTTGAATATGGAGGCGAATTCCATGCCTATCACACCGCCGCCGATTATCGCCAGCCGTTTGGGGATTTCTGTCAGATTCAGGATTTCTGTCGATGTAAGGACTTTCGGCAAGTCATGACCGGGAACGGGCAGAATCTTAGTAACACTTCCTGTAGCTATTATAATGTGGGGGGCGGTAAAATTCTCGCAGGTGTTGTCCTTGCGTTTCACCCTGACGGTCTTGCTGTCGACAAAGTCGGCCTTTCCCTCCACGAGGGTCAATCCGGGTGCTTTCATCAGAGACTCTATCCCCGAAACGAGAGAGTTCACCACGGAATTTTTGCGTTCCACAATCTTGTGCATGTCAATGCCCGTATAGGTCAGCCCTTTGATGCCCATGGTGTCTGCTTCTTTCAGTTGGCTTATCGCTTCTGCGTTTTTGCAGAAACATTTTGTGGGTATGCATCCGCGGTTGAGGCATGTTCCGCCTACTTTATCCTGCTCTACAAGTACGGTCTTCAAGCCGGCACCGGCGGCTTTTACTGCGGTTTCATAACCGCCGGGGCCAGCACCAATGATTATCAAATCACAAGTATTCATTATGAAGGTAAGATTGAAACCGGCTTCACCTGCCTATGAGTTTCACGGCGGGTGAAGCCGGTATTTACATTTGTTGATATTAAGACATGTAAGCCTTGTACGTCAGTTTCGGCTCCTTTACGGCTTTTACGTCGTCAACACGTTTGATTGGGGTGTTGTGGGGGGCCGTCTTCACCAGTTCGGGGTCATCCTTGGCTTCTTTCGCTATCTGTTTCATCACCGCGATGAAACTGTCTATGGTCTCTTTGCTCTCGCTTTCGGTCGGTTCTATCATGAGGGCCTCGTGGAAAAGGAGAGGGAAATATATCGTTGGTGCATGAAATCCGTAGTCAAGCAACCTCTTGGCAACGTCCAGAGTTGTAACGTGCTGGCTCTTGTCTTTGAGACCGTTGAACACGAATTCGTGCTTGCACACCCCCCCGATGGGAAGCTCGTAGCAGTCTTTCAGCGATTCTTTTATGTAGTTGGCATTAAGCACGGCCATAGCTCCCATCTTGGCGAAGTTCTCTTTCCCGGCAGTCAACAGAAATGTGTAGGCGCGCAGCACCACGCCGTAATTGCCGAAAAATCCGCTTATGGAGCCGAGCGATTCCTTGTCAGAGCGGATGTAGAAAGTGCCGTCTGCTGCTTTCTTCACTTGCGGGTTCGGCAGGTAGGCCTCAAGTCCTTTCCTCACTCCGACAGGACCGGATCCCGGTCCCCCTCCTCCATGTGGTGTGGAGAACGTTTTGTGCAGGTTGATGTGCATGACATCAAATCCCATGTCGCCCGGACGGCATACTCCCAACAGGGGATTGAGATTGGCTCCGTCGTAGTACATCAGACCGCCGCATTCGTGTACAAGCTTGGCTATCTCGGGAATCTGCGTTTCAAATATACCCAGAGTGTTCGGGTTTGTCATCATCATCCCTGCAACATCATCGCCAAGGAGCGGCTTCAGCGCCTCCACGTCCACAGTTCCGTTTTCCGTTGATCCGACTTCAATGATTTCAAGTCCGCATACCGCTGCCGAGGCCGGGTTCGTACCGTGTGCCGAGTCCGGAATGATGATCTTCGTGCGCTTGTTGTCTCCACGCAGCATATGATATTTCCTGATCACCATAAGACCGGTCAGCTCGCCGTGTGCCCCCGCGAATGGATTCAGGGTGAATTCCGACATCCCTCCGATTTCGGAGAGGATGCGTTGGGTGTTGTAGTAGACTTCAAGAGCTCCCTGCACCGTGGATTCCGGGGCAAGAGGATGAAGATGCCGGAAATGTGGACTGCCGGCGTTCTCTTCATTGATTTTGGGGTTGTATTTCATAGTGCATGACCCCAGAGGATAGAATCCTGTATCAACCCCGAAATTGTTGTTGCTCATGTTGGTGTAGTGCCTCACGACAGTCAGCTCGTCAACCTCCGGCAGTGCCGGCGGAGTCTGTCTCTTCAGTGACGACGGTATGACGTATGACGGGAATTCGTTTTTGGGAAGCGAGTACCCTTTCCGTCCACTCTTTGAAAGTTCGAAAATCAGAGTGCTGTAAAATTTATTGTTCATGGTGTCAGGCTTCTTTAATTATTGATACTAATTTGTCAATCTCCGCCTTTGACCGCTGTTCGGTAACTGCAAACATTATCGCCCGGTCAAGACCTTCGGGCTTGATGCCGCCGAGAATGCCGTTGCTGATGAATTTTTCCTGTAGGCGGTCAATGTCAAGGTCTGTCCTTACGACAAACTCGTTGAGGAAATCAGTGTTTTCAAAAGCAGGAGTGACTTTTCCTGTCTTGAGCAGTTCGTCGTACATATAGTGTGCGCCGGCATAGCTCATTTCATTGACATCCTTAAGGCCTTGCGGTCCAAGCAGGGACATGTATATGGTGACCATCAGCGTCATCATGCCCTGGTTGGAGCAAATGTTGGATGTGGCTTTCTGGCGGCGGATATGCTGCTCGCGTGCCTGCATGGTAAGCACGAATGTGCGTTTCCCGTCCATGTCGGTCGTTCCTCCTACAATTCTGCCGGGCATCTTGCGTACCAATGCTTCTCTCGCACACAGGTATCCCAGATAAGGCCCGCCGAAACTGAGAGGCAGTCCCAGCGACTGCGCGTCACCTACGGCGATGTCCGCCCCCCATTCTCCCGGGGTTTTCAGAACGGCCAGCGCACTTGCGGGGGCATTTACTACAAACAAGGCTTTCTGTGCATGACACAAGTCTGCGACACCACTAAAGTCCTCAATTATTCCATAGTAGTTAGGCTGCCCCAGAATGACTCCGGCACAGTCGCCTTTTGCGAGAGCTTCCTCAAGTTTCCGCTTGTCGGTAACGCCGTTGGCGGAAGATATGGTTTCAATCTCCACTCCGTGATATTTGGCATATGTTTCAACAACACGAATCACGGAGGGGTTAAGAGCGGAACTGACGAGGACTTTGTTCTTTTTTCTTGAACTGGCCACAGCCATCATCATGGCTTCTGCCGTTGCGGTAGCCCCGTCATACATACTTGCATTGGAGATGTCCATACCTGTCAGTGAAGCCATCAGCGACTGGTATTCAAAAATGTATTGTAGCGTGCCCTGCGAGATTTCCGCCTGATATGGTGTATAGCTTGTCAGAAACTCGCTGCGCTGTGTGATGTAGTTGATCACGGCTGGGGTGTAGTGGTCGTACGCGCCACCGCCCACAAAGCAAACGAGCTGTCTGTTTTTCTGCCCTAGTTCTTCGAAATGCTTCCTAATGTCAATTTCCGACATTTCCGAGGGAATGTCGTATTCCCTGCCGAGCTTGAGTTCTTCCGGTATTTCTCCATATAGGTCGGAGAGGGACTTCACTCCGGAAACATCAAGCATCTCCCTTATGTCCTCTTCTGTTTGGGGAAAATATTTGTACGACATGATGATGCAATAAAAAAGTGAACGTTTGTGGTAGCCGTGGCACAGCAAAGTCTGTATGTGGTTCCGTAGCCATCACAAGCGCTCACAAAATGGTACTGGTATGAATTATTCTGTGCAGAGTTTGGAATAGGCGCTGCTGTCAAGGAGACTGTTCAGCTCTGACGGGTCGGAAAGCTCCACTTTTATAATCCAGTTGGAGAAAGCGTCTTCGTTGATCAGTTCAGGAGCGTCTTCAAGGGCTTCGTTTATCTCGATCACTTTGCCAGAAACAGGAGAAATCAAATCGGAGGCAGCCTTGACGCTTTCAACCGCGCCGAACTCTTCGCCGGCTGTTACGTCTTCGTCCGTTTCGGGCATGTCAACATACACGACATTGCCAAGCTGCTCCTGGGCATAGTCCGTAATGCCTATGTAGCCGATATTGCCTTCCACTTTTACGTATTCATGACTCTCAGCGTAGTAGAGTCCTTCAATCACTTTTGCCATAATGTCTTTGCTTTTAGGTGTTTGTATGATTTTGTTGATTATTTTTTATAGCTCTTGTCGTAGAAGCGTTTTTTTACTACTGTGCCAGGGTGGAGTTTGCGGTGAATGCGGACCGAGAGCTCCGTACCCAGCTTCATGTATGCGGCATCCACGAGCGCGAAGCAAACGGACTTGTCTGTCATTATGGTGCGGTAGCCGGTCGTGACTTCTCCTATTGTTTCGCCTCCGGAATTGACGACTTCATATCCGTGTCGCGGAATGGCCTTGTCGTTGTCGGCCAGAGCAATTCCTACCAGTTTCTTCGTCACCCCATTTTTTTTCTGTTCAACCAAAGCGTCCTTGCCGATGAAGTCGTCTTTGTCAAGCTTTGCAAACATACCGAGGCCTGCCATGACAGGGGAGATGTCCTTGGAGAGTTCATCGCCGTACAGAGGCAGACCGACTTCAAACCTGAGTGTGTCTCTGCATCCAAGTCCGCAGGGGGTGACTCCCGCCTTGACCAGTTTGTCCCAGGCTTTGACAATAAACTCGTGTGAACCATAGATTTCGAAACCGTCTTCGCCCGTATAACCCGTGCGGCTGACAATAATGGTTTCGTTGCCGGCTGTTATCTTCTTGAAAGTGTAGAAGACGAGTTCTGCCACGTCAAGTCCGAGTTCTTTGATTACCGTCTGTTCCGCTTCCGGCCCCTGTACGGCAATCTGACCGTAGCAGTCGCTCTGGTGGTCTACCTCTACGTCAAAGTCCTTTGCCTGTTCCATTATCCACTTCACGTCCTTGTCTATGTTGGCAGCATTGATGACGAGGAAAAACTTTCCGTCGCCTTCGCAGTATACCAGCAGATCATCCACGCATCCTCCTGTGGGGTAGAGCATCATGCCATAGAAAATTTTGCCGGCAGGTGCGCCCGCTACATCGTTCGTAAAGATATGCTGTACGAATTTCTCCGCTTCGAGTCCCGTTATTTCGACTTCTCCCATATGGCTGACGTCAAAGATACCGACGTGTTGGCGTACGGCAAGGTGTTCGTCCTTGATGTTGGTATACTGTATCGGCATATCAAAGCCGCCAAAAGGGCTTATCAAAGCACCCAAAGCTACATGGCTGTCGTAAAGGCAGGTTTTTTTGTTGTTTGACATTTTAATTTAATAGTGTTTGTGTGTTTGTTTGAAATGGTTGTTTTCAGTCGATGAGCAGATGTACGAGCTCTTGTGGGTACATACCCATTATAGTTTTGGATACGTCTGCGCTTTCCGCACACTTTTCCAGCGACGGTCTGTCGTAGGCGACACCCTTGAATTTTCCGAGCAGTTCGTCAAGGTCTCCGACAAGGAAGAAGTCTCCTAGTATGTTGATACGCTTGACGGTGTTGTTCTTGAGTTCTATCCGCACGTCAAATTCCCCGAGACCTTCCAGCCGCAGTTTTCGTTGGATGTTGTAACAGGGGTTGTTCCCGAATACATACGCCTCGCTGTGGTATCCTTTCTGTATTTCTTCAATGGCCGCGATGTCATTTTTGTTCAAGGCGTATTCTGAGTCGCACAGATACCTGCATGAATAGTCCTTGAACTGGTTGATGTCCATTTTGTCACCGATATAGTCTTTGAGCAAGCTGATACGCTGTCTGACGCTCTTCACGCCCTTGCTGACCAGTTTTTCGTTGCTGGGAGTTATCGCACTCACCATGTTTTTCATGTCGGTGTCGTAGAGCATAGTCCCATGTACTATGTTTCGGCCGGGAACGTGGTAGAAAGCGTTGCCGCTTACTTTGCGCCCGTCTATCAGTATGTCATTTCGGGAGGAAAGTGTGGCTTCAACACCAAGGGAACGCAGCATTGCCGCAACTGTTTCCACATAGTGGCCAAAAGTGACGCAAACATCCCATCCCGTGTTTATGTAGCTGAACATTATGTTGTTCATGTCCGCGTATACGCAGCCCCCGCCGCTTTTGCGCCGCTGCATGTCAATGCCGTTGGCTTTGCAGTAGTCAATGTTTACCTCGTCCTGTATCAGCTGGTTTCTTCCGAATATTACCGTGGGATTGACCTGCCACAGGAAAAAACATTCGTCCAACTGCTTCAGCTGCCGTGCGACATACTCCTCCATGGCCAGATAGAAAGACAGTCTCCGGCCGGGAATCCCGTTTCCGGTAGGCGTGAGAAAATCATCGGGCAAAGTTATATGAACCATTCGTTATTCGTATTGGTGTGTTGTAACAGGACAGGATTCAACACAGAGGAATACTACGTGCAAATGTAAGAATTTATATCTGAATCGGATGCCAATTGGCACAAAAAAGATGTTTGTGTGTTGTTTGGGGCAATCTTGGCATAAAGGAGGCAATTATAGCCAAGAGTTCTTTGTCTCATGACAAATTCTTGCTACCTTTGTATTTAGGTACAGGTCCGTAACGGAAATGATGGCGCGCAGGACTTGTTTTTCTCTTCAATTTGATACACACACGAAAGCTTTAAACGGTTTGGAATGAAATATAGATATTTTTTGATTGTTGTCTTGCTGTCCTTTTGCATGATGGCGTTGCCTCAGGACGTTTCCTCTCTGAAACGTGAGTTCCGCGGCAGTTGGATACAATGCGTCAACGGACAGTTTCAGGGGTTGGGACGCGATGCCATGCAGAGAGAACTTGTCCGGCAGCTTGACGCACTGCAGAAATGCAATGTCAATGCGGTTTTCTTTCAGGTGAGGGCAGAGGCCGATGCCTTGTATCCGAGTCCGCTTGAGCCGTGGAGCCGATTCCTGTCGGGGCGTCAGGGCGTGCCGCCTTCTCCCCTGTGGGACCCCCTGCAGTGGATGATAGACGAATGTCACAGACGGGGAATGGAATTGCACGCCTGGATTAATCCGTACAGGGCCAAAACGGCAGGTACGACAGAACTGGCAACTTCGCACCCATACGTGAAGAACCCGGAGATGTTTTTCAGATATGGCAAGCTGATTCTGTTTAATCCGGCGTACAGGGAGAACCGCGACTATATCTGTGAGGTGGTGAGTGACATTGTCAATAGGTATGACGTTGACGGTATCCACATGGATGACTATTTCTATCCTTATCCAGAGGCGGGCGTGGAGATCCCCGATGCCGGGGACTATGCAAAATACGGGGCGGGGTTCGTGACCGTAAAGGACTGGCGTAGGGACAATGTCAGCAGTCTCGTCCAGTCTCTCCACGAGACAGTGAAACGCTTGAAACCGTGGGTGAAATTCGGCGTGTCGCCTTTTGGCATTTATCACAACACCAGATCGGGCAATGAAGTGCCGGGCAGCAATACCGGCGGACTTCAGAATTACGATGATCTCTATGCAGACGTGCTTTTGTGGACTAACAAAGGATGGGTAGACTACAATATTCCTCAGATATATTGGGAAATAGGTCACAAAACCGCAGACTATGACACGCTGATTCGCTGGTGGTCCCGGTTTACAAGTTCGAGACCGCTGTACATAGGGCAGGATGTGGAACGTACAGTCAAGGCCGCAGACCTAAAAAATCCCGGTGTCAACCAGTTGCCGGAGAAAATGAGACTCCAGCGTTCTCTGCCGGGCGTGAGCGGCAGCTGTATGTGGTATTCGGCTGCCATTGCCAACAATGTGGGCAACATCGCCAATGCCCTCCAGAGCCAGTATCACAAATATCCTGCCCTTGTGCCCCGGATGCCGTTCAAGGACAATGAGGCTCCGAAGAAAATCAAGGGAGCCAAGGTCATCTGGACAGACAACGGTCCGGTGCTTGTGTGGATTCCGCATCCTGACAATGACGAGATGCAGCGTGCGGTACGCTTTGTTGTGTACCGTTTCCAAAAGGGCGAAAAGGTCAACGTGGACAATCCTGCCAACATAATTGCCGTGACATCCGATCCGTTTCTGAGACTGCCCTACAGCGGCGGCTCGCAGAAATACACCTATGTGGTCACGGCTCTTGACCGTATGTGGAACGAGTCAAAGACAAGGAAAATCAAAGTAAAACTGTGAATACAAAATGACGGTTGTCGTAAACAACAAGGAAACGGAAACAACGTGCGCGACACTTGCCGAATTGCTGGAGTCGCTGAGCATGCCGGAAAAAGGTGTGGCGGTGGCGGTGGGCAACAGGGTAATAGCCCGTTCCGGGTGGCAGAAGTTCAAACTTGAGCCCCTCCAGCGGATAACGGTACTCAAGGCCTTTTGCGGTGGATAAACGGCACGCGGTCATGGAGCAAATCAAATATAGGGGCTGCTTTCAGTTCATAACTCACAGGACGGCCCGGTATTCAGAGTTGCAGGAAGCCGAAATGGCACTCCAGGGCGGTTGTCGGTGGATTCAACTCAGGATGAAAAATTCTGCACCGGATGACATTTTGACGGTGGGGCGTGAGGTGCGCAGACTGTGCGACACTTACGGGGCCACTCTCATTATTGACGACCATGTGGAGCTTGTCAAGGAAATCTCTGCCGACGGAGTGCATCTCGGTCTTGGTGACATGCCCATAGACGAAGCACGTCGGATTCTCGGCGAACAGTATATAATAGGTGGCACCGCCAATACGGCAGAACAGGCTTTGATGCACTACAGGCTAAGTGCCGACTATGTAGGCTGTGGCCCGTACCGTTTCACTGAAACAAAGGAGAAGCTCGCCCCGACATTGGGGGAGGGTGGGCTGTCGGTCATTATGCGCCGTCTCCACGATGATCGTGTCGCCATGCCGGTGGTTGCCATTGGAGGTATAGACTACCGTGACATCGGGCTGATAACGACTGCCGGAGTTGATGGAGTTGCGGTCTCCGGCGCAATCGTGAGTGCGTCCGACCCTATTGCAGAAACACAGCGGTTTGTAAGGATCGTCAATGAGCAGCGCAACTCAAGATAACCCGCTATAACAAACATACATAACAAAATGAACAAACTAATCATAGCAGACAGAGAATTTGACTCTCGCCTGTTTCTTGGAACAGGAAAATTCGGAGACAACAGCCTGATGAAGCAAGCCATAGAAGCCTCGGGCACAGAGATGGTTACGCTTGCCATGAAGAGGGTGGAACTTGGTGATGAACACGATGATTTTGTCGGGCACATCCAAAAGCCGGGCCTGCAGTTGCTGCCCAACACCAGTGGAGTGCGTGATGCAGAGGAAGCCGTGTTTGCCGCCCAAATGTCCCGTGAGGCTTTCGGTACAGCTTGGCTGAAACTGGAGATACATCCCGACCCACGCTATCTTCTGCCGGATAGCGTCGAAACGCTCAAAGCTACCGAGCAGCTGGTAAAGATGGGATTCACCGTACTTCCTTACTGCCAGGCAGACCCCACGCTCTGCAAGCGTCTGGAAGAGGCCGGTGCTGCGGCCGTGATGCCTCTCGGCGCTCCTATCGGAACAAACAAAGGTCTGCAGACTCGTGATTTCTTGCAGATTATCGTAGAGCAGTCCGGTGTTCCGGTGGTTGTCGATGCCGGAATAGGTGCTCCGAGCCACGCTGCTGAGGCAATGGAGCTTGGTGCTTCGGCATGTTTGGTCAACACGGCCATAGCGGTGGCTTGCGACCCTGTTGCCATGGCGGTTGCTTTCAAGGAGGCTGTTGTGGCAGGGCGCAGGGCCTATGAGGCCGGGCTGGCAGTGTCTGCAACCGGTCTTGAAGCCTCGGCAAGTTCTCCCCTTACCAGTTTCCTTGATTGACAAAGGCTGCGAGCGTAATGACAACAGAGCAACGCAGGCGTTACAATCGCCACATGATTCTGGAAGGAATCGGTCCCGAAGGGCAGGAGCGTCTGCTTGATTCCAAGGTCCTTGTGGTGGGAGTCGGCGGACTGGGTTCACCGGTGTTGGAATATTTGGCAGCCGCAGGGATGGGTGTGCTGGGTATCGTTGACGGCGACACGGTGAGCCTTTCCAATCTCCAACGGCAGATAATCCACACCACGGCCGATACAGGCCGTCCCAAAGTGGAGTCGGCTGCCGGGAGAATAAAGGCGCTAAACCCGGAAGTCAAGGTTGTTCCCTATGACTGTTTCCTCAGCCAGGACAATGCAGCCGAAATAATCCAGCCCTATGACTTTGTGGTTGATTGCACCGATAACTTTTCGCCCAAATACCTGATAAACGATGCATGCGTCATGATGGGAAAGCCTTTTTGCATGGGCGGTATAAACCGTTTCGGTCTGCAGCTGATGACTCATGTACCCGGCACGGCTTGCTACCGCTGCCTGTTCCCGGAACCGCCCTTGTCGCATGACGTGGAGACTTGTGCGGTAACGGGAGTCCTTGGTGCCGTTGCCGGCGTGTGTGGCTCTTTGCAGGCTGCGGAGTGTATCAAGTACATAGCTGGTACAGGCCGGCTTCTCTTGGACTGTTGCCTGTGTTTTGACGCCTTGACAATGGAATATACGACTGTTCATATAGAAAAAAATGCGGACTGTGCCGTGTGTGGAGTAACACCCGTCATATCGAGCTTGAAAGAATACGCTTTCCGTCCGTGCAACTCACAATAAAATTCACAAAAAATGTTTTCAGACGAAATAGAAGGAACAGATTGGAATGGCCTGACCAGACAGATATATGGCAAGACTGAGCAGGACGTGCGTCGTGCCCTTGCCAAGAAACATTGCGACATTGATGATTTCATGGCTCTTGTTTCACCTTCTGCCGAGCCTTTTCTTGAAACCATGGCCAGACTTAGCCGACATTATACCGAGGAACGGTTCGGCAGGGTCATGTCTATGTTCGTTCCGCTGTATATTACCAATTCATGTACCAATTCGTGCATATACTGCGGCTTCCACATCCAGAACCCCATGGCGCGCGTCATTCTTACCCCCGAACAGATAGAGGACGAATACATGGCCATAAAGGAACTTGCCCCTGTAGAAAACATCCTTATCGTGACCGGCGAAAATCCCGCCAAAGCAGGACTTCCGTATTTGATCAGAAGCGTAGATTTGGCCAAACGGTATTTCTCCAACATCAAAATAGAAGTCCAGCCACTTAGTGCAGAAGACTACCGTGAACTGGCTTGCCACGGTATGAACGGTGTGATATGCTTTCAGGAAACCTACTGCAAGGAAAATTACAAGACATATCATCCACGGGGCATGAAATCCAAGTTTGAGTGGCGTGTCAACGCCTTTGACCGCATGGGACAGGCTGGAGTCCACTCCATCGGAATGGGAGTCCTTGTCGGTCTGGAGCGTGAGTGGCGTACAGACATTACTATGATGGCGCGCCATCTCCGATATCTTCAGAAACATTATTGGCGTACCAAGTACAGTGTCAACTTTCCCCGTATGCGTCCTGCCGAGAATCAAGGATTCCGCCCGAATTCGGTCATGACTGATCGCCAGTTGGCTCAGGTGACTTTTGCCATGCGCATTTTTGACCATGATGTGGACATTTCCTATTCCACCCGCGAGCCGGCCTTTATCCGTGACAACATGGCAACGCTCGGTGTCACTACGATGAGCGCCGGAAGCAAGACCCAGCCCGGAGGATATTATACTTATCCGGAAGCTCTTGACCAGTTCTCTGTCAACGACAACCGTACGGCAAAGGAGATCAATGCGCGTCTGCTTGAATTGGGACGAGTGCCGGTATGGAAAGACTGGGATGCTTCCTTTGACCTGAAGGCGCAACCCCGAAAATGAAACTGGCAGTCATAACCCAGCCTTTTTTCTTTGACTCCGAGGCGTTGATGATCAATCAAATGTTTGATGCCGGGCTTGAGAAACTTCACCTGCGCAAGCCTGGTGCCTCGTCAGTCCGCTTGGAGCGTTTCCTTGCCGAAATCAGCGAAAACAGACTTGACAGGATTGTGGTTCACAGTCATTTTGAGCTTGTTGGAAAATGGGGACTACGCGGGGCTCACTTTGGCAAGGACCGGTCTATGGACATTATTGGTTTCACTGGAACCAAATCGTTTTCCTGCCATTCGTTTGAGGAGGTGATTGAATACAAGCCGCACTGCGACTACGTGTTTCTGAGTCCGGTATTCAACAGCATTTCAAAGCCGGGCTACAGTTCCGCTTTTACTGATGCGGAACTGGTCTGTGCGGCGCGGCGCGGCGTGACGGATTCAAAAGTTTTTGCGTTAGGTGGAGTAACAGAGGGTTCTCTGCCATATCTTGCACAAAGGGGTTTTGGTGGTGCTGCCGTGTTGGGCGACGTGTGGGAGAACGCTGATCCTCCGGAAAGGGTCCGCAAACTTCTTGACACGGTCAGCGGGATCTGACAAGAGATGCCGCCAACTGTCTTGCTGCCGTGCGTGAGGGCTTTCCCGTAGGTGTGAGAGGGATTTGGGCAACCCGCAGAAAATGGCGCGGCGTTTCATATCTGCCAAGGATATCTTGGCTTCGTTGCCTGATATCCTCTGCTGTGGTATCGCTTTCATAGAGCAAGGCAAGGGCTTCACCCAACGAGTCGTCTTCAACGGCAGTCAACACAAAGGGAAAATCCAGTGCGGTCTGCAGTTTTTGTTCGATGTCTTCAAACTGTAGTTTTATTCCTCCTGAGCAGATTGTGTTGTCCGTGCGTCCGTCAATGGTGAAAGTGTTGTCCGGATAGACGGTAGCGAGATCATTTGTGACCAGAGGACGGTCGTTTATTTCCGGTGCATATATTGACAGTCGCCCGTCGTCGGTTTGCGAAATTTCCACGCCGTCCATAGGTGTGTAACGGCAAGAGGCTTTGCTGCCGCTGATTCTCCGCATTGCTATGTGAGACAGGGTTTCTGTCATGCCGTAGGTGCTGTAGATGCTGTTGGGGAAGAATCTTAACCGCATTTCCGTCTTTGGCGGAATCGGCCCGCCCCCGATAATGATATTTCTGATGCCGCGCATAATCTCTGTGTCGTGTTTGTGCTTGAGGCTTTCGGTCGCCTGTTGTGGTGTGACGGCAGCAAATATCGGCGATACGCTAAGAGTGCGGAACGGCCGCGTGGAGGGACATACCGAAATCATGTGCATCTTGCCTACAATGCTTCTGACCACCATCATTTTGCCCGCTATGTACTCCAACGGAAGGCAGAGCAACGCCGTGTCATCGGGTTTCAGTCCCAAAAAGCCTATGGTGGATTTTGCACTGGCAACCATTCCTGTTTTCTCTGCAAAGAGAACCTTTGGAACTCCGGTAGAACCAGAGGTCTGCAGCCGCATTGTTTTGTCCGGCTTGTTCCATTCTTCTATAAAATCTTGCACTTGCCGGCAGAAGTCACGTTGCCTCCTGGATTGAAACCACAGTCGTTCACCCTCTATTTCAAGGTCGGAGCACTCGTAGTTGGCAGTGAAAAGCTGACCGGTACCCAGTCCTTGCGGAATGTCGGTGCAACCCATTTGTACTGTCCATTGTGCAATTGCATTTAGCCCTACATTGCTTTCAAGGGCAGAAGTTACCCAATAACCGATGCCGCGTTGTCGGGCAAGACGAATCCATTCTTCGCATCCCCGCAGTCCTCCGTGGAGTGTTGGCTTGAGGACAATATAGCCCGGCTTGATGGTATCAAGAAGTTCTTTTTTCCTTTTGGTGTCATTGATGCCAATCAATTCTTCGTCAAGTGCGACCGGCATAGGACTTGCCTTGCACAGAGTGGCCATCTGTCTCCATTGGCCTGCGGCTATAGGCTGCTCAATGCTGTGTATCTGGAGGGAATGGAGGGTTTTCAGCACCTCTGCCGCTTCCTGTGGACTGAACCCTCCGTTTGCGTCAACCCTTATCTGTAGCCGGCTGACAGGAAAGCGGTTTCGCAAGTTTGTCAGCAGCCTGATTTCCTCGTCATAGTCAATGGCGGCAATCTTTATCTTTATGCATCTGAACCCTTGCCGGAGTTTCTCCTCCGCTCTTTCCGACATTTCTTTGTAACTTCCCATCCATACAAGTCCGTTGACGGGAATTCCGTTTTCAGAGCGCGTAAACTCGTTGTCATAAAGTTTGAGAGCATCACCGCACCTGCAGCCCTCAAGTGACAACAGAGCAGTTTCAAGGGCGAATACAACGGAGGGACAACAGGAGAAAGCGGTATAGTCTATCTTGCCCGTGGCCACCAGCGAACGGCACGCTTTGTCTATGAGGCTTTCCATATCGGGATGGTAGTCGCATGACAAATCATGGAGTGGGGCGCATTCGCCAGTGCCGCAGAAAATCCCGTCGCTAAGGTGAACGTACCATACTTTCCGCTTGAGGTATATGCCGCGGCTGGTGCCGGCCGGCTTTTTAAAGTCCAGTGTGACAGGCTCAATGGAATATTCCATGTTTTCCGGGATTATGGCAGCTTGGGATATTTTTTGAAATCGGGCTTGCGCTTTTCAAGGAAAGCCTGTCCGCCCTCGTGGGCCTCGTCAAGCATATAATACAACATTGTGGCATCCCCCGCCAGTTGCTGTATGCCGACCTGTCCGTCAAGTTCGGCATTAAGTCCGGCTTTTATCATGCGCAGTGCGAGCGGAGAACGTTCCATCATTGTTTCTGCCCAGCCGACAACCTCGTCTTCAAGGCTGCCGAATGGGACAACTTTGTTGACCATACCCATCCGTTCCGCCTGCCGGGCAGTGTACAGCCGGCACATGAACCAGATTTCCCGCGCTTTCTTCTGCCCCACTATACGGGCAAGATATGATGCGCCGAAGCCTGCGTCAAAACTGCCCACCTTGGGGCCGGTCTGACCGAACATAGCGTTTTCGGACGCAATGGTAATATCGCACACCAGATGCAGCACATGCCCTCCGCCAACGGCAAAACCGTTTACCATGGCAATGACGGGCTTGGGCAGCGTGCGTATTTGTTTCTGCACGTCAAGAACATTAAGGCGAGGAACACCGTCGGTACCGACATAGCCGCCTTTGCCTTTTACGTTCATGTCACCTCCCGAACAGAAAGCCTGCGTCTTCAGGTATTCTTTTTCCGTTGTGTTCTCACCGAGCGGTGAATTTGCTCCGGTAAGAACCACCACACATATTTCCTGGGCTTCACGGCAGTACGCAAGAGCCTGTGACATCTCCGATATGGTCAGAGGGGTGAATGCGTTGCGATAACGCGGACGGTTGATGGTTATCTTGGCAATGCCATTGTGTTCTTCAAAAAGGATTTCACTGAAATCTTTGATTTTGGTCCAAATCCGTGTCATACTCCAAAATTATAGGTCTGTTTGTATCATTGTTGTTATGTTTGTCAGTGAAGGTGTCCAACGCTTTCGAAAATTCCAGTACCGAATGGACTTCCAGATAAGAACACCCGTAGCTCATGGCAATACCTCTGGCATTGGCAGCGTGCCAGGCTGAGATGAATTTGTCCAAGGCGTGCGAGCCAGCCAATCCCGGCAGTATTGAGAAGATGCCTCCTTTGTGATCATTGAACATAAGAATGTGCAGGTTGTTTCCCAACGAACTGTTCCACAGAGCGTTGGCATCATAGAAAAAGCTAAGGTCGCCCACAATTGCATAGACTTCTTTTTCCGTGACTGCGGAATAGCCCGCCGCCACGGACAGACTTCCTTCGATTCCATTGATTCCTCTGTTGCAGTACAGAGGGACGACTCCCGACTTGAAAAACCGTGCTGCCAATCTCACCGTTGTGCTGTTGCCCAGAAAAACAGCCGTATCGTGTTGTGACATACGGCTTATTTTATCCCACACGCTTGCCATGACCTGCTCTTGCGGAGACGAAGGCTTTGGCGTTCCCGCAACGGTCTGCCTTTTGAATTCTCCGACGGCTTTGTGTTTGTCAATCAGGGGCAAAAGGGCATTGAAGAATGTTGTTTCTTCGCATTTTATTTTCATTTCAAGGTGGGAGAAAGTGTCGGGGGAATCGTCTGTCATGTCAATCCTTATGACCTTGAGCGAAGTCTGTTGCCGCAGTCTGACTTTAAGCCATTTGTTGACGAGAGCCCCTCCCGTATGGATCACAAGATCCGGCATTGCGATGCCTTTGGCTTCTGCCGCCTCTATCACGGCGGTTCGCCTTGATCCTGGGTGATTGCTGATTATTTCGGGCAGTAACAGCAGTTTGTCTTGCCTGTCGAGTTCCAATAGTGACTCTATAATCCGGTTTTCGTATTGCCCTATTATCACAGCGGGCAATGTGGCCCGGTTTATGAGGTCGGCTGCCTCGTGGAGTTTGTCAATGCCGTTGTCAAGCTCTGTCTGTTGTTCAAAATACGAAAACCCCGGAGTGGGAAGTTCTTCCGTGTCAAAGTTGAACAACGGTTCGTCCATGGGCACGTTGATATGCAGAGGCATCAACGGGTTGTATGCCGGCACGGTGTCAGGTGATGGTTTTTCATTCATCTGTATGCACTGCGCATACGGGTAAAGTGCGCCGGGCTGCACTATTGTCTGTCCGTCAAGCTGACCAATCCATTGCGCCGGGCGGTCGGCGGATATTATCACGAGCGGCACCTGCCGATAGTAGGCCTCGGCAACACCGGGGATGGTGTTGAGCAGTGCGGAACCCGATGTGACGCACACGACCACGGGTTTCCTTGTCGCAAGCCATATGCCTATGGCGAAGAATGAAGCACTCCGTTCGTCGGTGACAGAGTGCAACCTGAAGCATCCTCGCTGCCGTGAGACCTCATAAAAGTTGTGAATCAGAACGGCATTACGGCTTCCGGGACAGACTACGATATCATTGATTCCCGCCGTGATGAGCATTGCCGTAAGATTGTTGGCGTTTTCTTTGTCGCTAAACATGGTTGTCAACGTTTGCCTGTACATGCACTCGGAAATCAAGCAAGCGTTTCATGATATCGAGCTTTTGTACCGTTTCGTTCCATTCGTTTTGCATGGAACTTTGCGCCAGAATGCCTCCGCCCGCATAGAGCGTTATGCTGTCCGCTTTCATGTGCATCAGCCGTAGGGAGACAAAGCAGGCGGTTTCTTCTCCGTGGCAGTTAAGGAAGCCGCTGAAACCGGCATAGTATTTTCTGAAGTCCTTTCCCTCTGCTTCCTGTATTGTTTTGACCGCATCTTCTTGCGGCACTCCAGCCACAGCCGGGGTGGGGTGAAGCAATCGCAGAATTTCGATGGCACTGTTGCTGTCCGGCTGTAACGTGAAATCTGTTTGTATATGGGCCAGATTGCCAGCTTTCACGGTGTGGGGTGTTCCTTCGGAAAAAGAGATGCTGTTTTGTGCGAATTTTGACCGGATGTAGTCAGACACTATTTTCTGTTCTTCGGAGTCCTTGGTTGTCCAACGGATGCCATTCTCGGCATCAGTCCATGCCATGGTGCCTGCCAGTGCTGTGGTTTTTCCCGTGCCGTTGTGCGTTTGATACAGCAGTTCCGGGGTTGCGGTGAGCCAGATTCCGTGACCCGGTATCGCCATCAGCGCTGTGTAGCAATCCGGATATGTTCGGCACGCTATGGCGAAAAGCCGGGTTGTGTCGGCACTTGTCCCACTGACCGTTTCCGAGCGGGCAAGAACGACTTTGCGTACAGTGCCTGAGGCAATGGCATACTTGATATGGTCAAAGGCTGTGGCATACGCTTCTTGGTCGCTTGTGCAGACGGTGTGTCCGTGTCCTGTGCTTGCCGGATCCGGCAACGGTAGGCGGTCTGTCTTGATGTCTTCAAACAGGAAGACCGGTGTACGTACGCTTGGCTGAAACGGGGCTACGATAAACCCTGAAGCCTCCGGCGGAATGTCACACAGCGAACTGTAGGCATATACCCTTTTGCTCCTGACGCCAAATACGGTGCTTCCGTTTGGCAGGTGACAAAGTATCTGATATTTTTTGCAACCAAGAGCAAGGGACATATCGACTGTTTTTCCGCAAAGTTAATCAAAACTGCCGACCTCGTTTGAAATTTGGCGCATATTTTAGGGGCATGGAGGGTGGATTACGGATAAGATTTATTAAATTTGCCCAACAAAGTTTTTGTTCTTATTGCAGTTGATGAAAGTTCTGAAATTTGGTGGCACTTCGGTTGGAACACTGGAGGGCATAAGAAATATAAAGAGAATCGTAGAGGCAGAGGCAACCCCCGTAGTGGTGGTCGTCTCGGCGCTCAAGACTGTGACCAACAATCTGGTCAAGGTTACGCGGCTTGCTGCAGACGGTGACGAAGACTACAAGGTTGTCCTTCAGGAAATCATCGATATCCATCATACCCACATAGACTCCATAATATCTGATGCTCGCAAGAACATTGCCCTCAAAGAACAACTCGGAGGACTGTTTGACGAGCTTGGCGGTATCCTGCGCGGAGTGTTTCTCATAAAGGATGTGACGCAGAAGATAGCCGATGCCATCGTTAGCTATGGCGAGAGATGCAGTTCACGCATTGTGCAGCAGTATGTGGAAGGGAGCACGCTTTACGATTCGCGCAAGTTCATCTTCACGGAAAAGAAAGACACGGTCACTGCCGTTAATTTTGCGGCGACCAACAAAAAAACCGTTGACACTTTCGCCAATGAACAGGGCATAGCCATCGTTCCGGGATTTATTGCCAGCGACATGGTGTCCGGCATCACCACAACACTGGGGCGTGGTGGGAGCGACTATACGGCTGCGATCATTGCGGCGGCTCTCAATGCGGATGTCCTTGAGATATGGACAGACGTGAACGGGTTCATGACTGCCGACCCGCGCATCATTCCGTCTGCATACACCATAGAGCATCTGACCTACAGCGAAGCTACCGAACTGTGCAATTTCGGGGCAAAGGTCATTTATCCCCCGACAATATTCCCCGTCTTCGCCAAACGTATTCCACTCTATGTCAAAAACACGTTTCATCCGGAATTCAAGGGTAGCGTAATCAGCGACGATGTCAATGATGTCTGTCCTAACGGCATAAAGGGCATGACCTCCATCAATGACACAAGCCTCATCAACGTGAGCGGCATGAGCATGGTTGGCGTGATAGGCATAAACCGCAGGATATTCTCCATTCTGGCAAACAATGGCATAAGCATATTCATGGTGGCCCAGACTTCGTCGGAAACGAGCACCTCGCTCTGTCTCACTCACGAAGATGCCGTCAAGGCGAAAAAGGTGCTGGGGCAGGAACTGGCAAAAGAAATAGAGACCGGCGCGCTGAACCCCATTGAGGTCATCGACAACCTCGCGACAATCGCGGTGGTGGGCGAACCGATGAAACACAAGCTCGGCATAGCGGGCAAACTGTTCAGTGTGCTGGGGCGCAACGGTGTCAATGTCATAGCTTCGGCTCAGGGGGCGCAGGAAATGAACATCTCGCTTGTTGTGGAAAAGCATCAGCTCACAAAGGCTCTCAGCGTAATACACGACAGTTTCTTCCTCAGCGAATACAAGGTGGTGAACCTTTTCGTGTGCGGCATCGGCACCGTGGGCGGCAGCCTGTTGCGGCAGCTGCGGGAGCAGCACGACTCGCTTATGCTCAAAAGACGCCTCAAGCTAAACGTGGTGGGGGTGGCAAACTCCCGCAAATGTTATTTTGACGCAAACGGCATTGACACTTCCGATATTGCCAGCCTGGTGGAAGAAAGGGGCAGCAAAAGCTCTCCGCAGACGATCTGCCGCAAGTTCACGGCGATGAACCTGTACAATTCCGTGTTTGTGGACTGCACGGCAAATGCCGATATTGCCGCCCTCTATGAAGCATTGCTTGACAACAACATATCGGTGGTGGCGGCAAACAAAATCGCAGCATCGTCACCCTATGAAAAATATCTGGGACTGAAGCAGGTCGCCCTTGACAAGGGCGTGAAGTTCCTCTACGAAACGAATGTGGGGGCGGGGCTGCCGATCATCAAGACTATTAGTGACTTGTGCGACAGTGGCGACGAGGTCATAAAGATTGAGGCTGTGCTTAGCGGTACTCTCAACTATATCTTCAACAAGATGTCTGCCGACAGCCCTTTTAGCAAAACCGTACGCATGGCAAAGGAAGCGGGGATTTCCGAACCCGACCCTCGGCAGGATTTGTGCGGCAAGGACGTTGTCAGGAAACTCGTGATACTTGTACGCGAGGCTGGGCATCGGCTTGATATAGCCGACGTGCGGCTCACTCCGTTTATGGAACCTCGGTTTTTTGAGGGTGATACCGCCAGATTTTTCAGCATTGCGCCCGAACTGGACAAGCCTTTTGAGGACGAACGCCGGCGGCTGGAGCAGGAGGGCAGGAAACTGCGCTTCATTGCCCGCTGGGAAAACGACATGGCCACGGTGGCACTGACACCGGTTGACAGGAATCATCCTTTCTACCATCTGGAAGACTCCAACAACATGGTGCTGATAACCACAAAACGCTACAAGCAGTACCCTATGGTAATACAAGGCTACGGAGCCGGTGCTGACGTGACGGCGGCGGGTGTCTTTGCCGACATTATCCGCATTGCCAATATCTGACGGTGGTCAGGGATATCTTTCACCAACAATCGACAATTCTCTCTTTTTCAAGTTTCACTTAATTATTAATGCTATGAAAATCAAGACTCTCTACCTCGTTGCAGTTTTGCTGCTGGCATCACTGCAAGGCGTAAAGGCAGACGAAGCCTTTCGCAAACATCGCTATGACTCGTGGAAGGTTCTGGGCTTGCCCGAAAACGCCATCGTGTTTGTCGGCAACTCCATTACCGACATGCACTGCTGGACAGAAGCCTTCGGCAACGACCTTCGCGTGGTCAACCGCGGCAACTCCGGCGGCTACAGTTTTGAGGTGCTCGACAATGTCGAAAGCTGGTCCCGCTTCAAGCCTGCCAAGGTGTTCATAAAGATAGGCACCAACGACTTGGGTACCAACTACAAGGAACAGTCCATTGCCGACAACATCGCCAAAACAGTCGAAATAATCCGCAGCGAAAGTCCGGAGACGGAAATCTATTTGCAGAGTATTCTGCCGGCAAGAGACCAGAACTACAAGACACTGAAAACCATTCAGGCCGCCAACAAGCTGATAGAGGCCATTGCCGCCGCCAACGAAAAAACAACTTACGTTGACTTGTACTCCAAAATGGAGGGCATCCGCAGCGGTGCACCTTATTCGCTCGACAATCTCCACCTTGAGGCCTATGGCTACAAGGTGTGGGTCGATGCTGTCAAGGAGTATGTGGGCATAGAGTCCTCTTATCCCGACAATACCCAGACCATACAGAACACGGCCGGTCTCAGTGGCGCCCATGGTATGCGTGCCACCTATTTCAGTGTGTTGCCGACCATCAGCACCGACGTGCTGTTCTTCGGAGATGAAATGGTGAAAAACGGCGAGTGGAACGAATTGCTCCAGAACAAGAACGTCAAGAACCGCGGGTCATGGTGGGGATACGGCGGCAACATTGCTACAGTAAGCAAGTTTGTCGATGCCGCTTTTTCCAACGGCGACAATGGGGTGACACGTGAAACTCCGGCCAAAATTATTCTCTACACGGGCACGGAAGACATAAATGGTTCTACCGATATCGCTACCGTTGAGGAAAACTATATGGCTCTTGTGACGAAGCTTAAGACCAATGCTCCGTCAACTCCGATAGCTTTGGTCAGCCTTATGCCGACATCTTCGGCCAATACACGTATCACTGAGTTCAACGCTTGGCTCAAGACCACGGCAGAGGCCGATGAAGATCTTACCTACATAGACATCTACACAGACCTTGCCACCGCCGAAGGAATTGCCGACACCAAATATTTCTCCGGCAACTATCTCTACGGTATGGGTTATGTGGCGGTAGCCCGCAAATTGGCGGATTTCGTTGGCGGCTGCACCGTTATCTCCGATGAAGAGGCACAAAGCCGTAAAGACCTGTTCGAAGCCCGAGCCGCTCTCAACGGTATGATTGCCATGGTGGAGTCAATTCCTAATGGCAACGGCTTGGGACAGTATAAGGGGTCTAGCATAGCCTTGGCAAATGTCTATCAAGAATGCGTAAATGCAAAAAAAAGTTTAAGGGAGACAGAAGACGTGTCTTCATACAACAACAGACTCGAAGCAATGGCGGAAAGCCTCAGTATACTGAAGAAAGAAATCAACACTCCAACCGCTGACAATGTGACAGGCCGACAGTTTACCCTCAGCGCACCGCTGCGCGGAGGTCAGTTTGCCTATGCCGCCAATGGGACTGTCGCAGGAGCGTCATCCGATCCCGGCTATGCATCGTACCGCTGGACTCTGGAAGAGTGTACCGACGGCACTTTCAACATAAAGAATGTCGGGGCAGAGGCTTATCTGGATCCCTCAGCGGACTATAATACACAAATCAAATTGACAGAAACCGCTCCGGAAACAGGATGGTCGGTGGAATACAGCGAAACTTTAGGACTGTTTATCATCCGCAGTTCCACCTCGTGTGAACTGAATGCCACCAATTTGTCCGGCAACCCTGTCTACAACTGGTTTGCCTCCGGTTCCAATGCACAAGACCGCACCGATGCCGGCTGCCAGTGGCTCTTTACGGATGTCACCGATGTCGATGTCAAGGAAGAGCCCGCACCGATAAACGTGGTGAAGGGCACTGTGCAGGAAGGAGCGGCGGAAATCGTTGACGGACACGTATACACCATAACCAACCGCCAGAAGAACGGCACCTGTTACCCACTCTATGCCGACAACTCCGCACTTCAGGTAGGTGCGGCCAACGCTCTGGCATCCAAGAGCTACAGCAGCAGGGCCAAGTTCATGGCGATCAACAAGGGCACGAATATCTTCGCTTTCAAGAATGTCGCTACAGGCTTGTATCTGGTATGGAAAGGCAGCAGTTCCGGAACCAACAACAACACGGGGCTTGTGGAAACTTACGATTCCATCTACTGTTGTTTCAAACTCACGTCAGTATCGTCTGTCACCAACGGCAAGTTGCTGACAGCCAAGCGTTCCGATGGAACGGCCGGCACGTTCGTGCAGAAGTCCGACGGATCATGGGACAAGTGGGGTCCCGGCACCTTGTGCTACAATGACAATTACTCCAACGTCTATACTTTGGGCGACGTTACCGACGGTGACGACGGTGAGGTCTATGACGAGGAACAGAATGCGGAGTGGGAAGCTGGCATTGACTGGTACACAGCGCAAATCGGTGCAGGAAGACTCTATCTCAGCAACAACACGGGAACGTATATTGCCCTTTCTTCCAGCAAGACAGAGTATTCCGATGCCGATCTTTGGCATCGTGAAGGCAATGACAAAGATGGATATACCATATATAACAAGGAAGCCGGTCCGAACAAGGTGCTTGCGGCACCCACAACGATGTCCGGTGCCGAGGGTGGAGAGTCCTATCCGGTAATGGTTGACAAGAACAGCATCCCCTCCGGCTACACTGCCACATGGCTTTTTGACAAGAGTACCGATCTGGGCAGCGATACCGAAGCCTGGTATTTGTACGAAAAGGGTTATGAAAGCAATATCGTGAACAACCGCAACGGCAAACTCGCTTTCTGGACTGGCGGCAAGGATGCCGGCAGCAGCATCCAGTGGATATGGGCCCAGCGTACCATGGCTGTCAACATGAGCACAGGATCGTTCACTTCCAAAAACGGCACATGGGCAAAGACATGGACTTCAACAGCCACAGAACCGCAGCTCGTTGTCGATGCGGGCTACAACAACATGAGCACAGAGAACTCCAATGCTACACGCATTCAGGCCATGGTCGGCAAGTTCTCGCCGCAAAACTATACCATCAGTGCCGGTTCCGGCTACTGCATTGCAGGCTATAGCTTTGATTTTGTTATGGCGGCAACCACTGCCATTGACCTGACTGATGCTGTCGGAAACAAGTTCACGTCAACGTCAAGTGTGCAGAGCGTGGACTGTCAGGGACTTACCGAACCCTCAACCACGTTCTGTCTTTCCGGATCCAACAACGGAGTCAATATAACCAACTTCCTCGTTACAGTGCGCAAGGCCACTGTTCCTCCAGAACCTCAGTTCGAGATTTTCCCGACCCCGTCTACGAGTGCCATACCATACCGCATTCCTGCCATCGCTACGGCCTACGACGGGACTGTAGTGGCCGTTGCCGACTACCGTTTCAGCCGTGCCGACATCGGCAGCGGCAGAATTGACCTCCATATCCGTCGTAGCCACGACAATGGCGAGACGTGGGACGAAATCATGAAGCCGGCCGTCATGACCGGCGACGGCAACACCACCGCTGGGCATCAGGAAGCCGGTTTCGGTGACCCGTGTATCGTGGGCGACAGCGAGAGTCCGCGCATGATTATCACTTCCTGTTCCGGCACACCCGGATTCTTCGGCGGCACACGTGACCACCACCAGGGATGGGCACGCTGGTACAGCGATGACAACGGTGCGACATGGAGCAGTCCTGAGTACATTGACGAGGAGTTTGTCTATTCCAAGTTTGACAACAGCGTCTACGGTCCTATCCGCGGATGGTTTGTGGGCAGCGGCAAGATATGCCAGAGCACCAAGACCAAAGTGGGCAAATACTACCGTCTCTATTGTGTGGGCAGCAGTTGCCGTCAGGGCAGCAACGAGACAGCCAACTGGGCTCTCTATTCCGATGACTTCGGAGAGACGTGGGAGTTCCTCGGCGGCTGTGACTACAGTCCTGTACCGGGCGGAGACGAGCCGAAGGCCGAAGAGTTGCCTGACGGCAGCATTCTTCTCTCAAGCCGCTGCACAGGAGGACGCAATTTCAACATCTTTACCTTTACCGATACCAAGACAGCCAAAGGCTCATGGGGACAAGTGGCTTTCTCGGGAAGCGGCAACAATGGCGTCATCGCCGTTTCCAATGCCTGCAACGGCGAAGTGATGCTTGTGCCTGTAACCCGCAAGGCCGACGACAAGAAGATGTTCCTGCTTCTGCAGAGTGTGCCGTTCGGCAGCGGACGCACCAATGTGGGCATATACTACAAGGAACTGGAATCACTCTCCGACTACCGTACTCCGGCGGCAATCGCCAAGGACTGGGACGGCCGTCACCAGAGTTCTTACATCAGCAGTGCCTACAGCACCATGACATGGCAGAAGAACAACACCATAGGCTTTGTTTATGAAGAAGATACCTATGGCACTTCGGGCGGCGGTTACACCATCGTCTACAAGAACTACTCCATCGAACAGATTACGGACTCTGCCTATACCTACTGTCCCACGGTAGACGGTGACAGCCTCACCGCTCTTGGGGCGAAGGAGATCGTAGACGCCATAACCTCAAGCGAGAATGTCGGTACGACGGTAGGGCAGTATTCTCAGAATGCCGTAGACCTCATAAACACGGCCTACGGGGAATATGCCGCCGAAGCCTCGCGGCAGAACTACGAGGCACTGAACGGTGTCATCTCTTCCGCTCCGCGCGTTGAGGTTACCGGCGAACGCTATTACACCATACGCAACTACGGGCGCGGCACGCAAAACTATGTGCTCAACGCAAACTCCAGTACAGTGCTTGGTGTGAGCACCAACTCCTCTGCCGACAACGCCCTCTGGTATTTCAAGCAATCAGCTGACGATGCCGACACGTACTATCTGGTCAACAAGGCTTTCAGCGATAAAATGGTTGGTCCAACGCTTGGTGTTGAAGTCCGCTCGGTTATGGCTGACTCAGAGGAAAACGCCGGTGTCTTTCGCATCACAAGCACTACGCAGGGACTCAGTAGTATCAGATGCGTAAACCCTACCAACACCAGCTATGCCTATATGCACCTTGCGGGCGACCTTAACCGTATCGTGCCGTGGTTTGCGAACTCGCCTGCCGCCAATGCTGCATCGTTTTGGTATATTGAACCCACCGACATCATTACCGACGTAAAGTCCGTGACCGACGGACTTGGCAGCCTGATTTCCGCACCGGAAGTCTGCTACGACCTCAACGGGCGTGTCGTTGACTTGCCGCAGAAAGGGCAGATATACATTCGCCGCGGCAGGAAATTCGTTAACAAGTAGCCGCTACAGCATATCCGCTAACATAACGAAGGCCGGAACCACATTCGCATGGTTCCGGCCTTTTTCTGTTTCTGGTTTTTCGCCCTTTTGTCATTCGTCCGCAACGGAGAGTGGTGTGCCGGCTTTTGAAGCGTAGAAGACAAAAATCTCTGTAGGCTCATCGCTGCGGTTCTCTCCGTGGTGTACTGTTCCTACTGTTTCTACCACGGCTTCTCCCTGACGCACGGTTTTTTCTTTCCCGTCCGACTCGCGTACGAGGGTCAGCTGACCCTTGCTGACCACTCCGTAAGACATTATGTCGTGGTGGTGCTTCGGCAGTGCGCTGTGAGGCGGCAACGTCACTTTGATTGCGCGCAGCTCGGGTTTGCCCTCCGGGTAGTCGGGCAACTCTGCTCCGTCCCAGCTTTGTGAGGTTTTGAGCAGTTCCACGCTCTCTGCTTTTGCCGTTTCTTTGGGATTGCCACTGTCCGAGCATGAAGTCATGGACAGTCCTGCCGTTGCGGCGATGGCAGCAACGGCAATAGTCTTGCAGCAATTTGGTTTGGTATTCATCTTTGTTTTTTTGATTGATCCTGTCCGGGCGTTGTCGCTTGACTGGAGTTCTGGTTACGCCAGTCAATTCGTCTGCAAAAGTAAGTAAAAATGTGAGTGTTGGCACTATGGTAGTGCAAAATAAACGGTTATGGCAGTAGAAAACCTGTATGGTACATGGCTGTTCGTTGTTTTTTTTGTGTGCATTGGGGTGCGTTTATGATAAATTTGGCTAAATTTGTGGACAAAACTTTACAGTAATATAATATCATGAAGACCAGGTATCTTGCTTTTTCTGTATTTTTTACGTTTTGTACAGTGCTTGGCGTGCGTGCCGATATCTTGCAGCCGTCGGTCACACTGCCTGCCGATGGCAAGCCGGAACATCTCTACACTATGGCCAACGGCAGCAATTGGTATCTCAATGCCAGCACCTCGCCCACGCAGACCGAAGATAACTACGCCCTCTTCGCTTTCTATGCCGTGGATGGTACGGCGGATGCCTATTATATCTACAACTACACGGCCGGCAAGTGGCTTAACTATGCCAAGGCGGCAGCCTACTCAAACGGAGTGGCTTTTGTCACGCTCGGGACTTCGCGTGTGGATGGCGTCTATTGGGCATATTCCTCTACTGTCAGCGGCGATGCACAGTTCCAACCTTACAACACTACCGGCGTTGCGGCCAAATACATGAATTTCTACGGAGGTAGTTCCAGCTATTCCCTTGACGGAACCACTACTGTGGGGCTGTGGCAAAACAACGGCAATCTGGATGCGGGCAGCCGTTGGACTCTGTCGGAGGTTGACATGACGGAATATGCCTATACCGTGACATGTGCCCCGGATGTTACCGTCACGGTCAACGGCAAGTCCTATCAGAATGGAGATGTTGTTCGCTCTCTTGGCCATATCAACCAGAATCTTGTCAGTGCCACTGTACCTGACGGCAAGTTTCCCGTTGTCCATGTGGACTCTGACGGTATGCTTGTCATTGTTCAGGGTTTGGACAAGCCGGAACAGCCTCTCGTGTCGGACTACACGGTTCCCGGTTTGTACCCCATGCAGCAGAATGAGGTGGGTCAAGCCGGTGCCTCTGTAGCCGACGGTGTGTACACCTTGCACAACAATGTGTTGGCAGCCTGTTTCATAAGGACTGATAACCGGCTCTATTTTGCCGGCAGCGAGGCCATGAACCTCATGGCTGGCACAGAACCGTTCTTTGTCAGCTTCGGCCACGGAGACCAGGTAGCCGCCAGCCAGATGGAGTTGGAAAGCTTGGATTGTGTCCGGCTGAATGGCGATGCCGATGCAGTCGGAGGTGCCGAACATTATAACGGCTATGCTCTCGTGGCAAACTACCGCTACACCTATGGCGGTGGCACGGTCAATATAGAGTGGCGTGCCGTACTCCGCGACGGCTCGCACTACCTGCGCACGGAGATGCAACTTACGGGCGAAGGCAACGTTGACATGTACAACGTGATACCTATGGTTTACAACGTGGACACCAAAGCAGCCGGTAGCGTACCTGCGGTTGTCGGCAACACCCGTGGTGCTGTTCTCATGAGCGACAGAATTTTTGCCGGTCTGGAAAACCCCGTTGGATACAATACGGTAGGGGAGGTTACGGGCAGCGAAGACAAGTATGACTTTACGTCAACTTTGCCACAGGTTGCTTTTACGGCTTCCGGCTGGACTCAGACCCCGCAGGACGAAGTGCCCGGCAGGGTTACGGAAGTTTCCAAATACGGATATCCTGATATTTACGAATACAGAGTGGCTGACGTGACGCTCAAGGCCAACCAGAAACTGCAGACAACTATCGCTTACACCGGCGGCAACCACCGCCTTAATTTTGCCGGTGTGGATTTGCTTGATGCCAATGGCGATGTTGTGGCAAGCGATTACCACAGCGGATATTCCGGCAATGTCTCGTCCGGCAACGATTTCTCCTTTATCGTACCCGACGACGGGACCTATACCGTGCGGTGCATGGTGGAAAACGGCACAGAAGCCATTGACGCGTCCGGCACCATAACTTGTAAGGTGTTTTCTCCCAAGGATGGCGTTGTCATAGACACTGATGTCGTGACCATACAGGGACGCTGGAGCCGCAACACTACGCTGGCCGATGGCGAGACATGGAAGATCAGTGCCGTTGTGGGTCTGGTTGCCCAGGACGGGCAGCAGGCCAACCCCGTGCTTTCCAAAACTCAGAAGCGTCGCTCTTTCCTTGCCTACAGCGAGCGTGAACGTGCCGTGCCGTGGCATTGCAATCCCGTCTACATCAGCTGGTATGAGCTTAACATCAACCGCAACAACTCGTCCGATCCCACCAAGAACATGAATGCCTCACAGGTTGAAAATGTCCTGCGCCATTGGAAGAGCAGTTTCTACGACCGGTTTGGCTTGGCTCCCAACAGTTTCGTCATTGATGACGGGTGGGACAACTACGGCACGTGGACGTTCCATGACGGATTCCCTGATGAAATGCGCGGCATTTCGGCTCTGGCCGGAGAGATGGAAGCCGGTGTAGGGGCATGGCTCGGTCCGGTGGGAGGCTACGGCACCAGTGGCAACTACCGCCGTGCCTACTGGACTGCCAAGGGGCAGAGCATGGTTCTGTCCAATCCCAACTACTACAAGGTGTTCCTTGATGCCGCAGAAAACCTGACGCAGAATCAGGGCAACTTCAATTTCTTCAAGTTCGACGGCATCTCCGCACAGTTCAGTGCTACCGGTCCCGACAGTGGCGACTCGGGTAATGAAAACGCCGAGGGCATCATACGCCTTGAACGTTACGTGCGCGAAAACCTCCGCCGCGACATCTTCTTCAACACCACTGTGGGCACATGGGCTTCGCCTTTCTGGTATCATTATACCGATGCCACCTGGCGCCAGGAAAACGACTACGGCACTCTGGGCGACAATATTTCCGACCGCGAACGGTGGATAACCTATCGCGACAAGCTTGTCTATCAGAACTATGTTGCCAATTCGCCCGTCTGTCCCATTAATACCCTGATGACCCACGGCTTTATCCTCAGCCGTTTCGGCAGCGTGAGCAAAGACATGAGTTATCAGTCGTGTCTGCGTGAGATGAGGTGTGCCTTTGCCTGCGGCAGCGGCATGGTGGAACTCTACAACGACTATCTCCTTATGGATACCATCAACGGCGGTCAGCTGTGGGCGGATCTCGCTGACTGTATACGCTGGCAACGCAACAACGCTGGTGTTCTTATGGATATCCATTGGGTGGGTGGCAGTCCGTGGGACGGCTCCAAGGCCAACATCTACGGATGGGCTGCATGGAACGGCTCCCGTTCCGTTTTCACTTTGCGCAACGGAGCCAACGGCAGCCAGTCCATAACTCTGACCCTGCGCGAAGCTCTGGAGATCCCGGCCAACATCACGGGGGCTGTTGTCTTGCACAAGTCGTTTGCCGACCAACCTGCACTCAACGGGCTTGCCGAGGGTGAAGCCATAGATATCGACACCCCACTGACACTCACGTTGCCAGGCAGCAGTGTATATGTCTTCGAGGGTCTTGATGCCAGTCTTCCGCAAGTCAAGGTGGAGACAGTGGTGTTCACCAAGATACCGTCGGAGGTATATGTGGGCAGCAATGTGGCAGTGGTAGCCAGTGTAACTCCGTCCGATGCCACCTGCAGGAATCTGGAGTGGGTGTCTTCCGATCCCTCCGTGGCCACTGTCAGTGGCGGTTTTGTCAAACCGCTCAGGGAAGGTTCTGTCACCATCACCGCAAAGGCTCTTGACGGTTCGGATGCGGAGTACAGCACTGTCCTCACTGTAGTTCCCAAGCCCGCAGACCCCTATGCCGTCAATTTTGACAAAGATGCCTCCGCACAGGTGACATACCGCAAGCTCAACGCCGTCACGCTCACTGCCGACGGCATAGCCAATACCGTTACGCTCGTGTCTGACAAACCTTACCAGATGCTTACCGATGGCTTCACCGTGAAAACGGGAGACAAACTCACCGTGTCGCTAAACTGGACTGGCACATGGATGCATGGCTATGTCTATTGCGACTATGACCGAAACAGCCAGTATGATGTGACCTCGCCTGCCGACAGGGAACTGGTGAGCTATACCTACTACAACGGTACCGATTCAGAAGGCAAGACCCGTGTCAGCGACTGTGGGGTAGGTGATCTCCCCTCGTTCACAGCCCCGCAGGAAGAGGGTGTCTATATGTTGCGTGTCAAGGTCGACTGGGACAACGTTGACCCGGGGGGAAGCACTGTTTCCGGCAACGATATTCTGGGCAATGGCGGCTGCATAATAGACATGCCGCTTACAGTTGAAGACCCCAGTGGCATCACGGCTGTGCCCGATGCCGGTGATGCTGTTGTCGGCAAATGCTACGACCTCTTGGGACGGCCTGTTGCCAATCCGGACAAGGGACAACTCTATATTCGTCGGGGACGGATAGTCAGGGAGTGACAATGCCGATACCGCTCCTGACTGGGGTTGTTGTGCATCCCAAGGCTTTGCTGCATTATTATGGTTATAAGCTTCACGCTGTGTACGGGATAAGAGGTGTGATATGCTCCTATGACATGACTGCTGCGAGTGTATATGACCTCCGCTATTTCATTGTTAAGTTAGCGATTCTACAAATACTGCTTCCATTTGTTTCATTTCTTCACAGAAGTCAGTATAGGAAGTCGTGGTCTTGCTGATTTCAATGCCAAAGATTGACATGGTGGCGGTAAGTCCTGTCAGGTGCGAAGTGGGGACTTCTAATTGTTTCTGACTATAACTAATGATTCTACGAAATCTTGAGTGAGGAATAGTCTCAGACTTTTCTCGATATATCAATTGTTGTAGAATACTATATTCTATCTTTCTATTCAGATTTTCCGTATCCTCGTTTTCATCTTTATCTACATCAGAAGTCGTTTCCTCATTCGCTTGAAGAGTTGCAAGCGAAATTGGCAGATATACCCGATTTCCATCCTTGAAATCTTCTTTTAGAGCCAATAGTACAGAACTTTTTGGTCTATGGGTCAAATTGCGTGGTATTTTTTCGTAGTATGTCTCTATGGGTCAAATTGCGTGGTGGATTTTTTGCTCAGATATTTGGAGACATCCAA
>CAVEQO010000028.1:0-32109 GCA_963617965.1 Anaerovoracaceae bacterium
TCCGGGGAGCAATTCCACGGGACCCCCTTTTTCGTGCCATGGAGGAACGGGACTCCAGAGGACATGATACGAGAGAAGCCCCCGGCTGCCTGGCAGCCGGGGGCTTCTTTTCTTCTGTGATAAAATCTGCACGTTTCAGGAAACAGGCTTTCCGCACCGTTGCTTGTCCCAGCGTTATTGTTCCTGCTTGTCGTACAGGTGGAAGAATCGCCTCATCATGTGCCATTTCTGGGACGATGTGTCGGTGGGGGAGCATTGCTGGAACTGCGAGTTCCATGTTTCCCACTCCTGCTGCCGCGGCAGGGCTGCGAGTTTCGCCATGGCCTCGTCCCAGTTGAAGTTGTCGGGAGCGTCGACAATCATGACGAGCTCGTTGCTGCAGATGTAGAGTTCCATCTCGGTGATGCCCACCTCCTTTATGCCGTCGATTATCTCCCTCCACATCTTTTGCGGAGAGTGCTGTTCCGTGTACGCTCTTATGAGTGTTGGGTCGTCTTTCAGCTTGAGTGTCTGTACGAATCTCATTGGTACGGCTTCTGAAGAAAGGCTAAAGTCCCACGTGTCACTTGAACCTGCTGTATATCACGGAAATGGTTATCGGGTTGTCCGGTCCTCCGACCAGCTTTGTGGAAGCCAGCGAGAAATCGTGGTATACGTCAATGACACTCCCCAACGAGTTGGTGTTTGTGGTGACAGGCACCAGCACCACCTTGTTCCAGTCGGGATTGTCCGCCTCCCACGCGGCAGTCTTGGCGAGAACCGTTTCGTGGCTGTCAGTCGGCTTTATTCCCGCCCCGTTGTTTCTCAGCCTGTGCATATACGACACCAAGCCCGCTATGTTCGTAAATGTGTATGAGTTGTCGGCGGTACTCAGTTTCGCAATGTATGAGGTGGTGTTGTCGGGCACTTTCTTGTTTTCGAAGAAAGCGTCCATCTCTGTTTTCCTGACCATGAGGAGCTGTTGCGGCGGTGTGAGGGCAAACTGCGATGCCGTGGAGCTGTTCTGCCTCTGGAATACTATATACGCACTGTTTACCGAGTCGTTCTCGTGACTCTTGTATATGTCGTTGACCGGCAGAGCGGCTTCCGTGAATATGGCCGCCGGTGACTTGATATACGTGCAGTTTCTGTCTTGGAGGAGCGGCGTGAGATTATGGTTGCTGAAGCTGTTGCATTGTATCACCTCTTTGGTAGCTGCCACGCGCTTTATGCCGACCTCCATATTTCCGTTGACCTCGTATCTGAAGAACACGGTCACGGTCGACACGTCTATGTTCACAAGAGTCCCGTTGCCTGCAACGGTCTTGAAGTAGAAGCCCGGCATCACGTTGTGTATGAAATTGTAAGAATTCTTGAAATACTCCGGATGCTCGTAGTATTTCTGTAGTATGGCGGTGCCGTATTCGGTGGGCAGTTTTATCCGTATGTTCTTTGAGTAGGTCGATGCGAACCTTATCGTATCGTCAATGGCGAGGTCCACCACGGAGAACGTAGTTTCCGTCCTCACGGCATCGGGTTTCTTGCTCACGTACTCCTGTGGGTCAAGGTTCGTGTAGTATTTTTTGTTTTCGGGAAGAATATTGTCGGGGTCAAGTTCGTAGACACCTATCTTCATAGAGTTGACAGAGTCACCATAGAACGACTTGATATACAGGTTCATTATTATAGAGTCCGCAACCACTTTGCCGTTCTCCTTATACATTGCACCTATGTCAGGCAGCTTGTCGTTTTCAAGAGTGGCGAACTGGGCGACAAAGTCGGCCGTAGTGGTGGCGTCGGTTTCGGGGTCAGTTATTTTTCCGAGATAGCAGTCGGATGTGAATGCAATGAGCGAATCCGCCGGTATTGAAGCGGTGGTGAGACTGCAGACGGCCTGTGAGGTTTCGGGGCTGTCGCTGTCGGGCATTACGTCGGAGCCTATGCTGCCCGTCTGGTCGTCGCATGCCGTCAGCAGTGCGGTGCACAGCATCATCACGCAGCCGACAACTGCCGGTGTCTTGGGAAACATTCGTCGCATACGGTTCAGAGCTGTTGGATGATGGAGTTGAGTTGCATGGCGTTCTCCTTGTCGCCCGCCTGCCTGTCGTAGTGTGCCGTGGGCAGGTTTAGTTCCTTGGCGTAGTCCGTGACCACGGAGTCCACTTCGGGATCTGCCACCACGACACCGTCGGAGAAATAGAGCGCGAATTTCTGCAAGTCTGTCGGCACGCTGTACGCCAGCGGATATTTGACTATGTCCCCGGCCGTTACATTGCGGAATGCCACGAGGTTGGGGAATCTCTCCGGCATGGGCTTGGTGATGTCGATCTTGTGGAGTGAGGTTATGGTCTTGGAGTTGGCGAAAGCCGCATCGTCCCTGTAGATAGTCTTCACGAGGAAAGGAATGATGGATGAAATCCATCCCTGACAGACAATGACATCGGGATACCAGCTCAGTTTCCTGACGGTTTCCAGCACGCTCCTGCCGTAGAACACGGCCCTCTCGTAGTTGTCGTTGTATTCCACGCCCTCGCGGTCGCATACGGCAAGTCTCTTAAGGAAGAAATCCTCGTTGTCAATAAAGTAGACCTGCATCTTCGTTGACGGCAGCGAAGCGACTTTGATGAGCAGGGGGTGGTCTGTTTCGTCTATGGCAATGTTCACACCGGAGAGTCTGATGACTTCATGAAGCTGGTTGCGCCTTTCGTTTATGTTGCCCCATTTGGGATGGAAAGTCCTTATTTCGTTTCCCTCTTCCTGAATGAGGTGCGGAATGGTTTTGCCGAGCCCTGACATGTATGTTTCCGGAACGAAAGGGGTTATTTCTTGTGCGACGAACAGTACCTTCTTGCTCATTTCTCGATTTTTTTGTGGTGCAAAATTACTCATTTTTTCACGAACGGTGAAATTTTGCTATTATAAAATATGTGAGAGGGGGTTGTCCCGTTTTTGCCGGAAATACGTTGATTTGGGCTTTAAAAGTTTTCCCATGTAAAATAAAATATGTTATTTTGCACCCCGGAAAACGAATGTACAGAAGAAATGCAGGTTGTTGTTTCGAAGATAGCCTTGCGGGCATTGCTTGAAGGTGTCCGCCGCGAGGGCAAGACTGTCGGACTGGTTCCGACTATGGGAGCTCTCCACAACGGTCACGCCTCGCTTGTCAGGCGCAGTGTGGCGGAAAACGGTTTCACTGTAGTGAGTGACTTTGTCAACCCCACGCAGTTCAACGACAAGAACGACTTGAAGAACTATCCCCGCTCGATGGAGGCAGACTGTGCGTTGCTGGAATCGCTGGGTGCCGATGTTGTCTTTGCCCCTTCGGTGGAGGAGATGTATCCAGAGCCGGACACCCGCACGTTCAGCTTTCCGCCTACAGACGAGGTGATGGAGGGAGCTTTCCGTCCGGGGCATTTCAACGGAGTATGCCAGATTGTCAGCAAGCTCTTTTATGCCGTTGAGCCCGACAGGGCCTATTTCGGTGAGAAAGACTACCAGCAGATAGCCGTGATCAGGGCAATGGTCAAGTCGCTTGGTCTTGCGCTGGAGATATGCCCCTGTCCCATAGTGAGGGAAAAGGACGGGCTGGCGCTGAGCAGCCGCAACGCCCTGCTGACAGACAGCGAGCGCCGCGCGGCACTCAACATTTCGAAGTGTCTGTTTGAGAGCAGGGAATACATGAAGACGCACACGTTGGAAGAGACAAAGGCTTTCGTGTGCGACGGTGTCAACGCCATTGACGGTCTTGAGGTGCAATACTATGAGATTGTGGACGGCGACAGTCTTGCCGCCCTTTCCGACTGGACAGACAGCAGTTCGGTCGTGGGGTGCATCACCGTGTTCTGCGGCAGCCGCCCCGTGCGCCTGATTGACAATATAAGGTACAAGTAGACGGAGGGACAGTCATGGTCATAGAGGTGCTGAAATCAAAGATTCACTGTGTGAAGGTGACTGACGCCAACCTGAATTACGTAGGCAGTGTGACGATAGACGAAGATCTCATGGACGCGGCAGGGATAATACAGGGCGAACACGTCTATATTGTCAACAACAACAACGGTGAGCGTCTGGAAACCTACGTCATAAAAGGCGAGCGTGGCAGCGGCTGTATCTGCCTCAACGGTGCCGCCGCCCGCAAGGCCCAGGTCGGCGATGTAGTCATAATAATGTCATACGCCCAGCTGGATTTTGAAGAGGCCAGGACTTTTGTCCCAAAGATTGTCTTTCCGCACGGTGACAACAGACTCTGACCGCAAAGTGCGGCTTGACAGTCACAGGTCATTGGAAAGGTCGCAGGCTATCTCATTGCCGGCGGCTTTTTTTGTATTATCCGGCAGCTTCGCACCGAAGAAGACCGCCTTGCAAATGCGGAATCTGCCGAGCCGTTTTCCGTCCGGCGAAGCCCAGATGCCGTTTTTCGCCGCAGCAGGACGCTGTTCCTTCTTTGCCCGACATTCCCTTGAAGAAAGACACACAACGGCTGAGAAGTCACGAAAACGGCCAAAAAACGGTTTTTGTTGTTTTTATTTGGTCTTGTGTTGCAACCGAATGGTGAAAAAGTGGTAATTTTGGATTGTTTTTTGAAATCACTAAAATTAAGAACGGAATAATGGAAGACAATCAGGTTTTTGACAGCGACAGGATTATCAAGGTGGACTTGAACCGCGAGATGCAGAGCAGCTACATCGACTACTCCATGTCGGTGATAGTCGCCCGTGCGCTGCCCGACGTGAGGGACGGTTTCAAGCCTGTGCACCGCCGTATCCTCTACGGTATGCTGGGGCTTAACAACACCCATGACAGGCCATACAAGAAGTGCGCGCGCATTGTCGGCGAAGTGCTCGGTAAGTACCATCCCCACGGAGACTCTTCCGTATACGGTGCGTTGGCCCGTCTGGCTCAGGAGTGGAACATGCGTCAGGTGCTTGTGGACGGGCAGGGCAACTTCGGTAGTGTTGACGGCGATTCACCGGCAGCGATGCGTTACACCGAAGCCCGTCTCACCGAGCTGGGTGAAGCCATGATGATGGATCTTGAGAAGGAAACCGTGGACATGCGCAACAACTTCGACGACACGCTGCAGGAGCCTACCGTGATGCCCACCCGCATACCGAACTACCTTGTCAACGGAGCTACCGGCATAGCCGTCGGCATGGCGACCAACGTGCCTACGCACAATCTGGGCGAAGTCATTGACGGCTGTGTGGCATGTGTGGACAATCCCGCTATCACTGCCGAAGAGCTGATGCAGTACATTCCCGCCCCCGATTTCCCCACCGGCGGCTACATCTGCGGCCTACAGGGCATAAAGGACGCATACACAACCGGTCGCGGAAGGGTGGTGATGCGCGCCAAGTACGAGATTGAAGACACGGGTTCGCATTCCTCGATAGTCATAACGGAAATACCATACGGAGTCAACAAGTCTGAGCTTATAAAGAAGATAGCGATGCTCAGCAACGAGAAGAAGATTGCGGGCATCAGCAACGTCAACGACGAAACAGGCCGCGAAGGCATGCGCATTGTTGTGGATGTCAAGAATGACGCCAACGCCAATGTCGTGCTCAACAAGTTGCTGAAGATGACCGACCTCCAGTGCTCGTTCAGTGTCAACAACATAGCCCTGGTCAACGGCCGCCCGCGCCTGCTGACGCTCAAGGACTGCATCGCCGCATTTGTGGATCACCGCCATGACGTTGTCTTGAGGCGAACCCGCTTCGACCTGCGCAAGGCGCAGGAGCGCGCCCACATAGTGGAGGGTCTGATTATCGCGAGCGACAACATAGACGAAGTTGTGCGCATTATCCGCGCCTCGCAGACACCCCAACTGGCCATGGAGGGGCTTATGAAACGCTTTGACCTTGACGAGCTTCAGGCGAAGGCCATCGTGGAGATGCGTCTCGGGCAGCTCACCGGGCTGCGGCAGGAACAGCTTCATGCCGAATATGAAGAACTGGAGAAGAAGATAGACTACTACAATCGCATACTTACGGACGACAGCCTGTGCAGACAGGTAATCAAGGAAGAACTTGTGGAAGTCAAGGAGAAATGGTCTGAGCCGCGCAAGAGTGTCATACAGTATCAGGAGGCCGACGATTTCAACCCCGAGGATTTCTTCGCCAACGACCCCATGATGATAACCACGAGCCACTTGGGCTACATAAAGCGCACACCGCTCAGTGAGTTCCGCGCGCAGGGGCGCGGCGGCATCGGGAGCAAGCTGTCGTCGACGCGCGACGAGGACTTCATAGACAAGGTATACCGCGCCAATATGCACGACACTCTCCTGTTTTTCACCCAGAAGGGACGCTGCTACTGGCTGAGAGTGTATGAAGTGCCCGAGGGGACCAAGAACTCCAAGGGCCGCGCGATACAGAACCTGCTCAACATTCCGGGCGATGACTCGCTCAACACCATGATTCATGTGCAGAACCTCAAGGATGAAGATTTCTGCAACTCCCACTACGTGACATTCTGCACGAGGCAGGGCGTGATAAAGAAAACCCTTCTGGCCGACTATTCGCACCCGAGAGCCAACGGCGTGAACGCCATCAACATACGCGAGGACGACTCCATCGTGAGTGTTGCCCTCACGGAGGGCAACAGCGAGATTGTCATTGCCACGCACAACGGCAGGGCCATACGCTTCAACGAAGAGAAGGTGCGCGCGATGGGACGCACCGCGACAGGTGTGAAAGGCGTGACCCTCACAAGCGATGACGACGAGGTGGTAGGTATGGTGTGCGCATGGAAACGCGACCTTGACAAGACCATTATGGTAATCAGCGAGAAAGGTTTCGGCAAGCGGTCTCCCATAGAGGACTACCGTCTCACCGGTCGCGGCGGAAAGGGTGTGAAGACCATCAACATCACGGAAAAGACGGGTATGCTTGTCGCCATACTGATGGTGGACGAACAGAACGACCTCGTCATCATAAACAAGAGCGGCACGGCAATCCGTGTTCCCGTGAGGGATCTTCGTGTGGTGGGGCGTGCCACACAGGGAGTGAAGGTGATAGAGCTGGCAAAGCGCAACGACACCATCTCGTCAGTATGCAAGGTTGAGGCAGAGCCGGAAGACGCGGATTCCGCCGGTTTCGGGAGTGACGGCGACAGCGGGACTCCCGACGCTCTGAAGGAAGAGACAGGCGGACAGCCGGACTCCGCAGGGCATGCCGACAACAATTAAAACAGATATAAACCTATAACAACTAAGCAGTATGAGAAAACTTTTTTTGTCACTTGCTGTTGTGCTGGCAACCGCAACCGGTTGGGCACAGGATTCCCAAATTTACAAGGCTCAGGAACAACTTGAGGAAAACAGGCTGGCGGAAGCGCGGGAGACGATGGCGAAAGTGCTGGCAAACCCGAAGACCAAGAAGCTGGCCTATGCCTACAATGTTGCGGGGCAGGTGGAACTCCGCCTGTTCAACGAGGAGATCTCGAAGTATTCTGCCCAGCAGCCGCTTGATACCGTGGCTTTTGTAACCTGTCTGGACAAGGCTGTGGAGTATTTGCTTAAATCATACGAAATAGACAATGCCCCCGATGAGAAGGGCAAGGTGAAGCCCAAGTTCAACTACGGAGACAAGTTTACCATCGGCGAGAGCAATGGCAACGTGGTGTGGCTCAAGAAAGTGCTGGGATACTACCTGATTGCCGCCCAGCTTGAATATGCCAGCGGCAACGACGAGTTGACCTACAAGTACTATATCAAGCACCTTGAGATGCCCAAGTGTGTCATCTTCACCCCTGCGGAGACCGACTCCATCTACAAGTCCGACGACCGCTACCCGATCGTGGGGTACTATGCCACAATGATCGCCTTCAAGCAGAAGGACTACGACAAGGTGCTCGAGACCGTTGACTATGCCATAGGCAGCACAGACCGGATGACCCGTGAGGACGGCTACCACATGAAGACAACGGCATTGCTCCAGAAAGGCGATACGGCCAGGTGGCTGGAAGTCCTCAAGGACGCTATGGAGAATACAGACAACGTGAACTATCCCCAGATTATCCTGAAGTACTACTACGACAAGCACAACCAGGCCGAAGCTTCCAGGATTGCCGACGAATTCATAGCCAAGGCTCCGCAGAACAAGATGGCCCACTACATCAAGGGCGTAGTGGTCATGGACGAGGGTAAGGATGCCGAGGCGCGCAAATGCTTTGAGGATGCCGTCAGACTTGATTCCGCTTTCGTGGAGGCCATCTCCAACATAGGTGTCACATACTTCAACGAAGTGAGGACACTGAACGAAAAGGCCACGACCGACAACAGGGCCGCCAACTACAAGGCGCAACAGGAAGAGCTGAAGGCCAAGCTCGTGCAGACGAAAGAATATTTCGACAAGGCACAGGCACTGGCTCCAGACCGTCCAGAACTGTGGCAGTCGAAGCTTGACAACATCAACGCCCTTATAGAGGTGGTGAACAGGAACCTTTCCGAAATAGCGAAACGCGACAAGAACAAATAGCCGCTGACCATCGGCACGATTGCGGACAGACTACGTCTTCCCATAAAGGAGACGAAGTCTGTCCGCGCTTTTTTGAGCCTGCGGCACTGTGCCGGTATTTCCGACGGCAAGAAACCTAATCCAGTTCAAGGCTCAGCGTGGGAATCCCTGCAAGCAAATTCACGGCTTCCTCAAGGGTTGTCTTTGGTGCCCGGATAACCAGCGTGCAGCGGGTGTCGGTGCGGTTCTTGATGACCTGTATGCCGTATTGCTTTATCAGTTTCATGACATCGTTCATCGCCATGTAGCCGAATGATATCGTGGCAGTGGCCGTGCGGGTTCGCATTTCAGTTCCCGCCTTGCCGATTGTTGATGCGGCACTTTCCCTGTATGCCGCCGTCAACCCCGGCGCACCTAACAGGACACCACCGAAATACCTTACCACGACAACCAGAACATTTGTCAGATCTGCTGACATTATCGCTCCGAGAATGGGTCTGCCCGCAGTACCGGAAGGCTCTCCGTTGTCGCTGGACTTCGACGTTTTGTGATCCGTGCCGATGACATAGGCGTAGCATATATGCCGGGCATCGTAGAAACGCTTTCTGCAATCCCTCAGGATGTGTTCCGCCTCCATCTCCGTTTCCACGGGAAAGGAGAATGCGTAGAACGTGCTTTTCTTTATGACGGTTTTCGTTTCGGATTGTCCGGCGATGGTCTTGTAGCTGTCCATGGTGTGTGAGTTTGCGGCTGCGTATTGTGTGCCGGCGGCAAAGTTATAATAAAAAGACCGAAAAAACGGGGCGTTTACCGAAAATGCAGCCGGTCGTACGGCAAGTGTGGCAGCCGTGGCTAAAAAGGATGGGCGAAGGCTTTGGTTTTGAAAAAAATGAGTAATTTTGCAATGAATTCAAACAATACAATAATGTGGTCCATTGGCCGTTGGCAGCCATGCGGGCCGAAAGACAAAGTGTTATGATAAAGATTACCTTTCCCGATGGCTCTGTCAGGGAGTACGAGTCCGGCGTTACCGGTTTGGAAATAGCCGAAAGCATATCGCCCGCATTGGCCCGCAGCGTGGTCAGCTGTGCCGTCAATGACGAGACTGTCGAACTGAACAGGCCTATCACGGAAGACTCCGCGGTCACTCTCTTCCGTTTTGAGGACACCGAAGGAAAGCACACGTTCTGGCACACGTCCGCCCATTTGCTTGCCGAGGCACTGAAGGAACTCTATCCCGGCATACAGTTCGGCTTCGGTCCAGCCGTGGAGAACGGCTTCTTCTATGACGTGATGCCGAAGGCCGGCGATGTCATCTCGGAAAACGATTTCCCCAAGATAGAAGCCAAGATGCTGGAGCTGGCCCGCAGAAACGAGCCCGTGGTACGTAGGGAGGTCAGCAAGGCCGATGCTGTCGAGGAATTCAAGGCCGATGGCCAGACATACAAAGTGGAGCATATAGAGCAGGATCTGGAAGACGGGACAATCACCACATACACGCAAGGGAATTTTACGGATCTGTGCAAGGGCCCGCATGTCCTTTCCACCGGGCTGATCAAGGCTGTGAAGATCATGAGCGTGGCAGGGGCATTCTGGCGTGGCGACGCAAACCGTGAGCAGATGACCCGCATCTACGGCATATCATTTCCCAAGAAGAAGATGCTGGACGAGTATCTTGCCATGCTTGAGGAAGCCAAGAAACGCGACCACCGCAAGATAGGCAAGGAGATGGAACTCTTCATGTTCAGCGAGAGGGTAGGCAAGGGACTGCCCATATGGCTTCCCAAAGGTACGGATCTGCGTCTGCGCCTCGAAGGTTTTCTGAAGAAGATTCAGGCGAAATTCGGCTACAAGCAGGTGATAACACCCCACATAGGAAACAAGCAGCTGTATGTCACTTCGGGCCACTACGCCAAGTACGGCAAGGACTCCTTCCAGCCCATCCGTACCCCTGAAGATGGCGAGGAATATATGCTCAAGCCCATGAACTGCCCCCACCACTGCGAGGTCTATGCTTACAAACCGCATTCCTACCGCGACCTGCCTCTCCGGATAGCGGAGTTCGGCACCGTCTACCGCTACGAACAAAGCGGCGAGCTTCACGGTCTTACCCGTGTGCGTTCCTTTACACAGGACGATGCCCATATCTTCTGCCGTCCGGACCAGGTAAAGGAGGAGTTCCTGCGTGTGATGGACATCATCCTGATAATATTCAAGATGCTGAAGTTCGACAACTATGAGGCGCAGATATCCCTGCGCCACAAGACTGACCGCTCCAAATACATCGGCTCCGATGAAAACTGGGAGAAGGCCGAGAACGCCATTGTGGAAGCCTGCAGGGAGAAGGGCATCAACGCCTTTGTTGAGTATGGCGAAGCGGCATTCTACGGTCCCAAGCTGGACTTTATGGTAAAGGATGCCATCGGCCGCCGTTGGCAGCTGGGCACCATTCAGGTGGACTACAACTTGCCCGAGCGTTTTGAACTTGAATATGTAGGCAGTGACGGCGAGAAACACCGCCCTGTCATGATACATCGTGCCCCGTTCGGCTCGATGGAACGTTTTGTAGCAGTGCTCATCGAGCATACCGCCGGTCATTTCCCGCTTTGGCTGACACCCGTGCAGGTGGCGATTCTTCCTATTTCGGAAAAATACAACGCCTATGCGGAAAAGGTGTCGGAGTATCTCAAGAGCAGGGGTATCCGTCCCGAAACAGACAGCCGCAACGAAAAAATAGGGCGCAAGATCCGCGACAACGAGATAAAGCATATCCCGTATCTGCTTGTAGTCGGCGAGAAAGAAGAAACCGGCAGTACCGTTTCCGTCCGCAAACAGGGCGCCCATGATCTCGGAGCTATGAGTTTGGAGGACTTCGCGAACAAAATAGACGAAGAGGTGGCGGAGTTGACAAAAAATGATTAACTTTGCAGCCGCAAAAAAGTAAATGAAGAACGACAACGCAAAACAGAATTACCGTATCAACGAGCAGATAAGGGCTCGTGAGGTTCGTGTGGTAGGCGACGGGATAGAGTCCCGTGTGCTTCCCGTTGCCAAAGCTATCAGTCTGGCGCGCAGCATGGAGCAGGATCTTGTGGAGATTTCCGCAAATGCCAATCCTCCCGTGTGCAGAATCATCAACTACTCCAAGTTTCTGTATCAGCAGAAGAGGAAGCAGAAGGAGATGAAAGCCAAACAGGTGAAGGTCAGTGTCAAGGAAATCCGTTTCGGTCCCCAGACAGATGACCACGACTATGATTTCAAACTCAAGCATGCAAGGGAATTCCTTGAGGCCGGCAACAAGGTCAAGGCCTATGTGTTTTTCCGTGGTCGTTCGATCGTGTTCAAGGAACAGGGCGAGGTGCTTTTGCTGCGCTTCGCCAATGATCTTGAGGAGGTCGGCAAGGTGGAACAGATGCCGTCGCTGCTGGGAAAGAGGATGATAATGTTCCTTGCGCCCAAGAAGATGCCGTCGGCCCAGAAGAAGCCGCAGGTAGTGGAGGAAACTTCCACCAAAAAGAACCAGTCGGCAGGCAAGCCGGAACAGCGTGCCCGTAAGGAGTATACGGGTCCGAAAGTTGAGGGCGAAGACTTTGACGACTGACCGTATGTACAAATAGAGACAAGTGCGTGTAGCGTACTGATTTCACGTTGCCGCCGATGTATTTAATATTTAAAACACTCAGAAAATGCCAAAAGTAAAGACTAACTCCGGTGCCAAAAAGAGATTTTCTCTTACCGGAACAGGAAAAGTGAAAAGAAATCATGCTTACCACAGTCACATCCTCACCAAGAAGACCAAGAAGCAGAAGAGAAACCTTGTTCACGATGCGATCGTAGACCGCTCGAACATGAGACAGGTACGTGAACTCCTGAACCTCCGCTAATCCGGGACTACAGTAAGTAAACAAGAAACATTAACCGGATGTCGAGCTACAAAGTCCGCAAGAAAGACGGCGCTGACATCCAAAAAAAAGAAAAGCTATGCCAAGATCAGTGAATCATGTTGCTTCAAGAGCAAGAAGAAAGAAGATTTTAAAGTTAACCCGCGGTTACTACGGCGCACGCAAGAATGTGTGGACTGTAGCGAAAAATACATGGGAAAAAGGTTTGACTTACGCTTATGCCGACCGTCGCAAGAAGAAGCGCAATTTCCGCGCTCTCTGGATCCAGCGTATCAATGCCGCTGCCCGTCTGGAGGGTTTGAGCTACTCCCAGCTCATAGGTGCTCTCCACAAAGTGGACATCCAGATTAACCGCAAGGTTCTCGCAGACCTTGCCGTCAACAACCCGGAAGCGTTCAAGGCCATTGTCGCAAAGGTAAAGTGACAACAGCCCTGCAAGGGCTGCATATGCAGAGTTGTTGCGGAAAGTGCCGCAAGCCCGGCTTCCGTAATTTCCGCATACGCAAAAATCCCCAAGAGAAAACTTTCCCTTGGGGATTTTTGCGTATGCGGAAATCGGTTTCAGTCGTTGAGCCACCCGTTCATGCGTTTCTTCACAAGTGAAGTCTCGCAGAGTATTTTTATGAACATCTTTGAAGCCGCCTTGACATATATGCCTTTGACAGTCTGGACGCATCCCTCCATCCTACACCCTTGGTGGTCAAGAGGAATGGCTACAAGGTCTTCGAGATCTTCAATGGACGAGGATGACAGTATGGTGTAGGCTCCGGTTGTGTTGCGCACGAGGCGAAGCAGTGGTGAGACCTCGTTCGTCTCAATGCGGGCATCGAGTTTTGTGTCGCTTTCCGCAAGAATGTCATCCAGCACATTGCGCGCTTGCAGTCCCCGCATCGGCAAAACAGCCGTAAATCTCTCCAATTCTGCAAGTCTGACACTTTTATGCCCGGCCAGTGGGTGTCTGGCGCTTACTATGACAGAAAGCCTGTCTTCAAAGAGAATATGGGCTTCCACTCCGTCGGGATCTGTCGCAGGCCTATAGCAAAGAACAAAGTCAAGTTCCCGATTCTGCAGCCGTTCAATCAGCTCCGGCATAGGCCTGTAGATGATATTAAGCCGTATATGCGGGTAGCTTCTCATATACGTTTTAAGTGTTTCGTTGAGGAACTTGGTTAAACGAGTGGGTAATGCCGATGGAAAGTTGACCGCATTTCAATTTCCTCAAATCTTCCATACGGTGATTGCAGTCATCGGCGGTGTCTATTGTCTTTTCCGCATAGGGGAGCAATTCCGTTCCCGCTTCTGTCAATTGCACCTGGTGGGAGAGGTGACGGTAGCGATGCATAACGGAATCAGGGCTTCGTTGATTATCCTATGCATAGCACTTGGCGTTGCAATCCTCAATATCTTTGTAAGGCGGATGATTGCTCCGAAGCGCGAGCAGAAACATCTGAAACTGCTGGTGGAGCGTGCCGGTGACAATGAGTCATGATTTCCATCGCCATGTCTTGGCGATACGGTGTCCGAAAGAGTTGATGACGGTCGTGATTCTGTGGGCGGTGAGGTTTTTCCCGCAGATGATGAGCAATACGGCCGAAAGAATAAGGACTATGCCGACAGCCAGCTGCGGTGTAAAACTCTCGCCAAAAAGCAGGACTCCGATTGCGACAGCCGTGATAGGTTCGATGGCTCCCATGATGGCGGTCGGGGTTGATCCTATGTTGTGCACGGCAACGACCATCAGAATCAGCGACAACACAGTCGGCACTACTGCCAGTTGGAGGGCGTATGCCCATTGTGTCAAAGAGGTCAGAGTCTGGGTTCTTTCGCCCATTGCCGCATTGAGGGCAAGAATTGTCAAGACACCGAACAGCAGCACGAAAAAGGTCAGTTTTATCGACGACATGCGTAAAGGCGACTTGTTTACAATCACAATGTATACGGCATAGGTCAGCGAGGAGACCATGACCAGCGTCACTCCCATGACGCTCAACGAAGCTCCGCCGCCTGTGCGGCTCAGCATCAGAATACCGCAAATGCACAGCATGATGGAGATGACGGTTGTTGCCGCCACTTTCTCGTGAAATATCGTGGCCATGATGACCGCCACCATTACCGGATATACGAACAGGAGGGTAGAGGCGATGCCCACGTCCATATAGTTGAAGCTGATGTACAGGGTGGATGACGACAGCCCCATCAGCACGCCCAGACAAACAAGGATTTTCAGTTCGTGGCGGTTAACGGCAAACGATTTCCGTTGAATCGCCATCATTGCTCCCAGAATGAGGGCGGCAATGCCGAAGCGGTACACCAGCACGGAGTTTGCCGTCAGTCCGTCACGATAGAGGTTAATGGCACCAAGGGGATTGGTGCCGTAGAATATGGCGGCCAGAATGCCACAGACTGCACCTTTGATTTTTCCGTTCATAAGCGACACGTATTTGCATGTTTCAGAAAACGGATGCAAAGTTCGCCAAAAAAAACGGTCATCCGATGATAACGGTGTCTTTTTTAAAACAAAAAAGCACACAAGCGTATCCTTATTGCCGGATGGCACGGAGATGCTTGTGCGCTTTGGTCGGAAAGAGGCGACTCGAACGCCCGACCCCTACGTCCCGAACGTAGTGCGCTACCAACTGCGCTACTTTCCGAAAAAGGCCGTCTCACTTGGTAAGACGGTGCAAAATTAGTGAAATTTCGTGACGAAGCCAAGTTTCTCCCGGAATTATTGTTGTCCGTTTCCGTCACTCATTATTTCCTGTATGGTTTTGTCGACCGAGTACAGTTTCTCTTTGCAGAAACAGATCAGTTCTTTCGCCTCTTTCAGGGTTTCCGCCAAGTGGTCGATGTCAAGCTGCTCGCTGTCCAGCAGCCGCATTATTTCGTTGAGACGTTCCGTCGCTTTGGCATAGGTGAGTTTTTGCATAATCCCGTTTTGTGTCAGTTTTTATGTTGTTGTATTAGGTGCGGTAACGATACTGTGCAGTTCTCCGCCCGCAAGAGTAGTGACAAGTCCCGTACCCACAGGCAGGTTTTGCGGTGCTGTGACTACGCGTCCGTTTGCGCGGGTGATACTGTAGCCGAGTTTGAGAACCCTTGCGGGGTCGCACAGGTCAACGGTTTTTTCAATCTCGCCAAGCTTGTGCCGCCTGTTCTCGGTCTGCCGCACGGCCAAAGCCGCCAGTTTGTCCGTTTGAGGCAGTTGCAGCAGTTGCGCCCTTATAACACCTCTGGCCTGTTGGCACATTCTCTCGTAAGTTACGGCAAGCCAGTTTTCCCTTTTGCGGGAAACGGTGAGTACCTTGCTGTTGAAAGCGTTGATGCAGTTGGCAAAACGCAGTTCACTTTTCTGAACACACTGCCTGACTTTGTACAGAATTTTTGTTTCTGTGTCCTTGACACCTTGGGCCTCGCCAGCCATTCGCTCTATCAGGAAAGTGGCGACAGCAGTGGGAGTTTTGAGGTGAACGTTGGCCACGAAGTCAAGTACGGTGGTGTCGCGCTCGTGCCCGATGCCAGTGATTACCGGCAGCGGAAATTGCGCGCAGCAGGAAGCCAGGCTGTAGTCATCGAAGCCCGTAAGGTCGCTTACAGCCCCTCCCCCCCGGATGATTACCACCGCATCCCAACAGTCGGACTCGCTCGCTATGGCATCAAGTGCGCACATTACCGACGAGGGCGTGTCCGCACCTTGCATTGCGGCAGCAAAGAGCTTGTGCACGAAGCGGAAGCCTTGCGCATTGTTGTCAAGCTGGTTGCAGAAATCCTCATAGCCGGCCGCTGTGGCAGACGAGATGACGGCGATGCGTTGCAGCGGCCTTGGCAGGACGAGGCTCTTGTTCATGTCTGTCACGCCGTCTCCGGCAAGCCGATTGAGAATCTCCTGTCGGCGGCGTGCAAGATTTCCAATTGTATACGAAGGATCAATGTCCTTGACAATCAGAGAGTACCCGAAGACTTCGCTGAACGAGACCTCCACATTGAGCTGCACTTTCAGTCCCGGACAGAAAGGCTGGTTTGTGGTTTCCTCGAAAGTCATCTTGATCGCAGGGTACAGATAGCCCACGATTACAGCCCTTGCCTTTGCCAGCGGTCTCGGGGAGTCGTCCTCCTTTTCCACGAGTTCAAGGAAGCAGTGCCCTTTGGCTGACACGCGCACTTCGCTGAGTTCGGCGGTGATCCAGTATGAGCGATCCATGGAGTGTTCAAGGATCTCCCGTACCATGCCGTTCAGTTCGTATAGTGATATGGCTTCCATGATTGGCGGTAGGGTATCTGCGCTATTTCTTCACGTCAAACAGATATGCCAGTTTGACGAATATGGTGGAATTGGCTGAGCGAGAGAACGGATCTTTCTTGGAGTTGCCGAACATATCGCCCAATCCGTAGCAATAGCGTCCCTCGAGAATGAAATGTCCGACGGTAGAGTTGTATTCCAACCCCAGTCCGCCGGCAATGCCGTAGTCAAACTTGCGTTCAATGTCTTTGTCATACTGCTCGTAGACATTGTTTGGTCTTGACGGTGTGCCGTCGGGGTTGAGGGTCCACGGTACGCTTTTCTTTGACTTTTCGCCAATGCAGATGGCGACCTGCGGACCGGCCTGGAAAAAGAACTGCAGGCCTTTTTTTTCTTTCCCCCACGCAAGCCGGGCGAACACGGGAAGCTGTATGTAGCCAATGTCGCGGCTGTAGGTGTCGGGAAGCGGCTGTGAGTTCTGGTCGCGGATATCCTCGTTCCACCCCAACACGGTGTAGTTCAGTTCCGCATAGAGGGCACAGTAGGTCGTGAAATACTTTTCACTGGTATATTTCATGGACAAGCCTACAGTGGGGCCGTTGTGCATTTTCTGCTTTATGGTCGGGCTGAAATCCACGGTGTTCATGGCGATGCCCGCGTTTGCCCCAAGACAAAGGTTGTTGCGCGGTTCACCGATTTCCGCCATTGCCGGCAGGAACGACAGTGCAAGACATACGGTGGCAAGAGTCTTTCTTGTTGTCATATACTGGTAATGGAAAAGGATTGAAATTATTGTGCGGATGGTTCTATGATTTCCTGCGAGCCGTCAGCCTTGTAGTGAAGCAGCAGCACACTTGTGTTTATGAACCCGTGTCCTGAGCTGCGCCGTTCAAACCTGAACCTGTTCTGGAGCGGGGCTGTATACAGCGGCTGGTTGCCAAAGTCGTTTTTGTAGTGTGCAAGACCCTTGAGCATATAATAGGCGGAGTCAAACCCCCACATGGCAACGGAAAACGTGCCTTGCGGAAGTGTGGTGTCAAAATTGCCGTTGTAAGCCCGGGCAAAACTGTTGACACGCGGAATGCCCTGCCGCGGATAGTCTTGCGTCACGATATAGACGTTGGCTTCGCCCAAAGCCTTGCCACTGGCAGCGGAAACGGTGCGCTCCTGCCAGCTTGCGTAGCCTATGACAGCGGCTTTTACCGCAGGTATCTTTGCTGCCAACTGCATCAGGGTCTTTTGTGTCTGTTCATCGTACATGGACGGAACGATGACCGCATTGCCGTCAGCCATTGCCTGCAGGATTTTCCGCTCCTTGTCCGGCCATTCAAGGACTTTGACTCCTTTCACAAACTTTTTCATAAAATTGGCCAGAGGGCAAATCTGTCCTCCACCGTTTGTTGACACTACGTACATCTGTCTGCCGTTGAAGAACTTTGACAGGAGATTGAAAGCGGGAACGGAATAGTCTGTCTGCGTGACTTTCAGTGCGTAGAAGTTGGGATTTGTGATGAAGTCATCGTATCTCCCCCCGAAAGGCATTACCACCTTGGTCCCGTTGAGTATGGAGTAGTTGTTGACCACCTCGGCCTGCTGTGGAGCGGACGGTGCGAAGATTATGTCAAAGACCCCGTGTCTGGCTTCATCAAGCAACGCTTGCATATCGGCGGCGGTAGCCCCACAGTCGGCTGCCGTCACGCTGAAGACAGTGCTGTCCTCGCTCAGGGAGTCCACAGCCATGAGCACCCCCCTGTAGTATTCAATGGCCTGCTGCCCTTTGATGCCGCCCGACTTGAACGGCAGAAAGACCCCGATGTTGACATCGGCAAATGAAACAGACGCCATTGCCAGCGTGACAACCGCAAGGAGAAGTTTTGTTCTGCTCATATCCCGCTTATGAAATTTATAAGGCAAAAGTACAAAAAGCATTTGAAGTTTCCGTGTAATAGACAATAAAAAGGTACTTTTGCCGTTGATATGCAGTAACACCTGCCGTTTACTCTGGTTTGCTGCCGGCGAGTAGCGCGAGCAGGGTGTTTCTGAGGATACAAGACTCTGTTTTATGCAAGAAGTCATGAAAAAGTCACTGTTGACCATATTGATTGTATTTATTGGCACTTGTTCTGTAGTGCAGTCCGCAACAGCTGTTGTGCCCGATGAGGGACCGACCGCCAATCCCAAAATGGAAGTGGAGGATGAAACAGGCTGGGTAGAAGTCAGCGAGTATTCGGGTTCTGCGCCTCTTAAAGTCCGTTTTACCTCAAATACGGAAAACATTGGCGAGTATACTCCCCTGTATGAGTGGCGCGTGTTCAAGGAAGGAAAAGCCAGTTCACCTTATCTGGTGCGCTATGATGCGGATTTTGACTATGAGTTCCGGGAATCCGGGAGCTCGCAGATAACCTTGCAGGTCAGTTTTGTGAACGGAACAGATACCATACTGTATGAAATCCCCTCGAATTTCAGTGTGGAGGTGTCAACATCGGTGCTGAATGTCCCCAATGCCTTTTCTCCCAATGGAGACGGCATAAACGATATTTTCCGGGTAAAGCAGGACTACAAGAGCATTGTGGAGTTCCATGGATACATCTTTTCACGCAACGGCAAAAAACTCTTCGAGTGGACAGACCTTGCCGCTGGTTGGGACGGACGATACCATGGCTCGGATGTTGCAGATGGTGTCTACTATGTTCGCATTGACGCCAAGGGAGCTGACGGTAAAAGGTACAACATAAAGAAAGCGGTGAACCTGCTTAGGGGCTATTCGGAAAGTTCTGGCAGCGACACTACGGAATAACCCCGGAACGCCCTTTCTCCGAAGCCGTGAAATTTGCCCTGCCGCAGTTGGGCTGGCGGGCAAAAGATTGTTAACTTTGCACATTCAGTTTATATCAGACGATGGCAAAGAAGACACAGTACACAGACGGGGCAGCGGTATCTGGAGCAGTCTGCCGTAGTGCGGATGGCGCAGACTGTAATGAAAATGAAGAAGACGCAAGTATTGTCATAGCCGGGGCCAGAACCAACAACCTGCAGGACATATCACTCAGCATACCCCACAACAAACTTACGGTCATAACGGGATTGAGCGGAAGCGGAAAAAGCTCTCTGGCGTTTGACACGATCTACGCCGAGGGGCAGCGCCGCTACATAGAGACATTCGCCGCCTATGCCAGGAATTATCTGGACAATGTACAACGTCCCGATGCTGACAGGATTACCGGACTGTCGCCCGTGATTTCCATTGACCAGAAGACAACAAACCGCAATCCGCGCTCAACCGTGGGCACAGTGACGGAAATATATGATTTCCTGCGTCTGCTCTATGCCCGCATCGGTGAAGCTTACTCCTATGCGTCTGGCGAAAAGATGGTGAAATATACGGAGGAGAGGATTATCAGAATGGTGCAGGAAGAATACGCAGGTCGCAAGATATATATCCTTGCCCCGTTGGTGCGCAACCGCAAGGGTCACTACCGTGAGTTGTTCGACAGCATAAGGCGCAAAGGGTTCATATATGCAAGAGTTGACGGGGAACTCATAGAACTGCAGCCGAACTACAAAACCGACCGCTACAAGAAGCATACCATAGAAGTCGTTGTGGATAGGCTGAAAATCAAGGATGAGGTTTGTCCTACCGATGAGGTGCGCTTGCGCCGCACGGTTCTTGCCGCATTCCGGCAAGGTGGAGGAGTCATTTCCGTGCTTGATGCCGACAACGGGAATGAACGCTATTACAGCAAACACCTCATGTGTCCGGTTACGGGCATTTCGTATCACGACCCGTCGCCGCATGACTTTTCCTTCAATTCCTCGCAAGGCGCCTGCCCGCACTGCAATGGGCTTGGTACGGTGAACGACATAGATATGAAGAAAGTGATGCCCGACGGTCGCCTTACAATTCGCAATGGAGCTATTGCTCCTATAGGTAAATTCAAGAAGACCTTGATATTTGCGGAGATACAGTCATTGCTGGCGATGTATGGGTGTGATCTGGATACCCCCGTTGATGAAATCCCGGAAGAAGCCCTTGCTGAAATAATACAAGGTAGCACACGTGACATCCGCATTCCCGCGTCTTCCGCACACACGGCAGGCGACCAGTTTGTGAGATATGCCGGCATAATGCGCTATCTTCAGCAGATGGCAGACGGGGAGATGTCTGCATCTGCGGAGAAATGGGTGGAGCAATTCAGCAGGATGGTTGTCTGTCCGGAGTGTCACGGCAAGCGGCTTAACAAGACCGCTTTGCACTATTTCATTGACGGGAAAAACATTGCTGACCTGTGTGAAATGGATTTGGCGGGGCTTCGTGACTGGATTGGCGGCCTTGCGCCAAAACTTGGCAAGACACAGGAGATGATAGGGCGGGAAATAATCAAGGAAATAGGCAACAGGCTGTCGTTTTTGCTGAATGTCGGTCTGGGGTATCTCTCGCTAAGCCGCGGTTCCGCCACTTTGTCCGGGGGCGAAAGCCAGCGTATCCGGCTTGCTACCCAAATAGGGTCGGGGTTGGTCAATGTGATATACATTCTTGACGAGCCGTCAATAGGACTCCATCAGCGTGACAACATGAAGCTTATCCGTTCGCTGCAGGAACTGCGTGATCAGGGCAACACCGTGATTGTCGTAGAACACGACAAAGAGATGATGCTGAAGAGTGACTTTGTGGTAGACATCGGCCCCGGAGCTGGATGCCACGGCGGCAAAGTCGTTTACTGTGGTCAGCCCGAAGGCATGGTCAACGCCCGGACTCTGACATCGGATTACATCAACGGACGTCGCTGCATACCTGTTCCTGCCAAACGGCGGTCTGGGACAGGTCGGCAGATAGTGCTGCGCGGCGCACGGGGTAACAACCTTAAGAATGTGGACGTTTCAATACCGTTGGGTACGTTCGTGTGTGTCACGGGCGTGTCGGGCAGCGGAAAATCCAGTCTGATTGTTTCAACACTCCTTCCGGTGCTGACAAGGTATTTCTACAGGAGCACCCAAGTCCCGTTGCCGTATGATTCGATAGAGGGAGTGGAAGACATTGACAAGGTTGTTTCTGTAGACCAAAGTCCCATAGGCCGCACCCCACGCTCCAACCCGGCGACATACACCGGGGTGTTTGCCGATATACGCAACCTGTTCGCACAGCTGCCGGAAGCGGTTATCCGCGGCTACAAGCCCGGACGTTTTTCATTCAATACGGCTGGCGGACGATGCCCGGTCTGCAAGGGTAACGGCTACAGGGCGGTTGAGATGAATTTTCTGCCCACTGTCATGATACCCTGTGAAGCTTGCCACGGCAAGAGATATGACCGCGAAACGCTGGAAGTCCGTTTCAAAGGCAAGGCAATATCGGATGTTCTCGACATGACAGTAGACCAGGCCGTGTCTTTCTTCGAGTCTGTGCCACACATACTGCGTAAGATAAAGGCTCTCCGGGAGGTCGGGTTGGGATATGTGAAGTTAGGGCAACCTTCCACCACCTTGAGCGGGGGCGAAAGCCAGAGAGTGAAACTTGCGGCGGAACTGGCGAAGCGCGACACGGGCAGTACCCTCTACATACTTGACGAACCTACTACGGGTTTGCATTTCGAGGATATCAGGATACTTGTGGAAGTGCTGGAGAAGCTGTGCGACCGGGGCAACACCGTTCTGGTGATAGAACACAATCTTGATATCATAAAGGTGGCAGACTATATTATAGACGTCGGCCCCGAGGGAGGAAAGGACGGCGGGAATATTGTGGCGCAGGGAACGCCAGAAGACGTGGCGAAAAACCCGAAGAGCGTGACAGCCCCATTCCTAAGGGTGGAGCTGGGCATGTAAAAGAATGCCAAGCACCTTTCTGTTATTTGCTTTTGCATTGCCTTACATGAGAAATATTGCTTAAATTTGCAAGCAAATATGTTGCTTTCGTAATGGACAGACATCTGATACTCAAACAAACCAATGCCTTTGCAATGTTCAACGGTCTGTTTTTCGGCATCTACTGCAGCATCGGCTTTTTCTGCGCAGTAAAAGGCATGACAAACAGTACCATGAGCATATTGGGTCTGATGATAACCATCACGGTTCCTGTCATGGGGTTTTATTTCGCTCGCAAGTTTGAGCGACAGGTCAGGGAAGATGCCCCCGTTTCGTTTGGCAGGTCGTATCTTTACTCCTTGATGCTGTATCTCTATGCCTCAATAGTTCTGGCTCTCTTTGTATTCGCCTATTTCCACTGGTTTGACAAGGGTGCGTTTGCCGACAGCTATGTCACAATGTTCAACTCCCCCGAGGTGCAGGCAGCTCTGAAGCAGTCGGGCATGGACAGATCCATTGACGAAACTTTGCGTCAGAACGGTTTCAACAACGTTCGCGAGATGCTTTCAAGCATCAGCCCGTTTGACATTTCGTGCGGAATACTCAACATGAACATCCTGACAGGCGTGGTACTTGCCGTGCCTACGGCGTTGTTTGGCAGGACTCGCCGCAGGTGACCGGCGGCAGCGCAAGCAAATACGTATATTTCTCAAAAGACAATGGACATATCAGTAGTAATACCTCTTTTCAACGAGGAAGAGAGCCTGCCCGAACTCTTTGATTGGATACACCGGGTCATGGCGGCCAACAGGTTCAGCTATGAAGTCATCTTCGTGAATGACGGAAGTACGGACAAATCCTGGGACACGGTGACCGAGCTCCGCAAGGACAATCCTGAGGTCAAGGGCATAAAGTTCCGCCGCAACTACGGGAAGTCAGCCGCTCTCTATTGCGGGTTTGAAAAAGCTCAGGGAGACGTGGTCATTACGATGGATGCCGACCTGCAGGACTCACCCGATGAGATACCGGAACTGTATCGAATGATAACGGAAGACGGCTATGACCTTGTGAGTGGATACAAGAAGAAACGTTACGATCCCCTCTCAAAAACAATACCTACCAAACTGTTCAATGCAACGGCCCGCAAGGTCAGTGGAATCAGAAACCTGCATGATTTCAATTGCGGGCTGAAAGCCTACAGGAATGTTGTGATAAAGAACATCGAGGTATATGGCGAGATGCACCGGTATATTCCGTATCTTGCCAAGAACGCCGGGTTTGACAAAATCGGGGAGAAAGTGGTGCATCACCAAGCCCGCAAGTTTGGGCATACCAAGTTCGGCGGTCTCAACCGTTTTGTCAACGGGTATCTGGATCTCATGAGTTTGTGGTTCATCAGCAATTTCGGTCGTAAGCCCATGCATGTGTTCGGTTTTTTGGGCTCGCTGATGTTTTTCATCGGTTTTGTGGCCATAGTCATTGTCGGAATGGGCAAACTCTGTGCGCTCGCCAAGGGGATTCCGGCCCGGCTGGTGACAGACTCCCCGTATTTCTACCTGTCCCTGACAATGATGGTGCTTGGTACACAACTGTTTCTTGCGGGATTCATAGGAGAGCTGATAAGCCGTAATGCAAACAGCCGTAATTCATACCAGATTGATGAAGAGATATAGTCGTATGCTGCGCAGTCTGTCATGCAGTGGTTTTCTTGTCGGTGTAGTAGCGATTGTTGTGTCGTGCAGTTCCAGTGACTGTCCTCTCAATAATACAGTGATGCAGAAGTGCGGGTTCTATGATGCCGACGGCACCGTCTTGACTGTGGGTGACACCCTCACCGTGACAGTTAGGGACTCTGTGGTGCTGAACAGACTGACAGACGGGACAAGCATAAAACTGCCAATGAGTTACAACGAACCGGCTGACACACTGGTGTTTGTCTTTAAACCGGCCGGGGCGGTGGAGACTGTGGCGGATACGGTTGTCGTTTCAAAGACCAACAGCCCCCATTTCGTGTCGCTTGACTGCGCCCGTTCGATGTTCCATACAATAACGGGAGTGTCGTGCAGCAAACGCACACCGGATGCCGTGTACAAATATGCCATAGGACAAGTAGTCATAACAAATGCGGAAGTCAACTATGAAGAGCGGGAGAACCTGCAGATATTTTTTAACGTGTATCGGTAGCGTGCTGTTCTCGCTTGCCGCAACTGCCCAGTCCCATAAGCATACTGACGTGTTGCTGAAAGACACAGTGCCGTTTGTCGTTGAAAAACAAGTGTTCTTTAACGTTGCAGGTGTGGTGTTGTGGCAATTCAGCGACTATGGTGAGGTAGAAGGTGGAGTCAGGTTTAATCTGAAAAGGAAATATTTTCCGGTAGTCGAGGCCGGGGTCGGCATATGTGACAAGACACATGATGAAACGGACATTCACTATAAAACCTCAAGTCCCTTTTTGAGGATAGGGTGTGACTACAATTTCATAAAGGACAAACTTTCAGACAACCGCATCTATGGAGGAATCAGGTTCGCATACACTTCCTTCAACTATGATATGGACGCTCCGTCTCTTGAAGATCCATACTGGAGTGGCAGCAAGCTTGATTTCAATTTCAAGAACGTCAGGAGCAATGCTTTTTGGTGTGAAGTTGTCTTCGGTCTTGAAACCAAAGTGTGGCGCAGATTCAGTGTCGGATGGACTGCACGCTACAAGAAACGGTTCAGCCACAAGGTTTCAGAGACAGGCAAGGCGTGGTATATTCCAGGCTATGGGGAAAACGATGACCACTTGTTTTCCGGAACACTCAGTGCTGTGTTCCGTTTCTGAACACAGAGAAACATCTCTTTGCATACAAAAACAATCTGATAATGACAGTAAAAGCCAGAAATATGTTAAGGCTGTTCTTTGTGCTACTCTTGGCGGTAGCCACAGCCTGGATATTGATTGACAACAAGACCGCCCCTTTCCGGAAAATGGAGGGGAGAGTGTTTGGTACGTACTACCATATCACCTACCAGTCCTCCTCTGATTTTGAAAAAGAAATTCTTGGACAGTTGGGGGCTGTTGACTCCTCATTGTCCGCATTCAACAAGAACAGTTTAGTTTCCAAGATTAACCGAAACGAAAGGGTAAGGGTGAACAATATGTTCAGAACGGTCTTTGGGATGGCGCAAGACGTTTCACGCAACACCAACGGAGCCTTTGACGTGACAGTGGCTCCACTGGTCAATCTGTGGGGATTTGGCTTCAAGGACAAAGAGCAGGTGAGCCAACGAAAGATAGATAGTATACTGTCTTTTGTGGGCTTTCGGGATATAAGTCTGCAAAAGGGCTACGTCGTAAAGAAGCATCCGCAGGCAATGCTTGATTTCAGTGCCATCGCAAAGGGATACGGGTGTGATGTTGTCGCTGATTTCCTTGCCGCTCATGGGGTGGAGAATTTCATGGTGGAAATCGGTGGGGAAATCCGGGCATCAGGAACCAATGCGGAAAGCCGGCTTTGGACACTTGGAATAGAGAAGCCTGTGGAGGATACCGTGCCGCAGCGTCAGGAATTGTTCTCAACCATACAGAAATCCCCTATGGCGATAGCAACGAGTGGCAATTACCGCAATTTCTATTATAAAGACGGGCGCAAATTCGCTCACACCATCTGTCCGTATACCGGCTATCCGATACAACACAATATGCTCTCGGCTACGGTGAGTGCGCCATCTTGCGCCATAGCTGATGCCTATGCTACAGCCTTTATGGTAATGGGTCTGGAGGAGTCCAAGAAAGTCTTGTCAAAGACCAAGGGCATTGATGCCTTTTTCATATTTACTGACGAGGACGGATACTACAGGACTTGGTGCTCAGAGGGGTTGGCAAAGTTCATTGACAAATGAGGATTCCTGTTCTGCAAAATTCCGTCTATGACAAAATTCTTGAACTGCCGCTTTTCCAAGGGCACAGCAGAGAAGACTTGACTGCAATTCTTTCTAAGGTAAAGGTGGAGTTCGCCCGCTATAGGAAAGGTCAGGTTGTAGTGCGGCAGGATGATCCGTGCAGGAATATCATATTCCTTATAGAGGGGGATGTCGCTGTTTCGCGCACGTCCCTTCGCAAGGATATCCTTTTTTCAGAACAGTTCAGTGCTTTCAGGTCATTTGGAACGGAAACGCTTTTCGGTCTGCGCCAAAGCTACTGCTATTCGATTACAGCATTGAACGCAGTGAATACTTTCGTGGTTGACAAAGAGGGGGTTACTGGCCGGCTGTTGAACTATGAGGTCTTCCGCTATAATCTCCTTAATATGCTGACCACCCGCATTCAGCGTTGCCAGCAGGTGCTTTGGCTGCCGGAGGAAGACGAGACCGAACGGAGTTTTGTGCTGTTGTGCAAGAGGAATTTTATCTACCCGGCCGGCACCAAGACCATAGAGGGAGGCATGGTGGCTCTCGCCCGTATGATGAACAGGCCGCGCATACACGTTTCGAATATGCTTAATGCGCTGGAGAAACGTCGGCTTGTTTCTTTGGGGCGCAAAAAAATCATTATTCCGAGTTTCGAGAAACTGATAAATCCCTGCTAAGGCGGAATTTGCAGCGGATTATTTCAGAATCTTGTGTGAGCGGACAGAACCGCCGGCATTGATCTTCACAATGTAGGAGCCGATGGGCAGCCCTTCGAGAGAGAGAGAGAGTTGCGAGTCATCCCTGTCTGCTGTGGCCGTGCCGAGAAGTACGCCGCCTACGTTGTATAGGCTAACTGTAGTGCCTGTTTCAATCTGTCCGCTGACCTTGACGCGGTGTGCGTTGTGTGTCACCTTCAAGGCATCAGCTTGGTTTGTTGTGATGCGGGTGGTGTCCGTACCGTCAGTGTAGTTGTATGTTGTGAAACGCAGTTTGTAACCGTAAGTGCCCGAAGTGGGGATGAGGTACTTGCTCAGAGGCTGCGGACCACAACTGCCAGAGCCCAGTCCGCGCTGTGTGTAGTCGAAGTGGGCATAAATGGTGCGGTAGGAGTCCTTGGCAGATAGCGGCAATTCCCAGGAGTGCTTGTAACTCTTCAGTTTTGTGTCGCTCCAGTAAAGGGTGGAGAATGCCACCTGTCCTTCGGCATCGATCTGTATGTAGTTGCCGACGGTGTCGGCGAGTACGAGCTGGCGCATATCCATGCGGTTGCCCATCGACTGCGGTCGCGTGTAGCGCTCGCCCATGTCCCAGACCGTGCTGGTGTATCGGCCGATTGGTGAACCTGTGCAACGGTCGTTGTAGTTCTCTAGTGGACCGCGTGCATAGTAGCTGACGTTGTAGAACTCGCCTGGCAGCTGCATCGACATGCCCAGACGGCGGAGTCCGGAATAGAGATTAGTGGCAGTCACCTGCGGTGTGAACTGTGTCTCGAGGTCAACATTGCCATTTGCATAGATGGTGTAGACGAGTACGCAGTTGGCGTTTGTACCCGTCTCGTCAATGGTCAGCGTAGCGGTCAGACTGTCAGCGGAAAATCTGCAGGTGGCGGTGCGACTGCTGATGCCGTTGCTCGAGTCGTATGACGGGTCGTTGTTGTAGGGGGCGTCGTTCTCAATCCAGCGGTAGTTGTCGTAGTCTGGATACGTATTATTCTGCGAGACGGTTATGCCGTTCTGCTTCCAGCTTCTGATGGTGGCGGTCAACGTGTTGTACTGGATGGCCACCTTGTCGTTGCCGATGGTGTTGTTGAGTCCCGTCTTGCTTATGCGCAACTTTTCACACCCCACAGTGTTGACGGCAGGAAGTGCATCGCGCCCCTGAATGCTGAACTGTGCCGAGGCGATGGCGTAGTCGGCAGCGGAGTATTCTGTAGATTCGTTATGGATTAGCTCCACATTGAGCAGAAGTTCCTTGCCGGCATAATCGGCAGATTTGTAGGAGAGGGGCAGGGCAATTGTACTTTCGTCATCGGGCTCAATGGTGGGGGAGGCGACAGAAGCGGATTTTACCTCGTGTCCGTCAGCAAGCAGTGTTGTCTTCAGTGTGTAACCGTTGCCGATGGTGGTGAAATCGTAGGTGTTTTTCAACGTGAGCTGCTGCGTGTCGGTATCGTAGCTGAACTTGACGTACTGGTATACTTTCTTCACCTCTGTGAGTTTGCCGTTCCATGCGCGGTCAGCGGTGATGATGCCGTTGTTCACGAAGTTGCCCTGATGCGGTGCGTCGTTCCAGTCGTAACCTGTTTTGTATTTGTTGAAGCCGTTTTCTGTCAGCGTGCCGGTCTTGATGTCATTGGCAGAATATATGGACTGGTCTACCCAGTCCCAGATGCAACCGCCAATGCCGTATTTGCTCGTTTCAATCACATCCCAGTACTCCTGCAGGTTGCCCAGAGAATTGCCCATGGAATGTTCGTACTCGCACATGAAATAGGGCTGCAATGCCCAGTTGTTGTTAGCCTGCGTCTCCACGAGGCTCACCTCCGGGTACATGCAGCTCCACAGATCTGTGCCTGTGGAACCCAGACCGGCATTCGTCGCTCCCTCGTAGTGGATGGGGCGCGAGGAGTCGAGAGTCTTGATGAGGTTGTAGCACAAGGTAAGGTTCGAACCGTAGCCGCTCTCGTTGCCCATGCTCCAGAATACGATGCTCGGGTGGTTGCGGTCGCGGAGCACCATGCGGCGCACACGGTCGTTGAAGGCTGCCGCCCATGAGGACTTGGATGTGATGCCGGTACTCATGTTCGCAGAGTTGTGGTCGTTCCAGTTCTTGTGGCATTCCAGGTCAGCCTCGTCCATTACGTAAAGCCCGTAATAGTCGAACATCGCATTCATCTTCGCCTGGCGCGGATAGTGACTGCAGCGCACGGTGTTCACGTTTGCCTGCTTCATTGTCGTGATGTCTTTTATCATCGTCTCCACATCGACAGAACGTCCGCTGAGCGGGTGTGTATCCTGCATATTGACTCCCTTGAAGTAAATCTGTTTGCCGTTTATGTATACGCGGTGGTCGGAGGAGGGTATTTCAATGTGGCGAAAGCCGTATTTTGTGGCGAAAGCCTCCTCCTCTCTGCCCTCGGCATCAAGCTGGGCAATTTCGAGAGTATAGAGGTTAGGTGTCTCGGCAGTCCAGAGTTGGAGGTTGGAGAGAGAGCTGAATTCTACCGTCTGCGTCTGCTCGGCGGTGCTTCCGGCGGCGAAGACAAATTGTGCTGTCTGCTCGGCAATCTGTTCACCGGATGGAGAGAGCAACCGTATGCGGACAGACTTCTCCGCAGCCTCGCCGTCGCGGTTGTTCATTGTCAGTGCCACGCTCATTGAACCGCTGCGGTAGTTGTCCTCAGCAGAGAGTGTGGAACTGATGCTGTGGTCGCGGAGATAGGTGTGGGGAGTGGCGAAGAGATAGACATCGCGGTGGATGCCGCTCATGTGCCACATGTCCTGGCCTTCAAGATAAGAGCCGTCGGTGAAGCGGAAAACCTGTACGCTTAGGTTGTTCTCGCCTTGGCGTACGTAGGAGGTTATGTCAAACTCGGCGTCGTTGTTCGCTCCCTGCGTGTAACCCACTTCCCTGCCGTTTACCCAAACGTAGGCACCGCTGTATATGCCGTCGAAATGCAGGAATGTGCGTGCGCTCATCCAGTCTGCTGGCAACGTGAACGTACGGCGGAAGGAGGAAACGGAGTTGTAGAGATTGTTCTTCATCTTGATGTAGGGCGGATTGTCTTCAAAGGGATATTCCACGTTGATGTACCATGGGTCACCGTAGCCCTTCATCTCCACGCAGGAGGGCACTTCTATGTCGTCCCATGCACTCACATCGGCCGTGTCGGCATGGAATGTCTCCGCACCGGGGCGAAGGTCCGGATCTTTCACAAAGTTGATTTTCCATGTGCCGTTGAGCGACATCCACCGGCTGTTGCCCTGCGGGTCGAGCCACGGACGGTTGTAACGGTCGGCATCAGCGTGGAGTGCCGACGTGGTTGGGTAGGGGATGTAGGTGGCGTGGCCTTCTTCCTTGTTTATCGCAAACACTTTCTCGTTCTCCCAATCGTTCTTATGGACGTAGGGGGCATCGGTGGGTTCAAGCGTGAAGTAGGTATACTCGCTTGTGCCGTCGTTGGTCATAGAGGTACTGCCCGTTTCATTCGCCATCAGATAGTAGTCCGTACCGCTGTAGGTGTACTGCAACTGGTAGACGCCATCCTGTCCGCTCACGCTGGCAAGTGTCACCTGCTGATTGACGTTTGAAGCATCGAAACTGTATTGCAGCGGGTTCTTGTTGCCGTTCAGCCCGGCATCGATGGCATAGCCGTACTTCTCGTTGTATAGCACGGTGGCTGTACTCCGGTCGTTCTTGTACAAGACAGGGTAGTACTTCCAGTGCTGTCCGTAATTGCCCTCTTCGTAGTTGTTGGCGTAGATGAGTGTGCCTCTCGTGTTGCTCTTCATGTTGTCGAGCACCCGTCCTGTTTTATTGTGGCGGATGATGTAGGTCTGCCCTTGCACGGGTGCGTTGTAGGTGTTCGTTGTGGCCTGCAGGCGGAAGTAACTGCTGGCTGCCGTGAGGTCATTGTCCATGCGGACGGTGCCGTCGGCGCACAGCGTCATGGCGCGTGTGCCGTCGGCGGTGAGAAATTGCACAAGATCCGTAGCGGCATCCACGGTCTTTATTGTAAACTGCTGGTTCTCGTTGGTTGCATTGCCGGTCCACTGTAGCAGGCGGTAGGGTTGCGAGGCTTTGGATGCCATGTCGATGCCCATGCCGTAGTGTGGATTGATGAAGGCGAATGTCTCGTCGCTGGCGCTGACGGGAATCGCCATCCAGTCCTGGCCGTTGCTCTTCGTGTCCACTTCGGCACACGAGAGATAAGTGTTAAGACTACTGCTGCTCCCGTTGGTGAGCGCAGTGCCTGTGGCCTGGCAGATGATGCGGTAGATCACGCCGCTCTGTCGCAAATTGACTGTTGCATCTGTGGCAACGGCTATCAGACAGAGCATACTGGCGAGTAGCGTATGGCGAATGTGAGAGAAGTGTGTCATTTGTTTTATGTGGATAATGAAGCAAAGTCTTGCGGATAAAGTTTTCATCTGGGATAATTTTCTTGAATGAAGTGTAAACAGGTGTCAGTTGATAGGCAAAAGGTATTTCCTTCCTTATATGCCTTCTTCGTTTCCAGGGTTTTCGGTTGGTCTCATGATCGTAAATGTAGGCATATTCCAGTTGTCCGCACACTTGTTGATAATGGCGTGCAAAAACTTTCCGCCTTAAACAAGTGGTTGAAAGACAACAGCTTTCTCAAAAATAATCTGAATCTTTTGATCGCAAAATCGCAATTGACTCACAAACTGTTGAAGATCAACTCCTGCGAATGCAAAATTAGATAATCTTTCCGAACTTGCAAACGTATTGGACGATAAATGTGGATAAATCGGTTCTCTGTATTCTTCTCTCTCTTGGTCAGTAAGTCTTTATGCTTCCCATCAGTGTTCCTATGGGCTGACGAATATCCCAAACGCAAATGCTATTGGCTTCCACTACGGCAATGGAATCTTTTCAGCATTCAAACTCCGAACAGTCTTGTCCGTCAGTCATCCTTTTGTCTATTTCAGTTCCTTTCCGTCTGAGAATGCGTTGCCCACTCGCTGACCCAATTCCATGTAGCCATGGTGTATCGGGTCGAAGCAGATGAGGTTCATCTTCTCCATGTCGGGTTTGCCGTCTTCTGCGAGATATTCCTCATGGCAAACGATGTTCACGATTTCGGCAACGATGTAAT
>CAVEQO010000029.1:0-31367 GCA_963617965.1 Anaerovoracaceae bacterium
CGGAGAGTATGTAGTTGTAGAGAGCCACAACGTCGGAAGAACTTACCGTACCGTCACCGTCAACATCGCCGGTTACCTTGTTGTTGCGGAGACCTTCGATTTGAATGGTCTTGGCAACGGTAACACCGTCAATGGCACCCGTGAACTTGGCGGGATTGATGTAACCCGACTGGGCTGCAACTGTTGCATTGCCGGTAGCGGCAACCCAACCTGTGGTGCTCAGATAACCGTTGCCCTCAGGAACATTGGTGGTGGCGAACACACCTACGAGACCGTTGGTGTTGGTGCAGGCTTCTGACGTGCATGCCGACGGAGAGTCTATCACATCTTCGGGAAGATATACTATGAAGTCAACGACGGTGGTGTCGGGGTCTTCGGGAACCTCAAGGAAGAACGGCTCACCAGCCTCGAAGTTTTCCTTTTCATAGAGGGAGATGGTGGAAACGCCGTCTGCCTCGGTGATGTTCTGGATGGCATATCCCTTGAAATCGGGATTCACGGTAGACAGGTCAGACACTGCAAACGGGAACACCTTGATGTTCGTGGTGCCGGCGGTGACTGGAATAGTCACACCTTCTATTTCATCAGTATCAACCTCGTTGAAGGTCCAGAGAGAAGCCGTGCACGCATCGTTACCGTCCTTGTCTTTACCACCCATGTAGTAGTACCAGCCCACAACAGACTTGCCGTTTACCTGAGCGTGGAGCGAAGTGTTGTTGGTGTTGTTCTCGGTAGCGCAGATGGCGAGGCTACTGTTGCCCACATAAGTGATGGTGAACGCAACGGGAGTCTCGGAGAGCAGGCTCACATTGGAGAGTTTTACGCTCTCGCCGCCAAGATAGAGACCTGTACCCATGTTCTGGATATAAACGGTGTGGGGAGTTTCAGCGTCCTCGACAGGTATGACACGCCAGAGGGCAAGAGCCTGGCCTGCAAGTTCTCCGCTTTCATTGGCACCCCAGCGTATGGCTGCGCCTGTACCTACGGTCTCGGCGTAGATGGATGCTCCGTGGGTGTAGCTGTCACCTTCGCGCACATTGTCAGTATTGCTGATGTAGTACCATTTGCCCTCTACCGGGACAACCATGCTCTCATAGAATGCTTTCCTTGCGGACGCAAGCTCACTGGTAACCTGCTCAAGTGCGGCCTTCTCGATCTTGCCCTCGGTATCGAAGGCCTGGGCTGCGGCAAGTGCGCTTGTATAGGTGTCTACAACTTCCTGCGAAGCGATGTTACCCATTTCTTCACCTACCGTAACATACTGGAGCTCGGACTCGGCGGTGGCGACAAGCGACTTGAGCTCTGTCGGGTCAGCGTAGAGAGCCCTTACAGCGGCAATCTTGGCAGTGAGGTCTGTAACCATCTCCTCGGTTGCATTGCTTTCCTTCACTGCGGTGGCGGCAGCGGCTGCGGAGGCCTTCATGGCATCAGCGGCATCCTTCATGCCCGGAGTGTAGTAATACTGCGAAAGCTCTTCGCTGACAGTGCCGTTGTAGAGCTGGAACTCCGAATATGTGAAATAGCGTACGTTGTTGTTTGTCTTCTCGACGTCAAAACGCACGTACTTGTACTCCTGGCCGAGTTCAACCAGCGGAGAAACATAGAACTCCTCGTTTTCGCAGGTCTTCGGATACAGGGTCGTCACATAAGTCCACTTGTCGGTGGCGTTGTAGTAGCCGGTCGTATCGTTGGTCGCATAGATGCCGAGCTGCACGGGCTGTGCGAGACCCCAGGTGTCGTAGCGGCGTGCCGTGCGGAGCACGAACGAAGATACGGGAGTCTTCGACAGGTCTACCTGCAGGAAGTCCGTAGCATCGCTTGAGTGTGCGGTCTCATAGGCTACACCACCGCTCCACGAGCTGTGGAAATAAGCCCATTGTCCGTTTTCGTCATAGTTGCCGGTTGCGGTAACCACACCGTCAATGAGGGCGCCGTAGCGGCCTTCGCTGCTTTCCTGGCGGTTGCAGAGGAACTGGTTGCCCTCCTGCCCCGGAGCCTTGGTATCATCGGCCTCTGTCACGAGAGGGCTGTCGAGGTCTGCGCTGACAACGAAGAGGTCGTCATATATCGAACCGGCTTCGCTTATCAGGGTGTTGAGTGCGGTCTTGATGCCAATCTGTGAATGTTCTTTGATGACTGCATCGATGTAGTCCTGGTCGGTAACGGTGCTGATGTACCATGCGGAACCCGTGTTGAGGCCGCCGTTCCATGTCACGAGATTGCCGTTCGTGCCGGCACCGCTACTGTGTCCTGCCGTATGGAATGCCATGGTGTTGACATTGTCATATATGTTCCATGCACCGCTGCCCAAATATTTGAACGAGGTGACACGGTCTGTGGAGGCGGCCATGTAGATCTGGGATGAAGCGCCTGCTGCTGCGCCGGAGATATATGCGTCATAGAGTACGTTCTTTATCTTCCAGCCGTCGCCGTTCTTCTCGAACTGCCACAGGTATGCATTGTCCTCGGGCTTGAAATCTGCCCATCTCGGAGTCGTGGCGTCAGCGGCATATACAGCCTTCTCCACGTTCTGCTGCTCATAGAAGCCGGAGAACGCGCTCTTGATGTAGTAGTAGCCGGCCACGATGGGGTTGGCCTTGGCGTCAATGGCTTCATAGACGGCCTTGAGGCTCTCATAGAGCTTTCCGTACTCGTCCTGCGACAGACTCTGGGTCAGGGCCGTCTGGGCCTGTTCCAGAGCTGCGTTGTACTCGTCAACGTCGGCCTGCTTGAAGAAGCCGGGGTCGCTGCCGATGGAGAACTGCTTGTCTTCGCTGACGATCTTGTCAATCAGAATCTGGAGTTTCTCCTCGTTGGTGTTTTCGCGCACGGTCCAGAGCTGCCATGTGGCGTTTCCGTTCCACGGCTCAAACGCGATTGACGGGGACTGCGAACCAAGCTTGTAGTACCATGTGGTGGTCTCGTCCTGGACCACAGGGTTCTTGCGGGTGATCACCACACCGCCTGTTCCGGCACCCGTGGTGCGGGGATTGTCACCGTCGGCAACGGCTATCGTGACTTCCATTGCAGTTGCGGCATCACCGAATTCTGCGCAGCAAGGCTTGTAGCCGAACACGTCGTAGCCGTCCAGACCAATGTTGTTTTCATAGTCGATCTCCTGCCAGTAGGCATTCTCGCCCACGTTCTTGATACGGTACAGGTCGTAGCCGTCAATGGTGTTGCCGGTCTTCTCGAACACCCACAAGTTGTAGTCATCGGAGAGCTGGTCTATGAGCCCTGATGTACTGCTTGCATACGTCGAGAGTGTCGTGTTGCACAGGGCATATCTCACCCCTTCCTCAGGCAATTCCGCCTGGGTTTCAAGGGAGTACTTCTGTGCACTGGCACCCACTGCCGCAAACAACATTGCGAACAGTGCGAGTAAAGAATAAATCTTTTTCATGTGCATTGAGTTTAAATTAGTAATAGGAAATGTATATATCACCGACAAAGATAACCAATCAAAATGACTATGCGACACAATTTGCCGTGTTTTTTGCGTGAAAATTTTTCTATATTCGCAATATTCACGACATTCTGCAAAAATTCACATGGTATTACACAAAAATTCCTGCAAAGCTGTAATACTTTGCAGGAAAAACGGTTCTTTGTGCTGTTTTGTTGTCTCTAACGGCTGTCTCCGGATTCCACCGCCGCCTTGACAAACGACATGAACAGGGGGTGCGGGCGGAGTACCGTACTCTGGTATTCGGGATGGAACTGCGTGCCAACATACCAGCGCAGGTCGGGTATTTCCACTATCTCCACAAGCCCCGAAGAGGGGTTGCGCCCGGCGCACTTCATGCCGGCCTCTTCGAATTTCCCAAGATAGGCGTTGTTGAACTCGTAGCGGTGCCTGTGGCGCTCGCTCACCGTCGCCTTGTTGTATATGGAAGCCACGCGGCTGCCCTTGACAAGTTCACAGTCGTAGGCTCCGAGGCGCATGGTGCCTCCCATGTTGGAAACGTGCTTCTGGTCCTCCATCATGTCGATTACATTGTGCGCCGTGGTGCTGTCCAGCTCGCTGCTGTTGGCGTCGGCAAGACCCAGCACGTCGCGGGCGAACTCTATGACCATCATCTGCATGCCCAGACAGATGCCGAAACAGGGTATGTCGTGTGTCCGCGCATACCCGGCGGCCAGTATCTTGCCCTCGGTGCCCCTCTGGCCGAACCCCGGACAGATGACAAGCCCGTCCTGCCCCGACAGCTCGCCGTCTATGTTGTCGGGCGTGAGGTATTCGGAGTTGATGAACGTTATCTCAACCTTGCGGTTGTTGTAGGTGGCGGCGTGCGACAGACTCTCGCTTATCGACTTGTAGGCGTCCTGCAGGTTGTACTTGCCCACCATGCCTATGCGCACCGTCTCCGTGGCGCAGCGGCGCAGTTCCAGAAACTTGCGCCAGGGTCCCAGCGAGGGGGTCTCGCCCACGGGGACGCCCATCTTGCGCAGTATGGCCGCATCCAGTCCCTGCCGCTGCATGTTGACAGGCACCTCGTATATGCTGGGTAGATCCTCGCTCTGGATGACGCACTCGAGGTCTACGTTGCAGAATCCCGCCACCTTCATGCGCATCTGGTCGTCAAGGTGCTTCTCCGTGCGCAGTATGAGTATGTCGGGCTGGATGCCGTAGCTCAGCATCTCCTTCACGGAGTGCTGCGTGGGCTTGGTCTTGAGCTCGTCGGCGGCCCGCAGATAGGGCACGTAGGTGAGGTGTATGCACACCGCATCGCTCCCCAGTTCCCATTTCAGCTGGCGTATGGCCTCGAGGAACGGCGCACTCTCTATGTCGCCTATCGTACCGCCTATTTCCGTTATCACGAAATCATAGCCGCCCGTCTCGCCCAGATTCTTTATGTCGCTCTTTATCTCATCGGTGATGTGCGGCACCACCTGTATGGTTTTCCCCAGATAGTCGCCGCGGCGCTCCTTGTCGATGACCGACTTGTAGATGCGCCCGGTGGTCATGGAATTGGCGCGCGTGGTCTGTATGCCCGTGAACCGCTCATAGTGACCGAGGTCAAGGTCGGTCTCCATGCCGTCGGCGGTGACATAGCATTCACCGTGCTCATAAGGGTTGAGGGTACCGGGGTCGATGTTGATGTAGGGGTCGAATTTCTGGATTGTGATCTTGTAGCCGCGTGCCTGCAGCAGCTTGCCTATCGACGATGACACAATGCCCTTGCCCAACGAGGAAACAACACCGCCCGTAACGAAAATATATTTTGCCATAAGAGAGTATATGTATATAGGTTTACATTCTTATGGGATACAAAATTACGCGGTTTTCCGAACATACGCAACAAAAGGGGCGCATATTTTTGACAAGGTCAAGAACACGCGCCCCCTTTGTATGCTTCCTCCACCGGGTCTCCCGGTCTCTGCGGAAACCTGCGGCTACAGGTTTTTGTTCATGAACTCCCCTTTTGGCGTGAGCACGCGCAGGTTGAGGGTTTTGCCTTTTTTTGTCAGTACCGCCACGCTGCAGCTCTCCGTCGAGGGACCGCCGCCGCGGTATATCGGAAACGACGCTCCCTCCGTTCCGTTGTCGAAGAAACGCATCTCGTGGACGTGGGCGCACAGGTTGAGGTCAAACGGCTGCTTCTCCAGCAGCGGGCCCCACAGGGCGGTGCAGGGGCGGTATTTGTCATCATTCGCAAACACGGGGACGTGGTTTACCAGAATGCGGCGCGCCGCCTTGCGGAAAGCGCGGCTCTTGAGTTCGCCCTTGAGGAAATCCAGCTGGTCGTTGCGCAGGCTCGTGAAATCGTTGAGACCGTAGTACACCCATGTGTCGTCGGGCTTGTCCTCGCCGAGGTCGAGAATCACGAAACGGGTGTCGCCCCAGTTGAATGCGCCGTAGGTCAGCCCGTTGAGACTGCCTGTCAGGCTGTTCATACCGGCAGAGTAGAAATCGCGTATCTCGTGGTTGCCGCGCACGAACAGTATCGGCTTCTCCGCTCCGTTGACAGGGTCTGCCACATTGTGTATCATTCTGATGGCGTGTGCTCTGTCGCGCGGTTCGGGAACACAGTCGCCGTTGAATATCACGAAGTCGTAGTCTGTTCCGTCAAGTCTCTGGAGCAGGGCGTCATACGCCTCCTTGTTCTGGTGAAGGTCGTTGAACACAAGGGCGGTGAAATCTGTCCCATCGTCTGCCGGTGTACGGAATCTGTAGAACGGCGTGGTCAGGGTATCGCCGAAATGGGTCTCGTAGGCGCGCTTGTGGGTCAGGCCTACAAGGCACACGCGGTAGAAATATTCCTGCCCGGGCTTGAGGTCACGCAGTTCTATCCTGTTCTCTATGTCATAGCACACCTCCTGCCCCGCCATGAGGGTACGGGCGCGCCGGGTGTGTATGCTGTCTGTGCCGTACTCCACCCAGGCATGACACACCGCATTGGTCTGGAACATCACTGTCATGCGGTCCGGCCGCGGGTCCAGCAGATAGGGCCTGTAGGTCATCAGCCGGTGGCCGGGGGTCTTCAGGGCAACGTCAGCCACCAGCGGACGGTGGTCGGAGGCGGTCTTCTCTTCCACTACCCGGAACGATGTCCTCACCGCCGCTTCCGCTCCGCCCTGCTTGTATACAGCGACGTAGTCCAGTGTTTCCTTGGGTTCGTCGGCCGGAAAGGTAGGCCGGGAGTTGTCGCTCAGCATGGTGAAATGCCGCTTGATGCGCCCGATGAACGGCGAGTCCGGGTGGCTGTTCCAGTCGCCCATGATAATGAACGGCTTGCTCCACCGCGAAGCCTCGTGGAGGATCGTGTCGGCAGAGGCACCGTGTTCGTCTTCCAGCAGCGACAGGTGGGTGCAGGCTATCACGCAGTCGCGGAACTCGCACACCAGCAGCACCCTGTCCTCGCTGCGGCTCGGCATGGGTATGCGCCGCACCGTCAGCGGACGTTCCTTGCTCAGCAGGGCCACGCCGTATTTGCCGCCTTGCAGGGGAATGGCGGCGGCATAGGTGCTGTGCATCAGGGTCATCCTGCCGAGTTCGGCGGCCTGGTCTACACTTTTGGAGCGGCGGGCGCAACTGTCCACCTCCTGCACTGCCACGAAATCAGGGGCATACCGTTCTATCACCCCGGCCGTGCGCTTCAGGTCAAGCACGTTGTCCATACCCGCGCCGTGGCGGATGTTGTAGGTCATCACTCTCACGTTGTCCGCCTGACACATTGCCGCATACAGGCAGCAGACGAAAATACAGATTGTTCTTGTCATTGCCGTATTGGTTTCAGGGTCTTGTTCCGCAACCCTTTGTTTTTTTATTCCACCTTGCGCACGAACACGAGTCCACGGGTGTCGTTGTCTCCGTCGGCGGAGGTCTCCACTTCCACGAAGAACGGGGTACCCGCCTCGAAGTCGCATATCTCAAAGGAGTATTTCACAACCTCCGCAGTGGTGTCCGGCTGGCACACTGCCGCCGAGAGCTCGTCGCGCTTCAGCACTTTCATGCCGCCAAGGCGCAGACGGCCGTTGCCGTGGGTCTGCACGAAGGTTACCTCATACCGGCCGTTGCCGCCTATCTTGCCGGTACACTCGAAACGCCACGGGGCTGGCTGCGGCTGGAATTCCAGCGGATGCCATTCCGCAGTGAAAGTGCCGTAGCGGCTGTAGGCACTGTAGTCGGGAGCGGTATACAGGGGCAGCGAACAGTGGGTCGGCGACACCTCGGTCATGGCCATGAGGTCGGAGCGGTTCCGCACCTCTATGGTTTCGCCACCGTATATCCGCGAGTGGACTGTAGGCCAGGTGCCGTCGGTGGTATAGCGCACCGCCGCTCCCTCTACCGGGCACGACAGGCTTATTTCTCTCACTCCGTCGGCACGCACTGTCTCGCCGGTCACCTCTGGTTCTGGCACGCGGTAGCCGCACTCCCTGGCGTCAAGCCGGGCGTATTGCCGGCGCATTCGCCGGCAGAAATCCTCGTAGTCACGCTGCTCCGCACGACACCATCCGAGTTCGGAGAGGGCCTGCATTCGCGGCATACAGAAATATTCCACGTATTTCTCCGAGCGGTTCTCGTCTATCGGCTGTATCTCGCGCAGCATATCGCCGTGGATGAACTGGTCGCTCCAGATGCACCCCTGCACTCCGAGGGTGGCGGATTCGGGCGAATAGTCGTTGAGGGGCATGGTGTAGGTCTTGCGCAGCGGTATGTGGGGCATCCACGTGGCGTGCTGGGGTTCGCCCGGAACACCGCTTTCGGGAAAGTCGAAATAGAGGTGTGTGCATGGGGCGAGTATGGCCTTGTGACCGTCCTGCCTGGCACGGGCGGTGTCCGCCACGTTGTGCCATGTGAGGGCCACGACAGGCGTGTTGACCTTGCCGCGCATTATTATCTCCTCCCACCCTATCACGGTGCGTCCGCGCTCTTTCATCCACTGTGCCACGAGATTGGTCAGCCACCCCTGCAGCTCCGAAGCTTTTGACAGTCCCTCGCGTTTCATCAGTGCCTGGCAGTCCGGGCACTGCTCCCACCGGGTGTAAACGGCCTCGTCGCCACCTATATTTATATAGTGCGAGGGGAAAAGGCTTACCGTTTCGTCAAGCACGTCGCGCAGAAACTGCAGGGAGCGTTCCTTGCCCACGCAGAGGAGGTCGCGGCTGATGAAATGCTGCATGGGCACCTCGTGCTGCCGGCCCGTGCAGCAGAGCCACGGATAGGCCGCCACCGCCGACAGTATGTGGGCGGGGAACTCTATCTCCGGGATTATCTCGACACCGCGCACCCCGGCATAAGCCACAATCTCCCTTATGTCGTTCTGGGTGTAGTAGCCGCCTATGCGCTTCTCGCCTGTGCCGGCCCAAGCCCCCACTTCCGTAAGGCGCGGGTATTTCTTTATCTCCAGACGCCAGCCCGAGTCGTCGATGAAGTGGAACTGCAGCTTGTTGAGCTTGTACATGGCCATCATGTCGATGAACTTCATCACAAACGACTTGTCGTAGTAGTAGCGCGCCGCGTCGAGCATCATGCCGCGCCACGGGTGGTCGGGTGCGTCTTCCACCTCCACTGACGGCACAGCCCACTCCACTCCGCGCGCCAGTCTGCGCCCGTGTACTTCCGGCGGCAGATACTGCAGCAGCGTCTGTATGCCGTAGAACACGCCTGCCGCATCGTGTCCCACTATGTCGATGCGCTTGCGGTTGACTTTCAGCACATATCCCTCCTCACGGGGCACTGCCAGCGTGTCTACCGACAGGCGGACTGAACCGCCGCTGCCCTCACGGACTCTGAGTTCCAGACCCGTGGATGGGAACAGTGTCTCCGCCAGATACTTTGCCTGTGCCGCAACGGAAGCCTCATGGGAAATGAGCGTCTTGTCCGTAAACACGAACTTGCCACCGCCCGCAGCCTTGGTGCTGACGGGCAGGGGGACAACCGGGCTGCCGCTTCCGGCGGCATTCTGGGCTCCGGTCCCGGCAAACGGCATCACCGACATCACGGCCAGCAGAAAAAGAAGCCTGCTCTTCATGCTTTCCCGTATTTGGCACAAAAAGGAAAGGTCACGCCTCGTAGCCGTTGGGGTTGTTCTTCTGGAAATTCCACGAGTCGCGGCACATTTCCTCAATTCCGAACATGGCCTCCCAGCCGAGTTCGGCTTTCGCCTTCGCCGGGTTGCAGTAGCAGGTGGCTATGTCGCCGGCACGGCGTGGCTTGATGGCATAGGGCACTTTCAGCCCGTTGGCTTTCTCAAAGGCCTTGACCACGTCAAGGACAGAGTAGCCGTGGCCCGTGCCGAGGTTGTAGACGGCAAGTCCCTTGTTCTCCCTTATGGCCTTGAGGGCGCAGACATGACCGTTGGCGAGGTCCACCACATGAATGTAGTCGCGCACGCCCGTACCGTCGTGGGTGTCATAGTCGTTGCCGAACACGCCGAGTTCCTTGCGCATCCCGATGGCGGTCTGCGTGATATAGGGCATGAGGTTGTTGGGTATGCCGTTGGGGTTCTCGCCTATCAGACCGGACTCGTGGGCCCCTATCGGGTTGAAATAGCGCAGCAGCACCACGTTCCACTCCGGGTCGGCGTGCTGTATGTCCATCAGCACCTGTTCGAGCATGGACTTGGTCCAGCCATAGGGGTTGGTGCACTGCCCCTTGGGACATTCCTCGGTTATGGGGATGACGGCCGGGTCGCCGTACACCGTGGCCGACGACGAGAAGATGATGTTCTTGCAGCCGTGCCTGCGCATCACGTCGGTAAGCACGAAGACCCCGTTCATGTTGTTCTCGTAGTATTCAAGGGGTTTCTCCACCGACTCTCCAACGGCCTTGAGGCCCGCGAAATTGATGACGGCGTCTATCTTGTTGTCGGAAAACACCTTGTCCATGGCCTCGCGGTCGCGGATGTCCGCTTCCACAAACGGCACTTCCTTGCCGATTATCCTGGCCACGCGGCGCAGTGCCTCGGGCTGCGAGTTCACGAAATTGTCAACCACTACCACCGAGTGGCCGGCCTTGTCCAGTTCAATGATGGTGTGGCTGCCGATGAAGCCCGCACCTCCTGTAAGTAGAATGTTCATAAGAAATGTCTATGGTTTTTAAGGTTTCACTCTCTCTTGTCCGGCTCTCTTGCCGCTTGTTGTCAGTCTCTCTTGAATATGTCGCGCGTGTAGACCTTGTCCTGCACGTCGTCAAGGCAAGAGTCGTAGCGGTTTGCCAGAATGACGGCCGAACGGTGCTTGAACTCCTGCAGGTCGTTCACCACGACTGAGCCGAAGAACGTGGTGCCGTCCTCAAGCGTGGGCTCGTAGATCACAATCTGCGCGCCCTTGGCCTTGATGCGCTTCATCACGCCCTGTATGGACGACTGGCGGAAATTGTCGCTGTTGGTCTTCATCGTGAGGCGGTACACGCCTATGGTGGGCGCAACTCCGTTGCCCTCACCGTTGGGGAGGGACTGCCCGTACTGGTTGTTCTCGCTGTAGTCATACCATCCGGCCTTGCGCAGCACGGCATCGGCGATATAGTCCTTGCGGGTGCGGTTGCTCTCCACTATGGCGGTCATCATGTTCTGCGGCACGTGCTGGTAGTTGGCCAGCAGCTGCTTGGTGTCCTTGGGCAGGCAGTAGCCCCCGTAGCCGAACGACGGGTTGTTGTAGAACATCCCTATGCGCGGGTCCAGACCGATGCCACGGATAATGGAGGCGGAGTCCAGGCCTTTCACCTCGGCATAGGTGTCAAGCTCGTTGAAATAGCTTACCCGCAGGGCCAGATACGTGTTGGCGAACAGTTTTACGGCCTCGGCTTCCTTCAGCCCCATATACAGTGTGTCTATATCTGGTTTCAGTGCGCCCTCCTGCAGCAGCTTCGCAAACGTGCGGGCATATTCGGGAGCCTCGGGATTGGCAATGGCGGCTATCGCGCGGTTCTCGTCTTCGGCTTCGGGCAGGTCTATGGTTTTCGGGTAGCCCACTATTATGCGCGACGGATAGAGGTTGTCGTACAGGGCCTTTGACTCGCGCAGGAACTCCGGAGCGAAAAGCAGGTTGAATTTCTTGCCCTTCATCTTGGGGTCGCTCTGGAACAGCGGGGCGTATTTGAGATAGAGACTCCGGCAGTAGCCCACCGGTATCGTACTCTTCACCACCATCACGGCATCGGGGTTCACGTCGAGCACTATGTCTATGACATCTTCGATGTGGTGGGTGTCGAAAAAGTTCTTCTGGGCATCATAGTTCGTAGGGGTGGCAATGACCACTATGTCGGCATCGGAATAAGCCCCGGCACTGTCGAGGGTGGCGGTCAGGTCAAGGTCTTTCTCCGCAAAGAATTTCTCGATGCAGCCATCCTGTATCGGCGAAACGCGCCTGTTGATTTTCTCCACTTTCTCTGGTATGACATCCACGGCCGTCACCCGGTGATGCTGCGCCAGCAAGGTAGCGATGGACAACCCCACGTAGCCCGTTCCGGCCACCGCAATCCTGAGGTCTTCAAACTTGTTCATGTTTCTGTCTCTTTAGTAATCGTCCGTAGTGTCGGCACAACGCCGCACAGAAATACGATGTTTCGCAAAACGCACCCTTTGATGCAAAATTAGAAAAAAACGGTCATACCGTATGCAATTTCCCTGCAATATTGCCGCATTGCCAACCAAAAAAGGGCATCACCCGGCATCCACCGTCAACACCCGCACGCCGTCCCGGTCCACGGAAATCCTGACTTCCACCGTGTCATCGGGCAACAGCGGCTCCACCAGTTCCGGCCATTCTATCAGGCACGGGAAACCCGAATAGAAATATTCCTCGCAACCTATGTCGCAGGCCTCGGCAAGCGACTTTATGCGGTAGAAATCGAAATGGAACATCCGGCCGCCTTGCCGTGGCAGGGCATATTCGTTGACTATGGCAAACGTGGGCGATCCTGTCGGGTCGGTGATTCCGAGCTGTCGGCACACGGCGTTGATGAACGTCGTCTTGCCGGCACCCATGCCGCCGTAGAAGGCAAAGACCTTGTACTTGTCCAGCAGCGGAATGAACTGCCGGGCGGCTTCGTCGATTTTGTCAAGACCGGTAATGGTGATTGTTGCAGTCATGGGGTCGTTGTTTGTGTGTATGCAATGCGGCTGTGCGAAGGGCTTGCAGCTCCCTCATTTACGCTCGAGGGTGATAAACGGCACGATCATCTCCTCCATCGAGATGCCGCCGTGCTGGAACGTGTTGCGGTAGTGCGACGCATAGTAGTTGAAGTTGTTGGGATAGGCAAAAAACTGGTTGCCGTAGCAGAACACGTATGCCGAACTCAGGTTGGGCGACGGGAGCATCACCCGGTGGGGGACTTTTATCTCAAACACCTCGCGCGCCTTGTAGGCAAGGTTCTTGCCCACCTTGAAGCGCAGGTTGGTGTTGACATCCTTGTCGCCCAGTATCTTCACGGGATTTTCCACCAGAATGGAGCCGTGGTCTGTGGTCACCAGAACCTTGTAGCCGCTCTCCGAAAGGCGTTCGAAGAGGTCGCGCACCGACGAATGCCTGAACCAGCTCCGGGTTATGCTGCGGTAGGCGGCCTCGTTGCCCACAAGCTCGTGTACCATCTGGTGTTCGTTGCGCGAATGCGACAGGATATCAATGAAATTTATCACAAGCACATTAAGCTCGTTGTTCATCAGCGACGGGAACTGCTGCAGCAGGCGGTCCACCCCCACAGAGTCGTTCACTTTGTGGTACGAGAACTTCTCCTGCCGCCGGCATCTGTTGAGCTGGGCTTCTATGAGCTGCCGCTCGTTGAGGTTCTTTCCCTCATCCTCGTCCTCATCGACCCACAGGTCGGGGTACATCTCCTTGATGCGCAACGGCATCAGCCCCGAACAGATGGCGTTGCGCGCATACTGCGTCACGGTGGGGAGGATGCTGAAATACAGGTCTTCCTCTATGCTGAACAGATGGGACACCTCCGACCACAGGGTGCGCCACTGGTCATAGCGCAGGTTGTCGAACACCACAAGAAAGACTTTCTCGCCGCCGTCAAGCAGCGGAAACACCCTCTCGTTGAATATGTCGGGGCTGAGCATGGGACGGTCGCTCCGGGGGCAGTCAAACCATTTCTCATAGTTCTGGCGCACGAATTTGGCGAAACTGCCGTTGGCCTCCTGCTTCTGCATGCGGAGCATCTCGCTCATGTCGCTGTCGGCTTCCTGCAGCTGGAGCTCCCAGTAGACGAGACGACGGTACACATCCATCCACTCCTCCGGGCTGCCGGCGTCCTGGATGCTTTCGCCCAGTTCCATGAAGGCCTTGCGGTAGCCCGTCTGCGTCACTTCGGTGACAATCTCCTTCTTGTGTATGTTTTTCTTCAGGCACAGGAGTATCTGGTTGGGATTGACCGGCTTGATGAGGTAGTCGGCTATCTGCGACCCTATGGCCTGTTCCATGATGTCTTCCTCCTCGCTCTTTGTCACCATCACCACGGGGATGGACGGCTCCGCCCGCTTGATGCGGCTGAGGGTTTCCAGACCGCTCAGACCGGGCATGTGCTCGTCGAGCAGTATGAGGTCAAAGGTCTGCTGGGTGCAGAGGTCTATGGCATCCGCACCGTTGGTGGCCTTGACGACGTCATAGCCTTTTTTCTCGAGAAATATTATGTGGGCGCGCAGGAGTTCGATCTCGTCGTCAACCCATAACAGTCTGCCGTTGTTCATAGCGTCTGCCGTTTGTGTGTGTCAATACCACTCACCGCCGTCGTCATCATCGGGAGTGCCGTCGTCGCTGTTGTCATACTCGTTGTCCTTCACCTCCTCATATTCGTCCCAGATGAAATTGTCGGGCTGACTGTCAAGCTTGAGGTCTTCCTTCACCTTGGAGGGCACGAAATGCTCTTCGTAGAATTTCCTGTACTGCCCCCACGTATAGCGCAGGCCTATGAGCTGCAGGTTGGCGTCGGATATCAGTATAGGCTCCACGCCTTCTGCCACGGAGCGGAACAGGCTGTCGGCAAACAGCTGCTGCTCGTAGCTGTGAGCCTCGTCGAAACTGTAGAAACCGGCCACGCGCATCTGGCACAGACCGCGTTCCTGATAGAGTTCTATGTCGAAGTTCCTGACAAGGAAATTGGTGAAGTTGAAACGCGAAAGCTCGTAGAGCAGCTTGCCCTCGTCCACGGAGTCGCGGCTGTACGACAGGATTACGGTGAAGTCGGCCTGCCGCTCGGCGGAGAGGGTGTCGTTCTTCAGGGCTTCCTTGGTCTCGTCGCCGGTCTGGTCGCTGCGCTGCAGCAGCAGGGCGTCGATGTCAAACCCTCCTCCGGCAGGCTGGCGGCCTGACTCTATGCCTTTCACCATCATGCCGGCTATCTCCGAAATCTTGTCCGACGGATATTCCTTCACGAGCTGCCTCATCCCGTCCACGAAACCCTGCAGGTCACGGTCTCTCAACCTGCCCATCGACTCGAAGAACATGAACTTGGGCCTGTTGTCGCCCTTGGGGAAGCGTTTGGCCGAAACGGCGCAGTTCTGCCTTATGGTCGCATAGTCGCCCGACTTGTAGGCATCGTAGGTGGCGGCATACAGCGAGTCCTCTATGTGCTTGCCGAAACGTGCGTTCTCCTCATAGTACGGGTCGTTTATCAGTATCGTGTACTTGCTCTCGGGAAACCTGTCGGTAAGCTGCCGCCTGTAGTGCATATAGTCCTCGCTCTGCCCCCAGTGGAGTTCGAGCAGGTACAGGTGGTACAGCAGCTCGTCCATCGGCTGGAACTCGGGATAGTTGTCCAAGCATCTCAACAGGGTGCGCTTGGCCAGAGGATAGTTCTCCAGATAGTCCTTCTCCGCCACTCCGGCCTCGAAAAGGGCTTTCTTGAGCAACGTGTCGGACTGCGCCATCTTCTCCGCCGTCAGCGGGAGCTGGTCGAGATAGTATTCGCGTGTCAGCTTCTCGTCGCCCTTGTCCTTCCCGGCTTTGCCCGGCTGCTTTCCGCCGCTCTCCAGCGAGTCCGCCGCTGCATCCTGCCCGTTCTCAAGGGAGTCTGCCTTTTCATAGTCTATTTCCTGATTGTCGCTCACGGCAAGCACCGACTTGTTGCTGCGGCGCCAGTTGTCCTCGTTCTTGCGGCTGCCCCATATCCGCGAGAACTGCTCCTTGCCCACCGAGACCGTCTGTTGGTTGTAGAAATACCAGTCGGCGCCGTCGTTGGCGTTGGCTGTGTTGGACGGGGTCTTTTCCTCCTCCTGCCGCTGTTCCTTGCCGTTGCCCGTGTCGCCGCGCGACTGCCGGCTGCTGGCTATGGAGTCCGCCTGAAGGGCGCGCAGTTCCTTCTGCCGCTTCTTCTCCCTGTCTATGGCCTTGTCTATCACGGCAAGACGCTCGCTCTCGGGCATGGCGGCCAGTGCCCTCACGCTGTCCTGCACGTAGATCTCTTCCGCCGGCTGTGCCAGCTTGTCGAGCACTCCGATACGCCACGTAAGGTCTGAGTAGCGTTCGTTCTCCCGTGCAATTACGCCTATGGCACTGTTGTAGCAAGTGCGTGCCCTTGCAAAGCGTTCGCGCGCCCAGTGTATGTCGCCCGTCTGCACCATGAGCGAGGCGTAGGCCAGACCCTTGGTCTCGGCCTTGGCCGCTCCCGTCTCATAGGCCTCAAGGGCCTTTGCGGTGTCGGCCGCCGACAGGTATATGTTGCCTATGGCATAGTAAATCTGGTCAAGGTACTTCTTGTTGCCGGTCTGTCGGGTGAGCCGCATGAGCTTCCTTATCTTGCGGGCGTTGTCGCTCCGGTCCATCACCTCCGTCTGCTGCACCATGGCATGGAGCTTCATCTCGTAGACGGCGGTCTTGCGCATGCTTTTCTGGAACGCCCTGTAGGCCTCCGCCCGGTTGCCCAACGCCTTGTGTATCTGGCCCAGCAGGTAGTAGCCTCGCGCCTTCTCCGCCGAAGTCCTGTAGCCGGAAATCTCCTTCTTCAGCAGCGGGATGGCTTCGTTCCACTGTTTCTGCCTCAGGTGGAAGTCGGTCATCGCCGTGTTGTATTCCTTGCGGGCAGGGGCAGGAATGCTGTCGCGCCTCACCTTGCGGAGCAGATCCTCGGCGTCATAGTACCACTCGAGCTCCACATAGCACAGGGCCTGCATGGCCCGCGCGCGGTTGAGCACCTCGGGCTCCGTACGGTAGAGGTTGGCCACATACGAAAACGTGGAGGCGGCCTCTATGAAATCGCCTTTCTGCATCTGGGCGTAACCCATCAGCATCCACGCGTTCTTCAGGAACGGGTTGTACTCCGTGCGCTTGCGGTACTGCTTCTCCTTCTGCGTCATGCGGCGACCCCGCTTCACCTCCGGCTTGCGCTTTATGGAATACAGCTGTATGGTCTTCTCCATCTTGGTCACGGCAGTCTCGAAGTCTCCCTTGCCTATGGATTGCGAACTCTTGTTGCCCACGAGCAGCAGGGGCAGGAAATCGGTATAGTTGTCCTTGTTGCCGCTGAGCTTCGACTTGTAGCCGGTCAGATAGGCCTGATGGCCATTGAAATAGGTGTTGTAGCGGGCGGTGAAGGCTTTCCATGCACGCGTGGTGGCGGTGTTCCTGTGCGTGGAACACGACACGGCAACCGTAGCCACGGCCGCCGACACCACCCAATATGCCCATGTCCTGCAAAACTTCATCCGCATCTTTTTCTTGAACTGCCGCACCGTCTTTCAAAACTCCCGTGCAGGCGTTTTATTGTACGGCACACCATATATATTATTGTGACGGCCGCCACGATCATGACACCGCACGGCACATTGAGCCACACCGAAGCGGCCAGACCGCACAGGCAGCCCGCCACGGCCAGACACGAAGAAACCACGGCCATGGTGGAAAAGCGTGAGCAGAAAAGGTTTGCCGTCATCTGCGGCACGCTGAGCAGGGAAATCACCATCACCACTCCAGCCACCTTCAAAGCCCCCACGATGCTCAGGGCCACAAGGCTTGTCATCAGATAGTTGACCGTGGTCACTGGCAGACGGCGCGACTTGGCGAACTCCGCATCGAACGACACGGCCACAATCTGCGGCATACACAGCACGTACACTGCCGCCACGACCAGTGCCAGCGCACCGAGAGCCCACAGGTCAACGGAGCTCACCAGCAGGATGTTGCCGAACAGGTAGCCCGACAGTCCCGGCAGGAAGTCCGGGGCAAGATAGCTGCACATGATGCCCACGCTCATGCCCAAGGCCCACAGCATGGCTATGGCCGAGTCCTCGCGCACTTCACGCCGCCCGGCAAGTTTCTGCACTCCCCAGCCGGCAAACAGCGAAGACACTGCCGCACCCAGCATGGGAGGCCAGCCCGCCAATGCGCAGACACCCACCCCGCCCAAGCTGGCGTGGGCCATCCCGCCGGCAAGGAACACCATGCGGCGGCTCACGATGTAGGTACCCACGAGCCCGCACACCAGCCCCGCAAGGATGCAGGCCGCAACCGCATTGCGGAAAAAGACATATTGCAGCAGTTCCGTTATCATCTCATGTTCACTCCATCATCATGACCGCCTCGTCCTTGAGCTGCTCCGGCAGGTTGATGCCGCGCAGCCGCAGGCTGTGAAGCCACCCGGAAATCTCGTCCGGCTTCAGCGTCGTCAGCACTTCCGCGAACTCTTCCGTCTGACTCCCGGTGTAGCCGTCGGCAGCGATGCCCTTGTAGGCGTCAAGCTCCTCGTCTTCGTAATACACTATCCTGTCGCTCATCTGAAGTTCCATGGCTTTGTCTCCGCACAGGCACGACACGCCGCAGCCGTCGCTTCCGCCGCAGTCCTTGCCGCCTGTCACGCCGGCATTGCCGTGCAGCCTCTTGCGCAGACCAAGCACCACATAGGCCACCACACCGGCGGCAAACACTATGAGCAGGGCTGTCTTCATCACATTTCCACGGTTTCCACGCCAAGCGACCTGAGGTCGTCCCAGTAGCGCGGATAGGACTTGCCCACCACGCCGGCATCGTTGATAACCAGTCCGCCGCACACGCAGGCACACGGTGCCATGCTCATTGCCATGCGGTGGTCTTCATACGTGTCAACACACGGCATCGCCTGCGGCTCCACGCGCCCGCCGGTCCACTCCAGAACACTGTCACCGCACTCCCCGACCGCATAGCCGAGTTTGCGCAGTTCCGTCCTGAGGGCGGCAAGCCTGTCGGTCTCCTTGATACGCAGGCTCTGCAGACCGCTGAACCTGAACGGCACACCGAGGGCGCAGCAGGTGGCTGCCATCGTCTGGGCCAGGTCGGGGCACGAAGCGAGATCACGCTCGTAACGCTCTGCCGTGCGGGCGGTTTTCCTGAGCACCGCACAGCCGTCTTCAAACGACGTGGCGACGCCAAGCGGTGCAAACAAGTCCCTGACGCACGCGTCGCCCTGCAGGCTGTCTTCAAACAGTCCCTCAAGCACCACCTCGCCCTCTCCGGCCAAGGCAAGCAGTTCATAGCAGTAGCTTGCGGCACTCCAGTCGTTCTCCACCGTGTAATCGCCGCCACTGTATTGGCCGTGGCTGACCGCAAAGGTGCGGCTGTCAGGCTCGTCCACCCTTATGCCGAACCTGCGCATCAGACTGACAGTGATGCCGATATACGGACGGCTGATCACCTCGCCGCAAAGTTCTATCCTGAGACCGTTGTCAAACAGGGGCGCAACCATCAGCAGTGCCGACACATACTGCGAACTGACGTCGCCGGGCAGACTGACACGTCCGCCCGCAAGCCCGCGTCCCCTGACATGGAGAGGCGGAAAGCCCTCCTCGCCCACATAGGAAATGTCGGCCCCCAGCGAGCGGAGCGCATCCACAAGGACATGGATGGGACGGTGCCTCATACGCTCCGTGCCGGTCAGTACCGTGTCTGACTCCGTAGCGGCAAAAAGGGCGGTGAGGAAACGCATCGCCGTGCCGGCCGCCATGACATCCGTCACGGCACCGCGCTCGCGCAAGGCACGCCGCATCACCAGCGTGTCGTCGCAGTCCGACACGTTGTGCAGCCTCACGGCACCGCCCGACAGCTCGTTGATGACGAGCATGCGGTTGCTTATACTCTTGGATGCGGGAAGGGCCACGCGTCCCCTGACACTGCGGTATGGTGCTATTTTCAGTCTCATTCTGCCCGGAAAATATTTTGTTCTGCTGACAGACTACAAAATTATGGAAAATTTTTGGACTTGTCAAAAACTTGTAGTACTTTTGCACTCGTTTTCGGGGTGTAGCTCAGCCCGGTTAGAGTACGCGTCTGGGGGGCGTGTGGTCGCTGGTTCGAATCCAGTCACCCCGACACCGGAAATTCACTTCTGCAGCGCAGGCAACCGTTTCTCAACAAGAACGCTTGTCTGCGCTGTTTTTTTTGTTCGTGCCAGAAAAATTTTTGCTTGTGCCGGCAAAAAAAAACGTTGATCTGACGGCGGCGTTACGGGCGGAACGCATATCCGCTTCGGGCGAAACGCAACTCCATTCCGGCGGAAACGTATATGCGTTCCGTCCGGAAATGCAGCGCGGGATCAACATTTTTTTTCGTGAGATCAGTGTTTTTTTGCGGCTGCACGGTGTTTTTATGGATGGACCCGTTTTTCAGCGGCAGGCGGCTTTGCGCAGCTGCGAGTTGTAGTATCCCGCATCGCCCGTAACTTCCTTCCCGACAAAAGGCGGAATGTCAAAAACGGTGTCCTCGCTGTCCACTTCCAGTTCTGCGAGCACAAGTCCCTCAAGGCTGCCGTGGAACTCGTCGACTTCCCAACGCCATCCGCAGTAGCATGCGATGTGGCGGTGCTTGTCAATGATGCCGGGCAGGCACAGGCGCAGCAGCTCAAGCCCGTCTCCACGGGGTATCTCCTTCTCCCACTCGTAGCGGCTCAGACCGCTTTCCGACGATGCGCCCTTGACGGTGAGAAAAGCCCTGTCGCCCACGACGCGCACCCTCACGGTGCGACACGGGTCGTCGCTGAGATAACCCTGTATGATATGCAGCGTTTCCGACACAAACGGCCGGAAATCGCCCTCCACGAGATATTTGTGTTCCGTTTCCATAGCCTGCACGCAAAAAAACAAAGGAGACCGTTCCCCACCGCACTTGTCCGCATGGAGGGGAACAGTCCGCACTTGCGGCTTCATGCGTCATGCGCACGCAAGACCGCCTGTATGCGTCAGTTGCTCAGCGAGAAGGAAATGCAGAAAACAAGGGCCAGAACGATGAGACCTATGATAATGCCCCATATCACCGTTTCCGCCTGTTTTTTCTGCTTCGCTTCCCTATGGTTTACCTTTGCTTGATGTTTCTGGTTCATATTGCTTCGGTTGTTTGTTGTTTTGTGTTCCTACGTGCAAATATAGTCAAATATGCACAGCACGCCGCACAATTGCGGCGAAAAAAGAGTCTTTACACCCGGCTTGTGCCGACATTCGCACCTCCAGAGAGCGATGCACCGGCACAACCGCGACTGCCGGCACCGGCGGCGCGGACGGAAATGCGTCAGTCCTCCGACTTGGTGTCGCTCATCAGGTAGGCCTTGATGAAACCGTCGAGCTTGCCGTCCATCACCGCATCCACATTGCTTGTCTGGTAGCCCGTGCGGTGATCCTTGACACGGCGGTCATCGAACACGTAGGAGCGTATCTGGCTGCCCCACTCTATCTTCTTCTTGCCCGCCTCTATCTTGGCCTGCGCGGCCTGACGGCGTTTCAGCTCGCGGTCGTAGAGCTGCGAGCGGAGCAGGCGCATGGCGTTGTTGCGGTTCTCAAGCTGTTTGCGCGTCTCGGTGTTCTCGATGATGATTTCCTCCTCCTCGCCGGTGTCGGGGTCGGTGTACTGGTAGCGCAGGCGCACTCCCGTCTCCACCTTGTTGACATTCTGTCCGCCCGCGCCCGACGAGCGGAACGTGTCCCAGCTGACTTTGGAGGGGTCTACGGTCACCTCTATGGTGTCGTCGACGAGCGGGGTGACGAACACGCTGGCAAACGATGTCATGCGCTTGCCCTGGGCATTGAACGGCGACACCCTCACGAGACGGTGGACTCCGTTCTCCGACTTCAGGTAGCCGTATGCCATGTCGCCCTCAATCTCTATGGTGCAGGTCTTGATGCCCGCCTCGTCGCCGTCCTGCAGGTTGACTATCGTGGACTTGTAGTTGTGGGACTCCGCATAGCGCAGGTACATGCGCATCAGCATGGCGGCCCAGTCCTGGCTCTCGGTGCCGCCCGCCCCCGAATTGATCTTGAGGACACAGTCCATGGAGTCCTCCTCCGACTGGAGCATGTTCTTGAGTTCCATCTTCTCAAGGACACTGCGCGCCTTGTCGTAGGCAGCGTCGACTTCCTCCTCCGTCACCATATGGTCGCGGTAGAACTCCAGCGAGAGTTCCACCTCGCCGGTGAGGCTCTGCAGCTCGGCATAGTGCGTGACCCAGAACTGGAGCGTCTTGACCTTTTTCATCTGCTGTTCGGCAGCCTTGGGGTCGTTCCAGAAATCAGGGGCCTGCGTGCGCAGTTCCTCCTCCTCCAGCTCCATCTTCTTGGCCTCGATGTCAAGGTAGTTCCCCAAAGCCGCAGTACGGTCGGCGAGATCCTTATACTGTTCGTGTGTAATCATGAGTGTGTTATGTGTGTCTGCTGTTGTCTTGTTCGTACATTTTCTCTATTTCCCGGGCATAGTGCCCGAACACCACATTCCGCCTTATCTTCAGCGTGTTGGTCATTTCGCCCCGTTCCATGCTGAAAGGGTGCGGCAGGAGTGTGAAACGCCTGATGCGCTCGTAGTTGGCCAGTCCCTGCTGCAGGGAGTCTATGCGATTCTCCATCATCCTGTGTATTTCGGCATTGCCGCACAGGTCGGCATCGGTTGCGGCCATGATGCCGCGGCTGATGGCATAGCGGCGCAGCATTCCGTAGGCCGGCACAATCAGCGCCGACACATATTTGCATTTGTCGGCGACAACGACGATCTGGTCTATATACTTGTCGACCACTATCCTGGCCTCTATCTGCTGCGGAGCTATGTACTTGCCGTTGGATGTCTTGTAGAGGTCTTTGAGACGGTCAGTGAGGAACAGTTCGCCGTTGCTGACATAGCCACCGTCGCCGGTGTGGAACCACCCGTCGGCATCAACCGCTCCGGCCGTGGCCTCGGGGTTGCGGTAGTAGCCCGGTGTAACCGTGGGCCCCTTGATGAGCACCTCGCCCTGCGGGGAGATCTTCACGTCCACCCCTCTGAGCGGCCTGCCCACCGAACCTATGGTAAACGGCTTGCCCGCATGATCGCACGACACCGTGGCGGTACTCTCGGTAAGACCGTAGCCCGTGACCATGTCAATGCCGCACGCATGAACGAAACTCTCTATCCCGCGCGACACCGCAGCTCCGGCTGTGGGGAAGAAATTGCCGCGGTCCAGCCCGAGACCCTTGCGCACCGCGCTGAACACCGCCGCATCGAAGAACCTGTATCTGATGCCCAGAGCCAGCGGCACGGACTTGCCCCGGGAGATATAGTCACCGTAGACCCTGCGCCCCGTGGCCAGAGCCTTTGCGAACAGCATGCGCTTGACCGCGCTGCCCTGCACGCGCTCCACGACACCCTCGTAGACCTTTTCCCAGAAACGCGGCACCGCACACATGCACGTGGGCCTTATGCGGCGCATGGTCTTCAGCACGTCGGCAGGATTGCGGTTTATGGCCTGCACCGCGCCCACGGAGAGTCCAAGATATGACCAGCCGCGCTCGAAGACATGCGAGAAGGGGAGAAAATTGAGGCATATGTCCTTTTCGCCAAGCCGCAGCACCTCGCTGTTGGCCTTTATGGCCGCCCCATACATGCCATAGGTCAGCACCACCCCCTTGCTGTCGCCGCTGGTGCCGCTGGTGAAGAGGATGTTGCAGGTGTCGGAGTCCCGTGCCTGCGCCTTGAGGGAATCAAGCGCGGAGTCGAGTCCCGCACCGTCGCCCATGGCCAGGAATTCGGGGAAAGAGACGGACACGCTGTCGGTGGGATGCCGTGTCACCGCCGCGTCGAAGACCACGATGCGCTCAAGCGAGGGGCAGACGGGGAACAGCGAGAACACGATGTCGTACTGCCGCTGCCCTCCCACGAAGACAGTGCGTATCCCCACTTCGGAAATCATGTGGCGGACCTGCTCCGCGCTGCTGTTGGCGTAGAACGGCACCGTGACGGCCCTTATGCCGTAGGCCCCGAAATCCACATACAGGCATTCGGGCATATTGTCGGAAAAGACCGCCATGCCCTCCTGCGGAGCCACGCCCACGGCCAGCATGGCCTTTGAGGTGCGGCGCACTGCCGCAGCGAAGTCCGTCCACGACACGGGAATCCACCTGTCGGCTGCGGCATCGCAGTACACCAGAGCCGTCCTGCCGCCGAATTTCGCCGCCTGGGTTTCTATCAGTCCCGAAAGATGACACAGTGTAACCATCTGCTGTCCGGTTGTATATGTTGTATATGATATATGTGCACACGTCCGCCCGTGATGTCCTGTATGCGGCCGTCACGGGCGGACAAAATGCGTCAGGCAACCTTGTTGAGTTTTCTGACGATGGAGAATATGAAGAGTGCGGCAACGAGGCAGATGGCCATCAGCACTCCCCACACGATGTAGAGATCCTTACCCCAGATGAGGGCGGGGATGCTCACAAGGAAATTGCCGACGGCAGTGGCCACAAACCAGCCGCCCATCATCATGCCCTTGTATTTCGGGGGAGCCACCTTGCTGACAAACGAAATGCCGATAGGCGAAAGCAGGAGCTCGGCAAAAGTCAGGATGAGGTATGTCGACACCAGGATGTTGGGGCTCACGTCAGCCAGATGCTTCGGGTTTGCCGGGTCGGGAGCGGGCAGGCCGATTGACGACACGGTCATGAGCAGATAGGCCGCAGCCGCCACGAGCATGCCGAGACCGATCTTTACCGGAGCCTTGGGTTCCTTGCCCCTCTTGGCGAGCGCACCGAAGAAGGCGATGCTCACAGGAGTCAGGGCCACCACAAAGCACGGGTTGAACTGCTGGAAGATAGGAGCGTCTATGGCGACTTCACCGACGGAGCCGTATTTGCATCCAAGCACGACGGCACCTACAGCCGCCAGCACTCCGTAGATGACGCGGCCCTTGGCAGAACCGCTCTGGAAGATGCCGAACAGGCCGTATACGATGAAAATGACCATCATGAGGTTTGTCACGTCAAACTCCATAGCGGTAAGCCCCGTGGCGGACTGGGCCACATAGTCGCGGGCAAAGTAGGTGAGCGTGACACCGTTCTGGTGGAACGCCATCCAGAAGAATATCACCACCGCAAAGACAAGGCAGAGGCAGACAATGCGCTCCTTGGTCTCCGCGGGCGAGATCTCGTCAGCCTTTTCGGTCTCCGACACCACCTTCTGGTCTTTTCTGGAAGTGGCAAGCACCTGTCTGAACGTGGGCTTGCCCAGATAATAGATGGCGATGCTGACAATCAGCGACACGCACGCCACCGCAAAGGCGAAGTGGTAGGAGTCGGCCTCGGCGATGCCGAGATCCTCCTGCGCCCATTTCATGATCTTGATGGCGGCGGTGGGAGCGAAGAGGGCACCCACGTTGATGAGCATATAGAAGAGGGAGAAGCCGGAGTCGCGCTTGTCGGCGTATTTGGGGTCATTGTAGAGGTCTCCCACCATGACCTGCAGGTTGCCCTTGAACATGCCCGTGCCGAAACTTACCAGCACAAGGGCGGCAGCCATGGCGACCACGGCCACCGTGGACTTGCCAAGCGGCACCGACAGCAGCGCATAGCCGCAGAACATGATGTATATTCCGACAGTCACCATTCTGGAATAGCCCCACTTGTCGGCGGCGATGCCCCCGAAGAGCGGCAGGAAATACACCAGCATAAGGAAACTGGAATAAACCACACCCGCAGTGCCGGAAGCCCAGCCGAAATTGGACTGCAGGAAGAGAACGAACACGGCGAGCATGGTGTAGTATCCGAAACGCTCACCCGTGTTGGCGAAAGCCAAGGCCCACAGGCCTTTGGGTTGTCCTTCAAACATAATTATTTCGTTTTTTGGTTAATATTGATCCGTTATCGTTTCACGTTGGCCTCCTCCAGCCCGTAGCCCTTCTTCCTGTCCTCAGCCCTGAGAGCCAGCGACAGCAGCACTGCCACGAAACCGAATGCGGCAAACAGGCCCATGGACACGGTATAGTCGATCCGGCCCGAAGAGTCGGTGTTGGCCCCGTTGACCGACCCTATCAGTATCGGCACCAGCGAGAGCCCTATGTTCTGGATATAGAAAATCACCGCATAGGCGGTGCCAAGCAGTTTCATCGGGATAATCTTGGGCACTGACGGCCACATGGCCGAAGGCACGAGACCGAAAGCCACTCCCAGCGCCACCATGGCCGCCACGGCCACGACCCACGACGCCAAGGGCAGAGCGAACGTCACATGCACCAGCGTGAGGATCACCGAGCCTATCACCATCAGCGTAGCCCCCTTGCCCCTGCGGTCATAGACAGAGCCGAACAGCGGCGTGAGGAAAATGGTGCCGAACGGCAGCATGGCCGGTATCAGCCCCGCCCACTCCTTGTCGACGCAGTATTTGGTGACCATCAGTTTGGTGGCGAATTTCAGGAAAGGGAACACGCCGGCGTAGAACATCAGGCAAAGCAGCGTGATGAGCCAGAAGCCCTTGTTGCAGAACAGCATTCCGAGGTCGCCGAGCCTGAACTCGTCCTCCGGCGCAGCGTGCGCATCCCTGGCCGCCCTGTCGAACCTGCGATCCATCACGCAGTACACCAGAAAACTCACCATGCCCGCACACAGCAGCGCAGCCCCAAGCCCCACCGGCGCACTCACGCCGCCCATGGCCTTGGCAAAAGGCAACGCCGCACCCAGCGCCGCCGCGGTGCCTATGCGCGCCAACGCCACCTGCAGCCCCATGGCCAGCGCCAGTTCGTGGCCCGTGAACCACTTGGCGATGACCTTGGTCACCGTGATGCCGGCAATCTCGCAGCCCACGCCATACACGGCGAAGCCCAGACACGCCCATATCACCTGCATGGGGTAGCCGAACATGGAGCCCCCGAACTCGTGGCCGACGGCATACCACTTTATCAGCGCACCGGCAAACATCAGCACGGTGCTCAGCACCCCCGTGAAGCGGATGCCGAACTTGTCAAGAATTATGCCGCCGAAAAACAGCAGCAGCAAAAAGACATTGAAAAAGCCGTAGCTGCCGGAGAAAAAGCCGTAGTCACTGGACGACCAGCCAAGCCCTCCCTGTTCCCTGGACAGTGTCAGGAGCGGTTCGAGCGGCGACATCACGTCGGTGAAGAAATAGCCGAACATCATCGTCACGCTTACCATGACAAGCGCAGTCCACCTTGCTGTCCTGCTGTCGGCAAGTGATCTTCTCAAGTGTTTTTCCATAGTCGGTTTGTAGCACACGAACCGCTTCCCGTTGCGGAAAGCCGGGAGCGCAAGGCAAAAACCAACGCCCGGAAAGCCGCAACCGCCGGAGACCGGCCCGTTTGAATGAATATCCGGCAAATTTAATGTTTTTTCTCCATCATCATTACTTTTTTACAACAAAACCGCCGTTTTCACATTACTTCCGTAAATATCCGGACTTGACCTGCGAGCACAGGCAACAGTGTCCGGCGAACGTTTTTTAACCACAAAAACAACGACAATGTGCAGACAAGTGTGCGCAACAGACCAAAAGGACTGCATTTCCGCAAAAATCACGGCAGTTCTTTTGCCCACACTACGGAAAAATACTTATTTTTGTAACTTAAACGAATTGCAATGCCCGCAAACGCGACACTGGAAGTCAACGTGGAAAAGATACTGCACGACAAAGCCGGGACGAAAGCGAAATACGTCCCGCGGTTCGTGACCAAGTGGCTTGAACGTATCCTGCACCAGGACGAAATCAACGCTTTTCTCCGCGACCACAGAGACGAGGAGGGCATAGAGTGGCTCGAGTCGGTGCTGGAGTATCTCGGCGTGAGCATCAAAGTCAGCGGGCTGGAGAACATCGGCACGGACGGCGGCAAACGCTACACCTTTGTCAGCAACCACCCGCTCGGCGGAATTGACGGAGTGGCACTGGGTGCCGTCATCGGCAGGCACTGCAACGGCAACATACGCTACCTGCTCAACGACATCCTCATGAACCTGCCCGGACTCAGACCTCTGGGAGTGCCGGTAAACAAGACCGGCAGACAGAACCGCGATACCGTGGAACTGGTGGAAGATGTCTTCCGCTCGGAGCACCACATCATAGTGTTTCCCGCCGGTCTCTGCTCGCGCATGATAGACGGGCGCGTGCAGGACTTGCCATGGAAAAAGACGGCACTGCAGAAAAGCCTGCAAAACCGCAGGGAGATTGTGCCGGTACATTTCAGCGGTCAGAACTCAAGCCGCTTCTACCGCATCGCCAGCCTTTCCAAAGTCCTGAAATTCAACCTCGCCATGCTCTTCCTTGCCGACGAGGCGTACAGAAGCCGCGGAAAGCAGTTCGAGATACGCATAGGCCAGCCTATTCCGTGGCAGCACTTCGACGGCAGCCGCACGGCAGCGCAATGGGCGCAGTGGCTACGGCAACAAGCATACGAACTATAACACATCCATTCCAAATCCACCATCAAGCATGGAGCAGATAATACAACCCGTAGACAAGAAACTGCTGAAGGCGGAGCTGACCCCCGAACGCAAGCTGCGCCACACCAACAAGAGCGACAACGACATCTACATAGTGACATGGCAAGACTCCCCCAACGTGGTGCGCGAGATAGGCCGTCTGCGCGAGATAGCTTTCAGGGAGGCCGGCGGCGGAACGGGCAAGAGCCTTGACCTTGACGAGTTTGACACCTGCGGAAATCCCTACAAGCAGCTCATAGTGTGGAATCCGGAGGAGGAGGAGATCATAGGCGGATACCGCTACCTGCCCGGCAACGAGGTCTCGCTTGACGACAACGGGCAGCCAAGGCTCGCCACATCGCATCTGTTCCGCTTCTCAGACCGCTTCATCAGGGACTATATGCCGCAGACAGTGGAGTTGGGACGGTCGTTCGTCACGCTCGAATACCAAAACACGCGGCGCTCCGCAAGCAAGAGCATCTTCGCCCTCGACAACCTGTGGGACGGGCTGGGCGCACTGACGGTGGCGATGCCCAACGTGAAGTATTTCCTCGGCAAGATGACCATGTACCCCAGTTTCAGCCGCATGGGGCGCGACATGATCCTGTATTTCCTCAACAAGCACTTCGGTGACAAGGAGGGGCTGATCACGACCATGAAGCCCGTAGCCATAGAGGCCGACCCGCAATATCTCGCCTCGCTGTTCACCGAAGACGACTTCAAGGATGACTACAGGCTGCTCAACGCCGAGGTGCGCAAGCTGGGCTACAACATCCCCCCACTGGTGAACGCCTACATGGGACTGAGCCCGACAATGAAGGTGTTCGGCACCGCCGTCAACGACGAGTTCGGCGACGTGGAGGAAACCGGCATCCTCATCGCCGTGGACGAGATACTGGCCGAGAAACGCATGCGCCACATCAACTCGTTTGTGAGGGAACACCCCGAAAGCATCGGGATGCTGAAAGACGTGCTCACCCCGCCGCTGAAGAGATAAGAGGGCGGCGGGTCTGCCCGGTGCACCAACAACAAAAGGCCAATGACACCGGTCTCTTCTGCAAAAACTCCAGAGACATTGGCAAAGGCAACAAGCTCCCGTTACGAAACAGTTCCGGCAAAACCAAATTTGAGGCAAAACCAAGAAAATACAAGCGCAATTCGTAGAAACACTACAAATATCGGCGAAATGTTTTCTTGATGGGCAAAAATTGCAGTACCTTTGTACCTGTAATAACCAAACAACGGCATCATGATTCGAGATTTTCGGGTACAGAACTATCTTTCCATACGAGAAAAGCAGGAACTTAGCTTTATTGCCAAAGGTCCCGCTTCCGAACTGATTGTGGAAGTTTCCAAAGGAGTATTCTTGTACAAGTTAGGTATCCTCTATGGTTCCAATGCTTCTGGAAAATCCAATATGCTCATTGCATTGAATGAGATTTTCCGCATCTTGGTATCACCAAAATCCGACGCCCAACAAAAGATTAAAGGTTTCTTTCCTTTTGCCTTGTCAAAGAAAGAACCGACCGAAATGCACGTGTCTTTCTATGCCGCCAGCACAAGGTATGACTATGACGTAAAGTTTAATGGCGACTTTATCTTGAACGAGGTGTTGAATTATTACCCGAATGGTTCCAAGGTCCTGTTCTATGAGCGTTCATTTGTCGGTGACAATCTCCAGGCAGACATCAAGTTTGGCACAAGTCTCAAACTGCTTTCTAAAACACAAAACAGTATTCGCGAGAACACGTTGAACAATCATAGCGTCTTGTCCGTTTGCCGAAAAGCGGCTTTGAAAGAAGATATTGAGCCATTCACTACATTGTGCAGTTACATTGCGAGCAATTATCATGATGTGGATGGCGATATAGAAAAAGGCATTGTGGACGTGCTTACAGATGCCTACAAAGACCGCAGGAAGCGCAAGTTCTTTACACAGATGCTTCAGAAGGCAGACTTAAACATCATGGACTATCGCCCTGTTGTCGAAGACCGTGTCATTCCGCAGGAATATCGTGAACGCATATCCAAAGAGAATATACCGGACCGCACGAAAGAAGTATTGCTTAAACCTACCAACGATTCCATTTTTTTCCTAAACCATTCTTACAATGGTGATTTTGAGATTCCAATGGAATTGCAGTCCAAAGGCACACAGAAGTATATCCGCATATTGGATGCCCTATATGACATGATAACCTGTAATCATGTATATTGTTTGGACAAATTGGGCGAAGACCTGCACTATGATTTGCTGTTCTACTATCTGAACGTGTTTATCTTCAACTCCGACAAATCACAGTTGATTATTACCAGTCAAGAAACGGCGCTTCTTTCACAAGATTTGACAAACGAGAACAGAGGGACGGTTTGGTTTGTAGAAAAGAACCACGACACGGCTTCTTCCGAGTATTCACGAGGGGATTCTTTTGGATTACACAAGAACCTGTCGCTTTACAATTCTTATCGGATTGGGCGTTTGGGGGCAAAACCAGAATTGGGCAGCATATTCATTGACTTAGACGAGTAGCATTATGGGAAAACAGAGACATTCTGTCCTTATCTTGGGTGAAGGGCCAACGGAGTTTTATTATTTCAACTCTCTGCGTGATGTTGCCAAAGGACTGACCATTAAACCCGATTACCCCAAGCATACAAGTATAAAAGAACTGGAAGAGAAAATCGAGATTGGTATTGCCGATGGCTACGACCGCATCTTCTGTGTCATTGATATGGATACCAAAGACGAAGGACCAGAGCGCACTCAATATGCCCGTCTGAAAAGGAAATATGCCAAGCCTGTCAACAAACCAAAGAAAGGCATCCATTGCGAAGTGCATTTCTTTGAAACGCACCGTTGTACAGAGTTGTTCTTCTTGTACTACTTCCGCTACACGGCACGTGCGTACAATGACCAGTCTGAACTTCTGCTTGATCTGAACAAGCAATGCGGATATGAAAAAACAATTGATTTCTTCCGCAAAAACAAGGGTTTACACACTTATTTCAAGAAGAAAGGTGGCAATCTTGACACTGCAATCCATAACGCAAAGTTTTCCATGGAGGAAAAACTTGCCGATGACAGGAATTACACATACTCTGAGTTGGGTCGTATGATTGACGAACTCAAAGCGTTGTTATGAACCGACCAAAGTAGAGCCGGCAGGCAGATTCTTTTGTTTTTCCGCATATTGTGATACGCAGGACACTTGGTTGACATGTTTCATTGGCTGGCGACGAGCTTGACAGCTTCCTAACGCTTAACCTTCGCCCCCAAGAAATAGCGGGCGATGAAAGGAC
>CAVEQO010000030.1:0-29889 GCA_963617965.1 Anaerovoracaceae bacterium
TGCGGAGAGAGAGGGATTCGAACCCCCGGTGCCTCTCAGCACGGCGGTTTTCAAGACCGCTGTAATCGACCACTCTACCATCTCTCCTTTTGAAAAACGGCAACGGAACGACACCACGCCCACCCGTTTTCAATGCGGTGCAAAAGTAGTGCTTTGTTTTGTATTGGCAAAGAATTGGTTGCGTGTTTTTGAGTTTGTCGTGGTTTTTCTTCGTCACGGGAAATGTTTTTTTTAATTTTGCATCATATACAGGAAGAAGAGAGCAAAAGGAAGTCTGGCTATGATATACCCCGGCAATTTTGAAACAAAAATTGGTTTTAACGAGATACGCACGTTGCTGAGAGGCCGGTGTCTGTCTGCCATGGGGGTTGATGAGGTCAATAAGATGGATTTCAGTACTGATGCAGCACTGATAAACAAGCGGCTTGCTACCGTAAAAGAATTCAGGTCCATACTGGATGACGACACAGACTTCCCTATGCAGAATTACAACGATCTGAGATCGTCTCTCGTCAGGATACAAATCAAGGGGACTTATCTGGACGAGAGCGAGTTGTTCTGCCTGAGAAACACAATGGACACACTGTCCGGAATGGTAAAGTTCCTGACGGCAACGGAAATGCAAAAGGGTGCGTACGGAAAAGATGTGGAAAATACCGCTACGTACAAATACCCCTTACTGGCGGAGATGGCATCGGGCGTTGAACTGTTTCCGCGTTTCCTCATACAAGTAGACAGTATACTGAACAGCTACGGGAAAATCAAAGACGACGCATCGCCGGAGCTGGCCAATATACGGGCTTCGTTATCCAGTGCCAGACGAAGTGTCAACATTTCCCTGCGTTCCGTGTTGCAAAAAGCACAAGAGAGCGGAATCGTGGAAAGGGATGTCAACCCCACTTATAGGGACGGACGCCTGGTCATTCCCGTGAAACCGGGCATGAAACGGAAAATGCGGGGAATTGTGCACGACGAATCTGCTACGGGCAAGACTGTTTTTATAGAGCCGACAGAGGTTGTAGAGGCAAATAACCGTATCAGGACTCTGGAGGCCGAGGAACAGCGTGCCGTCATATTGATTCTGCAGGCAATGGCGGAAATTATCAGACCGCAAATACCGATGATGCTTGACGGGCTGGCTTTTATCGGGAAGATAGACTTCGTCAGGGCAAAATCCATCCTTGCAGACAAGATGGATGCGGCAGAGCCTATCGTAAAGGCAGCTGCGGCCGTAGACTGGCAACAAGCCAGACATCCCTTGCTGCAGATGTCGCTGCGGAAACAGGGAAAGCAGATCGTCCCCCTTGACATAAAACTGACTCCCGAAAACCGGATATTGCTGATATCGGGGCCCAATGCCGGCGGCAAGTCCGTATGCTTGAAGACAACGGCGTTGTTGCAGTACATGCTCCAGTGCGGAATGTCTGTTCCATTGAACGGAAGTTCCCAAACGGGTGTGTTCAACGACATTCTCCTGGACATCGGTGACGAGCAGAGCATAGAGAACGACTTGTCAACCTATTCAAGCCACTTGCTGAACATGAAGAGGATGATGAAAGCCTGTTCCGACAGAAGTCTCGTACTGATTGACGAGTTCGGAAGCGGTACAGAGCCACAGATAGGTGCGGCAATGGCTCAGGCTATGCTTGATGTCTTTCTTGATAAAATGACGTATGGAATAATCACCACGCATTTCCAGAACCTCAAATACTATGCTGATAACCATGAGGGGATAGTCAACGGGGCCATGCTGTATGACCGTGGTGAGATGAAACCTGTGTTCGCGTTGCAGATAGGCAACCCAGGCAGTTCCTTCGCCGTGGAAATAGCCCGCAGCATAGGTCTGCCCAGACAGGTGATCGATGAGGCTGTGAAAATTGTTGGCGATGATTACATCAAAAGCGACAAGTACCTGCAGGACATAGTAAGGGACAAACGCTATTGGGAGAACAAACGTCTGAGCATACATCAGAAGGAGCGCAGTCTGCAGCAGATGGTCGAGACCTACGAAAGGAGACTTGAAGCCTTGGACAGCGAGCGCAGGAGGTTTATGGCCGAGGCAAAGGATCGGGCGGAGCGTTTGTTCAACGAGAGCAACGCTGTGATAGAAAACACTATACGCTCAATAAGGGAGTCGCAGGCCGACAAGGAAGAGACGCGGAGACTGCGCAACGAATTGAGCGAATTCAAGATGCAGGTTCTTGGCGACGGCGATGCGCCGGATGACAGCGTTGACAGAAAAATAGAGCAAATACGGAAAAGGCGGCAGAGCAGGGAAGAACGCAAGAGGAAGCAGACTGCACCGGAAACTGCCGCAGCAACTGGCAACATGAAACCCTCTGTCTCTGCAGAAATAAAGTCTGGCGATTTAGTGAAGATTACCGGAACTTCAACGGCAGGAAAAGTCATGAAAATAAACGGCAACTCTGCCCTTGTGCAGACGGGCGCGATGAAAATAACAATCAAACTGCAAAAGCTTGAACCGGCGAGCGAGACGGATTTCCAGAGTACTGCCAATCCGGTAAATTTCATAGGCAAGCAGACACGCGACTCCATGCGCGAGAAACGTTTGCAGTTCAAACCGGACATCGATGTCAGAGGGATGAACGGGCAGGAAGCTCTTGAAACGGTGGTGTACTTCGTGGAAGACGCGATACAGTGCGGCGCAAGAAGAATCAGCATTCTTCACGGTACGGGTACAGGCTATTTGAGGCAGACAATCAGACAATATCTTCGGACAGTGCCTGCCGTTGTTTCGTGCCGTGACGAGCATGTGCAATTCGGCGGGGCAGGAATCACCATAGTGGAGTTGGCTTGCTGAAACGACACGGCACGGAAAGACAACTGAAACCGAATAAATTATATAGACAAAAGGAATTATGAAACTTAAAATCGCAGTGCTGCCGGGAGACGGCATAGGCCCGGAAATTTCTGTTCAGGGAGCAAACGTGCTGAAAGCCGTTGCGGAGAAATTCAATCATGACATAGAGACAGAAACTGCCCTCGTCGGTGCAGCTGCCATAGAAGCCGTGGGAAGTCCTTTCCCGGAAGAGACATATAGCATCTGCAAGGATTCTGATGCCGTGTTGTTTTCTTCCGTGGGCGATCCTAAGTACGACAACAATCCGTCTGCCAAAATACGTCCGGAACAAGGTCTGCTTGCAATGAGAAAACAACTGGGTCTGTTCGCCAACATAAGACCCGTTCAGACATTTGACTGCCTTGTCCACAAGTCCCCGTTGAAAGACGAACTTGTTATGGGTGCAGACTTCATCTGCATACGTGAGCTTACCGGCGGTATGTATTTCGGCGAAAAACTTGAAGGCGACGATGTGGCCTACGACACGAACAAGTACACGCGTATGGAGGTGGAGCGCATCCTCAAGGTTGCCTACGAATACGCTTTAAGACGGAATCGCCATCTGACAATTGTAGACAAGGCAAACGTGCTTGCCTCTTCGCGCCTGTGGCGGAAAGTCGCACAGGAAATGTCAAAAGGGTTCCCGTCTGTGACAACCGACTATATGTATGTTGACAATGCAGCTATGCGCATGATTCAGGATCCCAAGTTCTTTGACGTGATCGTTACGGAAAATACATTTGGCGACATCCTTACGGACGAGGGATCGTGCATTACCGGAAGCATGGGGCTGCTCCCGTCGGCTTCCATCGGCTCCGGGACTCCTGTTTTTGAACCGATACACGGGTCCTGGCCGCAAGCCAAGGGGCTGAATATCGCCAATCCGCTTGCGCAGATTCTGTCGGTGGCAATGCTGTTTGAATATTTTAATCTGGCGGAAGAGGGAAAACTTGTAAGGCAGGCGGTTGACGCTTCGCTCGAGGCCAATGTGCGCACGCCAGAAATCCAAGTCCCTGACGGAGGAAAATTCGGAACAGCCGAAGTAGGGCACTGGATAGTCGAGTATATCAAGAACGTGTAAAAACACCTAAGAAAACAATTATGTACAGAACAAGAACTTGTGGCGAGCTCCGCATTTCCGATGTCGGAAAGGAAGTGACCCTGTCGGGCTGGGTACAAAAGACCCGCAAGATGGGCGGCATGACATTTGTGGATATGCGTGACCGTTATGGAATCACCCAAATAGTATTCAACGAAGAAGTTGACAAGGCTCTCTGCGACGAGGCAAACAAACTGGGACGCGAATTTGTCATCCAAGTGGTCGGTACTGTCAACGAGAGATACAACAAGAATCCGAAGATAGGGACTGGCGACATTGAAATAACGGCATCTGAGCTCCGTGTGCTGAACAAGAGTCAGGTCCCTCCGTTCACCATAGAAGACAAGACTGACGGCGGCGATGACATCAGGATGAAATACCGTTATCTGGACTTGCGGCGCAACTGCGTCAGGGCCAATCTTGAACTGCGCCACAAGTTTTGTCTTGCAGTCAGGAGCTTTCTGGACTCAAAGGGCTTCCTTGAAATAGAAACGCCGGTGCTGGTGGGCAGCACCCCCGAAGGCGCCCGTGACTTCATCGTTCCCTCGCGCATGAACCCCGGTCAGTTCTATGCGCTGCCACAAAGCCCTCAAACGTTAAAGCAGCTCTTGATGGTTGCCGGAATGGACAGGTATTTCCAGATCGTGAAATGTTTCCGCGACGAAGACCTGCGGGCAGACCGCCAGCCGGAATTCACGCAGATAGACTGCGAAATGAGTTTCGTGGAGCAGGATGACATTATCCGAATATTCGAGGAAATGACCAAATATCTCTTCCGGGAGGTCAGGGGCTACGACTTGGGAGAAGCCCCGTTCGTCCGGATGCCTTGGACAGAGGCCATGTCCCGTTTCGGCAGCGACAAACCTGACATGCGGTTTGGCATGGAGTTCGTGGAGTTGATGGACGTGCTCAAGGACACCGGCAGTTTTGGCGTATTCAATGAAGCCGGATATATCGGAGGAATCTGCGCAAAAGGCTGCGCTTCATATACACGGAAACAGCTTGACGAACTGACGAATTTTGTCAAGAGTCCCCAGATTGGTGCGAAAGGTCTTGTCTACGCCCGTGTTCAAGAGGACGGTACGGTAAAGAGCAGCGTTGACAAATTCTACGGTCCGGATGTGCTTGCCGCAATGGCACACAAAATGGAAGCTGCGCCAGGTGACCTGATATTGATAATAAGTGGGCAGGATGCCATGAAAGCGCGCAAACAATTGTGTGAGCTCCGCCTTGAGATGGGGACTCGGTTAGGGCTTCGCGACAAAAACAAATTCGCATTGTTGTGGGTTGTGGATTTCCCGATGTTTGAATGGAGCGATGAAGAACAGCGTCTCATGGCAATGCACCACCCGTTTACGGCACCGAAACCTTGCGACGTGTCCAAACTGGATACAGACCCGGCAAGCGTGTTGGCGGATGCCTATGACATGGTGTGCAACGGCGTTGAAGTAGGCGGCGGTTCCATCCGTATTCACGATGCCGTTCTGCAGGCCAAGATATTTGAAGTGCTGGGGTTCACTCCGGAGAAAGCCCAGGAGCAGTTCGGATTCCTTATGAACGCTTTCAAATACGGAGCTCCTCCTCACGGCGGTCTTGCTTACGGACTTGACCGTTTCGTAAGCCTTTTTGTCGGCCTCGATTCCATAAGGGACTGTATAGCATTCCCCAAGAACAATTCCGGACGCGACGTTATGCTTGATGCACCGTCTGTGGTGGACCGCAAGCAGTTGGACGAACTTGAATTGTCCGTAAAACCGTTGAATGGCCAGCAGTGACGCAAGGCGGCAGTAAAGGGCGTTTTGTTGAAAAAATAAAAAAGAGCAATGTACATAGTAGACGAGCTGGAAGATAGGTTGATAGATTTGGCTTTTGCAGAGGACATAGGAGACGGTGACCATACAACACTGTGCTGTATTCCCGAAGATGCCACGGGTGCGCAAAAACTTCTGGTAAAAGAAGACGGCATAATAGCGGGGGTAGAGGTAGCAAAAAGGATTTTCCGCAGATTTGACCCGTCCCTGGAGGTGGAACAGTTTATTCCTGATGGGACGAGGGTTGCTGTCGGTGACGTGGTGTTTGTCACAAGAGGTAAGGTGCGCTCCCTCCTTCAGACAGAGCGGCTTATGCTGAATGTCATGCAACGGATGAGCGGCATCGCCACCACTACCGCCGGATACATGAAACTCCTGGAGGGAACCAAATGCAAAGTTCTGGACACGCGCAAGACAACCCCGGGGATGCGGGTGCTGGAGAAAATGGCCGTAAAGATCGGTGGGGGAGAAAACCACCGTATCGGATTGTTTGATATGATATTGCTGAAGGACAACCACGTTGATTTTGCCGGAGGCATCAAGAATGCCCTTGACAGAGCGCAGGCTTATTTGAGAGAAAACAACAAAAAACTTAAAATTGAAATTGAAGTACGTGACTTCAAGGAATTGGAAGAGGCTCTGGCGCACGGGGGAGCTGACCGCATAATGCTGGACAATTTCAGCGTCAACGATACCGGCAAGGCCGTGAAGATCATAGACGGACGGACGGAAATTGAGAGTTCGGGGGGCATTACAGCCGACACAATACGAAGTTATGCGGAATGCGGCGTGGACTTCGTCAGCGTAGGTGCTTTGACTCACTCCGTTAAAGGCTTGGACTTGAGTTTCAAGGCCGTTTGATATTTGCAGAGGAATGAATAGAGGCTTTTTAAAAATCTTGGTTGCGTTCGTTGCCGCAATGTGTCCCTTGGCGGCAGTTTTGGCTTGCACTAATATTATTGTAGGCAAGAAGGCGAGCAGGGACGGCAGTGTTTTTGTCAGTTACAGTGCGGACAGTTATGGGGCATACGGCGTTATGCAACATTTTGCGGCAGGAAAGCACAAAAAAGGAGCGAAACGTATAGTCCGTGACTGGGAAACAAACAAGTATCTTGGAGAAATAGACGAAGCCGAAGAGACATACAACGTTGTGGGCAACATCAACGAGCACCAGCTTACGATTGCCGAAACGACATTTGGAGGACGTGAAGAATTAGTTGATACAACTGGGGTAATTGACTATGGTTCACTGATATATATCACTTTGCAGCGGGCAAAGACGGCAAGGGGAGCCATCAGAATTATGGACGAGCTTGTCCAGCGTTACGGGTATTGCTCGGAGGGAGAGACTTTCTCTATCGCAGATCCCAATGAGGCGTATATCATGGAGATGGTAGGGAAAGGCGCAAAGGAGCGTGGGGCCGTATGGGTGGCTGTCCGCATTCCCGACGATGCGGTTTGCGTCCATGCCAACCAAAGCAGGATACACCAGTTCTTCAAGCTGCCGAAGTCACAAGTGCTGTATTCCAAAGATGTTGTTTCGTTTGCACGCAAAATGAACCTGTATAGTGGCAGGGACGAAGACTTCGACTTTGCTGACACATATTGTCCGTTGGACTTTGGCGGTGCAAGGTTCTGCGAAGCTCGTGTCTGGTCAATATACAACCGCTTTGCAAAGGGAATGTACCGGTATTTTGATTACGCCTCAGGAAAAAACCTTAAGGCCGAACCACTGCCTCTTTATGTCAGGCCCGATACCGTCGTGGACTTTGATGCCGTTGCGCTTGCAATGGGAGACCATTACGACAATACACCGCTTGACATGACGGGAGACCCTGGTGCGGGACCGTATTTGAGCCCGTACCGTCCACGTCCGCTGACGTGGGAGTGCGAGGGAAAAAAATACTGCAACGAGCGACCGGTGGGAACCCAGCAAAGCAGTTTTTCATTCATAAGCCAGATGAGGGCGGGCCTGCCGAACCGGACGGGTGGCATATTGTGGTTTGCAAACGATGATGCCCATACGTCTCCATATACACCTGTCTATTGTTGCGCAACGGAAGTCCCGTCGTGTTATACCCTGAAATATGCGAATGCAGTCAAGTTTTCCATGAAATCCGCTTTCTGGGTGCAGAATTGGGTCAGCAACATGATTTACCCACGGTATTCCCTGCTGTACCCGGAGGTCAGGAAAGCTTTGTGTGAATTGCGCGACAAACATTTCTCTGCACAAAAGGATATTGAACTTGCAGCGGAATCCCTTGCCGTAGACAACCCGGCAGATGCCGTTGCGTTTCTCACGGAATACTCAAACAGAATGGCGGAAGAAATGATGACCCGATGGATAGATTTAGGATGGCATCTGGTAGTCAAATACAACGACATGGTTGAAAAAACGGAAAAGCCCGACGGCAGTTTTGAGGTTTTGTCGGAGGGCTCTGACACTATCATGGCAAAAGTGGTTAACCCCGGTTATCCGCAGGCCACAAAAAAGGAAATAATCAGACATACCGGTGACAAGTATCTTGCGGAATAAAACAAATCGCATAGCCTGTCCGCAAGTACGGATTCTGCCACCCGGAAACGACCATATATGAAATTCGCCAAGCAGCACACATCAAGATAATTTATTCAGGAAAACACCTGCAAACAGATTTAACCATTAACATTATGACAGAACAAGAATCTTTAATAAAGAAATGCTCGGAAATTGCGGAAAGTTGGCTTTCTCCATCATTTGATGAACAAACGCAGAAAGAGGTCAAAGACATGCTTGATGCAAAAGACAAGACAGCCCTGATTGATGCCTTTTATAAAAATCTGGAATTTGGAACAGGTGGTCTTCGAGGGATAATGGGAGCTGGAACAAACAGAATGAACAAGTATGTCGTAGGTATGGCTACACAGGGCTTTGCAAACTATCTCCTGAAAACGTTCGGAGACAGGAAGACCATTTCCGTTGTCGTAGGACATGATTGTCGCAACAACTCGCGCCTGTTTGCCGAGACGGCGGCAAACATCTTTGCAGCAAACAATATTCGGGTGTATCTGTTTGAGAGCCTGCGGCCCACGCCTGAAATTTCTTTTGCCATAAGGCAACTTGGAGCGCAGGCCGGCGTCAATATAACAGCAAGCCACAATCCCAAAGAATACAACGGCTACAAAGCCTACTGGGATGATGGGGCACAGGTGCTGGCTCCTCATGACACCGGCATCATAGATGAGGTCAACAAAGTGACAATCGATCAGGTGAAAGATGAACCGGACGAAGATCTCATAAAGATTATTGGCGGAGAAATTGACGTGGATTACATTAACGCAGTCCACGAAGCTCTCGTCAATCAGAACGCCATCAACAACCAAAAGGATTTGTGCATAGTATATTCGCCGATACACGGGACAGGAAGGGTTATTGTTCCGGCAGCTTTGAGGACTTGGGGGTTCAGAAACATAAATGTCGTCAAGGAACAAATGGTCGTTGACGGAAACTTTCCGACAGTGGTGTCTCCAAACCCGGAAAATGCTGAGGCAATGACTTTAGGCATGAAGTTGGGCACAAAATTGAATGCGGATCTTGTTATTGCCTCCGACCCCGATGCAGACCGCCTCGCTGTCGTTTGCCGGGATTCCAAAGGGGAATGGTGCATACTTAACGGAAACCAGACTGCATTGATGTTGTCCTATTATATCATAGAAGGCAAAAAGAAATCCGGACAGCTCAAAGGCAATGAATTCATGGTCAAGACCATTGTCACGACCGAGACAATAAGGGACATCGCTGAAAGAAACGGCATTGAAATCAGGGATGTGTATACCGGCTTCAAATGGATAGCGCGTGAGATAAAGTTGTCTGAAGGGAAGAAGAAATATATAGGCGGAGGGGAAGAAAGCTTCGGGTATCTTCCTTTTGACAAAGTCAGGGACAAGGATTCTCCTGCCTCGATATGTCTGTTGTGTGAAATAGCCGCTTGGGCAAAAGACAACGGAATGTCGCTCTATGACTTGCTGATGAAGATATATGTTGACTACGGGTTTGCGTATCAGGAAACCGTTTCGGTCACAAAACCGGGCAAGAGTGGGGCAGACGAGATCAGGCGACAGATGGAAAATTTCCGGTCTTTCCCTCCAAAGGTGCTTGGCGGCAGTCCTGTCGTGTGTACAAAAGACTACAACACGCTCAAGATGTATTCTGACGGGGAAGAGACGAAGATGGATATGCCCGCATACAGCAATGTGTTGCAATGGTTCACAGCTGACGGGACAAAGATTTCCGTCAGACCTTCGGGCACGGAGCCTAAAATCAAGTTCTATATAGAAGTCAAAGGCGAAATGTCTTGCCCGAATTGTTACGGGGCAGCTGTTGCCAAGGCGCGGACCAAGGTTGATTCAATAAAATCTGACTTGAATATTTAGGACATCCATACTTCACGCCAAAGGGGCTTGCGGGACTGATTTGTTCCGCAAGCCCCTTTGGCGTTTTGCAATATGTAAATACCAATGAAACGGACAACCGCCGGAAGTTTGAAAATATGGTCGCCAAACTCGCTTTCCGCCCAGACAACCGCATATAAAACAGTGTTAAATCATTGGAACGGTGTCATAAAAAACGTAAATTTGCAACGGAAAAATTGTTGCCGTAAAACAGACGTAAAACATAAAAACAAGTCACATATCAACAGTCATGACAGACGTAATAAAAATCAAGAAAGGGCTTGATATCCGTCTAAAAGGGAAAGCGCAGGATACAGTCACCGACATCCCTGTCGGTGGCATATATTCTGTAGTTCCCGATGATTTCTACGGATTCAAGCCAAAGCCCGTAGTGAAAGAGGGAGACAGGGTGCAGGCTGGTGATGCATTGTTCGTAAACAAGAACAATGCAGAATTGAGAGTGGTGTCTCCCGTAAGCGGAGAAGTCGTGGAAATTGCCAGAGGCCCCAAGAGGAAATTGCTTGCCGTCAAGGTAAAGGCAGATGCGGAACAGACGTTCAGGAAGTTCGCAACACCGGATTCCGGCTCTTTGTCTGCGGAAGAGGCCAAACGTCTTTTGCTTGACTCCGGCTTGTTCGCGTTTGTCCGTCAACGGCCGTTTGACATCGTTGCAGATCCCGACTGTTGCCCGAAAGGCATCTTTGTCTCGGCATTCAGCACTATGCCGCTTGCTCAGGACTTTGCGGTTGCTTTGCGCGGAAATGAGAAATATTTCCAGAAAGGCATTGACCTCCTCTGCCGAATTGCACCTGTAACGGTATGCGTGTCAGAGTCCCAAAACGGAAAAATCCTTTCTGATCTGGACAATGCACGCACCTGTGTCGTTTGCGGTCCCAATCCCTCGGGCAACGTCGGGGTACAGATCAATCATATCTCTCCGGTAAACAAAGGCGAAACTGTCTGGACATTACTTCCGGAAAACGTGATATTCATAGGCAAATTGGTGACAAACGGAGTTGTTGACCTCACCAGAACTGTCGCAGTGGCGGGTTCCGGAGTGGAAAAGCCGTGTTATGTAAGAACCGTGACGGGCGTTTCCCTTGGAAAAATTTTGGACGGCAATATCAGAAAAACCGGGTCTTTGCGCATAATTAACGGGAATCCGCTTGTGGGCAAGGCTTCCTGCGCAGACGGTTATCTTTCTTCTGCGGTGACAGAGGTGACAGTAATACCTGAGGGTGACGACAGAAATGAAATTCTCGGATGGATAATGCCGCGCCTTAACGATTTTTCCACAAGCCGTTCCTATTTCAGCTGGATGCAGGGCAAAAACAGGACTTACGACCTTGATGCCCGCATAAAGGGAGGAGAGCGTCACATGATAATGAGTGGTGAATACGACAGGGTTTTCCCGATGGACATTTATGCAGGATACCTGATCAAGGCCATTCTCTCAGGAGACATCGACCGAATGGAGGCCTTGGGGATATACGAGGTTGCCCCTGAAGATTTTGCCGTGGCAGAGTTCGTGGATTCCTCTAAGTTGGAATTGCAGAGAATTGTTCGCGAGGGACTTGATATGCTTCGCAAGGAATTGGAATGATTTTGGATTTGAACACAGTAAAGGAAGAAGACTATGGGGTTGAAGAAATATTTTGACAGAATAAGGCCTAATTTTGAAGAGGGCGGCAAACTGCATGCGTTGCGTTCTGTTTTTGAGGGCTTTGAATCTTTTTTGATGGTTTCCAACACAACGGGCAAAAACGGAGTCAGCATACACGACGCCATTGATTCAAAACGAATCATGTCAATGGTTGTCATAGCGCTGATACCCGCCACTTTGTTTGGTATGTACAATATCGGATACCAGCACTATACTGCAGCAAACTGTTTGCAGGACAGCACCATGCTTGAATTGCTGGCCTACGGTTTCCTTGCCCTGCTGCCCAAGATTGTTGTCAGCTATGTGGTCGGGCTTGGCATTGAATTCATTGTGGCCCAATACAAAAAGGAGGAAATTCAGGAAGGCTATCTTGTCACTGGCTTGATAATACCCTTGATACTGCCGGTCAACTGTCCATTGTGGATGATGGCGTTGGCGGTTGCTTTTGCTGTCATTTTTGCAAAAGAGATATTCGGGGGAACGGGCATGAACATTTTCAATGTTGCTCTCGTTGCCCGTGCATTCCTGTTCTTTTCTTACAGCGGCAAGATGACCGGCGATGAGGTCTGGGTCGCAAAAGAGTCCATTTTGGGCTTGGGCAGGGATTTGCCCGAAGCGTTTACAATGGCGACCCCGTTGGCTCTCGGTGCAGAACAGACTGCAAGCGTCTCTGACATGATAATAGGGTTGATTCCGGGATCTGTTGGAGAAACGAGCGTCATTGCCATTGCCATAGGGGCAATAATATTGTTGTGGTCGGGCATCGCAAGCTGGAAGACGATGCTCAGCGTTTTTGTCGGCGGCGCGCTTATGGCGTATGTGTTCAGCTTGACAGGCCAGACCCCGCTGCCGTGGTATGAGCATCTCATACTTGGCGGATTTTGTTTCGGTGCTGTCTTTATGGCAACCGACCCTGTTACTTCTGCGCGCACAGAAGGCGGGAAATATATCTACGGCTTCTTGATTGGTGTTATAGCTATTGTCGTCAGAGTCCTCAATCCCGGATATCCGGAGGGGATGATGCTTGCGATCTTGTTCATGAACATGTTTGCGCCGTTGATAGACTATTGCTTTGTCCAGAGAAACATAAGAATGCGTTTGAGGAGAAATGCGGATACCGACTAATCTAAAAATCACAGAGCGTTATGAGCAATAAGATAAATACAAATTCCAACGTGTACATCATTGTGTATTCGACAGTGATGGTTTTGGTTGTCGCGTTTTTGTTGGCTTTTGTAAGCAAGGCCTTGCAGTCAAAAAGTGATGCGAATGTGGCCATTGACAAAAAGTCCCAGATCCTTGCAGCACTGAATATCCGCAACCTTGCTTCCGAGCAAATCGAAGAAAAATATTCCGAAGTCGTTGTTGCAGACCAGGTTTTGGACAGCAAAGGCAATGTCGTGAAGGACGGCAAGTCCAAGGACGCTGACGGTTTCGTGATGTCGTCAAAGGATATTGACGAAAACCACTTGCCGCTGTATGTGTGCAGTGTCAATGGAGAGACAAAATATGTGATACCGGTCTACGGAATGGGGCTGTGGGGAGCGTTGTGGGGCTATATTTCCATTAACAGCGACGGCAAGACCGTCTTTGGCGCATACTTTTCACACCAGAGCGAAACGGCAGGCGTAGGCGCACTTATAACAGAAAAAAAATTCCAGAGTCAGTTCAAGGACAAAGTGGTCTTTGACGACAGCGGTCATGTGCTGTTGTCTGTCGTCAAAATAGGCAAAAAGGTTGACGGGCTTCCCGCCAGCAGCAGATGCGATGCCATAACAGGGGCGACACTGACTTCCGACGGAGTCGCCGGAATGATAAAGACGAGTCTTAAGGACTACGCGAACATTTTCAAAAACAAAAATTAGATTCAGACGTTATGAAAGTTTTGTCAAAACAAAATAGAGATGCGCTCGTCGAGCCGTTGAATGTCAACAATCCCATTGTTGCTCAAGTGCTGGGCATCTGTTCTGCCCTTGCCGTCACGTCTCAGCTCAAGCCTGCAATTGTGATGGGATTGTCTGTCACTGTCATCACTGCAATGTCCAACGTCATTATCTCGTTGATAAGGAATACGATTCCAAACCGCATACGCATCATTGTCCAGCTTGTTGTGGTTGCGGCCCTCGTTACTGTAGTCAGTATGATACTGAAGGCTTTTGCCTATGACGTAAGCGTGCAGCTGTCTGTCTACGTGGGATTGATAATTACCAACTGCATACTGATGGGACGGCTTGAAGCTTTCGCAATGCAGAATAAAGTCATTCCGTCATTCTTCGACGGAATCGGAAACGGTCTGGGCTATGCATGGATTTTGATTGTAGTCGCGTTCTTCCGCGAACTGCTTGGCAACGGAACTCTGTTGGGGATGACGGTCATTCCGCCTGCCGCTTACGACTTGGGGTATGCCAACAATGGAATGATGACGATGCCGGCTATGGCACTGATTATTGTGGGCTGTGTAATTTGGGTACACAGCTCTGTCACAAACAAAAAATAAAAAAGCAATAGAATTATGGAACATTTTGTGAGCCTTTTCGTCCGTTCTGTTTTTGTGGACAACATGATTTTTGCTTTCTTCCTTGGCATGTGTTCTTATCTTGCCGTGAGCAAGAGCGTGAAGACTGCGCTGGGACTTGGAGTTTCCGTAACGTTTGTGCTGTTGGTTACCGTGCCGATTGACTGGCTGCTTCAAACAAAAATACTTGCCGAAGACGGGATTCTGGGCATTGATTTGAGTTACTTGTCGTTTATATTGTTCATTGCGGTCATAGCAGGTATTGTCCAGTTGCTGGAGATGGCAGTGGAGCGGTTCAGCCCGTCCCTGTATTCCGCTTTGGGAATATTTCTCCCTCTTATAGCCGTCAACTGTGCAATCATGGGTGCAAGCCTGTTCATGCAGCAGCGCATCAATCTGGATCCGTCCAACACCCAATATATAGGAAGTCTTTCTGATTGTGTCTCGTATTCTTTGGGAAGTGGAATAGGGTGGACTCTGGCCATTGTGGCCCTTGCTGCCATCCGTGAAAAAATGGCCTATACCAATGTTCCGCGCAACTTGCGGGGATTGGGTATCACGTTTATCACGGTAGGTTTGATGGCAATGGCGTTTATGTGCTTCTCGGGTTTGAAAATTTAATCGACCGGATTTCAAAATCAACACTTATATCTTATGGATTTCCATTTTATTTTTGCCAGTATTGGCGTATTTTTAGCAATAATACTTTTACTTGTTGTCGTGTTGCTTGTGGCGAAAAAATATCTGTCGCCGAGCGGCAAGGTAAACATTACCATCAACGATAAAGACACCGTCTCGGTAGAGCAGGGAAACAGCCTCTTGGCAACCCTTTCTGAAAACGGGATATATCTGCCCTCGGCTTGCGGCGGAAAGGGAAGCTGCGGCCAATGCAAATGTCAGGTGCTGGAGGGAGGGGGAGAAATCCTTGACTCCGAAAGGGGACAGTTTACCAGGAAGCAGGTGAAAGACCATTGGCGTCTTGGATGCCAGTGCAAAGTCAAAGGTGACCTTAAGATAAAGGTTCCGGAGAGCGTGATGGGTGTCAAGGAATATGAATGTACGGTAATAAGCAACAAGAATGTCGCTACGTTCATCAAGGAATTCATTGTCGCCCTGCCGGAAGGTGCCCACATGGATTTTGTGCCGGGCAGTTATTCCCAAATCAGGATTCCGGCCTACGAGATGGACTACAATGTGGACATTGACAAGGATTCTATCGGAGCGGAATATCTTCCCGCATGGGAAAAGTTCGGGCTGTTTGACTTGAAGTGCAAGAATACGGAACCCACGATACGTGCCTATTCCATGGCGAATTATCCTGCGGAAGGCGACAGGTTCATGCTCACCGTCAGGATTGCCACGCCTCCGTTCAAGCCGAAACCGCAAGTGGGCTTCATGGATGTCATGCCGGGTATTGCCTCGTCATACATATTTACGCTCAAACCCGGCGACAAGGTTCTTATGAGTGGTCCTTACGGAGAGTTTGCACCGAGATTCGACTCCGACAAGGAAATGATTTGGGTCGGCGGCGGTGCGGGTATGGCTCCGCTAAGAGCGCAGATCATGCACATGACAAGGACTTTGGACACAAGGAACAGGGAAATGCATTTCTTCTATGGGGCCCGCGCTTTGAACGAAGTCTTCTATCTGGAGGATTTCCTGCAGTTGGAAAAAGACTTTTCGAATTTCCATTTCCATCTTGCGCTTGACAGGCCTGACCCTGCCGCCGACAAGGCGGGAGTCAAATACACGGCAGGCTTTGTACATCAGGTAATGTACAACACATACTTGAAAGACCATGAGGCACCGGAAGACGTGGAGTACTATATGTGCGGTCCCGGTCCTATGAGCAAAGCTGTTGTTGATATGCTGACAGATCTGGGTGTGGAGCCGGAAAACATAATGTATGACAACTTTGGAGGTTAGACTGCTACAGTATTATGCCGTATAGTGGTGTTTTCTGCATAAGATTGTCCTGAAATGTGTTGAAAACAGGATTCCGGACAGTCGGCAGATGCTGCCATACAAGCATTAACCAGTGGCGTTCCCCCAGCTTTGCGAGCAGAAGGCTGGGGGAACGCCACATAGATGACAAACAGAGAATGGAACGTCTTTGGAATGGTAATTACATAAAGGTTTGGGTTGCGAATTTCATGATCTTCTTTTCGTTCATGGTAGTCATGCCTTTGTTGCCTCTCTATCTGAGCGAAACATTTCAGGCCAACAAGCATGTTATCGGGCTTGTGTTGTCGGGCTACACCATTACGGCATTGCTGGTAAGGCCGCTGAGCGGTTATCTGGTTGACAATTTCCGTCGCAGAGACGTTCTGCTCATAAGCTATTTCCTCTTTTTCATTTTTTTTGCAGGTTACATTGTTGCTGCATCTTTGTTGCTGTTCACCATCGTCAGGACTTTTCATGGGGCGCCGATGGGAACTGTCACCGTTGCCAACAGCACCGTTGCGATTGATGTCCTTCCTTCGTCAAGAAGAGCGGAAGGTATCGGCTACTACGGGCTGTCAAACAATCTGGCAACAGCCATTGCACCAACGGTAGGCCTCTTCGTATATCAATACCTGCATTCCTACGACATTGTCTTTATTATAGCCTTGGTGTCATCGGGGATTGGCTTGTATGTCAACAGCACCGTGAAACTGAAAGAAAGGCAATTGCAAAAGGAGAAGTGCAGGCTGTCTCTGGATCGCTTCATACTTCTTAAGGGCTGGAGTCTGGGACTGACTCTGGTATGTCTGGCTTTTTCCTACGGTGTTCTTTCTACATATCTGGCAATATACGGAAAGGAGGAACTCCACATGACATCTGGATCCGGGCTGTTTTTTGCTGTCCTTTGCTGTGGTCTGATGACAAGTCGCCTGATTGGGGCGCGTACTCTCAGACGGGGCATGATAGTGTTCAACTGCGCCATAGGTGTGGTCATCAGCCTGTGTGGTTATTTTCTCTTTGCCGCATTGCATGACAATTGGGGATATTACGGGGCGGCATTGGTTATCGGGCTTGGCAACGGCCATATGTTCCCCGCCATGCAGAATATGTTCATCAGTCTTGCCCCGTCTTCACAGCGCGGCACGGCCAACAGTACACTATTGACAGCCTGGGACATAGGAATCGGTCTTGGTGTCCTGTTCGGGGGAAGTTGTGTCGAATGGCACGGCTACGGTTCTGCGTTTTGGCTCGCATGGATCATAAATGCAATAGGAGTGGTGTTCTTCTTTGCTTTCGCAAAGGCTCACTACGAACGCAACAGACAATAGCCGTCTGGCACACATCGCTTTCCGTAGACTTTACAGTCGCAGTTCCTCCGTACAGTATTCGCGCGCTTTGGGGCGATGGGAAATGCAGATGATTGTAGTGTCCGGGAAATTCGTGGTGATGTTGTGAAGCAATGCCGCTTCTGTCTCAATGTCGAGGGCGGACGTCGCTTCGTCAAGCAGAAGGACGGGAGCGTTCTTAAGCAAAGTCCGGGCTATGCATAGCCTCTGCGCCTGTCCTTCCGACAAGGACATACCGCCTTCGCCGCACTGAGATGACAGTCCTTGAGGCATTTTCTCCACAAAATCGGCTTTTGCAATGGTCAGGACACGGAGGAGTTCTTCGTCCGTCGCATCGGGAGCTGCCAGTTTGAGGTTCGCTCTGATTGTTCCGCTGAACAGGGTGTTCCCTTGCGGCACGTATGCAAACAGCGGACGGGTGCTTGGATCGGCAACGTACGAGAAATTCCGGTTGTATATGCGAATCTCTCCCTTTTCCGGACTGAAAAGAGCCAGCATCAAGCGTATCAGTGTGGTCTTGCCGCATCCGGTAGGTGCGGAAATCACCGTGCGTGAACCGGGCTTGAAATCATGGCTGAAATTGCAGATAACGGGCTTGTTCTTGTCATATCCGAAAGTCACGCCGTTCACGTTTATGCCAATCTTGCCGTCGTCTGAAAACGGCTTGCAAACCGAGACCGTTGCCTTGTCTCGCACATTTGCATTTTCCCCTCCTATTTTCTTCATCTCAAGCAGCCTCTCGCCCGACGTAAGAAGGCTTATCAGTTCGGGGACAAACCTTATCATACCTCTGGCTGGTCTTTGTATTTGCGCCACAAGCTGTATGAAAGCAATCAGCGTCCCGTATGTTATCATGCCCACAGAGAGATGATAAGTCCCCCAAATGAAGGTGAACAGATAGGCTGTCACAAACCCCGTGTTGACTACCAGATTGGAAGTTATTGAGAAATACGCCCTGCGCCTGACAAGGTTCACGAGCAGGTCTTGGGTAAAAACCACTTTGTCCAAAACCGTACACATGGCTCCCTCAAGAGTCTTCAGGACGATATTGTTGTGTACGCCCTCCTGGTATTGGGACTGGAGACGGCTGTCAACGTCTCTTATCCTGCGTGAAATCTTCCGTATTCTCCTTATGTACAGCTTTCCCAGCACAAGGAAAAAAGGAATCACTATCAGTATAAACAGCGACAGCTTCCTGTCCATAAGATAAAGGAATATGAAGGCTCCGCAAAATTGCGCTGCGACAACGAAAAAAGAGGGCAGGGTGTCGGTGACGAAACTGACAATGGCATTGACGTCTTTTTCTATCCTGTTGACAACGTCGCCGCTGTGGTATTTGTGGAGAAGCAGCCATGAAGCGGATATGGCGTGTCCGAACACGTCAAGCTGCATCTTGTTGGTGGCTCTGATGCTAAGCATCGTATTGACCCATGTCCTCCATGCCGCTACGGCCAGTTGCAGGATCATTGTGATGACGAGCAGGATTATTGCGTCCCTTAACGGAAAAAGTTTGCTTGCCCCGGTGGCAATGTCAATGGTCAGCTTGGTTGCCCATACAAACAGGAACTCAAGCGCAACGATTGCCAGTCCGGCAATGAGATTGTTGGCGGACTGGAAGCGGTTGGCTTTCAGCCCTTGCCACACGAGTGCCAGTATGTCCCGGTTTAACTGCTTTAGCGGTTTCATCTGTCTCGTCAGCGTTTGTCTGCCCCCCATAGCAGCTTGTTGCGCAATGTGGCGAAAAAGGAATGGTCTGAAGAACGGACAATATTGATGGAAAAGGGGGCTTTGGCGATTTCCACTGTCGTGGTGTCCTGAAAACTTGTGCTCCTGCCGTCAATGGCGACCATGAAGTTTTCCGAACGGCTTTTGACCTTGAGCTTTATCCGCACGTTGTCATTGAGTACCAACGGCCTGATTGAAAGACTGTGTGCGGCAACCGGCGATATGATTATGGATCGCGAATCCGGTGACACGACAGGTCCGCCTACGCTCAGCGAATATGCCGTTGAACCTGTCGGGGTACTGACGACCAGCCCGTCTGCCTGATATGTTGCGAGATACTTGTCGTTGACATAGGCATCTATGCTTATCATCGATGATATGTCATGCTTAAGCACTGCGACTTCGTTGAGGGCAAAGGGGCTGACATCCTTGCTCTCGCAGTCAAAGCTGCACTGCAGCAGGGAACGTTCCTCAAGCTGGTAGTTCCCGGAAAACAGGTTTTCAAAAAACATCCTTGACTCTTGTGGGGTCACCTCGCTTATGAAGCCCAGCCTTCCCGTATTGATTCCGATGACAGGGATGTTGGTTTGTCCGACTTGCAGGGCGGTTTTCAGAAAGGTGCCGTCGCCGCCTATGCTCAGCGCAAAGTCAACGGTATCGTCTATATGCTCGAATTCCCCGAAATCGCCCACATACAGGTCTGTATTGTCTTTCAGAAAGGCGGCAAACTCGCGCTCTATCGTGATTTTACCGCCGAAATCAAGAATGTTTTTTATGACTTCCCGGATATTTGACGACTTCTTTGTTTGAAACACATTGCCGAACAGGGCGAAAGAAAAGGCTGTCTTGCTCACGTAAAAAAAACGAATTGTTGTATTTTTAGCAAATTTAATATTTTTCTTCCTTAGGTTTTGCTTTTAATTAGTAATTTTACATAGCTTAAGAATATTTGGAACCTATTCTGTCAAAACATGACCAAATTAAGTGTTAACATAAACAAGGTGGCCACTCTCCGCAATGCAAGGGGAGGGAACAATCCTGACGTCTTGAACGTGGCCCTTGACTGCGAACGGTTCGGAGCACAGGGGATAACGGTGCATCCGCGCCCCGACGAAAGGCATATACGGCGGACTGATGTCTATGCGCTCCGTTCTGCCGTTACCACCGAATTCAACATAGAGGGATATCCGTCCGAAGATTTCCGCAAGCTTGTGCTTGACGTTTGCCCGACGCAGGTCACTCTCGTTCCGGATTCTCCCGACCAGCTGACTTCCAACGCCGGGTGGGATACTGTCGGCAACAGGAGTTTTCTCGGTGATGTAGTTTCGGAATTCAAGGAAAAGGGCATCCGCACCTCCATTTTCGTCGCTGCGGATCTGGCAATGGTAGAAGGCGCAAAGGCTACAGGTTGCGACAGGGTTGAACTGTATACGGAACCGTATGCGGCACACTATGCGGAAGACAGGGCGTTGGCCGCCGCTCCTTTCGTGGAGGCGGCCGTTCGGGCACGCGACATAGGGTTGGGGCTTAACGCCGGCCACGATCTGAGTTTGGTGAACCTGAAATATTTTCACAGGCTGATCCCGTGGCTTGACGAGGTCAGCATTGGTCATGCCCTGATCTGCGATGCCTTGTATATGGGTTTGGAGAAAACCATACGCCAATATCTTGAACAGTTGAAATGACACCATACGGTCACGGTCGCCTGCACTGCCGGCATCAGCTTCGACCGTTAGACAGAATATTCAAAAATAACCCGCAAACTGATAGTTCGCATGAAAAAAGCAGTTGTTTTTATTGCAGAAGGCTTTGAAGAAATAGAAGCCCTCTCTATAGTTGACATTCTCCGCAGGGGCGGAGTCGAGGTAAACATGATGTCCGTGACTGACAACCCGTATGTCTCGGGGGCACACGGCATAGAAATCACGACAGACACCGTCAACGAATATGAGTTGACGGACGAGGACATGATTGTGCTGCCGGGCGGACTGCCAGGGGCAGACAACCTCCGCAACTCTACGCTTGTGTGTGAAGCGGTGAAGCAATTCGCAGCCCAAAACAAGTATGTGGCCGCCATTTGCGCCGCTCCGTATGTGCTGGGGCAGTTGGGAGTACTCAAAGGCAAGCGGGCAACATGTTATCCCGGATTTCAGAAATTTCTGGAGGGTGCGGAGTATACCGCGTCTGCCGTTGAGGTTGACGGCAATGTCATAACGGGCAACGGCCCGTCATCTGCCGCAAGGTTCGCGCTTGCTCTGCTTGCCGCACTGGAAGGAAACGAAAAGGAGAAACAGGTGGCAGAGGGGATGCTGCTTGACAAACAATAGGGGCAGGATGCCGAAATCAGAGGCGTGCAGGTATGCCGTAATAGTCGCAGGAGGCCAGGGGCTGCGTATGGGGACTCCCTTGCCCAAACAGTTCCTGCCGCTTGACGGATTTCCCGTTGTATTCCACACAGTGAAGAGGTTTTCCGAAGCCTTGCCGGGAATCGGAATCGTTGTCGTTCTCCATCCTGACTACATATCATATTGGCACCGGTTAACGGAAGAGTATTCCTTTGACTGTGAATGTGCCGTGTGTGCGGGCGGCAGGGAACGGTTCTTCAGTGTCAGGAACGGACTCAGTGCAATTGGCGTGGAAGAAGCCGTTGTCGGCATACACGATGCCGTCCGTCCTTTGGTAAGTGCCGACGTGATTCGCCGGCTGTATTCGGAGGCGGAGAAGAGTGGGGCGGCCGTTCCGGTCATTCCTGCGACTGATTCTGTCCGTCTTGTGGATGACAGCGGCACTTCACGGGCACTTGACAGGACACGGGTGCAATTGGTCCAGACTCCGCAAGTCTTCAGACTCCCGCTTCTGCGCAAGGCTTATTCGCAACCGTACAACACGGTGTTTACGGACGATGCGTCTGTCGTGGAGGCATTGGGGCATCCCGTTTCTCTGGTCAACGGCAACAGGGAAAATATAAAAATCACCACACCGTTGGATTTCAAGTTAGCAAGACTGATAATGGAACAGCAGTAAATTCTTGTTGCATTGCAATCCGGTTGCCACAGGAATTCTGCAGGTCTGCCGAAAGTTCGTGCGGAAAAGAAAATGCTCTAAACGAAAGATTCTGTAGCTGAATACGCTTCACGAAAGCAGCCCCTGACCTTGCTTGCGGTCAGGGGCTGCTTTCGTTTTTACAGAACTGTTTCACTCCGGATGTCTGAAAGCATTGCTGCTTGCCGGCGCGAAATGTCAACAGAGCTTGCGTGCGCCGTCTCCGATCACCACGTCGATAATAATAGGCTTCTTGCCATATTTGTCGGAGAACTTCTGGGTTACAACTTTCTTGAAATTGTCAACAAGTTCTGTTGCAATCAGGTTTATGGTACAGCCGCCAAAACCGCCGCCCATTATTCTGGAACCTGTCACGCCTTCTTCTTTCGCCACGTCATTGAGGAAGTCAAGCTCTTCGCATGACACCTCGTATTCTTTTGAAAGTCCGTGATGTGTCTCATACATCATCTGCCCGACAGTCTCGTAGTCGTCTTTCTGGAGCGCATCGCATACTGTCAGCACGCGTACCACTTCGCCGATGACATATTTGGCTCTGTTGTATTCCGTATCGGTTATCTGGTCTTTCACCTCTTCCAGCATCTCGAAGTTGGCATCACGCAGAGACGACACCTCCGGGTGCTTTTTGCCGATTACTTCGGCCACGTGCTCGCACTGCAGCCTGCGCTCGTTGTACGGTGAGCCTACAAGTTCGTGTTTGACACACGAGTTCACGAGAACCAGCTGGTAGCCCTTGGGATTCCACGGGAAATACTCATATTCGCCGCTACGGCAGTCAAGGCGCATCAGCGACCCTTTCTTGCCGAGAACGGAAATGGCCTGATCCATTATGCCGCAGTTCACGCCCACATACTTGTGCTCTGTCCTCTGGCCGACCTTTGCAAGTTCCATTTTTTCTATCTTGTTGTCACCCCAAAGGTCATTTATTGCAAAGGCGTACGTGCTCTCGAGGGCTGCCGACGACGACATCCCTGCCCCCAACGGCACATCGCCTGAAAATGCGGTGTTAAAACCGCCGACAGGAACTCCCAAAGCCATCATTTCGCGGCACACGCCGTAGATATAGCGTGCCCATGTGGCTGTCGGGCCTTTCTCGTCGTCAAGCGAGAACTTCGCACGGTCTTTCAAGTCTATGCTGTATGCGTCGACGAAGCGTGTTCCGTTTGGCTTTACTTCTGCAATGATACCCTGTTCCACAGCTCCCGGGAAAACAAATCCGTTGTTATAGTCGGTATGTTCGCCAATCAGGTTTATACGGCCCGGTGCCGCATAGACATTTCCTGTAGCCCCGTCAAAATGCTTGATGAAACGGCTTCTTACGTCTTCGATGGTAAGTTTCATAAGTAATATGTTTTTAAAGTGTGAGTATGGTTGGGTGTTTTGTGTCATATCGCATCTGCGACATGACACAAAACACCGTTAGTCTTAGTCTTTCAGTCCTTTCTTTGCCGGACGGCTTCCGATGAGGGCGTAGAACAGGATATAGGCTGCACAACCCAAAATCACCCAATAGCTTGCAGTGAACGAGCCGAAGGCATCGGCTACACCGGCTTCAATGGCAACCATGACGGCACAGCCGAATACCATGGTCATGAATATACCTGATGCGATGGCGGTGTATTTGCCCAACCCTTCAACAGCCATGTTGAAGATGCCACCCCACATGACAGAAGTGCAGAGACCTATGAGGATAAAGGCAAAAACCCCAACTGGCACCTCTTGCCAGATAAGTTCCAAGTTGGCCCAGTCAACGCCGGGAACGTTAACCAGGCAGTCTGCCGGGGCGAATATGCCGAACAGCACCAAGGCTATACAGGCAAGGGAAACTGTCGTGATGAGGGCACGGCTTGAAACCTTTCCGCCGATACTTGCACCGACCAGACGCCCTATGAGCATCATGAACCAGTATACCGCAACAATAAGCCCAACTATTCCGGCATCCATTCCCAAGCCCGGAGTTGCCGCATCCTTGGCGGTGGAGAGGTACTGCATCACATAAGTGGGCACGCCGACCTCTATTCCCATGTAAAGGAATATCGCGATGATACCCAGAACGAAATGGCGATAGCTGCACGCCCCCTTGATCAGTCCGACGTTGACTGGTGCCTGCTCCGGCTCTTCTATCTTGGTGAATGATATTATGACAAATGCTACGACAAAGATGGCCAAGGCAATCATCAGGGCCGGAGTCGCGTCTGCGATATGGGCTTTTGTGGCATCACCGATAAGAGCGCCCATAATGATGTACACGCACACCGCAGCCGTGGAATTGAATACGCCGCCGAGCTGGATGTACTGGTTTCCCTTGTTGCCTCCGCCACCGAGAAGGTTGAGCATCGGATTGACAACGCAGTTGAGGATACACATCGTAAAACCGCTCACAAATGCGCCAATAAGATAAACGAGGAATGCGCTTTCCTTGCCCACATGACCGCTGAGCCACTGTATGAGTATTCCGCATATGCCGACAAACAGACCTATCAACGCTGTTTTCTTGTAGCCGAATTTCGCTATAAGCATTCCGGCAGGGATACCCATGACAAGATATGCGATGAAGTTACCGTAATTGCCTATCTGGGCAAGGAGGTTGGATGCCCCGAAATCATTCTTCACGATGATTGCCATTGGAGAGCATAGGTTCGTGACAAAAGCAATCATTGCGAACAGGGCCATCATTATTATGATCGCTGCCCATTGTTTCTTTTGTGTACTCATTTTCTTTTGTTTTTAGTTGTTGTTTGAATTGGATATGTTACTTGTCTTATTTGTTCACTCCGAATCTGTAGACTGTTTTTTGTATGTATATTTCTCCGGGGCGCAGGACTACACTCGGGAAATACGGCTTGTTCGGGCTGTCGGGAAAATGCTGTGCCTCAAAGCACAGTGCCGAGTGCTTGCCAAATGTTGCACCATGGCTTCCCTTGAAGCCGTCTGCCCAGTTGTCCGAATAGAACTGGATACCGGGTTCTGTGGTGTATACTTCCATTGTCCTGCCGTTGTTCGGCTCGATCACGCGGGCTGCAAACGACAGCTCGCCGGCCTCTGACTTGTTCAGCACAAAGCAGTGGTCATAGCCCGTGCCGTTCTTTATCTGCCTGTCGTCTGCGGCAATGTCTTTGCCGACGGCTTTCGGTGATGTGAAGTCAAATGGTGTTCCCTTTACCTTCAGTATCTCTCCTGTCGGTATTGATGTCTCGTCTATCGGCAGATAAAAATCGGCGTTTATTTCCACTATCTGGTCAAGGGCTTCCGGTGTGGGAGTACCCAATCCCTGCAGACTGAAGAAACCATGGCTTGTCATGTTGACAACGGTTTTCTTGTTTGTCGTGCCACGGTAGTCGATGATCAGTTCATCGTCATCAGTCCACGTGTAGCGGACAGTCATGCTCAATTCTCCCGGAAACCCTTCCTCGTAGTATGCCGACGTGTACCGCAGCACTATTGTCTGGCCATTTATCTGCTCGGCATCCCATACCCTTGCATGGAATCCCGTCGGACCTCCGTGGAGATGGTTCGGGCCGTTGTTGACGGCAAGGTTGTATTCCTTGCCGTTCAGATGGAACTTTCCTTTTGCTATACGGTTGCCGTAACGCCCGACAAGAGTGCTCAGAAACGGTTCCGGACTGTTTATGCAACTTTCTATGTTGTCGTGTCCCTGAATTACATTTGCGACATTCCCGTTCTTGTCCGGCACCATGATGGAAAGGATCGTGCCGCCGTAATTGGTAATGGCGACCTCGTTGCCGAATTTGTTTCTGAGAATGTAAAGCCCCGTCTCTTTCCCGTTTATTACTGTCTGGAAATCAGATGCTTTTAAACCGCAAAGATTGTTTGTTGTCTCCATTTGTGCTTGTTTTTTTTGAAAAGTTTCCTTTGCAAATATAATTATTCAGCACAACAACACGGACATTTTAGGTGTAAAAAAATGCTTTTCGGCATTTCTTTACACCTCAAACAATCCAAAACCGCAAAACAGCCGCGTGTTTACGGCTTATTTCCCCAAATGCGCAAAGAGGTCTGCCACGACATAAGTGCTTCCTCCGATAAAGATGAAATCCGACTCGCTTGCCTGCGAACAAGCCGCGTCATACGCTTCGCCGACGGACGGGAAGCAAGCCCCCGCCAGGTTATACGCCTGCGCTTTCTGCGCCAAAACCTTTTCGTCCAAGGCTCTTTTTATTGATGCCTTGGTGAAATAGTATTTGGCATCTGCCGGCAGTATGCCCAACACCGTTGAAATGTCTTTGTCGTCAACCATTCCGAAGACAATGCGCATCATGCCGCCGTGCGGCATGGCAGTCTGCTGCATTCTGAGTTGTTCGCCGATGTATCTGAATCCACCCTCGTTGTGCCCGGTGTCGCAGACGGTCAGTGGCGTGTCGTTTATCTTCTGCCACCTGCCCGCCAGCCCTGTGGTGTCACAGACCTTTGAAAAACCGTCGGCAACATTCCGGATTGAGATGCTGTAGCCCGCTTTTATTATAAGTGGAACGGCGTTCAATATGGTGTTTGTGTTCTTTTCCTGGCACAGTCCGCCCAAAGCTCCGCTTATCCGTCCGTAGGATTTTGTGTCATACTCTCTTCCGCCCGTAGAGCGGTTCGGGCTGCTGCCGTCTATTTCCGGCGTGTTTTCGGCAAAGAAAATATCGCTGTGTGTCTCCCTCGCCTTGCAGGTGAAAACCTCTTTCGTTTCGGAAACGCATTCTCCGATGAGCACCGGCACGTTCCGCTTTATGATCCCCGCCTTTTCGGATGCTATTTCAGAAAGGGTGTTGCCAAGAAATTGCGTGTGGTCAAGACTTATGTTGGTTATGACAGACAGGATGGGGGTTATGATGTTGGTGCAGTCAAGCCTCCCGCCCAAACCTGTTTCTATGACGGCTATGTCTATGTCGTTGTCCGAAAAATACTTGAAGGCCAACGCTGTCGTCACTTCGAAAAACGAAGGATGGAGGGAATCGAAGAATTCTTTCTGTTCCCCGACGAACCTGACGACATATTCCTTGTCGACAGGCACGCCGTTGATGCGTATCCGCTCCCTGAAGTCCAGCAAGTGCGGCGACGTGTACAGCCCGGTCTTGTACCCCGCCTGCTGCAGTATTGAAGCGATGGTGTGGGAACACGACCCTTTCCCGTTTGTGCCGGCAATGTGTATGGTCTTGAAATTCCTGTGCGGATGCCCCAGGCGTTCGTCAAGCCTTAGCGTGTTGTCAAGTCCCTCCTTGTAGCCTTTGGCCCCGACTTTCTGAAACATCGGGACGCGGTCATACAGATATTGTATTGTTTCGGAATAGTTCATTCTTGTTGGCGCTGCAAACACAAAACGTCCCCATTCCACCGCATACGGGGAAGAATGGGGACGTTCCTATGTGTCTCATGTCAGAAATAATTCTTGTACTTGTCGAAAATCTGTTTCCTTTGCGATTCGGTAGGCGTGAAATTGGGATTGCCTTTCAGGCTCTCCATGGCTTGCCTTTCCTGTGCGTTTACCTTTTCGGGGATATACACACTTATCTTCACGACAAGGTCGCCCGTGCCGTAGCCGTATCCCTGGACGGCAGGAAGACCCTTGCCGCGCAGCCGCAGGACTTTGCCCGGCTGTGTCCCCGGCTCTATCTTTATCCTTGCTTTCGACCCGGATATGAGCGGTATTTCCACTGTGTCACCCAATGTGGCCTGGCTGACTGACAGAAGCAGGTTGTATATCAAGTCCTGCTCGTCGCGTATGAATGTGTCGCTGGGCTTTTCCGCTATGACAACCTTTATATCCCCCGGGACGCCATTGTGCGGAGCCGCGTTGCCTTTGCCGGGGATGTTGACTATCATGCCGTCGGCCACTCCTGCCGGAATGTTGATCTCGACGATCTCTTCGCCCTGCACAGTTCCCGAGCCACCGCATTTCCTGCACTTGTCCTTTATGACCGTTCCCTCGCCATGGCATACGGTGCATTCCTGCTGCATCTGTACCACGCCGAACATGGACTGGCGTTTTGTCACGGTGTAGCCCGTTCCGTGGCATTGCGGACAGGTCTCGGGGCGCGCTCCGTTGGCAGCGCCGCTTCCGTGACACTCCGGGCAGACCGTACCCTTTTTCACTTTTATTTTCTTGGTGACACCGGTTGCGATCTCTTCAAGCGTGAGGGGTATGCGCACTCTCAGATCCGCTCCTTTGAAGACTTGTCTTCCTCCTTGTCCGCCACGGCCGAATCCGCTGCTGAAGTGACCGCCGAACCCTCCGCCGAAAATATCGCCGAAAGCACTGAAGATGTCATCCATGTTCATGCCGCCGCTGAACCCGCCGCCGAATCCTCCGGCCCCGTTGAGACCTTCATGGCCGAAGCGGTCGTATGCCTGACGTTTCTGGGGGTCGTGCAATACGTCATAGGCCTCGGCGGCTTCCTTGAATTTCTCTTCGGCCTCCTTGTCGCCGGGGTTCTTGTCCGGATGGTATTTGAGTGCGACTTTTTTGTATGCTTTCTTGAGCTCGTCGTCCGTTGCGTTACGGTCTACTCCGAGCACTTCGTAATAATCTCTTTTTGTTGCCATTGCAATCGTTGGTTTAATGGGCAGTTGCAGGCATTACTGGCCTACGGCTACCTTTGCGTATCTTATTACCTGGTTGTTCAGAAGGTATCCGTTCTGGATACAGTCAACAACCTTCCCCTTGTGGTCATCGTCCGCAGGGACAAAAGCGACTGCTTCATGAAAGTCCGTACAGAAATCTTCTCCCGTGGCCTCCATTTTTTTCAGCCCCAAGCCCTCCAGCGTCTTGTTGAATTTCTGGAAAATCAGCTGCAGACCCTCCTTGAGGGCAGCAACCTCCGTCGCGCTCTCCATGCTTGTTTCGGCACGTTCCAGATCGTCGGCTATGGGCAGCATGGCCTCTATGACTTTCCTGCCGCCGTTGAGAATAAGGTCTGCCTTTTCCTTCATGGTGCGTTTCCGGTAGTTGTCGAATTCTGCAACCTTGTACAGCATCGCCTTTTTCAACTCCGCAATTTGCCCCTCCAGATCCTTGATCTTCTCTTCGGGGGTCTGTTCCGGACTGCCCTCTCCGGAGTCTTCCGGGGATGTGCCGGTGTCTGCCGTGGCTTCTCCGGCGGTTTGATCCTGTATGTTTGTATCGGTCTCTTCTTTCTGCAGCTTTTCTTTGCTTGCCGCGTCTTCGCCGCTTTTCTTGTGTTGTTTCATAATGTCTCGTTTGTTTTTATTTGTTGAAAAGTATGCAACAACCGTACCAAAGCTATGGCGTTTTTCTGAAAAGCCCGTGCGGAAAGAAAAAAAGCTTGAGACAACGGAGAAAAGTGTTGATCTAACGGATGAGTTCCGCCCGAAACGGATATCCGCACCGGGCGGAGCGGTTGTCCGTTTCCGCCGGAACGCAACAGGGTTTCGGGCGGAACTCATCCGTTAGATCAACAAAAAATTTTGCCGC
>CAVEQO010000031.1:0-29342 GCA_963617965.1 Anaerovoracaceae bacterium
GATGTCAAGTTTGATGGAGGCTGCTGTCTGTTTTCCGTCGATTAAAATCATTGTTCTCCGTTATTTCAGGGTTATTTCTATGATGTGGTCTATGCTGTCGGCCGGGACGATGTCTGTGAGTGCAAGCACGTTTCCCCTGTATGTATAGGGCAGAGCTTTTCCAGTTCTGTATTCGCGGACGGACTTCACCTTGTCTTCAATCGGCAGGCTGACGTTGTGTACCGAACTGTCAAGAACGTGCAGCCATATTTTGTCGCCGCTTCGTGTGGACACGCAGTTTTCCGAAACGGTCGGACCGGCTTGCGTTGCGTATATGGTTTCGCCGTTTTTCCTGAGCCACTGCCCCATGCCTTTGAGACGGTCTGTCGCGAGTTGCGGTAACCGGCCGTCGGGTTGCGGTCCTATGTTGAGGAGCAGGTTTGCCCCCTTGCCTGCGGTTCTGACGAGCAGCTGTACAAGCTGTCGCACGCTCTTGTAGTTCTGGTCGGCGAGGCGGTATCCCCACATTCCGTTCATCGTTTCGCACGTTTCCAGCGGCAGACGGCTGATTTCCTGTCCGGACAACCCCGCCTTGTTTTCGCCGGGAATGTCGCGCTCGAACATCTGGATGTCTTCGCCCGGATACGGTGTGCTGTGGTGGTTGTTGCCGATGAGACAGGCGGGCTGAAGGCTGTGGATAAGCTCGTATTGCCCCGTGAGTTGCCAGTCAAACGGGACGGTGTCACTGTCGTGGTCCCACATTCCGTCAAACCAGATGCAGCCTATCGGACCGTAGTTTGTGAGCAGTTCGGTGAGCTGGCGGTTCATGAACCCATAGTATGACGGCCAGTCCGCCTTGGAGGGGTTTTTGCCTGTATTGGTGCCCACCCTGCCGGAGGGGTAGTCGTCACGTGTCCAGTCAATGTGGCTGTAGTAGAGATGCAGCCTGATGCCGTTGTCGGCACACGCTTTTGCCAGCAGCGCCACGATGTCCTTGCCATAGGGTGTGCGGGTGACGTTGTAGTCGGACTGCTTTGTGTCCCACATGGAAAACCCGTCGTGGTGTCTGGAGGTGAACGTTATGTAGCGTGCCCCGGAATCCTTGATGGCTTTGACCCATTCCTGCGCGTCAAAGTCGTGGGGATAGAAAGCGTTGGCAAGTTTTGCATACTCCCTGTTGTCAATGCTCTGGTTCGTCATGACCCATTCGCCCTGTCCGGGCAGGGCATATAGCCCCCAGTGGATGAAAACACCGAAGCGGCTCTGTTCGAACTGCCTGCGTGCGGTCAGATTTTCCGACGAGGGACAATACTGCGCCGTCCCCGTAACGGCAAGGACAGCAGACAGCAGTGCGCAAAGGAGTCGTTCTTTCATCGTGGCGGTGTGTGTTGGTTGCATTAGTGGAAATCTCGTGTGCAGGGTGCGCCCGGAACACTATCTTCTGCCAATTCTTGACATGGCCTTCATTTTGTTGCCGAAGCCCGGAGAGTTCACCATTTTCATCATTTTTCGGGTTTGGTCAAACTGCTTGAGCATTTTGTTGACATCCTGCAGAGAGTTGCCGGAGCCGCGCGCTATGCGTGCCTTGCGGCTTGCATCTATTCTGTCGGGATTGGCGCGCTCAAAGGGAGTCATGGAACCTATGATGGATTCTATCTGCTTGAAGGCGTCGTTGTCTATGTCAACATCTTTGAGAGCCTTGCCCACACCGGGTATCATGGCAGCAAGATCCTTGATGTTTCCCATTTTCTTGATTTGGTTTATCTGGGTGATGAAGTCATTGAAGTCAAATTTGTTTTGGGCTATCTTCTTGCTCAGCTTCCGCGCCTCTTTCTCGTCGTAGACCTGTTGGGCACGTTCCACCAGTGAGACCACGTCCCCCATGCCGAGGATGCGGTCGGCCATGCGGTCGGGGTGAAACAAGTCAAGGGCATCCATCTTTTCGCCCGTACCGATGAATTTGATGGGTTTGCCCACTACGCTCCTGATGCTCACGGCGGCTCCGCCGCGCGTGTCGCCGTCAAGCTTTGTCATTACGATACCGGTGTAGTCAATACGCTCGTTGAACTCGCGGGCGGTGTTAACAGCGTCCTGACCTGTCATGGAATCCACGACAAACAGGGTTTCGTCAGGGTTGGAAGCCTGCTTTATGTCGCTGATTTCTTTCATCATTTGTTCGTCAATAGCCAGACGGCCGGCGGTATCAATGATGACAATGTTGTATTCTTCCTGCTTAGCTTTGCGGATGGCGTTGACCGCAATCTCGACAGGGTTGTTGTTTCCCTCTTCGGTATAGACAGGCACTCCTATTTGTTCGCCGACCACCTGCAGCTGGTTGATGGCGGCGGGGCGGTACACGTCGCACGCCACAAGCAGGGGCTTCTTGCCGAACTTGGTCTTTTGCCAGTTTGCCAGTTTGCCGGAAAACGTTGTCTTTCCCGAACCTTGCAGTCCTGCCATAAGAATGACCGAAGGTCTCGAGTCAAGCTGCAGTCCGGCAGTGGTGCCGCCCATAAGTTCTATAAGTTCATCGTGAACGATTTTTATGAGAAGTTCACCCGGTCTGACGGATGTAAGCACGTTTTGTCCGAGGGCCTTTTGCTTTACTGTGTCGGTGAACTGTTTCGCCACCTTGTAATTGACATCGGCATCCGAAAGGGCTTTCCTTATTTCCTTTACGGTTTCCGCCACGTTTATTTCTGTTATCCGCCCCTGTCCCTTAAGAACCTTAAAGGAGCGCTCAAGTTTCTCGCTTAGATTTTCAAACATGATGTGGTTGAATACTGTGTATTGTAAGTAATGGGAGTGGTTGCTTGGAGCAAAATTACTCAATCTTGATAAATTTAACAAGAAACGGGCACGAAAAGTAACAAAAAGTCCGATTGCGTGCAATGTTGCCCAACCGCAGAGCTGCAAGTGATTATTTCACGGTCGGATATTTCCGTGTTGGCTTAATAAATCGTAAATTCGCGCGGTCTTTCGAGGACGGGAAGGTGTGGAAGATTGTTTTGCGGTTGCCGGAGAACATCTTTTTTGCACTTTTTTGTTTTTTAGTTAAAGAATGCAATAAAACCACTTTTTTGTGGTTATATCCTTAACAGATCAGGTCAACGCCAACAAAGTTTCCACATGAAGATTAGTGTGATAACAGCAACACGGAACCGTGCCGGGACGATACAGGACACCATAGACTCGTTTTTGAGGCAAGCGGAAACCTGCGGAGTCGCCGGAGTGGAGACGGAGCACATTGTTGTTGACGGAGGATCGGATGACAGCACGGTGGAAGTGGTGAAGGCAAATGAACCACGCTATCACGGTACGCTGAAGTGGGTCAGTGAGAAAGACCGGGGTATTTATGATGCCATCAACAAGGGTATCGGGATGGCTTCTGGCGACATTGTGGGCATTCTCAACAGCGACGATTTCTATACAGACGATGATGTGCTGCTGAGGGTTGCGCAGACATTCGCCGCTGATGCGAGCCTTGATGCTGTCTACGGTGATGTCCATTTTGTCAAGTCCGGCAATCTGGACAAGTGTACCCGCTATTTCTCTTCGAGGCATTTCCGCACGGGTCTGTTGAGGTTCGGGTTCATGCCCGCCCACCCGAGTTTCTACTGCAAGAAGAAAGTCTATGATGACAGTGGTCTTTATGACACGTCACTGAAGACATCCTCCGACTTTGAGATGATGGTACGCCTTTTGTACAAGAAAAAGATAAAGGCAGGGTATCTGGATTGCGATTTCGTCACTATGCGTGACGGTGGAGAGTCTACGGCCAATGTCGCAAGCAAGATGAAGGTAAACAGGGATGTTGCGGCATCGCTGAAGAAATACGGTATATATTCCAACCAGCTGTTCCAGTGCATGAGATACGTGTGGAGAGTGGGTGAGATTGTCTATACCAGAATAAGATATTGATTAAGAGCGACAATGAAGAAAGTGCTGATAACAGGTTCGAACAGTTTTGTCGGTGAGAATGTCCGCCGCTATCTGCAGTCAAAGGGCGACTGCACGGTGGATGTGGTCGACACCGTCAGTGACGACTGGACGAAAGCTGATTATTCAAAATATGACGTGGTTTATCATGTGGCGGGAATCGCCCACGTCAACCCGTCTCCCAAGATGAAAACTCTCTACTACAGAGTCAATTGCGACCTTGCGGTAGAGGTGGCCAAGAAAGCCAGAGAGGCGGGGGTGAAGCAATTCATCTTCATGAGTTCCATGATTGTGTTTCGCGAAAGCAAGTTGCTTGACGATGAGATCATCACAGCCGGTGTTGCTCCGCATCCGTCGGACTTTTACGGAGACTCGAAACTTCAGGCCGAAATAGGGCTGGCCAAGCTTGAGACAGACGAGTTCAGACTCTGCATCCTGCGCCCTCCGCTGATCTATGGAATGAACTTAAGGGGAAATTTCCCGAGGCTGATGAAACTTGCCGCTGCGACACCCGTTTTTCCGGCGTGGCACAACAAACGCTCCATGTGCTACATTGACAATCTGGCGGAGTTCGTGCGTCAGGTCATACTGCGGGAATTGCACGGTGTGTTTTATCCTCAGAACAGGGAACTCGCCGACACGGTGGAGATAGTCCGGTTCTTCGCGCACGAGAGTGGGCACCGCATTTGGATTTCCAAAATCTTCAACCCGCTGGTTCTGGTCGGTGCAAGATTTCTCCGGTCTCTCAACAAGATGTTTGCCACGTACTACTATGACGAGTCCATGAGTACATACGGGTTTGAATATCAGCTCGTGTCATTCAGAGAGTCGTTGAAACGTGTAAGCGAGGATTTCAGGAACAGCAGCAAAAAATATTGAATATGTGGGCTTGTGTGTTTTTCCGCTGAACGCTGGGTAAAAGAAAAAGCATGATGTTGACGATTACATATTTGCTGCTGTTTGCGGTGTTGCTTGTTGCGGAACTGGTATATTTCAGAGTTGCGGACAGGTATAATGTCATTGATAAGCCCAATGAACGTTCTTCGCATACCTCCGTTGTGTTGAGGGGCGGCGGCGTGATATTCACGTTCGCTGTGGTTGTGTGGGCCTTGTACCAGTTGCTCTGTGGCCATCACGCCGACAATACGGGTGTTGGCGTGGTGTTGGACTATATGCCTTTCATTGTAGGGCTTCTGATGGTTTCGGCGGTAAGCTTTGTCGATGATGTGGTGGGAACGTCAAACAGGACGCGCCTTGTGGTGCAGTTTGCCGGAGCGGTACTGCTGTGGTACGGTGCCATGCCGCTTTGCTGCGGTGGCGGTTCCGAAAGCGCACATTGCGTCTTTGGTTTTTTGATGCTTTCGGCATGTGCCGTCGTGGCTTGCGTTGGAATAATGAATGTCTACAATTTTATGGATGGGATTAACGGCATGACGGGCGGATATTCCTTTTCGGCGCTGGTTTCCTTGTTGGTACTCAACGAATGGGTCTTGCCGGAGAGGTTTGTTGTGCCGTCTCTGCTGGCGTGTGAATTGCTGGCGGTGATTATTTTCTGCTTTTTCAATTTCCGTCCGAAAGGCAAGGCGAAGTGCTTTGCCGGTGATGTGGGCAGCATAGCGGTCGCGTTTGTTCTGCTTTTTGCAATGACAAGACTTGTGTGCACTACAGACGACTGGTGCTGGATAGTGTTTCTGGCAGTCTACGGCGTTGACGGATGTCTGACCATCTGCCACCGCATCATGCTCCATGAAAGACTCGGTCAGGCACACAGGAAACACGCCTACCAGATTATGGCGAACGAACTGAAGATAAGCCCGGTGAAAATCAGCTCGTTTTATCTGGTTTTGCAGTTGCTGATAGACATGATCATGATTTTCGCCGTGCCTGACACATTTGAGGCTCACCTTGCTTATCTTGTTGGCACTGTAACTGTGCTTTCTGTTGCCTACGTCCTTTTCATGAGAAAATACTATCATCTGCATGCCGAATATCTCGAGACGCTGAAACGGGATGATGCTTGACAGAATTCCGCTGGAGTACAGGTATGCATACGGTGCGGTGACATAACAAGGAGTTGCATTTTTCAAATACTTGGACTATGATTGACAGATTGTGTGACAACTATTTCAGGAAACTTGTTGCCCCCTACTGGATAGTATTGCTCATAGACAGCGCTGTTGTCATGTTGTCGGGGCTGATAAGCTTTGCCTTGGTTTACAGCCTCAATTACGTGGTCATGAACTTTGGAAACTTGCTGGTAACGTTGCTTTCTTTCATGCCCGGTTATCTTGTAGGCATGAAGATTTTCGGCACATACAGCGGTGTTCTCAGGTTCTCTGCAGTCAACGATTTTATTAGGCTGGCTGGAGCTTTCGTACTTGGTGCCGTAGTGGCGTATTTCTTCCATAGGACGATGCTGTATTTTGTCAGCGGGAGTCTTGTGGAGATGAAAGGTCTTGTGTTTATCCTCTCGTTCATGCTTTCCACGCTGTTGTGTTTCGGTTTCAGGATGTCCATTATGTTTGTATACAACAGTTTGATATACGGGAAAAACCAGCTTCGAACTTTTGTCTACGGCACGCTTGACAGTGGTCTTGCCCTTGCCAAGAGCATCAGTGCCGACAAAAATTCGCCTTATGTTCTGAGCGGATTCGTAACTGATGACGAAAAGATGACGAAACATCGGATTATGGGTGCAAGGGTATACTATGCCGATGGAGATTTGGTGGATATCATGCGTCTGCGTCAGATAAAGGCTGTGTTTGTAAGTTTATCAAGTTCCGAGGTCTTCAAAAACAACACGGAACTGATAAACAGGCTCGTAAAGAACAACATAAGAATTCTGATGCAACCTGCGGAAATGGAGTGGGACGGCAAGAGCGACATCAATTTCCGCCAGCTTCATGAGATAGACATAGAGGACTTGCTGCCCAGAGACAAGATAGAAGTGGATCTGGAATCCATAGGAAACCTCATCAGACACAAGGTGGTTCTCATCACGGGAGGCGCGGGTAGCATCGGCTATGAGATGGCAAGGCAGGTGGCCAAGTTCTCACCTGAACGTCTGGTACTTGTAGATCAGGCGGAAACGCCCATGCATACCGTGAGGCTGCACATGGCCAAGCATTACGGATGGCTTGAGTGCGACACGATTGTGACAAGCATCTGCAACCGCAGCAGGATGGAGATGATATTCAGAACCACCCGTCCCGACTATGTGTTTCACGCCGCGGCGTACAAACACGTGCCGATGATGGAGGACAATCCCTCTGAGGCCGTGCAGAACAACATAAGGGGCACTCGAGTGATTGCCGATTTGGCGGTGAAATACGGAACAAGGAAATTCGTGATGATCTCTACCGACAAGGCTGTCAACCCCACCAATGTGATGGGGTGCTCGAAGCGCATCTGCGAGATTTACTGCCAGTCGCTCAATTCTGCGATAGTCAACGGCAGTCCGGAACTGAAGCAATACGACGGCTCACCGGCTGTGACGCAGTTCATCACGACACGTTTCGGAAATGTGTTGGGCAGCAACGGTTCGGTCATTCCGCTTTTCAAGAAACAGATAAGCCAAGGAGGTCCGGTCACGGTCACACACCCCGACATAATACGCTATTTCATGCTCATTTCAGAAGCCTGTAGATTGGTGCTTGAAGCCGGAACAATGGGAAGCGGCGGTGAGATTTTCGTGTTTGACATGGGCAAGCCTGTACGCATCGCAGACCTGGCCCGGCGGATGATAGACCTTTCTGGTGCAACGGGCATAGAAATCAGATATACCGGGTTGCGCAGTGGAGAAAAACTCTATGAGGAAGTGCTGTGCAACGGTGAGGACTACAAGCCTACGTCCCATTCCAAAATAATGATTGCCAAGGTTCGCGAATATCCCTATGCGCGCGCCTTGGAACAGGAAGAAGAACTTTATGCCCTCTCGTTTTCCGATGATGATATGACCGTGGTGAAGAAAATGAAGGAGATTGTACCCGAATACCGCAGCCGCCATTCCAGGTACGAGGTTCTGGACTGACACTGGCAGTATTCCTTTGGCATCGCACCGGTCGATTATTGCGCACGTTAGGACGGAATTGCTCAGATCAGAAGAGCCTTGTTCACCGGGTGCCAAGACGGTATGTCCAGACCATGAAAAGACAGAAGACAACAAGCCTTTTCATGCGGTTTCGGCAGGGGGCTTGTTGTTGTATATTGTGTGTACCCTTGCGTTTTTCCGCATTTTTGAAAGGTCAACTTTCTTTTCCTTTTTCCCGGAGTGTTAATGTTTTCTAAATGTGAAGCCTTATGCGACAAATAGACCAAAACAAAATAGAATTTGAACTTTTTCCTGTATTGATTTGTTTTTAACTTTGCACCCGGAAAAGGAAAAACAGAATAAATCCGTTTTATATGAACTACAGAAAATTACCCAAGTTTGCGGTTGCTTTTGTCGGGGCAATTTGCATTGTGACAACGACAGGATGTGGCGGCAAACAAGCTCAGCAGCAGGCCTCCAACGAGTATGCGGTGAGAACCGTTACCACTTCAAACCCTGAGCTGAACTACACCTATCCGGCGACAATAAAAGGCAAGCAGGACATAGAAATACGTCCTCGTGTGGCCGGCAACATCGTCAAGGTTTGCGTTGATGAGGGCGCATCGGTCAGTGCCGGTCAGACGCTTTTCGTCATTGACGACGTGACATACCGCGAAGCTGTCAATCAGGCCGGCGCGGCTGTCAATCAGGCCAATGCAAGCCTCAATCAGGCCAACGCTGCCCTTGCCACGGCAAAGCTTACCTACAACAACAAAAAAGAATTGTTTGGCAAGAAAATCATCGGTGACTATGAATTCCAGTCGGCGAAAAACGCATTGACGCAGGCAGAAGCAGCCGTAGCTACAGCCGAAGCCGGTGTGGCATCGGCAAAGGCAACGCTGGTTTCTGCCCGGCAGAACCTTTCGTACTGTTATGTGAAGAGCCCGTCCAACGGAGTTGTCGGCTCGATACCGTACCGTGTGGGCGCATTGGTGAGTAGCTCAAGCGTGCAGCCGCTCACCACGGTGTCCAACATAGAAACAATGTATGTGTATTTCTCGGTGACGGAGAAACAGCTTCTTGAGATGACGCGCTCCGCTGGTGACAGCAAGTCAATCCTTGCTTCAATGCCCGGAGTGCAGCTCAAGCTGGTGGACGGCACCGTTTATGACAAGGTGGGCAAGGTCAGCACTATCAGCGGTGTGATTGACCAGACGACAGGTTCCGTTTCCATCCGTGCGGATTTCGCCAACCCTCAGCATCTGCTCAAGACAGGTGGTACCGGCAACGTCCTCGTTCCATACGTTTCAAAGGATGCCATTGTCATTCCCCAAAGTGCCACGGTGGAACTTCAGGATCAGAAGTACGTGTATATTGTAGGCAAGGACAACAAGGTGTCCTTTTCCGCTATCAAAGTGGCTGATGTCAATGACGGTCAGAGCTACATAGTGACATCCGGCCTCAAAGCCGGCGATCGCATCGTGACTCAGGGTGTCGCTCAGGGCATCTCCGCACTTACCGACGGAATGACCATCACTCCTATCACCGAAGAGCAGGCTGCGAAAAAAGTGCAGCAGGCCATTCAGATGGGCGGTGCCGATCTCAGCAAAATGAAGAAGTGACGGCGTGTTGTTTTTCCTGCGTATGCGGGAGGGCAGCTTTACCGCTCCGGCGGGGATACATAATCCGGCGTCATCAAGATTATTCAAAACAAAGACAGCAATACAATGAAACTTGAAACCTTTATCAAAAGGCCTGTCCTTTCGACTGTCATATCCGTACTGATTGTGATATTGGGTATTATCGGTCTGATAGCCATGCCTATAGAGCAATATCCGAACATTGCTCCTCCCACCATCCACGTGAGGGCAACCTACACCGGTGCCGATGCCCAGACGGTGCTGAACTCTGTTGTCGCCCCTCTTGAGGAGAGCATAAACGGCGTTGAGAACATGACATACATGACATCGTCGGCAACCAACGACGGTGTGGCAAGTATCACGATATATTTCAAACAGGGTACAGATGCCGACATGGCGGCCGTGAATGTGCAGAACCGTGTGGCACAGGCGCAGAACCTGCTGCCCTCTGAGGTGGTCAGCGTGGGCGTGACAACGGAAAAACGCCAGACTTCGCAGGTGCTGATCTACGCACTCACTTCCGACAAGGGGCAGTACGGCGAGGATTTCCTTACCAACTACAACGCCATTAACATCGCACCCGTTATCCAGCGCGTGCAGGGCGTGGGGTCGTGTGAGGGCTTCGGCGCCAAGACTTATTCCATGCGTATATGGCTTGACCCCGCAAAGATGAAGGAGCATTCGCTCGTGCCTTCGGACATCTCCGGTGTGTTGGCTTCGCAGAATATAGAGGCGGCTCCCGGCAAGCTGGGCGAAAACTACGATTCCCAGTTTGAATATGTGCTCCGCTATACCGGGCGTCTGAAGACGGCCCAGGAGTTCGAGAACATGGTGATTTACTCCAACCATGACGGAACTACCCTCAAACTCAAGGATGTCGCCAAAGTGGAACTCGGTGCATTGACGTATGTCGTGAACAATCTGGTGGATGGCAAGCCTGCGGTGACCAACATGGTTACTCAGATGTCGGGGAGCAACGCCAATGAAATCGTGAAAGACGTTAAGGCCCAGCTTGACGAGCTGTCCGAATCGTTCCCGCCCGGCATGCAGATAGTATATGGTATGGACGTGACGGAGTTCCTCTACGCCTCGATACACGAGGTTATCGAGACTCTGGTCATTGCGTTTATACTGGTGATTATAGTGGTGTATGTGTTCCTGCAGGATTTCCGCTCCACCATTATTCCCTGTATTGCCGTCCCCGTGTCGCTGGTGGGTACGTTCTTTTTCCTCAACTTGTTTGGGTTCAGCATCAATCTGCTTACCCTGTCGGCTCTTGTGCTTGCCATTGCCATTGTGGTGGACGATGCCATTGTGGTGGTTGAGGCGGTCCATGCCAAACTTGATCAGGGTTACAAGTCTGCCCGTGTGGCGAGCATTGATGCCATGAACGAGATTTCGGGGGCAATCATCTCCATCACCCTTGTGATGTCGGCGGTGTTTATTCCCGTGAGTTTCGTGGGCGGAACCTCGGGGTCGTTCTACCGTGAGTTCGGTATGACAATGGCGGTGTCCATTATCATTTCCGCTGTCAACGCCCTGACGTTGAGTCCCGCCCTCTGTGCCATATTCCTGAAGGCTCATGACCCCAACAAGAAGATGACGGTTATCGACAAGTTCCACGCGTCGTTCAACGCAGCCTACGACAAGATGCTCGGACGCTACCGCAAGCTCATAGAGTTCTTTGTCAAGGCAAAAGCCGTCTCAATAGGTGTCGTGGTGGTTGCCATTGCCGCTCTGGTCGTGCTGATGAACACCACCAAGACTGGACTTATCCCCGACGAGGACACCGGCGTGGTGTTTGCCACTGTTTCTCTGGCTCCGGGTACGGGAAAGGACAAGACCACCGAAACCATGCAGACACTCCAGAAGATGTTTGAGGCCAACCCTGCAATAAAGACGACAATCCAGATTGTAGGATACAACTTTATTGCCGGGCAGGGTTCCAATCAGGGAACGTTCATTCTTAAGCTCAAGCCCTTTGACGAGCGCAAGGAATCATATATGTCGTCAACCGAGGTGGTGAAGAAAATATTTGCACAGTCTTCTGCGCTGAAAGACGCTCAGGTGATGGCTTTCGCACCGCCCATGATTTCAGGTTATGGAGCCTCCAATGGTCTGTCGCTTTCCATGCAGGACAAGACAGGCGGTTCAGTGGACAAGTTCTTTGCTCAGACGGGAAAATTCCTCGCGGCTCTCAATCAGCGCAAGGAAATACAGTATGCCATGACCTCGTTCAACTCGTCGTATCCGCAGTACCAGATTTCGGTAGATGTGGACAAGTGTACCCGTGCGGGCACTTCGCCCAAGGAAGTTCTGTCGGTGTTGCAGGGCTATTATGGTGGCCTGTATTCCTCCAACTTCAACGCCTACGGAAAACTCTACCGCGTCATGATACAGGGTATGCCGGAAACGCGTATTGACGAAAACTCGCTTAACTCCATTTATGTGCGCGTCAACGGAGAAATGGCTCCTGTGTCAAGTTTCATCTCGCTGAAAAAAATCTACGGCCCTTCAAACATAGACCGCTTCAATCTTTTTACCTCCATCAACGTAAACGTGGCACCCAATCCGGGCTTCTCTACTGGCGAGGCCATGAAAGCGGTGAAGGAAGTGGCTGCGCAGACTCTTGATTCTGGCTATAGCTACGAATATTCGGGACTGAGCCGTTCTGAGAGCGAGTCGTCAAACAACACGGCACTCATCTTCGTTCTGTGTTTTGTCTTCATATATCTCATCCTGAGTGCGCAGTACGAAAGCTATATTCTTCCCCTTTCCGTGGTGCTGTCTGTGCCGTTCGGTTTGGTGGGGGCGTTTCTCTTCACCAATATATTCGGTCATGCCAACGACATCTACACCCAGATTGCGTTGATCATGCTTATCGGTCTGTTGGCCAAAAATGCCATTCTGATTGTGCAGTTCGCCCTTGAACGCCGCCAGACGGGCATGGCCATCAAGTGGTCAGCCATTCTCGGAGCATCGGCCCGTCTGCGTCCTATATTGATGACCTCGCTGGCCATGGTCGTAGGACTGCTCCCTCTGATGTTTGCCACTGGTGTGGGAGCAAACGGCAACTCCACGCTTGGTGCCAGTGCTGTGGGCGGTATGCTTGTCGGCATGGTGCTTCAGGTGCTCATTGTGCCGTGTCTGTTTGTTGTTTGCCAGTGGTTGCAGGAGAGGATTTCGCCCATGAAGTTCATTGGTCTTGTCAACGGTGACAACGATACGGAATTAAAGCAGTACACCAATCCTGTTAAGTCTAAAAAATAAGATTTGTGTCTATGAAAAACTCATTATATATCATGGTGTCGTGCTCGTTGCTCTTGAGCAGCTGCGGCATTTACAACAAGTACGAACGCCCGGAGGTCAACACCAAGGGATTGTACCGTGATGTTGCCGGCGACAGGGACACTTTGGTGTCCACCGATACAGCGACTCTCGGTTCCACTCCGTGGCGTCAGGTGTTTACAGACCCTAAGCTTCAAGTGCTTATCGACAGTGCCTTGGTCAACAACAGCGATTTGCTTACCGCTGCTCTCTCGGTGAAACAGGCGGAAAATATGCTCAGCGTTGCCAAATTGGCTTTCGTTCCCTCGTTTGTGTTCTCTCCCAACGGAGCCTTGAGTTCCTGGGATGGGGCAAAAACCACCAAAACCTATTCGTTGCCCATTCAGGCTTCGTGGACGGTAGATTTGTTCGGCAGTCTGCTCAATGCCAAGCGTGCCCAACAGGCGGCTCTCATTCAGGCCCGCGACTATCAGAGAGCCGTGCGTACTTCCATCATTTCAGGTGTGGCCAACTGCTATTATACGTTGCTCATGCTTGACGAACAGCTCCGCATCACCAAGGAAACGGAGTCTCTCACAGAGCAGACATGGAAGACCATGCAGGACATGAAGGAGTATTACGGCTACAACGAGACCTCAGTGCTGTCAGCCAAGGCCAATTACCTTTCCGTCAAGGCTTCCGTACCCGAGATAGAGCGCCAGATACGCGAAACGGAGAATTCCCTGAGCCTTCTTCTGGCCCAGGCTCCCGCCCGCATTGACCGTGGCACTCTTGAGGGCCAGAGTCTGCCCGAAAACTTGAGTGCCGGTGTTGGCATACAGGTGCTGGCGAACCGTCCTGACGTACATGCAAAGGAAATGGCACTGGCCAACTGTTTCTACAATGTCAACAAAGCCCGTTCGGCGTTCTATCCCAACATCACCATCACCGGCTCTGCAGCCTGGACAAACTCGTCGGGCATGGGTATAGTCAATCCCGGCAAGATGTTGCTCAATGCCGTGGGATCGCTCGTACAGCCGATCTTCCAGCACGGTCAGCTTGTTGCCGGTCTCAAGGTTGCCAAGGCGCAGCAGGAACAGGCCTACATAGCATGGCAGCAATCTATACTGAACGCCGGCAGCGAGGTGAGCAATGCGCTTAAACTGTACGAAACCTCGTCAAAGTTGTCGGAAATAGAGGCAGAACGTGTAAAGACCCTACAGGCTAACGTGGATGCGGTCATCGCCCTCATGGCCAACGGTGCCACGTACCTTGAGGTTATAACAGCCCAACAGGCTCTCCTCGCAAGCAAGTTGCAGAAAGTTGCCGATGATTTCAACAAGATGCAGGCAGTGGTTAACCTCTACTATGCGCTCGGCGGAGGTCAGAACTGAATCTGCGGCTTGAACAAAAGAACGAAAACAAAAAACTTTAACTTATATGATCAGTCCACAAGCATTTGTAGATTCATCGGCAAAAATAGGATCCGATGTCACAATATACCCCTTTGCTTATGTTGAGGCAAACACTGTGATAGGCGACGGCTGTGTGATTTATCCTTATGTCAGCATCATGTCGGGCACGATAATGGGCAAGAACAACAAGGTCTTCCAGGGTACGGTGCTCGGTGCCCTCCCGCAGGACTTTGAGTTCTGTGGCGAAGACACGCAGCTCGTGATAGGCGATGGCAACACCATTCGTGAAAACGTGGTAATCAACCGGGCTACCCATTGCGGTGGGAAAACCGTGATAGGCAACGGCAACTGTATAATGGAGGGTGTCCATATCTCCCACGACAGCCATATTTTCAACGACACTGTGATAGGCTACGGTTCCAAGATAGCGGGTTGCGTGGAAATACATGACGATGCCATACTTACCTCCAATGTCATTGCCAATCCGGGCACGCGCGTGGGTCGTTGTGCTATGGTGAAGAGCGGATGCCGTTTCAGCAAGGATGTGCCACCCTTTGTAATTGGCACCCATAACCCGATTGAATATGGGGGTGTCAATGCCACCATTCTCAGCAATGCCGGCATTGAGAAAAAAATACAGTTCCACATAGCCAGTGCCTACAGGCTCGTGTTCAACGGCAAGACATCGCTTGAAGACGGCATCATGCAGATTAAGTCACAAGTGGTGAGCAGTCCTGAAATCGACGACATAATATCTTTCCTTGAAACGACCAAACTCGGTCTGATAGGTAAGGATTGACACTTTCCCTCATTTGGGAACAAACAGAGAGCCGCTCCATAAAACTGTTTTTGGAACGGCTCTCTGTTTGTTGTCCCGCCCTGTGTGTTTGGCTTGCAATCTTTAGGGAAATTAACGTATTTGTTTGTAATAAATGTGTTACCTTTGCGTTTCTACGTTATCGGTTTGTCCTGTGCGTGTTGTGCGTAAGTTATTGCTGATTGTGTGTTTTGCTGTGGCTTCTCTTGGAATGGCTGCGCAAAACATAGCCGGTGTGGTTACAGATGCCCGCACCGGCGAGCCTGTTGCATACGCCAACGTGTTTTATGCAGGTATGCCCGTGGGCGTGAATACGGATGCCAACGGTATGTATACGCTGCCGTTGCACGCCGGCAAAACTCTGGTGGTTTCCTTCTACGGCTATGGACGCCAGACTTTCAACGTCACTTCCGAAAGCCGGCGTATCGACGTTAAACTGACTGACGTGTCGCACACGCTGAAGGAGGCGGTGGTCAAGGCGCGCAAGAAGAAATATTCGCGCAAGAACAACCCCGCCGTTGAACTGATGAAAAAGGTTATAGCTGCAAAAAAGCAGACGGATTTGCACCGGCACGCATATTTCAGCTATAATATGTACAAGAAGTTGACGTTCGCCATCAATGACGTGTCTGAAAAAACTCTCAACGAGGGCATATTCAGGAAGATGCCGTTTCTGAACAGACACGTGGAGGTCTGTCCTGAAACGGGGAAGCGGATATTCCCCGTTACGTTTCAGGAAACCACACAACGCCGGATATGGCGCAAGAACCCCCAGTCGGAGAAGACAATCATCACTGGAAAGCGCGAAGAGGGACTCAACAAGTTTTTCTCTTCCGGTGAGATCCTCAACAGCATTCTGGCAGACTGTTTTACCGATGTCAACATATTTGACGACAATGTCCGGCTACTGCGCCATCAGTTTGTCAGTCCCGTTTCTTCGAAAAACGCCATCAGCTTTTACCACTTCTTCATACAGGATACGGTCTTCGTAGGCAGCGACAAGTGTATTGAGGTGGCTTTTACACCCAACAACCCCCAGGATTTCGGATTTTCGGGCAGTCTCTTCATCATGACGGACTCCACATACAGAGTGCGCCGCTCGAAACTGCAGATACCCCACAGCTCTGATGTCAACTTTGTGGAAAAGCTCAATATCAGTCAGGAATTTCTGAATCTCCCGTCGGGCGATCAGGTGTTGGCGCAAAACAAGATGACGGTGCAGATTTCTGCCATTATGGACATGGCACGCCTTCATGTGCAGCTCACAAACGACTATTCGGAATTTAGCCTGTCGCCATTGCCAGACAAGGAATTCCGCTATGGCGGGCAGGAATATATTGAGCCCAATGCGGTCTTGCAGAACGACAATTTCTGGAAGACTAACCGCACGGATAGTCTTACTGTGGCCGAGGCTTCCATGGGGCAGATGGTGAAAGAGCTCCAGAGCATGAAGAACTTCAATCTCTTCCTGTTCGTGCTCAAGGCTTTTGTGGAGAACTATGTGGAGACTTCGTCTGACCCGCAGAAACCGTCCAAGTTTGACATAGGTCCGGTGAACACCATGTTCAGCCACAATTTCATTGACGGGTTCCGTCTTCGCGCTTCCGGCCAGACAACAGCCAATCTTAACCCTCATCTTTTCGCGAAGGGGTATCTGGCCTACGGATTCAAAGACCGCAGGCTCAAAGGTCTGTCTGAACTGACCTACGCATTCAGGAAAAGGTCTTATCAGGTTACGGAGTTTCCCATGAACAACCTCTCTGTGTCGTATCAGACCGATGTGATGTCTGCTTCCGACAAGTTCATGCCTACCGACAAGGACAACGTGTTTTCTTCGTTCAAAGTGACTACGGTAGACCAGATGGTTTATTACCACAAGTTCGGTCTCAAATATCAATGCGAGTGGCTCAACGGCTTCGGGATCACTGCACAGATGCGCAGGGAAAGGGATGAGGCTGTCGGGGCTCTGTTCTATCAGCCCTTGGACAGGTCGGGAAAACCGTCGGCAGACAGAACTGCGTACAACCGCTATTTCAATACGGCAGACTTGGCGGTGGAACTTAAATACAGCCCCGGTGCGAAGTACATGAACACCAAGCAGAGACGCATTACCGTCAACAACGAGGCTCCGATATTTACTTTGGGGCACATCGTGGGGTTCAAGGCTGTGGGCGGCGAGCACCGCTACAACCTGACGGAGGCATCTGTCTACAAACGTTTCTGGCTGCCGTCGGCATGGGGCAGGATGGATTTTTACATAAACGGGGGCATCCAATGGAACAGGGTGCCGTATCCTTTGCTGATAATGCCTGCCGCAAACCAGTCCTACATCGTACACAAGGCCATGTTCAGTATGGTAAACAACATGGAGTTTCTCAACGACCGCTATGTTTCTGCCATGGCGCAGTGGGATCTCAACGGCAAAATATTCAATCGCATCCCACTGCTGCGCAAGCTCAAATGGCGTGAAATCATAGGGTGCAACGCACTCTGGGGGACCCTCACCGACAAGAACAATCCCACCCTCAACCCCGGCGACAGCCGTCTGTACTATTTCCCCGGCCATTTCAGACATGACGGCACCTACCGTTACTCTTCGTTTGCAATGGAGAACGACAAACCTTATGTCGAGGTATATGCGGGCGTTCACAACATATTCAAGGTGCTGCAGATTCAGGCAGTCCGCCGTTTGAATTATCTCTACCTGCCTGGCGCAAAAAAATGGGGATGGAGAGTGAAACTGGAACTGACATTCTGACTGCTCCGGCAGCTCACTGCCATCGTTATATATTGGAAAATGAAGATAGACTTACTCTCTGTAAAGAGGAAATACAACATTGTGGGCAAGTGCTCTGCCCTTGACGAGGCTCTGCAGATGGCTCTGCGTGTGGCCCCGACAGACCTGTCGATGGTAATCCTCGGCGAAAACGGAGTGGGCAAGGATATATTCTCCCGTATAATCCACGACTACAGTCCGCGCAAGAACAAACGCCTCATGGCCATCAACTGCGGTTCCATTCCTCCCGGCACGATAAATTCGGAACTCTTCGGTCATGTCAAGGGAGCCTATACCGGAGCCGACTCTGACCGTGAGGGATATTTTGCCGCTTGCGATGGTGGCACGCTGTTCCTCGACGAAATAGGGGAACTTCCCAAGGAAACCCAGTCCCTGTTGTTGAGGGTGCTTGAGAGTGGCGAGTACATTCCGGTGGGGTCGGACAAGGTGTTCAAGACGGATGTGCGCATAGTGGTCGCCACCAATGTCAATTTGCTCAGTGCAATGCGTGAGGGCAAGTTCAGGGAAGACTTGTTCTATCGTCTCAACGGCATTTCCATCAATATTCCGCCTCTCCGTGAACGCGGCGATGACATTCGTCTGCTTTTCAAGAAATTTGCGCTTGACATGAGCGACAAATACAACAACGCCGACCCCGTGGCACTCGATGACGAGGCCATGGACTATGCCATGAAATACCAATGGCCGGGCAACATCCGCCAGTTGCGCAATCTGGTGGAGAGTCTCACGGTCACGGTGCCGGACGGTATGGTTACTGTTGACAGGCTCAAAAAAGCCCTGCCTGACGAAAAGGAAACCATGCTGTCGTACAACGACGACTACAAGTCTTTTGAGTCGGAGCGGACGGTTATTTTCCAGTGGCTGGCGCAGCTGTCCACGCAGTGTCGCCATCTGCGTGAAGAACTTGATGACTTGCGGCAGTCCCTGAACATCTCGCCGTCAAACTCCGCAGCGTCAGACAGAACTCGCCACGCAAGGCCGCTGCTGTCGCTTCCTGTGGTGTACGAGGATGCCGAGACGCCTGAGTTCGTGGAAAAGATAAATACCATTGACGACATGGAGAAAGATGCCATCGTTTCATCGCTGAAGCGCCATGCCGGGGCGCGCCGCAAGGTTGCGGAAGAATTGGGGATCCCCGAACGCACACTGTACAGGAAAATCAAGGAATATGGTCTGGAGAATGTCAAGTGACCAAACCGCATAATGACAGTTATGAACCCTTTTGATAAACCAACCATAGCAAACACGTTAGTGAGTCTCTGCCTGCTGCTGCTGGTAGGCTGCTCTGTCAGCTACAAGCTCAACGGGGCCTCGATAGACTATCTTACCACGAAGACCATACAGATAGACGATTTCCCTCTCCGCTCTGCTTATGTCTGGGCCCCGATGCACTCCATGTTCAACAATGAATTGTCTGACGTCTATGCCCGTCAGACAAAGCTGAGGCAGGTAAACCGCAATGGCGATATGCAGTTGTCTGGCGAGATAACGGAGTACAGCCAGTACAACAAGTCTGTGTCGGCTGACGGATACTCCTCGCAGACACAGTTGAAAATGACGGTCAACGTGCGCTTTGTTAACAACAAAAAACATTCCGATGACTTTGAACGCTCCTTTACGGCAACGGCGGATTATGACTCTTCACAACAGCTCACTGCCGTGCAGGAGGAACTGGTCACACAGATGATCAAAGACCTTGTAGACCAGATATTCAATGCCACGGTAGCCAACTGGTAATGCACACCAGTCCCGACGGCAACAAGACAACCTACACATATATCTCTTGCTCATGATCACACAACAGCTCAATTCTGCGATAGAACTCATACGCCACCCGGAGCGTATGGATCGCAGCACCATTCCGGTCATAAGGAAAGCCATTGAACGCTACCCCTTTTACCAGACCCTCCATCTGCTTTTGCTGCAAAATATGTACGCCGTTCATGACACGGGGTTCAGCAGGCAGTTGGGCGTCTCTGCACTGTGTGTGGCAGACCGCTCCGTGTTGTTTGATATGGTTGAGGGACTGAACTACTCAATACCTACAGTGGAACTTGAAAACTCTGGGGATAAGGCATACGGTGACAAGACGTTGGCTCTGATTGACAACTTCCTTAAAGACACTCCGTCATCAGTCGCATCCCAGCCGCAGACGGCAGACACGGCAGATTCCATGGGGGACTATTCTCTTTATTTGGAGCAGTTGCCTGACATAGGAAATGGCGGTGGGGCCGGGCCTGTAGGAGTTGAATCTCGGCATGAGCCACCGACGGTTCTGCGGCAAAGTGTCGCGGAAATTTCAGAGACCGTTTCCGCAGCGGACGGTATTCCTGCTGCTCCGCAGCATGACAACAGTCCTGTATGTGAAGAAGACGAAGAGTTCACCGTGCCGTTCATCACCAGCCATCTTGCCGACACTCCGCCGGAGGAAACCGCCCAAACTGACGACATCCCCTTTGCGGAAGAACACAGGAAAGAGTTTTTCACGGAAACAATGGCCGGCCTGTATATCAAACAGCGGAAATATGAGCAGGCTCTTGAAATTATTGAGTTCATAAGTGCCGAAAATCCAAAAAAAAGTGCTTACTTTGCAGACCAGATGCGTTATCTGAAATTGCTAATACGTATTAACAAAAACAAAAGTAGTAGAAATGTATAGTATCGTTATCGTACTTATAGTGCTCGCAGCTGTCCTGATGTGCTTGATTGTGCTCATACAGGAATCAAAGGGTGGCGGTCTTGCGGCCGGTTTCTCCAGTGCAAACAGCTTGGGCGGTGTACGCAAAACCACGGAATTTGTAGAAAAAGCCACATGGGGTCTTGCGATAGCCATGGTGGTGTTTAGCGTTGCAGCCGCTTACCTTATTCCCGGCGAGACGACACAAAGCTCTGTGGTGGAAAAAGCTCCCGTGCAGACGGCCGTCCCCATGCCGTCGGCTGCCGGTCAGCCGGAAAAGCAGGCGATGCCGGCGCAGGGACAGACAGCCGGACAGCAGGGTTCTGCGGAAGAAACTCCGGCAAACTGATTTTACTGAACTGTAATATTTCAACGAAGAGCAAAGATCACCAGATTATTTCCGGTGGTCTTTTGGCGTATATTGGGATATTGTTGCGTGTTGTTTGTACGCTGTCTCTCGTTCTGCTCCATAATTTCAGATTCGTCTCCTCGTGTAACCCTGACAGAAAAAGGCAAAAGTGGACTCCTCTGGTATAAGGAAACTGTTTATGCGCCATAGTGGCGTGCGTGCTGTGGCAAGCCGGGTCAATGGGCTGGTTGCTGGCGACCCCCTGTTCATTGAAGGTTTGCAGGGATCTTCGAGTGCAGTGTGTTTCAGTGCTTTGCATGGTTTGCTGACCGTTCCGCGACTGTTCCTTGTAATCTTGAATGACGAAGACGAGGCGACGGCTTTTCATGGTGATTTGGAAACATTGCTTGGCGAGGGTAGTTCGCTGTTTTTCCCGTCCCCGTACAAGCGCGGCGTAAGGTATGCCCAAATTGACCCTGCCAATGAAATTCTGCGTACGGATGTGCTTGGACGGCTTGCGGGACTTGACAGTGGTCTTGCATCCACGATGTTTGTAGTTACTTATCCCGAAGCCTTGGCGGTTAAAGTCGTGACTCAGGACACCGTCAGGGAAGCCTGCCTGAATGTCGAGGTCGGCGGTGAATATGATTTTGCCGGAATCGGCGAACGCCTGTCTGCCCTTGGTTTCCGCCATACCGACTACGTCTATGAGCCCGGCGAGTTTGCCGTCCGGGGCAGTATACTTGACGTGTTCTCTTATTCCTGCGATTGTCCGTACCGCATTGATTTCTTTGGTGACGAGATAGACAGCATACGCACATTCGATGTCCAGAGCCAATTGTCGATAGAAAAGGTCAGCCGTGCCTCGCTGGTCCCTTTCGTGGCGTCTTCGCCCCATAGCCGTGTCTCTTTCTTCAGCTTTTTGCCCGACTCCACCGTTCTTGTCCAGAAGAACCCGGCTTTTGTGCGCGATACGGTCGGGAAAATCTTTGAAGAGGGCTTCAGCGAACAGGCTTTGATAGAAAGGGCTGTCATACAGGGTGAAAACAGGGACGGCGTTGCCGAACTTGATGCCGGCAGTCTGCTTCTTGACGCTACGGACTTTGCCCGTAGCCAGAAGGCGTATCCTTCGGTTGTGTTGGCTACGAAACCTGCGGGTGTCAGAGGTGCGTCGGTAAAGTTCCATACATCGTCCCAGCCCGTGTTTCACAAGAATTTTGATTTGATAGGGCAGACTCTCTCCGGATTTGTTGCTCGGGGATACAGGATTTTCATATTCGCTGACAGCGGCAGGCAACACGCCCGCTTGAAAGAAATATTCTCGCAGTCAGACCGTCCGGTTGCTTTTGAACCAGTCGGAAACACCATTCACTCCGGCTTCGCCGATGACACTCTGAAAGTGTGCCTCTTTACGGATCATCAGATATTTGACCGTTTCCACAAGTACCAGATCCGCAGCGGATATGCGCGAAACGGCAAGGTCGCGCACTCTTTGCGTGAACTCAACCAATTTTCCCCCGGCGACTATGTGACCCATGTAGACCATGGCATCGGGCAGTTCGTAGGTCTTGTGAGGGTTGAAAAGGGCGGTACAGAACAGGAGATGATGAAATTGCTCTATCAGGACGGCGATATTGTCTATGTGTCTGTCCACGCATTGGGCAAGGTCAGCAAATACAGGCAGGGCGACGGCGAGACTCCACGCCTGAGCAAACTCGGCACAGGAGCCTGGCACCAGCTGAAGGAGCGGACCAAGAAGAAGATAAAGGACATTGCGCGCGACCTGATAAAACTTTACTCCGAGCGGCGGCAGCGTGAGGGATTTGCCTACAGCCCTGATTCTTATATGCAAAACGAGCTGGAAGCGTCCTTTGCTTATGAAGACACTCCCGACCAACTTACGGTGACAAGCCAGATAAAGGCGGATATGGAGAGCAGGCGGCCCATGGATCGTCTGGTGTGCGGCGATGTCGGATTCGGCAAGACGGAGCTGGCTGTGAGAGCCGCTTTCAAGGCCGCTGCCGACGGAAAGCAGGTAGCGGTGCTTGTGCCAACGACCGTGTTGGCATATCAGCATTATCAAACGTTCCGGGAGCGTCTGAAGAATTTCCCCGTGACTGTGGAATATCTTTCGCGGTCGCGTTCTCCCAAGAAAACCAAGGAAATCTGTGAGCGGCTCAAGGACGGGAAGATAGAAATCATCATAGGCACACACAAACTGCTCGGCAAGTCTGTCGTGTTCAAGGATTTGGGGCTGCTTGTCATTGACGAGGAACAGAAGTTTGGCGTGGCTACAAAGGAAAAACTGAGGCAAATGAAGGTGAACGTGGACACCCTTACCCTTACGGCCACTCCGATCCCACGCACCCTCCAGTTTTCGCTGATGGGCGCACGCGATTTGTCTGTGCTGTCAACACCTCCCGCAAACAGGCATCCCATCCAGACGGAAATCCATGTCTTTGGCCATGAGATAATAGCCGATGCCATCAATTTTGAGATGAGCCGAGGCGGACAGGTCTTTTTCGTATGCGGCAGAATCGCCCAGATACCGCATATAGAGTCGCTTATCCATGAGTATGTGCCCGACGCCCGCGTGGCAGTCGGTCACGGCAGAATGTCGCCCGATGCTCTCGAGAAAACAATACTGGACTTCATAAACCGCGAATATGATGTACTTCTCTCCACCACAATTGTGGAGAACGGCATTGACATACCTAACGCCAATACCATAATCATAGACAATGCGCAGAATTTCGGCTTGAGCGACCTCCATCAGATGAGGGGCAGGGTGGGGCGCAGTGACCGCAAGGCGTTCTGTTACCTTCTTGCTCCCCCCGCTGTCGCCTTGTCAGACGACAGCAGGCATCGTCTGGAGGCAATCGAGAGTTTCAGCGATTTGGGCAGCGGCATCCAGATTGCCATGCAGGATCTTGATATCCGCGGGGCGGGAAACCTTCTGGGGGCGGAGCAGAGTGGCTTCATTGCAGACATGGGCTACGAAACCTATCAGAAAATCCTTTCGGAGGCTGTCCACGAACTGAAGACGGAGGAGTTCGCGGACTTGTATGAAGACGAGGCCGGGCAGTCGGTGTCTTTGCAGGGCGAATTGTTTGTAGGGGAGTGCAGCCTTGACAGCGACCTGCCTCTCTATCTGCCCGAGGAATATATACCCGGAGCCAACGAACGTGTGTTGTGTTATCGCGAGATCGACTCGCTTGATTCCGATGCGTTGATTGCAGGCTACCGCAAGAAACTGGAAGACCGTTTCGGAACTTTGCCGGAGCCTGCCGAAAATTTGCTGAAAGTCCCGGCGGTCCGCAGAATCGGGCGCAGTCTCGGCATAGAGCGCATCGTGGCCAGAAACGGAGTCCTTACCTTGTATTATGTGTCCAATCCCGATAGTGCGTTCTATCAGAGTGACACGTTCGGACGCAGCATCACGTATATGTCCGCCCATTTTGACAGTTGCAGGCTCTCGGAACACAACAGGAAACGCCGTCTTGCCATACAGGATGTCCGCAACATTGACCAGATGCTGTCCGTTCTTACAGACATTTCCGGTTCGGGGTCTTAGAACTGGAAATATATGAACGGTTGTAGCTTGGCGGACACGAACTGGAACACGAGGAACACGGTCAGTACGGTGCACAGGCATATTGCCGGGACGGGGAGCTTTGCGAATGCGATGCGGTACCGGCGCTTGGTGCGCGTCGGCAGCCAGTGTATCACCATGCCTGCCACAAAGAGGATGAACACATTGTGGTAATTCTGTATGATGGGCAGGATGCTGGCGTTCCATTGCGATCCCATGCTGTTGACCATGCGGCTGGCTGTTGACCATGCCGTTTCGTTGGCTACCGCCGGGTCAAGGTTGGAACCGCTGCGGAAAAACAGGCGCGTGAATGTTATGAAGACGAATGTCACAAGTACGCTCCACCCGTGTTCCAGCCACCCGAAACGGTCTTTGCTTCCGCAGAGCGAATACAGGTAGCGTGTCCATGCGCTTACGGTAATGAACGTCAGGAACACAAGAAGTATGTTGCATAAAGGTCCGGGCCATACGAAGTCAATGACAATTAGAAGCTCAAATGCTATGGTACTCACCAGGGCTCTGGTCAGCAGGGTCATGTCGCGCCAGAATTTGAACACTATCATGCCGGTGCCGTTCAGACCTCCCCAAATTATGAAATTAAGGCTTGCGCCGTGCCATAGGCCTCCCAGCAGCATGGTTATCATGCTGTTGAGGTTTGCATAAATTTTCTTGCGTTTTTGGGGATAGCGCAGTGCCGTGAACACTACAGCCGAAGCCACAGCCGCCACTCCGAGGGCTATCCACAGGCTGCCGCACAGCACCAGGGCGGCAAGGGTCATGAACACTATCCAGAAATATGTGCCGAAAGTCGTGTTGCGGTTGCCGCCCAACGGGATATACAGGTATGTCTGTAGCCACCGGGAGAGCGAAATGTGCCACCTCTTCCAGAAATTCGAGCAGTTGGGGGCTTTGTATGGCGAGTTGAAGTTTGGCGGCAAGTGGAAGCCCATCAGCAGCGACAGACCTATGGCAATGTCGGTATAGCCCGAAAAGTCGGCGTAGACCTGCAGCGAGTACAGGAACAGTGCGGCGAGATTCTCAAATCCCGTAAACAGATGCGGGTTGTCAAATACGCGGTCTATGAAATTGACGGCCAGGTAGTCGCTCAGAATGATTTTTTTCAGCAGTCCGTTTATGATCCAGAACACGGCGATGCCGAATTGCATCCTGCTGAGGCTGTATTTGCGGTATATCTGTGGTATGAAATCGCTGGCCTTGACAATGGGGCCTGCCACCAGTTGCGGAAAAAAGCTGACGAAAAAGCCGAAGTTGAAGATGTTGTGTACTGGTTTGACCAGTCCCTTATATACATCTGTCGTATAGGAAATTATCTGGAATGTGTAAAATGAAATGCCCACAGGCAGGACTATGTTGTCCACGCAAAAGAAATTGCTGTTTGTCATGGCGTTGCCCGCACTTGCCATGACGTTCGTCACATGAATGTCTGTGCCGAAAATGCTGTTGACGAAGTCTGCGAAGAAATAGGCATACTTGAAATAGCACAGTATGCTCAGGTCTATCAGTACGCTGAGGCAGAGCAGCAGCCGGGCCTTTGTCGTGGAGTTGTCCTGTCTGGCACGGTATATCCTTTTGGCTATGAGGAAATCCGAGATGGTCACAAACACCAGCAGTCCTACAAACAGTCCGCTTGTCTTGTAGTAGAACAGCAGGCTGACAAACATGAGGTAGGTGTTTCGCAGGAGAATCCTGTTCTTGAACAGGGCGAAGAGCGTGAATACCAGTGCAAAGAAAGCCCAGAACTGAAACTGCGTGAACAGCAGCGGACTGTTTGGGTTGAATGAGAATACGCTGACGATGTATTCCCAAAGCAGTATCATGAAATCGGCGGGTTGTTCCATCTTGTAGTGCTATGCGGTTCTGGTCGTCTTTTTGTCAGCGGCTTGTGCTGTTTTCGAAGTCTTCCGCCAGAGCATTGTATATGAGGTCTCCCACTGTCTGGTATCCGCTTTCGGTGAAATGCACCCGGTCTGCCCGCATCAGTTGTTGCTGCGTCCATACGGCCGAGGAATTCTGTCCTCCCATCACCTGGTAGAGGTCAAACACGGCTCCGTTGTATTCCTCTGCCAGTTCCATGAATGCTTGTGCCACCCTCGCCGTGTTGAGGTTGGGCTTCCTGATGCGCACCGACTGGCAGCAGTCGTTGTTGGTTATGAAGAGCAGTGCCGCCTTGGGCGACACCTTCCTTGTCTTGCCTATCAGCTTGCGGTAGTTGTCCTTGAATGTTTCGGGGTCAAAGTTGTCGTATGTGGTGGCGGCATCGTTTATGCCTATGCCGAAGATTATCAGGTCGGGGCAGATCAGCTCCATCTCTTTTTCCAGTGCGGCGCAGTTGAGCCATGCTGGAACAGATGCTCCGTTTATACCTGATTCGGAATAGGTTATACCCGGGCGGTTGCTTTCCGGTATAAGTCCGCGCACTACAAAGGTGCTGCTGTCGCTGACGTTGCAGAATGACACCGTACACTGTGTTGTCAGTGAAGGCAAATGAAACAGATAGCCGCTGCCGCTGTCGTTGACGGAGGGGAATATGGTGTCCGTCCCCATGGCTATGACGGGAAAGGAGGATGACTGCGGCGAATAGCCCAGTACGCGTATTCTGCTGAAACGGTAGGTGTCATCGTGCAGGCAGAGTGTCAGCGAGGCCGCCTCGTCATTTGTCAGGGCCGCGATGCCGCACAGTCCGAGTGTTGCGTCCTGTGTGGCGGATATGCACTTGCTGGCGCGCCATTGCCCTGTGCGCGATATGGTATAGTTCGTCGGGGCGTTGGTGTTTACGGCACGGAACGGAAATACGGCCCCCCGGTCGGCGGCCTTGGCGTGGAGAACATTGGTGCTGTCGTGCATCAGGGTCAGGTTGTTGCGTATGCGGTCTGTCAGGTATCCTGCCTGTACATGGCTTCCTCCCATATGGAGGATGTTTATTCTGTTGGTTCCCCTTACAAGCAGTTTGGCGAGCTTTTTGTAGAAGAGGTCGAATGCGTCGTGGTTGCCGGGAAAAACCAGATGCGCCCGGTCGGCTTTGATGCAGAGCGTGTCTTGCGGTACGGGTACTCTTGCCAGCCTGAAATACCTGCCCTTGGCGCATGCGGATGCGGCGAGCGCAATGGCAGTCAGCATTGTTGCATATTTCCTTGTTGTCATTTTGTGCGGTTTTGGTCTGACGCTTCTGTGTGTCGTGTGTACTGCGCGGTCAGAACTCGTTGCCGGGGTCTGTGCGGAATTTGTAGTACCTGTAGTACAGCCGGAAGGTGTCATAGAGGATCTGGCTCATCTTCTCGGCACCCAGTGGGGTGAAATGTATGTAGTCGCTTCCTGCAAGCTGCGGTCTTGCCTTGACCCATTCCACCATGGAGTTGCGTCCGCCCTGGGCTTTGTACATGTCCCAGAATGCGGCTCCCTCCTCGTTGGCCGCCTTGCGCAGTGCAACCGCCACTTCCTCCAGATGGGGGTATGATTGCATTGTGCCGTTGATGCGCGTGGACATGTCAGACGGGCCTATGAACAAAATGCAGGCTTTGGGAGCTGTTTCCCTGAAAAGGCGAATCTGCTGCCTTATGTTGTCCGTATAGGCAGAGATACTCTTCGTGCCGTTGAGATACGGCACGGCGTTTCCACCGTATTGCAATATTATCAGCCGCACGTTCTGCCGCTTGAAGAAAGGGGCTATGGTGCTCCTGTCTATGGTTGTGAACACCGTCCCGGAGCACCCTCTCATCGGCACGTTGTCCATTGACACTCCGTCTGCCCCGTCAAGCATTATGGCGTATATGTCCATGTTGCCGCTTATGGTCAGGCGGGTCTTTGTGGTGGGCGAGGGCAGTTCCGCACTGTATATCCTCACCATGTCCTCGTCGCCGAAGTCCGGCAAGAGAGTGTATGTCTTGTCCGCACAGCTTGCGCTCATCGTTCCGTTGCCTTTCATTACGACGGAAATTTTGCGGAACTGCTGGCAGTGCGGGAACTTCTTTTTTCCCCGGCTGCTGAACGACAGCGTGACCGTGCCGTCAAGTCTCGACATTGCCGCCATGGGGCCGTAGCGGTGATGGCTGGCTCGGAAGTCCGCCGAACCGAACGCACGGTACAGCTGAAGTTCCGGGCTGGCGGTTTGCGACATGGTGAACGTGGCTATGGGCTGCACAGCCGGCACCATTCCCACTCCGCTGCCGCCGAATCTGGACTGGAAGTGTTCGCGCAGGGCCGATGTCATGCGGTCGGTCTCAAGCTGCGAGTCCCCGTAGTGTACTATACGCACGGGTTCTTTTCCGGCACTGTCGAGAGCCTCGAAAAACGGGTCAAGATATGCTGCGTTGTTGCCGGGCATGAATATGCGGGTCGGAGATTTCCGGCAGAAATCGTCGAATTCCTTTTTCTTGGCGTTGCGGAGAACGTCAATCTGCCTTTGCACTTCTTTGTCCGCAGGTTGCTTGTTGTCATCGGGTTGCTCCGCCGGTGTTATCACCTCGGCCAGCGACGGGAACCGGAACTCGATACCGCCTACGGTGATTCCGTTTTTCGGAAAAGCAAGGCATATTATGGCAAGGGCAAGCAATATGGAGAATATAAACAGTACTGTCTTCCAGGCACTCATTGTTGGCTGACGTGAATCAAGGTGCAAAATTACATTTAATTGGTCAAAACGGAGAGCAAACCGGGAGCATATTTGCCGGATGCGTCAGAAAAACGGTGGCGGAAAGACTGTGCGGAAAAAAAGCCTGTGCAGCAAGAAAAAATGCTTGATCTGGCGAAATTTCTGTTTGATCTTGCGGCGGAGTTTCGCCCGAAACGGATATCCGTTCCGCCCGAATGGCAGTTGCGTTTC
>CAVEQO010000032.1:0-26687 GCA_963617965.1 Anaerovoracaceae bacterium
CCAAAAGGATGCCCATAGCGCAGAGGCGCCGCCATGATCATGGCGGTGCCTCTGCTGTATAAAGGACAGGGGTATAAAATGACGGAAGCGTGAGGAAAGTCACAAATTACTGAACAAATCGCCTACAAATTACTGAATAAATTCCTCACAAATTACCGAATTGGCAGACAAAACATTTGATATTCAAAACAAAACCAATAACTTTGCACTTGAAGTCAAAACAATATGGCAAAGTACAAGCATCGTATAGCCGACAAATTGCTGAATCGCAAGATTCTCGGTAAAGGCGCAGTCCTTATTGAAGGTCCAAAGTGGTGCGGAAAGACAACCACCGCCAAACAGCTGGCAAAGAGCACACTGGATTTGGGGGACTCCTCCGTCCTGTTGCAAAGTTCCCAGATGATAGAACTCAGTCCAAAGACCCTGCTTGAAGGCAGGACACCGCGCCTTATAGACGAATGGCAAGCCCTTCCGCCAATCTGGGACTGCATTCGAAGCGAAGTGGACAGAAGAGGTACTCCCTCCCAATTCATACTGACAGGTTCATCCGTCTTGCCCGAAGCTAATGATACGATACACAGCGGCACAGGACGCTTCGCCCATCTCAAAATGCGCCCCATGAGTTTGTATGAATCAGAAGAATCTACCGGCTCCGTCAGTTTGAAAGACTTGTTCGACGGAAAAGGTCTTGAGATCCAAACAAATGACCTTGAGGTGGAAACACTCGCATTCCTTACTTGCCGCGGAGGATGGCCCTGGGCTACAATCGTCCCTAAAGAGGTGGCTCTTGACCAAGCCGTTGACTATTACGATTCCGTCGTGAATTACGACATCCAACGGGTGGATAGAACCAGACGTAGCGCAGAACGTGCGAAACTGCTGCTTCGCTCCTATGCGCGCAATATCTCGCAACAAGTGTCCGTGGCAACCATCCGAAAAGATATGCTGGCGAATGATGCCAGCACTTTGGACGAGAATACGGTTATGGAGTACATCAAAGCCCTGAAAAGGCTTTATGTCATTGAAGACATTGCGGCATGGAATCCAAACCTAAGGAGCAAAACCGCCATACGCACAAGCGACACCCGTCATTTTGCAGATCCAAGCATTGGTATCGCCGCTCTGGGTCTTGGCCCCAAAGATTTGATCAACGACTTGCAGTCATTCGGCCTGTTCTTTGAAGACCTTGCCGTGCGCGACCTGCGTGTCTATGCCGAGGCTCTCGACGGTACGCTCTACCATTACCGGGACAGCAGCGGTTTGGAATGTGACGCAGTACTTCACCTCCGCAACGGAAAATACGCACTACTTGAAGTGAAACTGGGTGGAACGGAACGTATTGAGGAAGGTGCAGCCAATCTCACATCCCTGGCCGGCAAGATTGACACAGACAAAATGCCAGCCCCCTCATTCATGGCGGTAATAATAGGTGTCGGACAATACGCCTACCAAAGGGAAGACGGCGTGTATGTCATCCCCATCGGATGCCTGAAAGACTGATGGCATTCGTTGTCAGCGTTGCGGGCTGAGTTTTTCAGAGCAAGTCTACCGAACGCTTTACGAAGTCAACAAGTTCCTTGCCTTCAAGCAGACCGTTCTGAAGCATCGCAAGGTCTATCAGGTGACGCACTTTCGGTTCCGACTTTGCAAAGTCGGCAAGAATCCCTTTCTTCTTGGTTTCTTCAGTCTGAATGTCCGTATTGCACTTGTCAAGCTCCTTCTTCATCTCTTCAGTGAATTCACCCTCTTTTGCCTTTGACTGTTCGTCGCGCAACACGGTCTGGCGGGCCTTCAGCCCCTTGAGTTCCGCATTGACAGGTTTCAGCTTGTCAGTCACGCCTTCCTTCAGTTCCGCATTGATTTTGGCGACAACAGGATGGTCGCAGTTCAGGATGAAGCTGTACATGTCGGGCATTTCACCGTAGAACGCCATACCGGCCTGCAGACGGCTCATTTCCTTCATGCGCCTCATATATTCGCCCTGGGTAATCGTCACGGGCTGCGCATTCTCGCCCATGGACTGGACCTCAACGCTGAACTCGCTCTTTTCCACAGTGGGAATCTGGCTCTTGAAACAAGCCGACAGGTTCTCCGCATCGTCAGCGTCAACCGCTGTCTGGACATCGTCCTTCCGGATAAGCCGGCTGACGATATCACCGTCTACACGGCTGAAACGCGACTTCTCCAGCTTCTGTTCAAGCATGCCCACAAGAGGCGTGTCCAGCTGGCCGTCCATGACAAGCACGCTGTAGCCCTTGGCCCTGGCCTCCTCGATATAGTTGTACTGTTTCTGCAGGTCACTTGCATAGAGGTATACAAGCGTTCCGTCCTTGTCCGTCTGGTTGTCCTTTATCAGCTCCCTGTACTCGTCAAGCGTGAAATACTTGCCCTCGGAGTCTTTCAGCAGGGTGAACTTGCTCGCCTTGTCGTAGAAATCCGGCTCGCTGAGCAGCCCGTAGTTGATGAAGAGCTTCAGGTCGTCCCACTTCTCTTCATAGCCCTTGCGGTTCTCCTTGAAAATCGACTCAAGCCGGTCGCTCACCTTCTTGGTGATGTATTTGGAAATTTTCTTCACGTTGGCGTCGCTCTGCAGATAAGAACGGCTGACATTCAAGGGAATATCGGGAGAATCGATGACACCGTGAAGGAGAGTGAGGAAATCCGGCACGATGTTCTCGACAGAATCGGTCACAAAGACCTGATTGCAGTAAAGTTGTATCTTGTTTCTGCGCAGGTCAAGCTCGTTCTTGATTTTGGGGAAGAACAGCACACCGGTCAGGTTGAACGGATAGTCCACGTTGAGGTGAATCCAAAAGAGCGGTTCCTCGTAGCCCGGATAAAGGTCGCGGTAGAACTTGAGATAGTCCTCATCCTTCAGCTCCGACGGTTTCTGCTTCCATACAGGGGCGCAGTCGTTTATGATATTGTCCTCGTCGGTTTCCTGCTCCTTGCCGTCTTTCCACTCCGTTTTCTTGCCGAACGCAATCTTCACCGGCAGGAAATGGCAATATTTGCGCAGGAGTTCCTGAATCCTGCCCTTTTCGAGGAATTCCTTGCAGTCATCGTCTATGTGCAGCACGATGTCGGTACCACGGTCGTCTTTTTCCGCTTCTTCCATGGTAAACTCGGGCGTACCCGTACAGCTCCATTTGACAGCCTTGCTGCCCTCTTTGTAGCTCCGGGTGACGATGTCCACCTGTTTGCTGACCATAAAAGCCGAATAGAAGCCCAACCCGAAATGGCCGATGATGGTGTTGGCGGTATCCTTGAACTTCTCAAGGAAGTCCGTGGCACCCGAAAAGGCAATCTGGTTGATGTAGCGGTCTATCTCCTCCTCGGTCATGCCGATGCCACGGTCGCTGACGGTCAGAGTCCCCGCTTTCTTGTCTATTCTGACCCTTACGGTCAGGTCGCCCAAATCGCCGGAGACCTTCCCCGTCTCGTTCATGGTCTTGAGTTTCTGCGTGGCGTCGACGGCGTTGGACACTATTTCACGGAGAAAAATCTCGTGGTCACTGTACAAGAATTTCTTGATTACGGGGAATATGTTGTCTGTCGTTACCCCTATGTTTCCTTTCTGCTTCTGCATAACAATTTTTGTTTATATAAATAATGTTCTATGCCCTAACTATGCAAGCCGTGTGCCATAGTCAGCAAATCTTGTTCTTTTTCGGTGCGAGCTTGGCGAAAAAAATGTTGATCAGAACAATTGAAAAGCACGAGCGGACGCTGGCGTTCCGGCGGAAATCCATATCCGTTTCGGGCGGAGGGGATATCCATTCCGGCGGAAACGGACTTCCCCTCCGCCCGGAACGCATAGTTTGTCTCAAGCTTTTTCGCGGCGAGATCAAGCAAATTTTCCGCAAGCTCAACACTTTGGTTTCAGACTAAAACAGTGGACGAAAATTCCACGCCGGAACCTCATTTTTTTGCAGGAAAAAACTAACTTTGCAATTTGCAAATTCACACATTCACACACGCATGAAACTCTTCGGACACAGCAACAGCACTTGCCGGCATGATTCCGGCGACAGCGGCGACACAGCCGTTGCCGGCCGCATCGGCGAGAGCAAGGAAGGAAACATGATGCTGCATGTGGAGGGCCTGGTGAAGAAATACGGCAAGCGCACGGTTGTCAACAATGTGAGCTTCAACGTGAGACAAGGCGAGATTGTCGGTCTGCTGGGCCCCAACGGAGCGGGCAAGACCACGTCATTCTACATGACGACGGGGCTGATTGTGCCTGACGGCGGCAAGATTTTCCTTGACGACACGGACATCACGGGCTATCCCGTCTACAAGCGCGCCCGCAACGGCATAGGCTATCTTGCCCAAGAGGCGTCAGTGTTCAGGAAGATGACCGTGGAGGACAACATCATGTCCGTGCTGGAGATGACGGGGAAGCCCAAAGCCTACCAGAAGGAAAAGCTCGAGAGCCTGATCAGCGAGTTCAGCCTTGAGAAGGTGAGGAAGAATATGGGAGACCGCCTGTCGGGCGGCGAGCGGAGGCGCACGGAAATTGCCCGGTGTCTCGCCATCGACCCCAAATTCATAATGCTCGACGAACCGTTTGCCGGCGTAGACCCCATCGCGGTGGAAGAAATCCAGAGGGTTGTCTACAAACTCAAAGACCGCAACATCGGCATTCTCATCACCGACCACAATGTCGACGAGACTCTGGCTATCACGGACCGGGCCTACCTGCTCTTCGAAGGGCGCATCCTGTTTCACGGATTGCCCGAAGAACTTGCTGAGAACCCCATTGTCAAGGAAAAATACCTGACCAAGAACTTCGTGCTGAAAAGGAAAGTCTTTGACTGAACATTCCCGGCATTCCGCCGAATCCACACGCGGGCACCGCTGCCAAGAAACCCAAAATCCATACCAACACACAGACATGAACATGACAAAAAGAAAAAGCAAACCTACCGACAGAAACGCAACCGCCAAGGGGACACAGCGGAAGACTCCGGCAAAAGGCCGGCAGAAAAACAAGCCCTTTTTTGCGGAAGCGTCATCGTGGTTCAAGTTCAAGTCCACGGGCAAAGGGGAAACCGTCCGCTTCATTCTCGGTCTTCTGTCGGTGTGTCTCGGCATATTCCTGACAATAGCATTCGTGTCGTTCATATTCACGGGCAACGAAGATGCCATAAGCATTGAAGGCCTCAATAACGGTTCGGGCAATCCTGTCTCCGTACACAACAACGGAGGCGTGTTGGGACTGAAAGCCGCAAACTATTTCATACAGGAGGGATTCGGGTTTACCGCAATCTTCATTCCCGTTTTCCTGTTCCTGGTCGCAATGAAACTCATGAAGACCCATGCCGTAAGGATAATACAGCAATTCATAAACCTCTCGTTTCTGATGATATGGGGGTCAGTACTGTTGGCGTCGCTGTTTCCAGACGGACTGTCGTTCTTCTACCCCGGAGGACAGCACGGCATCAACATCAGCAGCTACCTGAGGAACGCCATAGGCTCTGTCGGGCTGTGCATCGTGCTGGCAATAACCATGCTGCTGTTCTGCATCTACATGACAAGCAAAACCATTGAGGTAATCCGCCGTCTGACACGCGTGAAAAGCCCTGCCGGAGACAATGCGGAAGAGGCTGGCGATGACCGGCACGCTGACGGCGTTCCTCCATGCGGAGAGACAGAACCGGACAGCGGGGCCGGCAATCCGCCCCACCCTGCCGACTACGGACAGGAAGAAAAGCCTACAGTCATAGATCTGGGCACGACCGACTATACAGATCCCAGCCCCGCTGTTCCTGCGGAAGACACGACAGACGAAGAAGAGCAAGGCAGTCTCATGCATCTGGAAATAGAGACCGCAACGGAAGAGGAAAAAGGGGAAGACGACTTCCAGCGCGGCAGCCTTGACACTGCATACGATCCCAAACTTGATTTCGAGTACTACAAATATCCTCCCACAAGCCTGCTGAAAAAATATCCCGATCAGGACTCGGCGGTTGACATGCAGGAACAGCAGGCCAACAAAGACCGCATCATAACCGTGCTGCGGAATTTCGGCGTGGAGATATCAAGCATCAAAGCCACCGTGGGGCCCACCATCACCCTGTATGAGATAACCCCGGCACGGGGAGTGAGGATAGCGCGGATCAAGAACCTTGAAGACGACATCGCCCTCAGCCTCAGCGCCATCGGCATACGCATCATAGCCCCCATACCCGGCAAGGGCACGATCGGCATTGAGGTGCCCAACGCAAAGCCCAAGATCGTGTCGATGGAAAGCGTCATCAACAGCCGCAAGTTCCAGGAATGCCCCTACGAGCTGCCCATTGCCCTGGGACGAACCATCACGAACGAAATATACATCCAAGACCTTGCCAAGATGCCGCACCTCCTTGTTGCGGGAGCTACCGGACAGGGAAAATCCGTCGGACTGAACGCCATCATCAGTTCGCTGCTTTACAAGAAGCACCCCACAGAGCTGAAGTTTGTGCTCGTAGACCCCAAGAAAGTGGAATTCAGCGTCTACAAGTCCATTGAAAACAATTTCATGGCAGAAATAGCAGACTCCGCCGGAGATGCCGTCATAACCGACACCGACAGGGTGAAGCACACCCTCAAGAGCCTGTGCAAGGAAATGGACGACAGATACCTGCTCCTGCAGAGTGCCTACTGCCGCAACATCAAGGAATACAACGAAAAGTTCAAGGCCCGCAAGCTGAACCCCCAGAAAGGGCACCACTTCCTTCCCTACATCGTTGTCATAATAGACGAGTTCGGCGACCTCATCATGGTTTCCGGCAAGGAGATAGAGTACCCCATCACCCGAATCGCACAATTGGCGAGAGCCGTGGGCATACACATGGTGATCGCCACCCAAAGACCGACCACGAACATCATCACAGGAAACATAAAGGCCAACTTCCCGGCCCGAATGGCTTTCAGGGTAATGGCAAGCATCGATTCGCGCACCATTCTGGACCAGATGGGGGCGAACCAGCTTATCGGACGCGGCGACATGCTGTTCCTCGCTTCCGGCAAACAGCCTGAACGTGTGCAATGCGCATTCATAGACACACCGGAAGTGGAATCGCTCACCTCATTCATAAGCGAGCAGGACAGTCCGCTGAGAGCGTACGAGCTGCCGGAAATTGACATGGGCGACGATTACGATGCCTCTGGCAGTTCCGACACCAGCGGGCGCGTTGAAAGATACGACACCATGTTTGTAGACGTGGCGCGCTACGTTGTGAACGGACAGCAAGGCTCCACGTCTGCAATCCAGAGGACATTCGCCATAGGCTACAACCGGGCCGGACGGCTCATGGACCAACTTGAGAAAGCCAAAATCGTAGGACCGGCACGCGGTTCCAAACCGCGCGACGTGCTGATACTGGACGAGGGAGACCTCAATGCCAAACTCGAGGCCCTGCACCTGCTGTAAACCACAACGGAGCGATGCCGCCCCGTTGGCCTGACGGCCAACCAGGACAAGAACAAAAACCACACAGTCATGAAAAGAAAAACGCTATTCGTCCTGCTCACAGCATTGGCAACCGTGTTTGCCACAGCCCAAAGCAACAAGGCAAAGGACATACTTGACAAGACCGCTTCGACCATACGCAGCGCGGGCGACATAAAGGCCGATTTCTCCGCCGCCTCGCCCTCGGGGAAGATGAACGGCACCATATATATCCACAAATCCATGCTGCACCTGCAGTCAAGCAACGTCAAGTGCTGGTATGACGGGAAAACCCTGTGGACCTACCGCAAAAGCACCAACGAGGTAAACGTGACCACCCCGACCCAGACCGAGAAGCAAAGCCTCAACCCTTACTTCTTCGTGAACATATACAAGAAAGGATATAGGTACGCCATGAAAGAGAGCAGCCTCAGAGGCAGATCCTGCCACGAGATAACACTGAATGCTACTGCGCGCAACAACAAGCTTGAGAAGATGGTCGTCTACATAGAGAAAAAGACATACTACCCCCTCAAGGTCTGCCTGCAGCGCAACGGGAAAAACACCGAAATCGACATTCTCCAGTGCCGCACAAGACAGAAATTCAACGAGGCTACCTTCAAGTTCAGAAAGAACGAGTACCCCGGAGTGGAAGTGATTGACCTCCGGTGACATTTTCCCCATATCCCACGCATATTACCCTACCCCATACAAACAGCAGAGACAATGAAAGACAACATCGTCATTATAGGAGCCGGTCCCGCGGGATATTCGGCGGCCATCTATCTCGGCAGGAGCGGATATGCCCCCGTCCTGTTTGAAGGGCTGCAGCCCGGCGGACAGCTGACCACCACAACGACCGTAGAAAACTTCCCCGGATTTCCCGACGGCATTGACGCCAACGAACTGATGGACAACATGCGCCGGCAAGCCCTGAACTACGGTGCCGTCATCAGGCCGGAAACCGTGACAGGAGCGGACTTGGAGAGAGCCCCCTACGTACTGACGCTTGACAACGGCGACAGCGTTTCCGCCATTGCCGTAGTCATAGCGACAGGAGCTGCGGCAAAATACCTTGGGCTGGCCGATGAGGAAAAATACAAAGGGAAGGGTGTCAGCGCATGCGCCACGTGCGACGGTTTCTTTTTCCGCAAGAAGACCGTTGCCGTCGTGGGAGGAGGAGACACCGCCTGTGAAGAAGCCATATATCTGTCGCACCTCGCGAAGAAAGTATACCTGATAGTGCGCAAGCCGTATCTGAGAGCTTCGCGGATAATGCAGCAAAGAGTGGAAAGCACCCCGAACATCGAGATATTGTACAACACAAACACACGCAAACTGTCGGGCGACGACAAACTTGAAAGCGCCACACTCACAAGCCACATGGGCGAGCCCGGAGAGAAAAGCTACGACATCAGCATTGACGGCCTGTTTCTCGCCATCGGACACAAGCCCAACAGCGACATCTTCAAACCGTGGATAGACACAGACCCCATGGGGTATATCGTCACCAAGAACCCGTCCACGGAAACCAGCGTTCCGGGCGTATTTGCCGCCGGCGACGTGGCAGACCCCACATACCGGCAGGCAGTCAACGCTGCCGCTTCAGGATGCCGCGCTGCCATTGACACCGAGAAATACCTCAACCAAATCCAGAGCGTACAGAAACACTGACACCACCTCCACAGCCGGGGAGACGACTTCCGGAAGTTTGCCGCACCTTTTTTATACACAATGCAAAAACAGCCGCGCAACCTGTTGCCAATCAAAATATTTTCACTAATTTTGCAGTCGTTTTTAGTCCGTGGAGGCCCAACAAAGAAATTTCATGAAGAAATTCGCCTTGCGGAAGCGTTTTAAAATCAATTGTTATAATGTACGCTATTGTTCAAATCAAGGGCCAGCAGTTCAAGGTAGAAGCAGGCAAGAAGCTCTTCGTATACCATATTGCAGGGTCTGAGGCAGGACAGGAAGTAGAGTTCGAGGACGTACTTCTTGTTGACAAGGAAGGCGCGATTACCGTAGGGACTCCGACCGTTGAGGGTGCCAAGGTGATTGCAGAGGTAAAGACTCCGCTCGTAAAGGGCGACAAGGTGATTGTTTTCCACAAGAAACGCCGCAAGGGCTATCGCAAGAAGAACGGACACCGTCAGCAGTTCTCGGAAATAACAATCAAGGAAATCGTTGCTTAATCATTAAACTATAGAAAATTATGGCACACAAAAAAGGTGTAGGTAGTTCCAAGAACGGACGCGAGTCCCACAGCAAGAGATTAGGCGTAAAGATCTTTGGTGGTCAGGTCTGCGTGGCAGGCAACATCATTGTACGCCAGAGAGGCACGGTTCACTACCCCGGCAAGAATGTCGGCATGGGCAGCGACCACACACTGTATGCTTTGGCTGACGGTGTAGTAAACTTCTCACACGACCGCAGAGACCGCAGCATTGTGGCTGTAGAGCCTGTAACAGAAGCATAACACACCAGATACTTGCAACCGAAGCCGGGCATGACTCTTGCCGTAGAGTCATGCCCGGCTTCTGCGTTTTCCCACCCCCACGGTTGCACACAAAAAGGCACTTCGTGCAAATCCCTTGCATATTACTCACATGAAAAAGATTTTGTTAGTTTCACAAACAACCTTTTTCGGTTTTCGCATACACATCTGTACAACAAGCATTTAAAACTGTTTTGCAGTGTTAACAAATCTAAAAAAGACGTTAAGAAGACTGCATAGAGACATTTACGGGAAATGGCGGACTGAATTATAGTACCTTTGCAACGCAAACAAAAAAGCAATGCAGATAAAAGAATACACGGACAACTTGCTCCGGAACGGCAAGGCGGCCCAAGCCATAAAAGAACTGACCGCCATGCTGGAAAACGGCGTTTCGCCTGCCGGGCAGGTTTCAGACCTCAACACAGCCGGCAGCGACGAGATACACTACTTGATCGGCAACTCGTACTACAAGATCGGTGACTGGCAAAAAGCCATACAGCACTACAACGAGGCTTGCGTGTACAATGCAGACAGTCCCGCGAAAGAGAAACTCAAAATGACCTACAGCATATTGGAGTTTTACAACAAGGACATCTACGGACAATAAGGCATTCAAAAACTCCCATTGACAATGAGCAGAACAAGAGGTGCAATCGTGGTAAACACGGAGCGGTGCAAAGGATGCGGACTGTGCATCATCGCATGCCCGCTGGATTTGTTGACACTGTCACGTAAAAAAGTCAATCACAAAGGATATCCCTATGCAGAGCAGCAGGACTGGACGGAATGCACGGGCTGCACGTCATGCGCAGTTGTATGTCCCGACGGCTGCATCAGCGTTTACCGTAAAAAAGAAGATTAGGCTATGGACGAATATGTTTTGATGAAAGGCAACGAAGCCATCGCACACGCTGCGATAAGGTGCGGATGCGACGGTTTCTTCGGATACCCCATCACCCCGCAGTCAGAGGTTCTCGAGACCCTGACTATGGTGAAACCGTGGGAAACCACGGGAATGGTGGTTCTCCAGGCGGAGAGCGAAGTGGCTGCCATCAATATGCTCTACGGCGGCGGAGGCAGCGGCAAGCGCGTCATGACATCCTCGTCAAGCCCCGGAGTCGCACTCATGCAGGAAGGCATAAGCTATATGGCAGGATGCGAGATACCCGCCCTTATAGTGAACGTGCAGCGTGGCGGTCCCGGTCTGGGAACAATACAGCCAAGCCAGTGCGACTACTACCAGGCGGTATACGGAGGCGGCAACGGGGACTACAATGTCATTGTCCTTGCCCCGAACTCCGTGCAGGAAATGGCGGATTTCGTGGACGAGGCTTTCACCCTCGCCTTCAAATACAGAATGCCGGCCATGATACTGTCGGACGGAATTATCGGACAGGTGATGGAGAAAGTGAAGCTGCCGGCTTTCAAGCCAAGGCGTACGGAAGAGGAAATATACAGGGAATGTCCATGGGCCACAAACGGCACTCACCTCAAGAGCAGGAAAAACAACATCCTGACATCGCTGGAGTCCGATCCCGTTGAAATGGACAGGCGCAACATGGCAATGCACGCCAAGTACGAGCGCATAAAGCAATGCGAGACCCGTGCCGAATCCATCTGCTGTGACGATGCGGAATATCTTGTCGTCGCTTTCGGCTGCATGTCCAGAATCGCAGAAGACACCGTACACCAGCTAAGGCAAGACGGTTACAAGGCAGGGCTTTTCCGTCCGATCACCCTGTGGCCATTCCCGGAAAAGGAACTCAGGGAAGCCGCCAGAAACGCCAGGAAAATCATGGTATGCGAGCTAAACACCGGGCAGATGATCACAGATGTCAAGCTTGCCCTTGAATGCAGGATTCCATGTGAACACTTCGGACGTACAGGAGGCGTGGTGCCAGACCCTGCCGAAATGACAGACGCGGCGAAGAGCCTATTCAGATAATCCCGAACACACAATGGAAAAGGACAACCAAGATTCACTGCGTTCAATGACCGCAGCGCACACACGGAAAACCAGACCCTACGAACTCAGGTTGCGCAATTGGCTCAACTGCATCTTCATGATACTGGCCGCTGCCACAATCGCCCTCTATTTCCTGTACCCGATGCCGGAGAGGACTCTTGCCGTTTTCGCGACAGGCTGCGCGGCAGTAATTGTCAAGACAGCCGAAGTCACCATACGCATGACCCGTAAACACACAAGGAGATGACAAAAGACGAACTTGTTTCCAAAGAGAATTTGGTATACGCCAAGCCCCTGCTGATGAACGACACCCCGATGCACTACTGTCCGGGCTGTTCCCACGGGGTCGTACACAAGCTGATTGCCGAGGTGCTGGAAGAGATGCAGGCGGAAGAAAAGACCATCGGCATTTGTCCCGTAGGGTGTGCCGTTTTCGCATACCGCTATCTCGACATTGACTGGCAGGAAGCTGCCCACGGACGGGCGCCCGCCGTAGCCACGGCCTGCAAACGCCTATGGCCCGACCGCCTTGTATTTACCTATCAGGGAGACGGCGACCTGGCCTGTATCGGAGCCTGCGAAACCATACACGCCCTCAACCGTGGAGAAAAGATTACCATAATCTTCATCAACAACGCCATCTACGGCATGACCGGAGGCCAGATGGCCCCCACCACACTCATGGGCATGAAGACTGCCACCTGCCCGTATGGCAGGACAGCGGAACTGCACGGCTACCCCCTCAACATCACAGACCTTGCGGCAGGACTGGAAGGCACGGCGTATGTCAGCCGTCAGAGTGTCCACACGGCTGCCGCTATCCGCAAGGCAAAGAAAGCCATCCGCAAGGCGTTTGAAAACAGCATGAACGGAATCGGGTCCAATCTTGTGGAAATCGTTTCGACCTGTTCTTCCGGCTGGAAAACCTCGCCGGCAGAAGCCAATGCCTGGATGGAAGAAAACATGTTCAAATACTACAAACTCGGTGATTTGAAAGACGCAAAAACAAGCCTGTCATGAAAGAAGAAATAATAATATCGGGGTTTGGCGGACAGGGAGTCCTGTCGACAGGAAAACTTCTGGCCTATGCCGCAATGATGGAGGGGAAGGAAGTTTCATGGCTTCCGGCATACGGACCCGAACAACGCGGAGGAACAGCCAACTGCACCGTGATAATAAGCGACACTAAAATCCCGTCGCCGATAATAAGCCGCTATACCACTGCCGTGCTGCTCAACCAGCCATCAATAGAAAAGTTCCTGCCATGCATAAAGCCCGGCGGCACACTGATATACGAAACGAGCGGCATCATCGCCCCTCCGAAAAGAGACGACATCAACATCTACAGCATAAATGCGATGGACACCGCCGCAGAAATGCATAACATAAAGACCTTTAACATGATCATTCTGGGAGGGCTGATCAAAGCCAAGTCTCTGGCCACAACCGGGAACATAAGGAACGCCCTCTACAAAACCCTGCCCGAACGGCACCACAAACTCATACCCATAAATGAAGAAGCACTTCTGAAAGGGATGGAAATAATAGAAAAAGGCTGACAAAACCACACGGTCATGACAATTTAATTGGAAGGAATTACTATCTTTGCAGTAATTCCTTCCTGCTTCATACAGGCACGCAGAAGGTCCTCAAACACCCAAAAATCCGCACACGATGAAAAAGAAACTGATTCTGCTCCTGCTGCTTCTTGCCGGTATTGCAACGGCTAACGCCCAGATGAACACGGACAATTCATATCTCCGCAAAAACTACCAACAGTCCAAGACAGCAAAGAAAGCCGCAGAAAGAAAAGCAAGGAAAAAGGCTACAAAGGAGATCCGCCTTGCAAATAAAGCAGACTCCACGAACTGTCCAACCAAGCCGGCAGACAGCACATACCTTGCCGGAAAAGTACCCGTAACAGCAGAAGGGGTCGTTTGTTTCGAGCACACGTTCACGTCAAAGACAAAAGACAGCCAGCAGATCTTTGACATTCTCAAGGAGAAAGCCCTTCAGAAAGCAGAGGAGACAAAAGCCCTTGATATATCAAGAATCCTATCGGAGTCAAAAGACACGCTCATAGCGACGATATGCGAGCCGCTCTATTTCAAAAGAAAGAAATGGGAAGCCGACTCGACCCTGTTGCAGTATCAATATTTCGCAACCAAAGACAACAACTCCGCAACACTGCGCATCTGGTTTTTGTCCTACTGCTATGAGCAGGAGCGTGAATTTGGCTTCAACTACAAGGCGGAAGAGTGGATTACCGACGAGTACGCCTTGTCGAAAGACGGGCTGTCGCTACTGAAACAGCCCGGCAAGTTCCGCAGAAAGACAATAGACTACGTCCACCAGCTGTTTGACGAACTGGAAAAGCAGATACAGCAGTGACAAAAAAAATCCGCAAGGTGTTGACACACCCTGCGGATTTTCGTTTTGCGGCAGCCGTCCGCTGAACCGGACGGCCAAGACCTATGCGTCTTTCCTGTCCTTGCTGCGGGAAATGCGCTCCTTCATTGCGTCAACGCTTGCCGTGACCGCATTTTCAAAAGTGTCGGCCGTGCGTTCAACCATCAGGGAATCTCCCGGAACGGCAATCTGTATCTTGACGTTCTTGCCCTCCCTGAGATTTTCCAGAACAACCAATATCTTGTCAGTCTTGCCCTCGCAGAATTTTTCCAGGCGGGACACTTTCTTCTCTACAAATGCACTGAGCTTTTCCCCCGCATCAAACTTCAGGGTCTTGATGGTAATCGTAATCATAGCAACTTGTTTTAAAAGGTTATACCATATACAGGACGTTTCCGACACCACGCTGTGGAAACCGGCCGTTGCCGGAATACCGCCCACTGACTAAGGCAAATGTAAATATTCCCGTTGAGCTGACAAAAAAAGGAGACGCAAAAACGTCTCCTTTTCACATTTTTTTCGACTATTGCTATTTTGCGTAGTTCACTGAGCGTATTTCGCGAATAACACAGACCTTGACCTGGCCCGGATAAGTCATGTCCGTCTGTATCTTGTTGGCAATGTCCTGCGACAATTGTGCGCACTGGGCATCATCGACCTTGTCAGCTCCGACAATGACGCGAAGTTCGCGTCCCGCCTGAATGGCATAAGTCTTTGTCACTCCGGGATAACTCATCGCAATGTTCTCAAGATCCTTCAGCCGCTTGATATAGGCCTCCACCACTTCACGCCGGGCACCCGGACGCGCGCCGCTGATCGCATCGCAGACCTGAACGATAGGCGCAATAAGCGATGTCATCTCGCATTCGTCATGGTGCGCCCTTATGGCATTGACGATCTCAGGCTTTTCCTTGTACTCCTCGGCAATCTTGGCACCATACTCTGCATGTGACAGCTCCGTATCCTCGTCAGGCACCTTGCCTATGTCATGAAGCAATCCCGCCCTCTTCGCCTTGCGCGAGTTCAATCCGAGTTCCGCAGCCATCACACCAGCAAGATTGGCCGTTTCACGCGCATGCATCAAGAGGTTCTGCCCATAGGAAGAACGGTATTTCATCTTGCCCACAATACGGACCAGTTCCGGATGCAGGCCATGTATGCCAAGGTCAATGGCCGTACGCTTGCCCGTTTCCAGCACCTCCTCGTTGACCTGCTTTTTCACCTTGGCAACGACTTCCTCTATGCGGGCAGGGTGTATACGTCCGTCGGCGATGAGCTGGTGGAGCGCAAGCCTGCATATCTCACGTCTGACAGGGTCAAACGCAGAGATCACGATGGCTTCCGGGGTGTCGTCGACAACGATCTCCACCCCTGTGGCAGCCTCCAGAGCCCGGATATTGCGTCCTTCACGGCCAATGATGCGTCCCTTGACCTCATCGTTGTCTATGTGGAAGACCGTGACGGAATTTTCTATTGCCGTTTCCGTAGCCACCCTCTGTATTGTCTGTATGACAATCTTCTTGGCCTCCTTGTTTGCAGTCATTTTGGCCTCGTCCATGATTTCGTTTATATAGCTCTGGGCCGAAGTCCTTGCCTCGTCTTTCAACGACGTTATCAGGCGTTCCTTGGCCTCTTGGGCCGACAGACCGCTGATTGTCTCGAGTTTTTCGCGTTCCTGCGCCTCGAGCCTGTCAAGTTCCTGCTCCTTGCGCTGCAGTGCCTGGACCTGATTGTCGAGTGAAGCCTGCTGCCTGTCTATTTCGGCTTTACGGCGTGAAACAGCATCCTGACGCTGGTTGATGCTGATTTCGCGCTGTTTCAGTTTGTTTTCCACCTGCAGCAGCGACTGGTTCTTCTGCTGCACTTCCTTGTCAAGCTGAGCCTTGCGGTTCACGAACTCCTCTTTCAGTTCAAGGCGTTTCTTGTCCTTGATATTCCTGGCCTCTCTCTCGGCCTGCGCCGTCATCTTGTTGTATTGGGCTTTCATGACGTAGCGGAACATGGCATAGCCCGCCAGTCCCCCTGCGATCAATGCGCCGACAGCTGATATTATCGTTATCTCCATATTTTTTTGATTTTAATGATTTCCGAATGCATGATAATGTTGTTTGAAATTATTTACGTACTGAAATTATGTTGCGAATCCGTTTCCCGTCAGCCCAGACAGCCGTCTATCCTGTCAACCAAAGTCCGGAGGCTGTCATCGACATCAAACTCCGCCACAAGCGCCACCGCAAGGTCAAGCATCACCATGGCGTGATAGTCCTGCTTGTCTTCGGCGTAAAAGGACGAGGTATACCGATCCAATTTCTGCTGTATCAATTTGGCCGCCCTGCGGTATACCGCTTCATTATCGCGGTTCACGGTAACAGGATACATCTTGTTCGCAATGCCAAGCTGTATCGTAAACCTGTCCGTTTCGCCTTTGTTTCTGTTTTCCATACCAGTATAAAATAGCACACACAAGCCTCCGGGCTTGCCACGTGGACGAGAAGACCGCCCCTATTTCTCCACGACAAGCAGCGATATGCAGGAGTCTATCTGCCTTATCAGCCGCGACAGGCTGAGTTTTGCCTGACGGATATCCCTCTCGCCAAGGGCGATGGTCTTGGCCGTCTTCATAGTTTCAAGCTGCCGCTTCAACAGTGCGTTCTCCTCCATCAGGGCATCCGCCATCTGCTGCCGCTTCTTCAGCTCCTCATGACGCCGCACCAACATGTCAAGCTTCACATTGAGCTGCTGCAAGAGTTCTTCTCTACGTGTAGGCATAATACCGTGCGCTTGTTGAAATTCATTTGCCGCCGCTCTCCGCAGCCTTGTTGCGCGGTTCCTTCTTGGCCAACAGGATAATGTGGTAGGCGTACTCCGTCATCCATTTTTGGGAATATCCAAGCCTCTGCCGGGCGGTGCGAACGGAAAACGTGGCCTTTCTTACGGCATTATCCCTGAACTTGTCTTTGGTGAAGATGTCATTGACACCTTTTTCCACAATGCCGCGCAGGGCTTTCCTGAAGAACGAGGGCATTCTCAGACGGAGCTGCAGCGTACTCGACAGAACCGTCAGCAGATCCTGGCTGAAACTCTGGAACAGCAGGAAATAGCTGTTCACCTGGTTGATGTTGCGACAGTTTGACTTTATGCTGGAGTCTATTTCGGCAAAAAAACTTTCGTCCATCCCATAGATGTCCTCCAACATCTTTTTGCAGCGGTTTTTCTCACCAAGTCCGAGCCTGTTGTTTACGGTCGCAACATGCAGGGAACTTTTGAACATACGCAAGTCCGGCAACATGGCAAGGTTGGTGATGCCCAGTCTGGAAGCCATCACCGCCTGACAGTATACCCTTATCAGCGACATGAAATCCTCCATGCCGCCTATGACATACTCTTTGCCGCCGGCTTTTTTTCTGAATATCTTTGATAATATACCCATTACTCTTTATCTGAAAAACAATCCATATTCATTGCAAAGATAGCCAATTTTGCTTAAAGAGTCAATAAGCGGAAGTGTTTTTTCCCACCATTACCCCCCTTTTTATTAACTTTGCACAAACCAACATACAGGCAGACAAAATGCACGTGATCAGATTTCTTCAGGCCTTGGGGCGGTATTGCATTCTCATGTCAAGGACTTTCCAGCGTCCCGAGCGTCTCAAAATGTTTTTCCGCAAATACTTTCAGGAGATCCTGTCGCTGGGCATTGACTCCATAGGAATCGTGCTTCTCATTTCGCTGTTCATAGGAGCGGTCATCTGCATCCAGATAAAGATAAACATCCAAAGCGCATGGATGCCCGTGTGGGTCAGCGGGTTCACGACCCGTGAAATAATGCTGTTGGAATTCTCGTCCTCGATAATGTGTCTCATCCTGTCCGGGAAAGTGGGGTCAAACATCGCATCGGAATTGGGCACCATGAGGGTGACGCAGCAAATAGATGCCATAGACATAATGGGCATAAATTCCGCCTCATTCCTCATCTTGCCGAAAATCACGGCACTGATTACCGCCATTCCCGTGCTGGTCATATTCAGTGTAGGGGCAGGAATAACGGGAGCATACCTTACGGCCTATATCGGGCATATCATCACGCCGTCTGAGTTGACTCTGGGACTTCAGCACGGCTTCCGGCAGTGGTATTTCTGGATGGGAGTGATAAAGTCGCTGTTCTTCGCTTTCATCATCTCGAGCGTTTCGTCTTATTTCGGATATACGGTGAAAGGCGGTTCCGTGGAGGTGGGCAAGGCAAGCACGAACGCCGTTGTGACCAGTTCCGTACTCATATTGTTTTCAGACATGTTCCTGACGCAAATCCTTTCTTAGGCCATGATAACAGTAAAGAAACTGAACAAGTCGTTTGACGGCAAGCATATCCTCCGCGACATTGACGTGACCTTCCACGGCGGCAAGACGAACCTCATCATAGGCCAGAGCGGTTCGGGCAAGACTGTGCTCATGAACTGTCTGGTAGGTCTCTATGCGCCCTCTTCCGGACAGATATTCTACGACAGCAGAGACATCACCGCCATGAGCAAACGGGAACAGACCCTGATACGGCGCGAAGTAGGAATGCTGTTTCAAGGCTCCGCCCTCTTTGACTCCCTCACGGTACTGGAAAACGTCCTTTTCCCTCTGGACATGTTTTCCGGCATGAACTACAAGGAAAGGAAAAAACGCGCCCTCTTCTGTCTGGACAGAGTCAATCTGCTTGACGCGCAGGACAAGCATCCCAACGAAATCAGCGGCGGAATGCAGAAAAGGGCAGCCATAGCAAGGGCCATCTCAATGAATCCCAAATACCTCTTCTGTGACGAGCCCAACTCCGGGCTTGACCCCAAAACCTCGCTGGTCATAGACAAGCTCATAAACGAGATCACCCACGAAAACGGCATCACTACCGTTGTCAACACCCACGACATGAACTCCGTTCTGGGAATAGGGGAAAACATCCTGTACATAAACAAGGGGCGCAAAGAATGGCAGGGCACCAACAAGGACGTGCTCACGTCAGACAATCAGACGCTTAACGACTTCATCTTCGCATCGGACTTCAGCAAGCAGCTACGCCAGGACATCGTGGAACACATGACCATGAAGCCATGATAGACCGGCGGTCTCACGCAAAGCGGACCGCACCCCACCCCGCTACCGGCCAAAACAACACTACAGACACTTTTTGAAATGAAAACTTTCAGCAATGCATTGATTGTTGTGGCGGTTATTGTTGCCGCCACAAACCTTGTTTCCGCACAGACGCAAAAGGACAAGGAAATTTTCGACTACGTTTCCAAAAGACTTGTCCTCCCAAAAGAAACAAAGAACAGGTTGCGCCCGGTCTTTTTCTCGTATCGCAAGGAACTACGTGCGGCCAAAGACATATATGACAACCTGAAAGAAAAAAACATCACGGCTATAAGGAAGAACAAGCTCTCCCCCAGTCTGGCGACAGAACTGAACAACGCCAGATGGACGGCAGACACAAAAGTCGTGGAGACAAGAATGAAATACAGCCGGAAATTTGCGGCCATGTTGTCGCCGCAACAGGTTTATTACCTGTTTTCCTACGCCAACGATTCAAAGGAAAAGCGCGAAGGCAAAAAATAGGGTTGCCAACAAGCATGATATAGATTATCTGTTGCAATACCCCTTAAACTCTTTCCTTGCCATGGCAATACCATTGGACGCGCTGGTGTCAAGTCCATAGACAAAAGGAGTGGGCAGCAATAAATAAAAACAAAAATTCCCACAAACAACTTTGCAGGAATTTTTGTGATAAGTGGAATGGAGTATTCGATTGTTCTTCTGAGTCTTACCTGACAGCGGTCATTCACTTCCACTCTGGGCTGAATGGCAATTCCAGAGTACCGAGTGATCTGTCAAGCTCCATGGTCATGTCTGTAGAGACAAAGTAACCTTTGAGCACAGACGAATAATATCGTATGCAGAATGTAACGGACGAGTCCGCTTCGCTCTGTAACTTCGCCACGCTAAGATAGAACTTGCCGTCAACGGGATTGGCAGCACTACGGCATTGACCATCTACAAACACGGCCGCGATGTCGTCGGGCTGCGCGATATCGTCGGCAAAGTCAGCTTCAAAAGCGAATATTATCGTCTCGCTGCCCTGTGGCATGAATTGCGATGTGGGGATTGCCTGAGCCTGAGCTATCCACGCCGGGACAGTGTCAACGCTCGTAAACATCTTTCCACCGAAGGGCTTCTCTGAATCCTCATTGTTGTCTGAGGAAGAACATGATGCCAGCAGCACAAGTACTGCTGACATCATGAAGAATATGTATTTCTGTTTCATAACACGTAACTGTTTAAATGATACTGTTCCATTGGTTAGCCATTGGCTATCTTGAAGGTTTTCTTGCTGCCGTTAGACAGGCGCACATCGACAAGCTTCACTTCGCCACTTTTGGCCATCGGAATCTGATAAACATTCTGTCCTTTGACTACCTTCCGGACAGTCTCGTATTCCTTTTGGCCGCTCACAGCATAGCAACTAATGGTAACTTCCGTTTCTTCTGCACTCATTACAATAATGTCGGCTGAGGCAGGCATATTGCTGAGATTGACAGAAATGTTTTCAGTTTCGAGGGTAACTACATACGGGTTCTGTATTGTTCCCACTACGCCAGTTTCGGACATCGTCAACATGTTGACGCCTGTTGCCACTACATTGTCACCACGTACCTGCGCCAGAGCAAGCGATGTACCCGGTTCGGCATTGGCAGTAAGGAAGTAGCGCGAAGAACCGTCTGCCAAGTCCACTTTCTCGGCTGTACCGGCTATGCTACCGTCATTGCAATAGGCAACGAGCTTGTCGTCGGGCTGAACATCAAAACAGTCGGCGTCGAATACTGCAATTACTGGCATGGCAGCGGCATATTCTGCCGAGAACGACTTGCAAAGGGCTCTGACAGTGCTGTTCTTTGCCGTGCCAAAGTCAATGGTGCAATCTGATGCCGCATTGCGCTTGATGAAGTAACCCACACCCGGCGAGAGAGTCTGCAACGGGCCTATCCAGCGATTGTTTTCGCTGAGCACGGCAAATTGGTCGAGGCTCTTGATTAAATCGCCCGCAGTACCCTTGTCTCCGAGACTATAGTCTGCCATAGCTTCTGCTATAGGCAAAGCCTCCGTGAGGACATACGGCAACGATGACCATGCGTTTCCCGCGAGCGTAATCACCTTGTCGTCTGCCGACAAAGTAGAGCCCGCCACGCGATATTGACCGGCTTTCTGCACATAAATCTGGTAGACATTGTTGATAGAGAGATTGCTGATACCGTCGCTCCATCTACTGCCGTCATACACAGAAAAGTCGTTAGCATACTTGATTCGGTCGTTAGCAGTGAATGCACTGAGATTTGCAAAGGATGTGTTGAGCGTGCCTGAAGCATCAGGCTTCACGTTGAGTGATACCCAGTTCCATCCCTGCTGCAGACGAAGGAGCTGTACTTGAGTGTCTTGAGTGACAAGGCGTACAGGACTGACAATGCCACAAGTGCCGTTATTGACAAAGCGAACCTCCTCATCAGCGGCAAGACCTACCACATAGCCCCTGTCAGATCTCCACAAACGGAAACTAATGGGCTGGTCGTAGAGTGAAGTGTTGCCGTAAATGGTGAGGAATACTCCAGAGCCGTTGTTTTCGTCAACAGTGACATACGACTTGCCTATGCATTCTCCATCAGGAGTGAACGCAGCCACGATGTCGAGCGGATTGTAGTCTATTATCTCATTGTCGCCATCCTTCAAGTACACACGTCCGATGAAGCTCATCGATTCATTGTACTTAGTGCGGTCTACATCCCAAGTCGGCTCCTCTGCGGTTACCACAGCCACGACTGAAAGAGGATCGCTCAATCCATTGCCGTCAGCGAGATTGACTGTAGCCACATATATACCAGGATTCAGACTTTCCTTGACAGAGAATGTAATGTAGTCTTTCGCATTGCCGTCTATTACAGTCTGCGTGCTGCCCAATTCAAGCCATGAGGCATTTGTATCGAACGAGATATTCTGGCGACTGCCCCCGTTGTTTGAGTATTCTGCAAGGAGTACATCACCCTCACCGAATTCGAGGGCTGTAGCGAGTGTATTTTCTACCCAACGCACCTGATTGCAGTCAACAAGCATAGTCCATGTCTGAGGCACTGCCATCGGGTTACCATTGATATCCTTCACATCGCGCACAGAGAAGTATACCTGCTGCTTGTTGATATTCTTGAGCGGTGTAGTGAGGTATATATAGAGGTTGGTGCCATCAGAACTCCAGTCGAAATCGAGCTTCGAATATTGTTCTGCTGTACGCACAGGAGCCCAGTCAGCGTTGTTACCCGTAGCATTTTCATCTTCAAGCATACAAACGTCATCTGCGATGGCAGTGTTCGCTGACTCATTGTAAGGGCTGAACACTTCGGTAACAAGACCTTGGCTACTGATCACGGATCGTTCAAACGGCATGTATACAAGCAAACCGGGTTCGGTGCCAAGTGGAGCGACATTGGCAGTCACTGCCAGTACATCTGCCGACAAGGCACTGTTCCAAAGCTGCAACTGGTCGATACGTCCCTTCATGTTGGCATCGCCAAATGCGACATAATCGGAGGCTATACCATTTACCATGTCGCCAGACTCATACATCACCATATTGTCGTCCAGATAAACGGTGGCAATGTTGCTTGAGCGGTTGACGGTAAGAGCGAAGTGATGCCATTGTGAGTCATCATGCTTTGTCTGCAGGGTGAAGTCGTTGAGACCTGACTTGAACACAAGAGAATCGTTCTTCAATTCCAGACGCATGAAGCGTTGTGCAGGATCGTCATTACGCTGCTTGCCTGACGAGAAGACAGAAACAGAGTCAACACGCTCCTGCACCTTATACCAGAATGAAAGAGTATAGTCGGATGTGTTGTTGCGACCCATATAGGAAGGATTGATTTCCTCTGCCTTGTTGTCGATTACAAGAGAATGGTTCTGACGTGTACTCCACTGAGTGGCATTAAGTTCGAGAGATGCTCCACTGACGGTCTCTTCGGCTGTGGTGCCAGTCACTTGTGTGAGAGGCCAATGACTCACCATCTTGTGGCTATAGCCATCAGCACGACGCTGATTGAACTTGCTTACCTCCTCGGCTGAAAGAGCTGTGCTCCAAAGACGCACCTCAAGCATACGGCCGGCAAAGAGAGTATTGCTGCGATTGGCAGCAGCTGGGGCATCAGAGCCGAGATAAACATAATCGTTCACAGTGTAGTCATCGGGCAACTGATAGGAAATCACATCATTGTCGGCATACTCGAAGTCATTGCCACAGAAGAATTTCAATGTCCTGTCAGCATCGACAGTGAGACCGACGTGCGACATGGCACCAGTCCACTCTGTCGGTTCGTGAGAACTGCCCACATACACATTGTCGCCAATCTGCGCCTGCAGTTGATTGTTCTTGTTGATGGAGAACACCAAACGGTCGTTGCCCGTACCATGGGTAAAGAGCACCTGATCACGGTTGGCCTCATTTGCAGTAACAAGCATATCAATACTGAAACTCCTGCCGTTCAGGTTGCGCTTGACTGCGGTTGCAGCCTGTTGTTCGGCCTTGCCCGGGAAGTAGAGCGCAGACGAATTGTTGATTGTAGTCTCGCCATTGATGGCTCCAAACACGTCGAAGTTAGAGGTCTTGTCGAGGTAGTTGTAAGCTATCGGTTCGGTGAATGAGAGTGTAGCAAACTCGCCAGCGCCAAGGATGCCATTGGTTGGTTTCGGCGTGCCGATGATGTGCGGAGTACGCGTGTCCTTAGTACCCGAAATGATGTCGGAACTGCGCGTCACGAAGCTTGTACCCACACGGCTGAACGCCACGGCACGGAGGTCGTATTTCATTTCCATCGGGTCACGCTCGCCATAGAAGCGGAAATCCGTGATGCGGCCTGAAGTAATCATGGCCTTATTGCCGCTCGCTGCATTATAGAGCGAGTCATCAGCATAATATGAGCAGAGGTTTACCCAAGCGTCATCGCTTTGAGTAGACTGCTTGTACTGGATTTCGATATGGTCAAAGCCATCATAGTTTTGGTTGAATCCATCAATCACCATAGGCAGATAATATCCTATCGTGTCTTTTGGCGAAAGCGTGTTCATCGTCCAGTTGGCTGTAGGTGCAGTAATCCTCACAGGACTTGACGTCGGCATGTAATGCACGCTGATTGGCACCACGTCAGTCAAGTCGTAGTTGGATGTAGAGAGTGCGAGACCGATGTTCTCGTAGTCGTATTTCTGCCCACGTTCCACCTCAATGGTCTTAGTGAGACTGGTGTGCGGAGCGATGACAAATGTACGGCCTGACGTGAGCGGTTCGCCGTCCATGGTAATCTTTGCGCCCTCTGTGTTTGTTTCATCGAGCACGGAGAGGACAAATGTTGAAGCATTTCTCAAAGATGAGCTTTGAGGCAACTCCGAGTCATTCTGCATGGTGACATAGAACACCGCCTTGTCGTCTTGCGGAATATTTGACACCACCGGCTTGGAGACAGAAATCTTCGGATTGTCTATCTTGAGCGTCGTTCCTGACAGTGGAGTGCCCGACTGATAGAATATCGTGCTGTCAGCAGGCATCCACGGACGGGTAGCTCCTCCTTGAACGCCGAATACATAATCGGAAATATACAGATTCTTCGACTGATTCGGTGAGTCGGTAATCCATCCCAGACTCTCGTAAATTTTGGAGTCTCCAACCAGGCTGTCGGCAGGAGTGCGATAGATTGACACGTCAAAGTAGCTGTCACCATCGGCAGCAAGGAAATAGCCTGTGCTCTTGCTGTTGCTTGACTGGAAGCTTGGAGTCGATGTCCAAACGAAGTTGTCTATCGTTGGATAAACATAAAAGTCATATCTAACGCCAGCAACGCTAACAAGTATCTCGTCCTTATCTGTTTTTTTTGAAAGGTCGCCCAACTCCTGCATGATTGCCTTACTTTGTTCCGCATTAGCAGAACCAGCAGTTTTATTATAAAACTTCTCCTGTGAAGCGATATTGATGATACCTCCAACCAATGCGCCTCCAAGAACCGCACCACCCTGCTCGGCTATCGCAGAACGGTAACGTTCCATTTCACCGCTAAGACCTACAGGAATAGGTATTCCTAATACACTGTGTGTGTAATTGTAATCTGAGTCTCCGTCTGGCTTATCGTCGGAGTCAGATTCGCTTTCATCGTGAGAAACAGGCACATTGCCTGATACCGAATATGTGGCGTAAGGCGAACCTGATTGCAGAGCGGCCAGTTTACTCTTCTCATTGAAGGCAACGAGACCCCACCAACGAATTATGCGGTTGTTGTAGCTGTTAACCTCGTCGATGGTAATCTTGTCGTAACCAGAAGGGCGAACCATAGAATAATATCCTGCTGTTCCGTAGCCCTCTTCTCCCGGCTGCACCTTGCTCCAATATAGCACTTCCTTCCTCTGGTCAGCAAGTCGCTGCACTGTCATAGAATCGCCATTGAGCAACAATGCGTTGCGGCTTTCAAGAAGCGAAGGCACCACCTTGGTCAAGATGTGGGACTGAGAATATGCGTATGTCACGGGATTCGACACCGCCGTAGCCAATTGGTTCACCACCGCAAGATAATACTTGTTGCCCACAGCAGTAGTGCCCTCGGTGATAATCTTTATTTTACCATCATTAATGGCACCCTGGTAGAGGTTATACATCGCTGTGTCTATTGTACAGATGCTTGCCGTACGCGCAACAACAAGGTTGTTTGTCGTACCGATGAAAAGGTCAGCGTCGGCTCCCACGTCAGCCGGGTCGGCCGAAGTACTGAGACGGTCTGTAAGCGTTAGAGTGTAATTGGCTGAGCGGGAAACATCAATAGAATACATTGGAATAGTAGTAGATGAGTTTTCCATACCCGCCACTGTGAGTATTTCACCATTCAGTAAGGTTCCTGATATTATCTGGCCAACAACAGGACTTGTGTAAGATCCAACCTCATAATTCATGTGAAGGTTGGCTGAACCGGACACATTGAAGTTGCGGGCAACTGAATATGTAGAACCTGCAGAAACGTAAGAATAACTTGCAGATCCTGGTGGGTCGCGCAAGATGTCAAGCAGTTGCACACTGGACTCAATATCGCTAACCACATCGTTGCCCACCACCTTTGCACCACGCACGTAGCCTTGGATAGGTGTGGCCGAATAGTGATAGTTGTCAACCTCTGCGTCAAGGTTTATTGTCTTCAGTGCTGAGGTGCCGGTGCTGCTATAATCAACATTGTCAACTTTGAAAGAAACAATGGCGCTACCAGACGCGTCTATTTGGGCGTTAAGCACAGGTTGTTCCTTGCTCATGCCGTTTTGTATGTTGAGCGAGC
>CAVEQO010000033.1:0-26119 GCA_963617965.1 Anaerovoracaceae bacterium
CACCAGTCAGACCATCAACTCGCAGGGGCGCACCGAGACCTACTATAATTCATTGCCGCGCTATGTGATGGCGCACGTGATATACCGTTTCAATGTGCAGCCCAAGAAGAAGTGATACGGGCAGTATCTGTCTCGGAATCTCATAGATCAGGGCGAGGACATCGAGTCTTCTGACACGACAACAGTTCCCCCTTTCCATCCACTTGTGTATCTGGAGAGAGGGAACAGTGTTCCCTTATATCGTTTAATGGGAATATCGTTTGTGTAATTGCTAAAAGTACCATGAATGGACTGTTTTCCCGGTGGATGTTTACTGCCAATCCGAGAGTTTGACTACATTTGCAAGCGCAAAAGGGTGCAGGTTTTCATAATCTGCTTAACGTTGTTTCTTTTGACCCAATTCCGACCGTCTGGACTTGTGTGTTTTGGATTTTCAGAGGAAGCAGATGCCGCTTGCCGTCTCAGTGAATTTCCGACTGACAAGAGAATATCCATTAACAACAAAAACTAACAGCAAATGAAAAGAAACCTACTTTTTTATTGTTTGTTGATTGCCGCGTCGCTGTTTGTTGTCAAGCAGGTTGACGCCCAGTCGCTGACAAAGGGGTACTACTACATCAAGAGTGCATATGACTATGCGCCCGACAATGTATGCGTATATGATCCCCAGACAACAGAGTATGCCAAGATTCATGCTTGTGCGCAGTCGAAGGCAGACATATTCTATATTGACGAGGTTGCGGACGGTCAGTACACTGTGAAAAATGCCGCCACCGGCCGCTATATCATCAAGTTCATAAGCACCAATTCCGTGCTGTTGAACAAAGAACTGGAAGACGGTGTATATATCATCATTGACTATGTGGACGGCATCTACCGCTGGAAAGACAACACCCAAACCTGCTACTACAACTGGAACGGCGACGGAGTCAACTGCGGAGCCGGACTCAACAGCCAGTACAACTATCATGACTGGACTTTCGAGCCTGTGCCGTCAAGCGTGCTTGAAAACCTCGGGCTGTCGGGAGACCCCGTTGATCCCGTTGACCCGGTTGATCCTGTAGAACCTGTTGATCCGGTCGATCCCGTTGATCCGGTGGAGGACAAGGAAATCGTGAGCAACGGCTTCTACTACATTCGTTCGGCTTATAACAGCCCGTATGTAGGCAGCGATGAGGTAGTGTACGACTCGAGCGATGAAGACTGCCTCAAGATCCACAGCAACGGCTATGAGAAGAAAGACATTTTCCTCATCAAGCAGACGGGAACCAAGCAATACTCCGCACAGAACCTCGGCACAGGCCGCTACATAGTGAAATTTGAAAGTTCCAACGGAGTGGTGCTGGCCGACCAGCCCGAAGACGGGACGTATCTGGTGTTTGACCTCGTGCAAGGCAGCGTCTATCGCTGGAAGGACAACCACCAGAGCTGCTATTACAACTGGAACGGGGCAAGCGTCAACTGCGGTGCCGGACTCAGCAGCCAGTACAACTACCACGACTGGGAGCTCGTGCCGGTAAGCAGTGATATGCTTGAAGCGTTTGGCATCAAGGGCGATTCGATACCGGACGACATTGTGCCGCCCAAGGACAGCGTGGCGTACATCGATGCTTCGTGGGAGAGTCTCGGGACATCCATCACTTGGTACAACAACAACGTGTCATCGGCCTTTACCAAGGGTTACCAGACCCGTGTGCGCGAAGTTTTGCCGTTCAAGAAATTCTTCAACAAGGGCGTGAACGCCGGCTGCATAGCGGGCTGCCCCGGACAGGTGACTTACGCCAATTACTACACCATCGAGCACGGCATCAACGACTGGGGACACTCCACTCCCGTCGGCACGATGGACGACTATATAAACAACACCAAGAACGGCACCTTTGCCGCCACATACCGCGAGTTGCTCGACAAAATCTATGCAACCAACCCCAACGCCATGGTGGTGCTTTGCACACCGCGCAAGGGCTACGGTTTCGGCGGCTATCTGCCCGACAACTGCAACGATGCGCTCAACGGCATATACTTGAAAGACTACGCTGAGATTATCCGCCAGATTGCCGAATACGAGTCGATACCGGTGGCGGATTTCTTCGCCCTGTGCGGCAACCAGCGCAACCTTGCCGAGCTGTCGATAGACAAGGCTCTGCACCCCAACGATAACGGTTACCAGCTCATGGCTGACGTGCTTGTCAAGGCAATGCGCAAGGTGCTCGTACACAAGATTGTCAACCCGGTTGCCGAGGACGATTTCTAAGAGAACGGCGATAAAACAAACGAATAAAAACACAACATCAAAACAAACAACAAAACAATGAAAAAGATAATATTTCTCACGGCAGTGCTTTTTACCACAGTCTATGCGGCGGCTCAGAGTGTCAACATACATCAGGGTACAACCTCGGTAGGCTTCAACATAAGCGACATTGACAGCATCATATTCAAGTCGGACAACGCTTCGGGCAACATCTATACCGGCAACGGCGACACGAAGCCCGTCAGCGGCCACTGGCTGAGTCTGGGCACTTCCATTTCGTGGTACAACAGTAATGTCTCGTCGGCCTTTACCAAGGGTTACCAGACCCGCGTGCTTGAGAAGCTCGCGTTTGACCAGTTCACCAACAACGGAGCCAATGCCAGCTGCCTTTCCAGTGCCAAGAACTATGTCGTCAAAGCCGACTACTACACCATCGAGCACGGCATCAATGACTGGGGAAACTCTATCGCTGTAGGCACGTTTGACGATTATCTCAACAACACCAAAAACGGCACTTTTGCCGCAAGCTACCGCGAGCTCATCGACAAAATCTACTCCACGAATCCCAAGGCCATCATCATACTCTGTACCCCGCGCAAAGCCTATGGCTTCGGTTCTTATCTGCCGGCCCACTGGTATGATGCCAAAAACGGCATCTACCTTGAGGACTACGTGAAAATCATCCGCCAGATAGCAGAATACGAGTCGTTGCCGGTGGCTGATTTCTTCAGGTATTGCGGAGGACAGCGCAATCTTGACAAACTCTCAATTGACGTGGCCCTGCACCCCAATGACAACGGCTACCAGCTCATGGCCAACATCCTTGTGGAGGCATTCAACCAGACTCTGCTCCCGTAACGCAAAAAAACACAGACGATGAAACAGAAGATTCTATCATTGATATTGTTTGCCCTCTGCACCGTTGCAGCAAGTGCAGGGGTGGAGAGAGCCACGACCCTTTGCATAGAGAACTCCAAGGGCGAAGTGGTGCAGTTCCCGTTGGCTGAAAGTCCAAAGATGACCTTCAAGAGCACTTTCATTGTAGTTCAGGCTTCGGCGACCAAAGTGTTCAGGTTCAAAGATGTCAAGCAGGTCTATTTCACCGATGACGCAACAGGCATTGACGAAGTCGCCGGCGGAGAAGAGATTGACAATCGCTACAATACCGTAACCTTGAGCAAGTTTGCCGCAAACATACCCGTAAGGGTCTATACCACTGGCGGTATGATTGTAAAGCAGGCTGCCACTGACGGAGAGGGTACGCTGCAAATATCCATATACGATCTCCCGCGCGGCACTTATATTGTCAAGGCGGGCAAGACAGCCTTCAAGTTCATCAGAAGGTAAGCTGTCGCATCACAGCACAAAAAGGCTGACAACGGTTCCGGAAACAGGAGGACTGCTGTCAGCCTTTTTTGTGCAGGAATCCTGTTTCGCAAATATTTTGCCAAAAAAAGTTGATATCTGTTGAAAAAACGATTACCTTTGTAATGCTGTCTGGTGGGATATGCCTGCAAAAGCAATGGGTTGTTCGCAACAGATGGCTGCAAACTGAATATAAACAGGAAAAGTGTTTTCTGGTCTTGCCGGTACGGTATATGCGGCAAAAACCGCAACCGATTCGGCTTGACGCAAAGTTGTTCTCGTCCCGCCTTTATTGAGGGGGGGGGGGTAATTTTCAGGAAACCAATCGTTAATGTTGGTTTAGCATTGCGGCAGAGCGATGTGTGAAAATTTTAGTACCATGAGCATGGTTTTTTGGGAGGACGACTGTCGGTGGGCATTGATTGCCGCTGTTGTAATGGCGGTGATGGGTTATGGATTCTACAAAGTCTGCAGTTGGATTGGAAACGAGGAGGACAGCGGCAATGCCGTGGAGTGTCCAGAGCGTTGTGTGCGTCTTGGGGTAATACGTGAGCGCAATTCATTTCGCCCGTTTTCATTCAGCGGTCGCATTGGCCGTCTGCAGTTTTTGTCTACCGTGTTGGTGACATACGGGCTGTGGCTTGCAGTACTGATGGTGAGGCATTTGCTGATAACGGAGGAAACGATGACGGTCTATAACAAGATGATGGTAGTGCTGGTCTACATCTCGTTTCACGTGTGTTCTGCCCAAGGCGTGAAGCGTTGCCACGACATAGGCCATACGGGACGGTTCATGGTCGTGCCGTTCCACATACTGGTTCTGCTGGCCAAGAAAGGTTGCCGGACAGACAATGAGTACGGTTTGATATCGCGTGGTGGGAAAACAGGCAAAGGCTGGGCTTTTGCCGTAGGTTCGGCGGTCGTGGTGCTGTTTATGCAAAGTCTGTTTGTGGTGTATTGCTGAGCGTCCGGCATTCCTCTGCGTGTGACAAGGCCCTGCAACTTAACATACTTTTAACAGGGGATTGCCGTCCGGGGATGCGTTTTATGCATACCTTTGCCGGGCAGAACCCAAACTACAGTGAGTTTCATTATGGCAGAGAAAATCTTGATTGTTGATGACGAGGCCGATATCAGGGAAATATTGGCATGCAATCTGGAGGTTGCGGGATATGAAGTGGCAGAAGCATCCTCAGCCGAAGAGGCGCTGGAGAAACTTGACAACACCTATTCGCTCATTCTCCTTGACATCATGATGGAGGGCATGAACGGATACCACATGGCTGACGTGGTGAGGAAAGAGCGCAAGTCTGATATCCCCATAATATTCCTGACGGCAAAAGATCAGGAAAACGACCTTCTTACAGGCTTTGCCCGCGGCGGCGATGACTATATCACCAAGCCGTTTTCGCTGCAGGAGGTGCTGGCAAGGACGAAAGCCGTGCTGCGCCGCAGGTCTCCAAAGGCCCCGTCTGATGCCGGACTGTCGGGAAACGAGGTTATCAACATAGGCGGCATTACGGTCGACCGCACCCGCAAAATTGTGATTGCCCACGGCGAGGAACTCAAGCTGTCGCCCAAGGAATTCGGTATTCTGGTGACGCTGTGTACCCATCCCGGCAGGGTGTTTTCGCGCGAGGAAATCCTTGATGCCGTGTGGCACGGCGAGAGTTTTGTGCTGAGCCGTACCATTGATGTCCATATCACGCGCATTCGCAAGAAGCTCGGGGAAGAAGGCGATCTTATTACCAACCGTCAGGGATACGGTTACTGCTTTGAGGCATAGAAACAATTGACCGGGTCTGTATGGCGATGTCCAAGTACAAGAAGAAGCTGCTGTTTGAGTTCAGCGTGCTGTTTGCCGTCTTTGCGATAATCGTGATCGTGTTCCAATGGCAGCGCGAACGCGAATTCCGCAAAGAGCTGCTGGAGTCTCACCTGCAGACCTACGCCGACATTATAGCGTCGCAGGACAGTATTTCGGAACCCGTGGTCAAGTCGCATCTGCGCGTGACGGTCTTGCGGTTTGACGGCAAGGTGCTTTACGAGAGCGAGAAGAGGCTGTCTCCTGCGGAAATGGGCAACCACGTAAACCGCCCGGAGGTGAAAGACGCCTTGCGCAATGGTACGGGCTACGACATACGCCAAAGTGCTACGACAAAAGAGATGTTCTTCTACTTTGCCAAGGTTTATGGAGACCGTGTCATACGTGTGGCGCAGCCGTTCAACCTCTCCGTACAGCATTTCATCCAGTCCAACAACAACCTGTTTGTGTGGGTTACAATGCTCGCCTATGCTGTTGTGTTTGTCATCCTGTTGTACATGAGCGACAGGTTCGGGCGGACGGTGTCAAGAGTGAAAAGCAAGGAGCGGGCCAAAGCCATTGCCGTGAAACGGCAGATGACAAGCAACATAGCCCATGAATTGCGTACCCCCATAACCGTAATCCACGGATATCTGGAGACAATACTGAAGCAGCCGGAACTGAGCGAAGAGCGCAAGGCGCATTTCCTGCGCCATGCGCTTATGCAGAGCGAACGCCTTACTGACCTTATCCGCGACGTGTCGCTTATCAGCAAGATGGAGGATGCTCCGGCTCTTTTGCCGCGCGAACCGCTCTGTGTCAACGGTATTGTAGCGGATATTGCAGAGGAGTTCAATACGGCAATGGAGCGGAACGGCATGAAACTGCTGGTGGACTTGCCGCAGGGTCTCACGGTTAATGGAAATTACAGCCTTCTCTACAGCGTTTTTCGCAACATGGTGGAAAACAGCATAAAATATGCAGGGGCGGGTGCGGAGATGCATCTTGCAATGACCAGGGAAGACGCCGCCTGCTATCATTTCGACTATTACGATACGGGAAAGGGGGTTGACCCCAGACACCTGCCGAGAATCTTCGAGCGTTTCTACAGAGTGGAGGAGGGGCGCATGAGAGGCGGCAGAAATGAAAAGGGCGGCACGGGGCTCGGGCTTTCCATCGTAAGGAATGCCGTTGTGTTCCACGGGGGCGACATCAGAGCCTGCAACCGTGAAGGAGGAGGCCTGGAGTTCGTGTTTACGCTGTCCCGGAGATAGCGGTTTGTCCGCCAAGATGCGGTTTTGTTACGGCAGGGCTTGTGTTGCAGGAAAGCGGGAACGCTGCATCCCTGTAACACAATTTTAACAGTTTCTAAACACAAATGACTTTCGCCGGTTACTGTTTCTTAATCCGGCAGGCATAATTTTGCACTCGTTTTAGAACAGTTGTTTAACATCAGGACTATGCGGTTGCCTTTCCCCTTTTCTCTTCTTGCCTTAGGGCGCGGGATTCCCGGAACCGGTTCACAAAAGCCGTGTCTGGACATCTTCAATTGCGATGACATCCTTTCGCCGGCGGCAGTGGAGGAATTGTGTGCCTGCCGGAAGCGACAGAAAAACAAAACGACATAATAATATGGAGACCCTTTTTATCGTAATCGTGGCAGTGCTGCTCTTGCTCGCTGTCTGCGACCTGTCTGTCGGCGTAAGCAACGATGCCGTGAACTTCATGAATTCGGCTGTCGGAAGCAAGGCTGCCCGTTACCGTACGATACTCATAGTCGCCGCAGTGGGTATCTTTGCCGGGGCGACAGTGTCAAACGGAATGATGGACATTGCCCGCCACGGCATTTTCACGCCTACCTATTTCTCTTTCTACGACGTGATGTGCCTGTTCATCGTGGTGATGGTTACCGATGTGATACTGCTTGACATCTTCAACACGTTGGGCTTGCCCACTTCCACAACGGTATCAATGGTGTTTGAGCTGCTTGGAGGTGCGTTTGGCATAGCCATTATAAAGATCGCCCACGGTGTCACTGACGGCAGTGGAGTCCCGCTGACATTCGGAGACCTGCTCAACACCGAAAAAGCCCTGAGCGTGATCATAGGCATCTTTCTCAGCGTGGCCGTAGCCTTTGTGCTGGGGTCTCTGGTACAGTGGATAGCCAGAATGATATTCACGTTCACCTACAAGCGCAACTCCGCTGGCAGGACAGTGGTCTTCGGTACTGTGGTGGCCACATCCATGATGTGGTTTTTGCTTATCAGCGGTCTGAAGCAGTCGACATTCATGACCGGGGAACTTGAAGATTTCGTCACCGGCAACACATGGACGATAATAGGTCTGGGATTTGTGTTCTTTGCGGTTTTGATGAGTGTGTTGCATTTTCTTAAAGTCAACATTCTCAAGGTCGTGGTGCTGATGGGTACGTTTTCCCTCGCCATGGCGTTTGCCGGAAACGATCTTGTCAACTTTATCGGAGTGCCGCTTGCCGGGCTGGAGTCGTTTATGGACTATTCCGCCAATGGCACCGGAAATCCCGCCTCGTTCATGATGACTTCGCTCAACGGCAGTTCGCATACCCCTGCCGTGATTCTTGCCGTTGCAGGCATGATTATGGTGCTGAGTCTCGTGTTCTCCCGCAAGGCGCACAATGTAACCAAGACGGAGATAGGGCTCTCGTCTCATGCGGATGGCGACGAGATGTTCGGCACGTCGGTTGTGGCACGCGTGTTGGTGCGCATGGCAACCAACGTGGCACAGACGGTGTCGGGTTATGTGCCATGCAGGGTGAAGACCTGGGTTAACAGCAGATTTGTCAGCGACGGTGAGGAACTTGAGAACGGGGCAGCCTACGACCTCGTCAGAGCCTCTACCAATCTGATGATTGCCGGAATCCTTGTGGCTTTCGGCACGAGTCACAAACTGCCGCTGTCGACAACCTACGTGACATTCATGGTTGCAATGGGTGCTTCGCTGGCTGACCGCGCCTGGAGCCGTGAGAGTGCCGTTTATCGCATCACAGGTGTCATCAGCGTTATCGGAGGGTGGTTCATTACGGCGGGCGTGGCTTTCACCCTGTGCTTCATTCTTGCCAACATCGTATATTTCGGTGGCTATGTGGCAATGGCTCTCGTTGTTGCGCTTGGAGTGGCTGTGCTGATTATCAGCAACCGCCATTACAACCGCAAGACCAAGGCGGAAGAGACAGATATCGCTTTCCGCAAAATGCTTGATACTGATGACAAGAGGGAAAGCTGGATCCTGCTGGGCGACCACGTGAGGGAAAGTGCAGTCCACGGACTGGTGTTTACCGCCAATATTTACAAGGAGGTAACCGACGGTTTCTTCAACAACGACTACCGGGAACTGAGACGCTGCGTCAGCAAATTCAAGGATGAGCGCGCCCATCTGAAACAGATGAGGCGACGTGAGATAATAGGCCTGCGCCGCATTGACCCGGTCATGGCAATAGAGCGCAACACATGGTATTTCTTGCAGAACAATTCCCTCATGCAGTTGCTTTATTGCCTCAAGCGCACGTGTGATCCCTGTCTGGAACACGTGAGCAACAGCTTCTCGCCCGCACCTGCCGACATCTGCGACTCCTTTGTCAATATCCGCGAACACATCCTGCAGCTGTTGGAGGACACCATTGCGCTTGTGGAGTCCGGGCTTGTGGACGGGGAGTTCAAGGCCAAGGCAGACAAACTGCGCAAAGACGGCGATGAACTTCAGCTGAGGCTGAGTGCATTCCACAAAACCATGCTTGACCAGATGCAGAACGAACAGTGCAAAATCAATACGCTGCTTGTGGCGGTCAACATAACGCAGGAGAGCCAACAGCTCATCAGCAGTACGCGCCACCTGCTCAAAGGTCTCAGCCGTTTTCTGGCCTGAATACAACGGCTGGCCGACGTAAACCGCCATACGCAAAAATCCCGCATAGGACTTGCAGAAGAGTCTATGCGGGATTTTTTTTGTGCCGGGCAAATCGTGCATTTCCTGCAAAATTGTCGTATCTTTGTAAACACGACAAGACACAACAGGCACGACTTATGGCAGAAGAACAGTTGACTCCCATGATGGCCCAGTTCCGCGACCTCAAGAAAAAGCACCCGGATGCTTTGATGCTCTTCAGGTGCGGTGACTTCTACGAAACATACTGCGAAGATGCCATTGTCGCCGCACAGGTGCTTGGCATCACGCTTACCCACCGCAACAACAAGGGGGCGCAGTCGCTTACTGAAATGGCCGGTTTCCCGTATCATGCCCTTGACACCTATTTGCCGAAACTCATCAGGGCAGGGCACAGGGTGGCTATATGCGACCAGCTGGAAGACCCCAAGCTTGCCAAGAAACTGGTGAAGAGGGGCGTTACGGAACTTGTGACACCGGGAGTGGCGCTGACCGACAACGTGCTTGCCGCAAAAGAAAACAACTTTGTCTCGGCGGTGTGCGTCACCAAGGGAGTCTGCGGCATTGCACTCCTTGACATAACCACGGGAGAGTTTGCCGTGGCAGAGGGTGCGGCGGACTACGTGAGCAAACTGTTGTCGAATTTCACCCCCAAGGAAGTGCTCATAGAGCGCGGTTCCCGTGAGCGTTTCCAGAAGCTTTTCGGCACAGGCTATTTCACTTTTGAACTTGACGACTGGAATTTTGCCGAACGCAACTGTCTTGAACGTCTGCACAAACATTTCCGTGTGCGCAACATGAAAGGTTTCGGCGTGGCTCACATGACCACGGCACTGACGGCGGCGGGTGCGGTTCTGTTCTATCTGGACGACACCAAGCACACCCATGTAGCCCACATCACGGCTATCCGGCGCATAGACGAGGACAACTATGTGCGGCTTGACAACTTCACGATGCGCAACCTGGAGATTCTGCAGCCGATGCACCCTGACGGCAAAAGTCTGCTGCAGACTGTAGACCGCACGTCAACTCCCATGGGTTCAAGAATGATAAGACGATGGTTGGCTTTCCCGTTGTGCAATGCCGGAGCCATAAACAAACGGCAGAACTGTGTGGACTTCCTTTATCGGGAGACGGAGACCAGCGACTTGCTCACAACAAACCTGCGGCAAATAGGCGATACGGAGAGGCTCGTGGCCAAACTGGCGTCACAGCGTATCAATCCAAGGGAAATGGAACAGCTCAGATATGACCTTGAGTCAACAGTGCCCGTATGCAACGCCCTTGGCGACATCCCGCAGCCGTCGTTGCGCGAGCTGGCCGGCAAAATGGATACGTGTGCGGAACTGCGACAGCGCATAGCCTTGACACTGAAGCCTGATCCGCCGGTGCTGACGGCCAAGGGCGGCTATATCGCCCAAGGCGTGGACGGGGAACTTGACCGCCTGCGCAAACTGTCATCATCGGGGAAACAGTACCTGCTTGAACTGCAGCAGCGCGAAACCGAGCGCACGGGCATACAGAGCCTTAAAGTGGGCTTCAACAATGTATTCGGGTATTATCTGGAGGTACGCAACACATACAAGGAACTGGTGCCGCCGGAGTGGATAAGGAAGCAGACCCTTGCGCAGGCAGAGAGGTATATCACCGAGGAACTCAAGAAGTACGAGGAGGAAATTCTCGGAGCTGAGGAGAAAATTCTCGCATTGGAGGCGCAGATTTATGCGCAGCTGGTCAAGTTTGCCCAGGATTTCATTACGAAGATACAGACCAACGCCAACCAGATAGCGATATTGGACTGTTTCCTTTCCTTTGCCGCAATGGCAAAGGAACACGGGTATGTACGGCCGACTGTGGACGAGACCACACAGCTTGAGATAATACAGGGGCGCCATCCTGTGATAGAAAACGAGATGAAAGCCGGTGAGCGGTATGTGCCCAACGATGTGAGGCTCGACACGGACAAACAGCAGATAGTTATCATAACAGGGCCCAATATGTCGGGAAAATCTGCGCTGCTGCGGCAAACGGCGCTGATTGTGCTGCTTGCCCAGACCGGCAGTTTCGTACCTGCCGACAAAGCGAGGATAGGACTTGTGGACAAGGTGTTCACGCGTGTCGGTGCGAGCGACAACATCTCAGCCGGGGAGTCCACTTTTATGGTGGAGATGACCGAGGCCGCGAGCATCATGAACTCGTTCTCCGAACGCAGTCTGGTGCTGTTCGATGAGCTTGGGCGCGGCACCTCTACCTATGACGGGATTTCGATAGCGTGGGCAATAGTGGAATATCTCCACGACAACGCCAAGGGGCATCCTCGTACCCTCTTTGCCACCCACTATCACGAACTCAATGAGATGGCAAAGACAATGGACCGCATACACAACTACAACGTGTCGGTCAAGGAGGTGGACAACCGTATCGTGTTTCTGCGCAAGCTCGTGGCAGGAGGCAGCGAACACTCTTTCGGCATTCATGTGGCCAAGCTGGCAGGTATGCCGCCTGTGATCATCAAGCGGGCAAACCAGATTCTCAAGGAACTGGAAAACAACAACGAGAAAGAGGTGTCACGCCCCAAAGCCGCAGACATAAACAGCACGAAAGAAGGCACGCAGCTTACTTTCTTCCAGCTTGACGATCCCGTGCTCAGACAGATCAGAGACCGCCTCGTGCATGTGGACTTGAACAACCTCACTCCCATTGAGGCCCTCAATATGCTGAACGATATCCAGAAAATGGTGAAGGGTGACTGAAGCCTGTCCTAATCCTGCTGCGACAGTTTGCTTTTGAGTCTTGCCTCGGGCAACAGGTCTTCGACAACATTGCGTATCAGACGCAGTTGAAGCAGAGAACGTTCGAATGCGGGGGTACGCCGTATGGAAAGCATGGCCTTGCGTGCAGCGGTCTGATGGCTTTCCTTTTTTGAATACCCTTTTCCCCTGGCGGCAACACGCCCCTCTATCATGACCGCACTGCAGAACGGCGGTCTGCTGCTCCTGACGGGAGAATCCTCCCATACGCTGACAATCTTTATGTCAACATGGTGCTTCTGGCACCATTCGAGGATAACGCTTTTGTAGTTCTCCTCCACTCGTGCCGTTTTCGTCAGGTTGATATGCCCCAGCCTGATGAGACGGTCAATGAACCGCTGGCAGGTCTTGTAGCCCCGGTCAAGGTAGATGGCACCCACAAGAGCCTCGAAAGCGTTGCCCCCGATATAGCTGTGGCGGCTTTCCGTATGCGGAAACTTATGCTCGACCTTGATATGCCTGTCCAGATGTATCGACATGGCCAATTTCCCCAGGTTCTTGCGCTCCACGAGTTTGCTGCGCATTGTGCTGAGGAAACCCTCGTTGCGTGTGGGGTACGTATGGTACAGAATATTGCTGACCACCGTTTCAATGACAGCGTCGCCCAAAAACTCCAGACGCTCGTTGTTGTTGTGCCTGTTTTCTTTTGTCTTGAATGAGGCAGACCTGTGCGTAAGAGCCAGTTCGTAGAACGCTATCCTGTGCGGTGTGAAGCCGAGCGTGTTCTTTAAATACGAATAAAGTTCTCCCTTGCCTGCAAGAAAGAACTTTATTCTGTATATCAGTGAAATCATATAGACTGCACCCTGCCGTTATTTTGCGTATTTCTTGATTATTACGCAGGCGTTGTGCCCACCGAAACCGAATGTGTTGCTGAGAGCGGCGTTGACGGTGCGCTTCTGCGCCTTGTTGAAGGTGAAGTTGAGGTTGTAGTCAAGTTCCGGGTCTTCGTCGCCTTCTTCGTGGTTGATTGTCGGCGGTACGACATCATTCTGGACGGCGAGCAGACTGAACAGGGCCTCCGCAGCACCCGCAGCACCGAGCATATGACCGGTCATGGACTTGGTTGAACTGATGTTGAGTTTGTATGCGTGTTCGCCGAAGAGTTGCTTGATGGCCTTGACTTCAGATATGTCGCCCACGTGCGTTGAAGTACCGTGGACGTTGATGTAGTCTATGTCTTCGGGCTTCATGCCGGCATCGTCAAGAGCCGACTGCATCACGAGGTTCGCCCCGAGTCCGTCCGGATGGGATGCCGTGATGTGATAAGCGTCGGCACTCATGCCTGTACCGGCGATTTCTCCATAGATCTTGGCACCGCGCGCCTTGGCGTGCTCCAGCTCTTCAAGGAACAGGCAGGCAGACCCCTCCGCCATTACAAAACCGTCGCGGCTTGCGCTGAACGGGCGGCTTGCCGTTTCGGGAGAATCGTTGCGCGTGGAGAGAGCGTGCATGGCGTTAAATCCTCCCACGCCGGTAGGCCAGATGGCCGCTTCCGCACCTCCGCTGATAATGGCGTCGGCCTTGCCCATACGGATAAGGTCGGTGGCAACGGCTATGGCGTGCGTAGAAGACGCACAGGCTGATGTCGTGGCGAAATTAGGCCCGTGGAAGCCATACTTGATGGACACTTGACCCGCGGCAATGTCCGCAATCATTTTGGGAATGAAGAACGGACTGTATTTAGGGCCGAGCTCAGCTCCCGTGAGGGCATACTGGCTGACTTCTTTCTCAAAACTGTTGATACCGCCAATTCCCACACCAAGCACAACGCCTACACGGTTTTTGTTGAGAGCCTCCATGTCAAGGCTTGCATCGTCTACGGCTTCGGCGGCCGCAACCATCGCAAACTGGGTGTAGAGATCCATTTTGTTTGCCTCTTTGCGGTCAAGGTACTGCTTTGGGTCAAAGTTTTTCACCTCACAGGCGAAATGAGTCTTGAATTTTTCTGTGTCAAAGCGAGTGATGGGAGCAGCTCCGCTCTTGCCGGCCAATATCGCCGCCCACGTGTCGGCCACATTGTTCCCGAGCGGGGTGATGGCACCCACACCTGTCACAACTACTCTTTTGAGTTCCATTGCTATTGTAGTATTGTAAGTATTAACGAAAACAGTCCCACCTCAAGGCATATCTGCAATATGCTTTGGGATGGGAACAAAAACGGAGCTTTATTACTTTTTGTTGTTCTCGATGTATTGGATAGCATCGTCTACAGTAGTAATCTTCTCAGCTTGGTCGTCAGGAATCGAAATGCCAAATTCTTTCTCGAATTCCATGATGAGTTCTACAGTGTCAAGAGAATCTGCACCCAGATCGTTGGCAAAAGACGCTTCGTTTTTCACTACACTTTCATCCACGCCAAGTTTCTCAGCGATAATCTCTTTTACTTTTTTCTCAATGTCTGACATAGTCTTGTTGAAATTGTTTTGGTTAATATTGTTTAATTTCGGGTGCAAAATTATGACATAATCTTTTTACAACCAAAAAATTGAATGGGAAAATGCACAGTTAGGGCGAAAAAGTGCATAGTCAAAAGGCTTTTGCATAGCGGAGTTAATAAAACAGGTCTTGCCATACCGTGCCGCTGGCTGGCGGATGTACAGAGGCTGCGGTTTTGACAATTGTAACCATTGATTTGCAAATGTCTGACAAGTGTCATGCTGCCACTGCCGTTTTTTTAAGAATGGTTAAAAACGGGGCAAAATGCTTTTGAAAACTCCACGCCCGGAGGGTGATTGTCGCTAACTTTGTCCCGGTAAAGTACGGACAACAGAAAACCTTATTAATATTATATTGAAATGGCAACATTAGATTTAACAAAGTACGGCATCACCGGTTCAACAGTGATAGCCCACAACCCTTCTTACGAAACGCTTTTCGAGGAAGAAACAAAGGCAGGTCTTCAGGGTTTTGAAGTTGGTCAGGAAACGGAGCTCGGTGCTGTGAATGTAATGACGGGCATCTTTACGGGCCGTTCTCCCAAGGACAAGTACATCGTCGACGATGCGCAGAGCCACGACAAAGTGTGGTGGACAACCGAAGGCTACAAGAACGACAACCATCCCATGACGGAAGATGTTTGGGCAAAGGTCAAGGCTTTGGCCGTAAAGGAACTCTCAAACAAGAAACTCTACGTGGTGGATGCTTTCTGTGGTGCCAACAAGGATACCCGCATGGCTGTGCGTTTCATTGTGGAGGTGGCATGGCAGGCACACTTCGTCACCAATATGTTCATCAAACCCACTGCCGAGGAATTCGAGAATTTCGAGCCTAATTTCGTTATCTACAACGCTTCCAAGGCCAAGGTGGAGAACTACAAGGAACTGGGGCTCAATTCCGAAACCTGCGTGGCCTTCAACACAACGAGCCGCGAACAGGTAATCATCAACACCTGGTACGGCGGCGAGATGAAAAAAGGCATGTTCTCCATGATGAACTACTACCTCCCGCTCAAGGGAATGGCCTCGATGCACTGCTCCGCCAACTGCGACATGAACGGCGAGAACACCGCCATCTTCTTCGGTCTCTCCGGCACGGGCAAGACAACCCTGTCGACAGATCCCAAACGTCGCCTTATCGGTGACGATGAGCACGGATGGGATGACAACGGTGTGTTCAATTTCGAGGGCGGCTGCTACGCCAAGGTCATCAACCTTGACAAGGAGTCCGAACCGGACATCTACAATGCGATCAAACGCAACGCTCTGCTTGAGAACGTGACGGTTGCCGCCGACGGCAAGATTGATTTCGCCGACAAGTCCACGACCGAGAACACCCGTGTTTCCTACCCCATCAACCATATCAACAACATTCAGCCGGGTTCTTCGGCTCCTGCCGCAAAACAGGTGATTTTCCTTTCTGCCGATGCGTTCGGCGTCCTTCCTCCGGTATCCATACTGACTCCCGAACAGACTCAGTACTATTTCCTTTCCGGCTTCACTGCAAAACTTGCCGGAACGGAGCGCGGTATCACAGAGCCTACACCCACTTTCTCGGCTTGCTTCGGCCAGGCTTTCCTTGAGCTGCACCCGACCAAGTATGCGGAGGAGCTCGTGAAGAAGATGAAGAAATCCGGAGCCAAGGCATATCTCGTCAACACGGGCTGGAACGGTACGGGCAAGCGTATCTCCATCAAGGATACGCGCGGCATCATCGACGCGATACTCTCCGGCGCAATCAACGAGGCTCCCACCAAGAACATCCCCATTTTCGACTTCCAGGTTCCGACAGCCCTTCCGGGCGTTGACCCTGCTATCCTCGACCCGCGCGACACGTATGACTGTGCTTGCAAGTGGGAAGAGAAAGCCAAGGATCTTGCAGGACGCTTCATCAAGAATTTCGGCAAGTACACCACCAACGAAGCCGGCAAGGCTCTCGTGGAGGCAGGTCCGAAACTTTAATTTCCTGTTGCGGGAGGCGGGTCTTCGTGCTGCCGCCTCCTGTGACATTGCACAAAAAAAGCGGTCACGCCACGGCGTGACCGCTTTTTTTGTGTCCGTTATGCTGCCTGTTTGGCGGTGGAGAAACCCTACAGCTGTTGCATGTCGTTGAGCCGTTTGTAGTAGTTCCCGAGTCTGATAAGTTCGTCGTGGGTACCGCTCTCCACGATGCGCCCTTCGTGCAGCACGTAGATGCAGTCCGCATTCTTGATGGTTGACAGCCGGTGGGCTATGGCTATCGTGGTCCGGGTCTTCATGAGTCTCTCAAGGGCTTCCTGCACAAGGCGTTCGCTCTCCGTGTCAAGGGCCGATGTGGCTTCATCCAGAATGAGTATGGGCGGGTTTTTGAGAATCGCGCGCGCAATGCTTATGCGCTGTCGCTGGCCGCCCGACAGCCGGCAGCCACGGTCGCCCACGCAGGTGTCGTAGCCGAGTTCCGTCTCCATGATGAACTCGTGGGCATTGGCGATCTTCGCCGCCTCGGTCACCTGTTCCATGGTGGCATGGTCTACCCCGAATGCGATGTTGTTGAAAATGGTGTCGTTGAACAGTATGGCTTCCTGGTTCACGTTGCCTATCATGGAGCGCAGTGAACGGATGGAGAGCTGGCGTATGTCCTGTCCGTCAATGAGTATTTGCCCCGTCTCCACATCGTGATAGCGCGGTATGAGGTCTACAAGGGTTGACTTGCCCGAACCCGACTGTCCCACAAGGGCAATGGTCTGTCCCTTGTGTATGGTGAGGTTGATGTCGGTAAGTATCTTCCTGGTGTCGTTGTAGCTGAACCCCACGTGTCTGAACTCTATGCTTTTTTCAAGGTCGCGGACGATCTTGGGCGAAGCGGTCTCCCTGATGTTGTTCTGCGCTTGGAGAATTTTGTTTATGCGTTCCATGGACGCCATGCCTTTCTGTATGCTGTAGCCCGCCTTGGAGAGGTCTTTGAGCGGTTGCAGAATGGTGTAGAGGATTACCAGATAGTAGATGAACGTGCTGGCGTCTATGGGCGAACTGCCGGAGAAAATCAGGTAGCCGCCGAACCAGAGTACCACCACAATCATGCAGGTGCCGAGAAACTCGCTTACGGGATGGGCCGCCGACTGCCGCACTGCCACTTTCAGCGATGCACGGCGGAATTCGTTGTTGACCTTTTCAAACCGCTTGTCCATCTTCCTTTCGGCTATGAATGCCTTGATTACGCGCAGTCCGCCGAGGGTTTCCTCTATCTGGCTTATCCCGTCGCTCCACTTTGACTGCGCATAGAGGGAATTGGCTTTTAGTTTCTTCCCTATGCGTCCGATGCCCAGAGCCAGAAACGGCACAACAATCAACGTGAAGAGGGTCAGTTCCCAGCTGATGACGAACAGGGTAGTGAGGTATATCACTATGAAGATGGGGTTTTTGACTATCATGTCGAGCGACGACGTGACAGAAGCGTCCACCTCGTTCACGTCGGTACTTACCCTTGCCAGAATGTCGCCCTTGCGCTCCTCGGAGAAGAACGACAGGGGCAGATGCAGGATTTTTCGGTAGATGTCGTGGCGCAGGTCTCTCACGACTCCCGTGCGCAGCGGCATGAGGAAGGCGGAGCCGCCGAAATATGTGGCGGTCTTCAGCAGGGTGAGTACCGCCAGCACCACGCCCAACAGGAGCAGGGTAGTTGCGGGGCCGTAGATGCCGATAAGTTCCTGAGAATAGTAGTAGCCGTTGTTCTTGGCTGTCTCGAGGAGGTCGCCCGTACCCCAGTCAATGAAATGGTATTCCTCGGTGTTCACCTTGAAGAGAATCTGCAGAATGGGCAGCAGCACGGTGAATGAAAAGACATTGAACAAGGCCGCCAGAATGTTCATTGCGAAAGTGCCGGCAATGTATCGCTTGTACCGGGCGAAATACTTGCCCATGAGATGAAAGAACTCTTTCATGTGCGGGTTGTTTTGGTGTTTTTGGTGTGTGGTGCCCGGCAAGGAGCGGCACCGCTTCATTTGCGTCCGAAATCAGCGGGAATTTCGCCCCATCTGTCGGTATGCCATTTGAGCAGCTGTATGTCGTTGCAAGGGTTGCTGCAGAGCCATTTCTCAGCCCTCTCGATAAGTCCGTACACTTGTGCGCTCTTTTCCGTGCGCGGGAGTTTTGTCTTGCATTTCTTCGCCTTCACCCAAAGTAGTGCGTTGCGGCTGTCGCTGTACACAGGCCGGCGTGTGCCCAGCTTCTTCTGGAGCGCAAGGGCGTGTACGATGGCGAGGAATTCCCCGATGTTGTTGGTGCCGTAGACCGGGCCGAAGTGAAACAGGCGGGCTTTGCTTTGCACGTCCACTCCCTGATATTCCATCATGCCGGGATTTCCGCTGCACGCAGCATCGACGGCATAGGCATCCCGTATGGCATAGTCGGTCGTCCTGTTGCCGGCGGTGCGTTCTTTCCGCTTTTGTTCCCTTGCCGGAGCCCCCTGGCTGAAGGCCTGCCGTGCCTCTTCCATTGTGGGGAAAGCCTTGTAGCGCGACTCCTTGATGCCGATAACCTGCCCCTTGCAGTCTTCCCACGTCAGGTAGATTCCGGGCTCCCTGCCGCTCCACACCACATAGAACTTTTCTTTCGGTTTCGCCATCCTGTTGTCGCTTGGCCTGTGTATGGTCATTGCCGGCACACTACATGCGTTCCGGTACCTCTATGCCGAGCAGCCCCATGCCTGTGCGCACCACATTGCCGGCCTGTTTCGAGATCACAAGTCTCAGGCTGCGTTTCTTGGGGTCTTCTTCACCGAGTATGGAATAGTCGTGGTAGAACTGGTTGTATTCCTTCACCAGATCATAGCAATAGTTGGCAATGTCGCTCGGGCTGTAGTCGCGCGCGGCCTGCTGTATCGTGGCGGGAAACTCCGAGAGCTTCTGTATGAGCCGTTGCTCCTTTTCGTTGACAGGAGTGCCGGCGTCCAACGCAGTGGATGCGCTTGCCCCGGCTTTGCGCAGCACGGACTGTATGCGCGCATAGGTGTACTGTATGAACGGACCGGTGTTGCCGTTGAAATCTATGCTTTCCGCCGGATTGAACAGCATGTTCTTGCGTGCGTCCACCTTGAGCAGGAAATACTTGAGTGCCCCGAGCCCCACTATGCGTGCGACCTCCTGTGTCTCCTCCGGGCTCATGTCCTTGAACTTGCCCAGCTCCTCGCTTGTCTGTCTGGCGGTGTTGACCATCTCGCTGATGAGATCGTCGGCATCTACCACAGTGCCCTCGCGGCTCTTCATCTTGCCGTTGGGCAGTTCTACCATACCGTAGGAAAAATGCACGAGATCTTTGCCCCACGCAAAGCCCAGCTTGTCAAGCAGGATTGAAAGCACCTGGAAATGGTAGTTCTGCTCGTTGCCTACCACATATATCATCTTGTCGATGGCGTAGTCGTTGAAACGCAGTTTGGCGGTGCCGATGTCCTGGGTCATGTAGACAGAGGTGCCGTCGGAGCGGAGCAGCAGCTTCTCGTCAAGACCTTCGGGGCGCAGATCCGCCCACACCGAACCGTCTTCGTGGCGTGTGAAGATTCCTTCCTCAAGCCCTTTTTCCACTTCCTGTTTGCCTGCGAGGTAGGTGTCCGACTCATAGTATATCTTGTCAAACGATACCCCCAGTGCCTTGTATGTTTCGTCAAAGCCCTGGTAGACCCAGCCGTTCATCTTCTTCCACAGCGCACGCACCTCCGCATCGCCCTGTTCCCATTTGACCAGCATCCGGTGCGCTTCCTTGATGAGCGGGGCCTCTTTCTTGGCCGTCTCCTCGTCCATGCCCTGCGCCAGGAGCTGTTTTATTTCCTCACGGTAATGCCTGTCAAACGCCACGTAGTAGTCCCCGATGAGGTGGTCTCCTTTCTTGCCGGAGGTTCCGGGAGTCTCGCCGTTGCCCCATTTGAGCCACGCCAGCATGGACTTGCAGATATGTATGCCGCGGTCGTTGACTATGTTGGTTTTCACGACACGGTTGCCCGCAGCTTCAAGTATCCGGGCCAGAGCCCATCCCAGCAGGTTGTTGCGTACATGGCCGAGGTGGAGCGGCTTGTTGGTGTTGGGCGAGGAATACTCTATCATCACCAGCGGAGCGGCTCCGGTGGGCTTTACGGTGCCGTAGTCCGGGGTTGAGGCTATGTTGTTGAGTACCGAAACCCAGTATGACGGAGATATGCACAGGTTCAGGAAGCCGTTGAAGACATTGAACTTCTCTATTGCCGGCTCGTTCTCCACAAGCCAGGTTCCGATTTCCCGGGCCGTGTCTTCCGGCTTCTTGCGTGAAACCTTGAGCAGCGGAAACACCACAAGGGTGAGGTGCCCCTCAAAATCTTTCCTCGTTTTCTGCAGTTGCACAGCCGTAGGCTCTACGGCAGAGTTATAAAGGGTTTCTACAGCCTTGGCAACAGCCGACTGTGTGAGTTCTTCTAAGTTCATAAGGGCGTTTGTAGCTTGGATTCGACAATGGGTGCACCGTCCGTGCGCGCCTGCGCCGACCGTACATTTTGACGTGCAAAATTACCGCTCTTTTGCCTAAATGCCAAGCGAAAGACGGAAAAACTCGTGCGGACAAAAAAAATGCTTGAGACGACGGACACAGGAGTTGATCTGACGGATGCGCTTCGGGCGAAACGGAAATCCATTCCGCCCGGAACGTGACAGCGTTTCGGGCAGAACGCAATCGGGTTTCGGGCGAAGGGCGACGGGGAGAACAAGCGGAAATTTCGCCGCATCAACATTTTCCAACGCCGGGAAGCCCATGCGGCTGTCGGCGGTGCGACAGGCAAACAAAGCCGCAGAAAAGTTTGTCTGTTTGCAAAGAAAAGCGTAACTTTGCGTCCGCTCTGGGTAACAGAGAACCAAAACACTTATTATTAACAAATTGCAAAACTCAGTAAGACTTATGAATCAGTATGAAACCGTTTTCATTTTGACTCCCGTTTTGTCTGAAGAACAGATGAAGGAAGCGGTTGGTAAGTTCAGGGACTATCTTACAGGGCATGGCGCAGAGATTCTCTATGAGAACAACTGGGGCATGCGGAAACTGGCTTACAACATCAACAAGAAGTCGAGCGGCTTCTATGTGGAGTTCGGCTTCAAGGCCGAGCCTTCGCTCATCAGCAGACTGGAGATCAATTACCGCCGTGACGAGCGTGTACTCCGCTTTCTCACGGTAAAGATGGACAAGAACGCGGCTGCCTATGCCGCAAAGCGCCAATCGCTTAAAACAAAGGAGGACTAACCATGGCAGCAGACAAGAACGAAATCAGATATCTGACAGCCCCTTCAATTGACGTGAAGAGAAAGAAGTACTGCCGTTTCAAGAAGAGCGGTATCAAGTATATTGACTACAAAGACCCCGAGTTCCTCAAGAAGTTCCTGAACGAGCAGGGCCGCATTCTCCCCCGCCGCATTACCGGCACCTCCCTGAAGTATCAGCGCCGTGTGGCCCAGGCCGTGAAAAGGGCCCGCCACCTCGCCTTGCTTCCGTTTGTAACCGATTTGATGAAATAAGAAAAGAGGAGGACACAAGTATGGAAATCATTTTGAAAGAAGACATTGTCGGTCTTGGCTTCAAGAACGACATCGTGACAGTCAAGAACGGCTATGCGAACAACTACCTCGTTCCTACAGGCAAGGCCATCCCCGCTTCGGCATCTGCCAAGAAGGTGCTGGCTGAAGACCTGCGCCAAAAGGCACACAAGCTTGCCAAGATCAAGGAAGAGGCAGAGGCTTTGGCTGCAAGGATAAATGCAGTCCCCACTCTCGTCATTCCTATGAAAGTGAGTGCCACCGGCACCATCTACGGTTCGGTGACCAATGTCCAGATAGCAGACGGGCTTGCCGCCCAAGGCGTTGAGGTGGAAAGGAAGAAGATTGTCCTTGCCGACGTGAAGTCTGTGGGTACATACACCGCTACGGTGAAACTGCACAAGGAGGTTTCCGCAACCGTCAACTTCGAAGTTGTGGCGGAAAACGCAGCGGATGCTTGATCCTGCCGCCAATTTGCAGCGATACGGAAAATCCGCTCCCGGTCCGGGGCGGATTTTCCGTATCATTGTGTTTCCGTATAACCGCGGGCCGATGCTGTGCGGGCATAAAAACAGGCGCGTGGCTTTTTGCAGCCCAGGGTTTTTTGCTAAATTTGCAACACAGAACACGGAATACCTCAACACCATGAACCCAAAATATGTTTTTCTGATCCTGTCGCTGCTTGCGGCATGGGGTGCGGATGCGCAGACCACCAGGCGCAAGGCCGCTCCGCAAATCCAACAGGACAGACCGCAGCAAAAACGGCCTGTGTACAGGGACGTGACTTATGTCGTAGACGGCAGAACCAGCGGATATGCGGACGGCGAATGGGTGAAACTGTGCATTCCTGCCGCAGGCGGGCTGAAGGCCCATGACTCCGTCAGGATAAAAGACGGAAGGTTCCGTTTTTCCGGCAAGACCAAAAACGTGCCGTATATGCAGTATATCACCGTAGGCGAGGGTATACAGAAGAACATAACCGAGTTGCTCCTTGAAGAGGGGACTATCGCCGTGCAGCTTACGGCCGGCGAGAAGAAAGACCGCGTCACCGGCACGCCCCACAACGACATTTACATGCCCTACCGCGACAGCCTCAACGACATATACACCAAGATGTACGCCTGTCTGACGGAGGCGGCGAAACTCTCCAACTCCAAAGACGACAGGGAAAGCTACAGCGCCGGTGCCGACATGCTGAGGAAGAAAATAATAACGGTGAGCTATGACTATGCCGCCGCAAACATGACCAACTGGGTGGGGGTATACCTGTTCGCCGAATACTACAAACGCTTCAGCCTGCAGCAGAACAGGACTCTCCTCGCCAAGATGTCGCGCAAGTACGGCAACCTGCCCATTACGGCAGAGATACGGAAATATGTGAACAAACAGAAACAACCATCAAGGAACTGATTACATGAAACGAACATTCATCACCACCGCTTTGGCATTGGCGGGTCTCGTGTTTGCCGTGGCGCAAAACTACTCGGTAAGGGGTACCGTGAACGCCGGGTTCAACGGCAAAAACATTTATCTTGCCTCCTATGACAGGGGCAGGTGGACAAAGAAGGATTCCGCCTGCATAGCGGACAACAAATTCACTTTTACCGGCAGCGTGGAGTCGCCGTCTGTGGCTTACCTGCTATATGAAGACGGTGACAGGAAAATATTCAGCGATTTCATACTGGAAAACGCCGTGATAGCCCTTGGCGCCGCCATCGGCCAAGACCTTGAGCTCACCGTGGCGGGAACGAAGTCCAACGAGGCGTTCTCGCAATACAAGGAGGCGATGGCAAAGTACCGCGACAAGGCGAATCCCGTGAGAAAACAAATCGGGCAAGCCGGTGGAAACAAGGCTCTGCGAGACAGCCTGATGACCGTATACTACTCGCTCGGCAGCGAGGTGAGGTCGCAGACGGAAGCCATCTGCACGGCCAACAACGACAACTTTACGGGCCTGTATCTTGCGCAGAATTTCTACACCCAGTGGAAAGTGAACCGCACCAAACAGTTTCTGGCGCAGATACCGCAAGACCTCCGCACTACAAACATATACAGGAAGATGGCAGACCATGTCTCGCTGCTTGAAAACACGGCAGAGGGAAAGCCTTTTGTGGACATTGCGGGCAAGACACCCGAGGGCAAGGACATGAAGCTGTCGGACTATGCGGGAAAAGGCAAGGTCGTGCTGGTTGATTTCTGGGCCAGCTGGTGCGGTCCGTGCATGATGGAAATGCCCAATGTAGCCAAGGCCTACAGCCTTTTCCGGGACAAAGGGCTGGAGATTGTAGGGGTGTCGCTTGACAGCCAGGGCGAAGCGTGGAAAAAAGCTCTTGCCGAACAGAAGATGACATGGCCGCAGATGAGTGATCTCAAGGGCTGGACCAGCGACTGCTCCAAGGCCTACGGGGTCAGTGCCATACCGGCCACGGTGCTGATAGACAACAGCGGAACAATCGTGGCGCGCGACCTGCGTGGGGATGACCTGATAAAAAAAATTGAAGAACTGCTGAAATAGCGTATATTTCCACACCAAAACGCTGAAATGCGAAAGGCGGCAGTTCTGCTTGTGTGCGTTTGTCTGGTTCTTGTGGCCAAGGGCCAGACAAATTTTGTGTGGCAGCCGGGAAAGGTGATAAATACGTCGTTGCCGGATGGACTGTCCCCCGACAGCCTTTTCGTATGCGAACAAATCAGCGATGAGGTTTTCTGCCGCATGCAGGGGAAATCGTTCAGAAAGGGCTGTACTGTAAAGCGGGAGGATTTGCGCTACCTCAAAATTCTTCATGTCAACGGCAGCGGACAGTCCCAGATGGGCGAAATGGTCTGCAACAAAGCCATTGCAGATGACCTGCTCGGCATTTTCAGAAAACTCTACAAGGCCGGTTACCGTATTGAACGCATGATGCTGGTTGACGACTACGGAGCCGACGACGAAGCCTCAATGTCGGACAACAACACATCGTGTTTCAATTTCCGCAACGTCTACGGCAGCGGGAGACTGTCAAAACACAGCATCGGTATGGCCGTTGACATAAATCCGCGTTACAACCCGTGCCTGCACACGAAGACGGGAATTGTAGAACCCGCCAACGGAAGAGCGTATGCCCATGGACGCACCCGAAAACCACAACCGCCATTTTGTTTCATTGACCACGAGGACTTGTGCTACCGACTGTTTGCGGCCTGTGGCTTCAGTTGGGGCGGCGACTGGAAGACAAACATTGACTACCAGCATTTTGAAAAGACTGCGAAATGAAGTCCTTTGCCATATTGACCTGGTGCAAGAACTCTTCAGAATCTGTCACCTTTCGCGACAAACTTTACCGGATTAACAGAATTTAACGCGGGGGGGGGTGGTTTTTGTCTCCCATTCAACTACCTTTGCAGCCCGAAAGCAAAACAGGGTAATACGACAATCATTTTTTATAAATTTAAACAACAAAGCCAATGACAAGGAAAATCTACTTTTTTACAGTGATGGCCGTCTTGTTCCTGCTGGCAGCCCCCAATCTTCGGGCGGAGTCAGGCACGTGCGGCACAAGCCTCACATGGACTCTGGACGACCAGGGCGTACTGACCATCGAGGGTACGGGAGAGATGTCCAACTATGAATACATGAGTTCTCCATTTACATCCCTTTCCTTCACAAAGGCTGTCATCAAAGACGGCGTGACAACGATTGGGGAATATGCGTTCGCTGAAAACAAAGGAATGACAAGCGTGGAAATCCCCAGCTCCGTAGTGAAAATAGGAACCCAGGCTTTCGTTTACTGCGAAGGGCTGAAGAGCGTTACCATTCCCGCTGCCGTGACGACCATAGGAGAAATGGCGTTCCTCGCATGCAAAGGACTGACGAAAATAGAATCTTTAGCGGAGAACCCTCCTACTTGCGGCATCAATGCTTTCTATAATGTAGACAAGAGCAACTGCGTGCTGACCGTTCCGGGGGCATCTGTCGATGCATACAAGGCAAAAGACGCATGGAAGGAATTCACCAACATCGAAGG
>CAVEQO010000034.1:0-24487 GCA_963617965.1 Anaerovoracaceae bacterium
GAATGTGTAAGCGAATAGGCCTCTTCAAGGTCAGGGTACGTCTCAAAGAGCACCTTCCCCCGTGGAAGCTGACAGGATATTGGGTACTACGTTCTATCGCAAATTGGCGGACTGCAATAATCTGCGATAACAAAATCAGCGGACTGCAACAAAAAAGCACTGTACCGTCAGCAAATGCATGACGGTACAGTGCATGGAGAGGTGGTTGGCGTTTGTCCAACCGCTATTTCATACGGAACTTTTTGCCGTTCTGGATGTAGATTCCACCCGGTTGCGGAGTGGTGACAAACCTGCCGTTGAGGTCGCAGAAAGGCAGGTTCTTGTCAAATGCCTCATCTTCCTGTGTGGCGCTGCTCACGTCGGAAATGTCCTTGGGGTCATAGATGAGCCTGTCAGTCCCGTCGCCGAGAGCCGCCTTTATGTAGAACGGCTGTGAGCGCAACTCCTCGGGAATGACAAACGTGTAGGTGTTGTATGCGTATACAAACTTGTGGTCGGTGTTGTACACCTTGAATCCGACAGCACCCTTGCCTGTCGACGGGCTGATCACAATCTTTCCCGTTGTCGGAGAGAACACGCAGGAATACTGCTGGTAGTCGGGATCGTCCACAAACATAGTGAACATGCCGGTCTGTCCCACCACGCTTGCATCTCCGGGAGTCACACCGGGAGTCGTGGCCAGTCGCATCGCACCTTCAGGCATACCGGGATAGTCTGCCGGGTATTTTTCGATGCGCTCGTCTATAAACAGGATGTTGCCCAGCTTCTTGGGATATTGCTGCATGTAGGCAATGGTCTGGTCTATCTGCTCCTGGGTGGTGGTGAAATAGGAGCTTGAGTAGTCTCCCACTTCGTAATTCTTCAGAGGCACGAAGAATCCCCAGAACCGGAAGAATTCGGACAAGTCGGCCTGGGCCACGTCGCACGCGAACTTGGCGAAACGCAGGTAGTCTGTCAGTCCGCTGCCCGGATTGCTTGCATCCCTTGAGCGCGTCATGGGTGTCTGGCGGAATTTGTCGAAGAGGCGCGGATAGAATGTGGTGTCGTGCTCCATGAGGTGGAAGTAGAGCCACAGCTGGAAGTATGCGCGGCTGCGCTGCCAGAGGTTGTACTCCTGCCAGAATACGCCCTGGTGGAACGATGCCTGCGCTTCTTTCCACGCTCCTCCGCGACCCGTGTTGGAACCCTGGAGCCATGTGTTTATCTGCGAGAAGTTGTTGTTGGATATTTCGGTGCATCCGGCCATGTTGTAAAGCCCCTGGTGTATGTGGCCTGTTTCGTGGGCTATGCACCAGAAGTTTCCGCCGTTGTCGTATTCCGTGCCGTGTGTAAGGGCGTCATAGTTCATTATCGTGCCAACGCCGGGGTAGTATGTGCCGTAGGAAGTGGCGTAGGGGTTGCCGTCGGATGAACTTGATGCCGACAGCATACAGTTGAAGCGTTCCTCAAACTGTTCCGCGCCCATTACCTTGTGCTGGTTTTCCACGATGGCGTCCCAGCGGTGGAGTGTGCCCTCAATGGCTTTCGCCGTGCCGTCGGTGTCTATCTCGTCAAGCTGCTCTTCGGGTATCTGCGCGAGCAGTTGGTCGTAGTGCATGTTGTACTGGTAGTACTTTGACTTGAGGTGGACGATTTCGTCCTTGAAGAGATTGGCTACCATGTCTTTCCAGTCGGCGTTGGTGTGTCCGCGGGTGATGTCGAAGTATCCCTGCACCCTTCCTCCTTCGATGTGAACGGTGATGGGGTCGACATCCGCCAGTTTCTTGGCCGTGCTGGTCACGATGTGGTGAATGTAGATGAATCCGTCATCGTCCGGAGTGAAGATGTTGATACCCCGCTTGAGGGCTTTGCGGTCGGCATAGACCCCGCAGCCTTTCACGGAACTGTATTCAAGCGTTGTGTTGGCCGCCGGATTGGCACCCACATAGAACACGACTATGTCGCCGGCTTTCACGCTGATGCCGGTGGGACCGGTCTGCGGCGTGAACTGGTATCCTGTTCCCATGAGTGCCGTGCCGTTCCACTTCGTGGGGTCGCTGTAGGGGGCATAGTCATAGATGCGGAATTCCTTTTCGCGGTGTCCCCAGGTGTCGTTCTTGATTTTCAGTGCCATGCGTATGATGGACTTCGGCAGGCTGGCTTCCGTCATGGCTTTGCTCAGGGAGTCGTCCGAAACTTCCACGTAGCCGTCGCGCAGAGTGGTGCAGGAATAGTCGGAGAAGAACTTCTGCAGACGGATGTTGAGTATCGTGGTGCTGCTGCTGAGAAGGAGCTGGGTTTCGCTGTAGTCTTCTTCTGCCTCCTTGACTTGCTCGTCTGTCAGATTCGCGCGTTTGGCAACCCACTGTGCTCCGGCTGTTTCAATGTCGCCGTTTACGGAGAGCCCGCTGGCATTGGCCGCCAGACCCGTGGCGGGCTTGTTGGGCTCTATGAAGTTGAACGTGGTCTGCCAGGCGTAGCTTCCCTGTGCGACATTCCACTTGTGGTTGGCTGAGTTTTGCTTTGTCGTGATGTAGTTTCCATTGCAGCTGCTGGTCTCGCTGACGGCTTTTCTGGTGAGCGACTTGCCCGAGTAGATGTTCTGTATGGAATATGTGTTGTCTTCGTTTTTGATGACTTTCCAGTACTGGTTCCACTTCGTGTCAGAGGTGTCCTGCGTGATGACCATGGCGTCGCTGATGCGCTCCGTCATAAAGTTTCCGGTATTGAGGTTGACGAACTGGTAGTAGCTGCAGGCATCGGTGTCGATGAGTTCGGAACCGTATATGCCGTCTATGTTGGACTTCACGGTAGCCGCATCCACCTCAGTGGCTTCCACGGCAATGATGTTCCATTCGGAGTTCTTGTCGTTGTCGTAATACCAGTCTGTCAGTCCGGAGATGCCCCCGTTGAGGTTGGCGCAGTTCTTTTCCTTTGACGTCAAGTTGCCGTGACAGATGACGATGTATTTGTCGGCGGCAGAGCTGTTGTTGGGACTGAGTGTAAGAGTCCAGTATTTTTTGCTGTCGGCGCAAGTGTAGTCATACTGCAGGAATTTTCCTGTCTGGGCGTTGCGCAGGCTGAAACCGTTGTCCTCGTATTCGACAATCCACATCTGCTGCATACGGCTGGCTGTATTCTTGTTGATCGTCTGTGTTCCGGCCTTGTGCGTGGTCGGGTTTTCAAAAATATACTGGTTGGTCTTGTTCCTGCTCTGTATGCGGAACAGGCCGCCCTGCTGCAGCTGGTATGAAACCAAGGCTCCGCCGGAAAGCTCGTCTACGCCGGTGAGGGTCACCTTGCGGAGAGACCAGTCGTCATTCCCCCCCGTTGACGAGGGTTCTTCAGTGGCGTAGCCCAGTGCCACATAGCCGTTGCTGTCAAGGTAGTATTGTGCGCCCTTGATGCCCCAGTGTCCCGGTGACGACTGTATTTCCGCAAGGGTGAACAGCCCGGCTTCCGCTTTGGTGGCGACCACGCCTTGCCCGGTGTTGTAGGCAAGCTCCTTGAGGTAGTTGCCTTCCGCATTCTGGATGTAGTATTTGCCGTCCGTGCCGCTTTCCACAAGGCGGAAGAGGTAGGCAGCCTGTTTTTCAACAGTCCGTCCGTTCTGCGGTGCGGCGGATGTTACGTTTGCATCTCCGTAGAGATAGGCTTCGCGGCCTTCGTTGTAGATGGTGTACCAGATGTTTGCACTGAAACTGCCTTTCTCAACGCTGGTGCTTACGGTTATGATGTCGGTAGCGTTGACACCGTCTACCAAAGCGTAGGAATGCCCTGCGGACAGAAACAGCAGCAGGGAAAGGCATGATAGGACTTTTCTCATAAGAATTAGATTTATATAGTGAATTATTATTTGAATAGCGATTCTCCGGTCAAATTTAAACAAATATTTTTTCTGGAAAAAGATGTTCTTGTGCCAAAATCGCGAGCGGCGGCAAATTTCCGTGGAGGACAACGGTTTGGCGGACGGTAACCCGTGTAATGCAATTCGGGATTGCAAAAAGGGCGGTTTGCCGCTGGCGGTCTTCCCGCGTTGCCGGGCAGGGGAGGAGGGCGTTTTATTCGGAGTAGTCGAGATAGGGTGCGAGCCGGACGAAATCGGACGGCGAGAATGCCGCATAGTTGGCGAGGTCGTTTATGTCGCGGATGTTGCCGTAGACTTTGCGGTAGTTGAAGACGGCAACGACCTGGTCGTAGGTGAAATACGGATGCCTCAGGAGTTGCCGGAACTCCGCCCTGTTGATTTTTAGTTTTGTCGTTCCGGTATTGGCGATTGACAGCCACCGGCCAATATCATCTGGCACTCCGTGCACTTCCCGGATCTGGGAAACGGAGACGAAACCTCCCAGCCGGTTGCGGTATCTGACGATCTTGGCTGCATAATACGGCCCTATGCCCGGAATACGCAGGAGTGCGGAGCTGTCTGCCGTGTTGATGTCGACGGTTTGCCCGGGCTGGAGCTTGTATGAAGTGTGAACATGAGCGGCTTGCCGTTCCGTGCCGGGTGGCAGGAAACTGCTGCCGTGACTGTGCGTGTCGGGTGCGCTCAGGCGTTCTTGCCTGTGACCGGGATCTTTTATCCTGATATACGGTGACAGCCTCCGGTAGTCGTTGTCGTCAAGGGTATATATGCGGGACAAGTCCTCCGGACGGCGGAAAACGCCTCCCGCTTTCCTGTAGTTGACGATGGCCCTGGCTGTGTTGGGCCTCAGCCCGAGCGAAAGGAACGTTTCGTAGCTTGCGGTGTTGGGGTCGAAGAGGAACGGCCTTTTGTCCACATGCCGCCCGTCCCCGTCGTGGGGCAACGGACTCTCCTCGTGTGTTTCCTCCTCTTTCGGGGGCTCTGCGGAAGAGATGAAATACATGGCCACGTTTGCCGCCAGAACCATTGCCGCTATCCAGGCGATGGCTTTCTTGTCGTTTACGCTTAATGGCATAGTGCTTTCGCGTGTTTACATTTCCACCAGGAAGCGGAAGTTGAAGCAACGGCCCGTAAGATAGTTGGGAACGGCATACTGCCTGTTGGTTATGTCCGTAATCCAGTAATATGAGTTGACATTCTTGATGTCCATCAGGTTCAGCATGTCAACTCCAAGCCAGATGTTGCGTATGGCGTTGTTTCGCCTGCGCCGGTCTTCGTTGTTGAGCAGACGGTAGCTCAGTCCTATGTCGACACGCCTGTATGCCGGGGCCCTGAAATTGTTTTTCTCTATTCCGGAGTGCGGTGCGCCGAACGGAAGTCCGTCGGCAAGGGCCGCCTTGAGTGTCATTTTCCATTTTGTCGTGCCGGGGAAGAAGTCCGTGAAGAAGAGAGACAGGTTGTAGCGCTGGTCGGTAGGCAGCGGCAGCGACAGCCCCTTGTACTTCTGCCTTGTGGACATGAGCGAGAGTGTGATCCAAGAGTCCGCTCCCGGCACGAATTCGCCGAAGAGCTTGAAGTCAATGCCCGCCACGTGCCCTTTTGCAAGGTTTTCCCCGTAGTATACGATCCGGAGGTTGTTGATGTTGTACGGAATGATGTTGTCGAGGACTTTGTAGTATATCTCCGTGGAGAAGCGGAAAGGACGGTCTACGGCCTTGAACTGGTAGTCCATGCCGAGGAGGAAATGTATGGAGCGTTGCGACTTGATGTCGTGGTTGAGTTTCACGATGGTGTTGGCTCCCACTTTTGTCGTGTCGCGCAGTTCCTTGTAGAACGGAGACTGGTAGTAGTAGCCTGTTGCCAGCCGGAAAGTGAAATTGTCGTTCTTGGCAGGTATGAGCCCCAGTGAAGCGCGTGGGGAAACCAGCGTTTCCCTGTTCCATGAATTGTGGGTGAGCCGCACTCCGAAGTTGAGGTTGTAGACTCCCGTCTTGTTGTTGAACCTGTAGTTGTCCTGTACGAAACTCTCGAACCGCGAGGACGAGACCTCTGTCTTTGCGTGCAAGTTGTAGATAAGGAGAAGTTCGTCTCTGCTGTGCGGGACGGAATACCCGGAGGAGTCCCTCATTTCCCATTCTGTGGAATGTTCCTTGATTTTTTCACTTTTCAGACCTATTCCCGCCCGGATGGTATGCCGCCTGACGGCAGTCTGCAGGTTGAGCGATGTTGACATTACGCGTGCCGTGAGGTAGTTGCGTGCGTGCTCAAGGTAGGAGCCGACTCCCAGCTGTTCCTGTCCGACGGCCGAGTTGAGCCAGTATTCGCCCCGGATGTCATAGGCTTCCTGCTCTTTTGTGGAGTAGGCTGACGACAGCCATTGCAGGGCTGACGAGGAATTGAACCTGTATGTGATGCCGAGGGAACTGAAATAAGTCCGGAAGATGTCTTTTTCCTGCCCGTCGAAATAGACCTTGAAGGACATTGGGGAGTCCATGGTGCCGAAGGTCGTTTCCCTGTCGTGGGGTTTGAAATTGTATTTGTTGTCGGATATGTTTCCGATGAAATCAAACGTCCAGTGTTTGGACGGAGACCATGAGGTGTAGTTCTGGTAATCGAGGAATCTCGGGTTGTATTCTCCATCGGTGTCGGTGGTGCCCATCAAGTGTTTGGTGCTTTTGTAGCGCAGCCCGTTCATCATGGAGAAGCTCCTGTTGCCGAAGCCCACATAAGCGTCGCCCCCCATGAGACTGCCGGCAAGCGACGCCTCGAAATGTTCCGGTTTCTTGTATGTGATGTCGAGAACGGACGACATCCTGTCGCCGTAGCGTGCGGGGAACCCCCCTGCGGAGAAATCAATGTCGGCAACCATGTTGCTGTTGATGATGGAAAGTCCCTCCTGCTGGCCCGAGCGTACAAGCATGGGGCGGAAGACTTCTATGCCGTTCAGATATACGCAGTTCTCGTCGAAGCTGCCTCCGCGCACATTGTACTGCGAGGAGAGTTCGTTGTGCGTGCTTACCCCCATTTGAGTGGCGATTATTTCTTCGACCCCGTTGCCGGTCGTAGACGGCATCTGCTTCGTGTATTTCGCCTTGATCCGCTGTACAAGGTCTGTCTGTTTCCTCATGGCCGTAATGCCGGCTTCTCCCAGCATGATTGACTTTGAGGATATCTTCATGTCGAAACGCATGGAGTCCGTATGCGGTGCGTAGATTTTGAATTTGCGGGTACGGTAGCCCACTTTCATGCAGGTGATGAAAATGGAGTCCGCCCGTGTGCATGACAGGCGGTATTTCCCCTCCGCTCCAGATACGGTGAATGCCCCCTGCTTCTCGATTATTACCGATGCGAATTCCACGGGGGAGTCGTATTCGTCGACCACTTTGCCGAACAATTGCAGCTTGTCTTGCGAAAAGGAGTTGACGCTCAGGAAAAGGGCGGTGACAAAGAAAGGAAGAAATCTATTCATCGAGCAGGTCGGGTCTGAGTTCTTGTGTTCGTTTCAGGGCCTGGGCAAATTCCCACTCCCTGATTTTTGCTTCGTTGCCGGAAAGCAGGATTTCGGGGACTTTCCATCCCTTGTAGTCAGCCGGCCGGGTGTAGATGGGTGCGGCCAGAAGATTGTCCTGGAAAGAGTCGGACAAGGCACTCTGGTCATCGCTGATGACTCCGGGCACTATGCGCACGACGGCATCGGTGATGACAGCGGCCGCAAGTTCCCCGCCGGTCAGCACATAGTCGCCGATGCTGATTTCCCTTGTTATGAGGTGCTCCCTGATGCGGTAGTCTATGCCTTTGTAGTGGCCGCACAGGATTATTATGTTTTCCTTCAGCGACAGGGCATTGGCTGTTTGCTGGTTGAACTGTTCGCCGTCGGGCGTTGTGAAGATAATCTCGTCGTAGTGCCGTTGTGCCGTCAGTGCTGAAATGCAGTCGTCAATCGGCTGGCACTGCATCACCATTCCCGCAAATCCCCCAAACGGATAGTCATCCACCCTCCTGTGCTTGTCTTTTGTGTAGTCCCTGAGGTTGTGTATGTGTATTTCCGCCAGTTTCTTTGACTGTGCCCTGCCGATAATGGATTGCGTGGTAAAGGGCAGCAGCATTTCCGGCAAAACGGTGATGATGTCAATCCGCATTTGTGATAGTGCTTGTCGGTGAATTGTACCTGTTGTTTTATAACGCAAAGTTATTGCGATTATTTTAAATTGTTGTAATTTTGACATGATAAAACGAAACCTTCATGGCAGAACAGGAACAGATACTACAGCTCCGCGAGGAGTTGCACCGCCACAACTACCAGTACTATGTGAAAAACGCTCCACTCATTTCGGACAGGGAGTTTGACGACAAGATGCACCTGCTGATGGAACTGGAGAAGAAGCACCCCGAGATGTATGACCCCAATTCCCCGTCACTGCGTGTCGGAAGTGATTTGAGCGTGGAGTTCGCGCAGGTGAGGCACCGCTATCCGATGCTGTCTTTGGCCAACACATACAACCGCAGTGACGTGCAGTCTTTCTATGACAGGGTAAAGACAGGTCTCGGCGGTCAGGAGTTCCGCATTTGCTGCGAGCTGAAGTTTGACGGCCTTTCCATCTCGCTGGTGTATGAAAAAGGACGGCTTGCGAGAGCGGTGACGCGTGGCGACGGAGAGTTCGGCGATGATGTCACGGCAAATGTGAAAACCATACGGACGATACCGCTGGTGCTTGACGGGAACGGCTATCCTGACGAGTTTGAAATCCGTGGGGAGGTGCTGATGCCGTGGAAAAGCTTTGAAAGGCTGAACAGGCAGCGTGAAGAGGAGGGCAGCCCCCTCTTCGCCAATCCGCGCAATGCCGCAAGCGGCACGCTGAAGAGCAAGAGTTCCGCGGTCGTGGCGGAGAGGAATCTAGACGCTTACCTGTACTATCTGCTGGGCGAGCAGTTGCCCACTGACAGCCACTATGAAAACATGCGGATCATGTCGCGGTGCGGTTTCAAGGTATCGGGTGAAATGAGGCTGGCAACGACCATTGACGAAATCATGGCCTATATTGACTACTGGGACAAGGAACGATCCGGCCTGCCCGTGGCGACGGACGGCATTGTCCTCAAAGTCGATTCCCTGCAGCAGCAGAGGCAGTTGGGCTATACGGCCAAGACTCCGCGGTGGGCGATAGCCTACAAGTTTCAGGCGGAGAGGGCGTTGACAAGACTCAACGAGGTGACTTTTCATGTAGGCCGCACGGGTGCGGTGACCCCGGTGGCAAACATGGATGCCGTCCATTTGTCCGGCACCATGGTCAGAAGGGCCTCGCTGCACAATGAAGACATAATACGCTCTCTGGACTTGCACATAGGCGACATGGTATATGTGGAGAAAGCCGGTGAGATCATACCCCAAGTGGTGGGAGTCGACTACGGGCAGCGCGAGCACAACCGGATAGGCGACGAGGTCGTTTTTGTCAAGAACTGCCCGGTGTGTGGCGGACCACTTGTCAGATATGAGGGAGAAGCAGCCCATTACTGCATCAACGACGCGAACTGTCCGCCGCAGATCAAAGGCAAGATAGAACATTTCATTTCGCGCGACGCGATGAACATCGATTCCCTCGGGCCGGAAACCGTCAGGGAGTATTATGACAGGGGACTGATAAAGAACGCGGCGGATCTGTATGCCTTGAAGATCAGTGACATAGAGGGAGAAAACGGCACAAAGCTGAAATCAGCCCGTAAAATCGTTTCCGCGATAGAAAAAAGCAAGGAAGCCGGTTTTGAGCGTTCGCTGTATGCTTTGGGCATCAGGTTTGTGGGAAAAGTCACGGCCAAGGTGATCGCACGCCATTTCCGCAATATAGACAACTTGCTTTCGTGTTCGCTTGAAGACCTTGTCAAGGTAGACGGGGTAGGGGCAGTCATCGCACAGTCTGTCAAGCACTTCTTTTCCGAGCATAAGAACATGGAGGTTGTCAACCGTCTGATAGGCTATGGGGTCTGTTTTGAGATGAAGGAGTCCTCTTCGCCTGCCGGCGACCGGCTGTCGGGCATGAGCATTGTAATAAGCGGAGTGTTCAGGCATCATTCGCGCGAGGAGTACAAGGTGATGATAGAGGCCAACGGCGGAAAGAATGCAGGCAGCATTTCTTCCAAAACGTCGTTTGTGCTTGCCGGCGACAACATGGGACCCGCCAAATATGAAAAAGCAAAGAGTCTGGGAGTGAAGCTGATGAGCGAGGATGATTTTCTGGAAATGCTCGACAGCGCGGTTTCTGCCGATACGGTACAAGACGGTGAAAGCACCCCACCGCCGTCCAATGTCACCCAACTCGACCTGTTCGGTTAAAAAACAGTGGTGTGCGGGAAATTTTCTGTTTGAAAGGATTATATTTGCACTCTGAAAAGAAAAGTTCAGGATGAAAAAATATGTTATGGATTGGGTTGTCGTTGACAACCGGACGCTTGACGACCGGCATCTGCAGCTGGTCTTGAGTCCGGACAACGGCTTTATGCCAGAGATGAAACCCGGACAGTTCGTCCAGCTGAAATCAAATGCGTCCGTGGACACGTTTCTGCGTCTGCCCATATCGGTTAATTACGTTGACGAGGAGAAAAGGCAACTGTGGCTGCTGGTGCAGACGGTGGGCGAGGGAACAAAAGCCCTGAAGACCCTCAGAGCCGGCGACATCCTGAATCTGGTTCTGCCTTTGGGCAACGGGTTCAGCGTGGACGATGCGCACGGAAGAGTCTTGCTTGTCGGCGGCGGAGTGGGCATAGCTCCGATGCTGTATGCTGGCAAGGTGTTGAAGGACAAGGGGCTTGCTCCTGTTTTCCTGTTAGGTGCGCGCAGTTACAGGAACATTCTGGAAAAGGACTTGTTCGAGGACTTGGGGGAACTGCATATAACGACCGAAGACGGTTCTTTCGGGGAGAAAGGTTTCGTGACCCAACATTCCATATTGCAGAAAGAAAAATTCGATATGATAATGGTGTGCGGTCCCAAGCCGATGATGGTGGCAGTGGCCCGCTACGCAAACTCCAACGGGATTCCCTGCGAGGCAAGCCTTGAAAACATGATGGCTTGCGGCCTGGGGGCTTGTCTGTGCTGCGTGGAGAAAACAGTCAGGGGGAACGTCTGTGTGTGTTCGGAAGGTCCGGTGTTTGACATAAAACAATTGACATGGCAAATCTGAAAGTGTGTTGTGCAGGACTGTCGTTGCGCAATCCTGTCCTGACAGCGTCGGGAACGTTCGGATACGGCATTGAGTACGAGGATTTCGTGCCGATGAGCAAACTGGGCGGCATAATAGTAAAAGGTACGACGTTGCTTGCAAGGGAGGGCAACGACTATCCGCGCATGGCGGAAACCCCGAGCGGAATGCTGAACTGTGTTGGTCTGCAGAACAAGGGCGTGGAGTATTTTGCGGACAAAATATATCCGAGGATAAAGGATTTGGATACGAATGTCATTGTCAATGTTTCCGGTTCTGACCCCGAGAACTATGCTCTCTGTGCCGCTGCGGTCAACAGGCTTGACAGGATTCCTGCCATAGAGCTTAACATATCCTGTCCCAATGTCAGGGACGGTGGCATGGCCTTTGGCGTCACCTGCCAAGGGGCGGCATCTGTTGTCAAGGCTGTCCGCAAATGTTATGAGAAGACCTTGATAGTCAAACTCTCTCCCAATGTGACGGACATTGCAGAGATTGCCCGGGCTGTAGAATCCGAAGGTGCAGACTGTGTGTCCCTGATCAACACGCTGATGGGAATGTCCATTGACATAGAGAGGCGTTGTTCCCGCCTGAGCATCGGCACGGGCGGGCTTTCGGGACCTGCGGTGAAACCCGTTGCCGTCAGAATGGTGAACCAAGTGGCTCACGCCGTGAAAATACCTGTGGTCGGCTTGGGGGGAATCATGACGGCGGAAGATGCCATAGAGTTTCTGATGGCCGGCGCTACGGCGATAGAAGTGGGAACCGCCAATTTCATAGATCCTGCCGTGACGGGAAAAATAGTTGACGGTATTGACCGATGGCTGGATGCCCACGGCGTTGGAGACGTGTCGGACATCATAGGTGTGGTGTAACCTTTATGCCAGCCATTCCCTGTCCGTCATGTTGGCAATGGCGTTGGGGAGACGCGGCGGCTGACCTGTATGTGCGAACCGCTTTTCAGGACACGCTTCCGGAGAGTTCCGCTGCATTCTTGCCTTGTGCGACACTTGGCTTGTTGCCGTTGTCTTTCTGTGGTCTCCTGTGACGGTTGTGTGTGTGTTTCTTTCTTCTTGTGTCCTGTCTGCCGTGCTTGTCGTGTTGTGTTGCCTTTGAGGTCTTGCCGCCGTCTTTTTCCGGGAAACGTATTTTCTCAATGGGCTTCCCGATGACTTTTTCTATTTTTTTGAAATATCCACTGTCGGCCTGGCATACAAATGTTATGGCCTGCCCCTGCTTGCCTGCCCTCGCGGTTCTGCCGATGCGGTGAATATAGTCTTCGGCATCGTGCGGCACATCGTAGTTGATGACGGTCTGGATGTCGTTGATGTCTATGCCGCGTGCTATGATGTCCGTGGCGACAAGGACATTCAGATGCCCGTTCTTGAAGTTCTGCATCACCTTGTTCCTTTCTTCCTGTGCCAAATCGGAGTGCATGTCGGAAACTTTCACTACACCTTTCTTCAGTTTCTCGGCAAGCCTTTTCACCTTCAGTTTTGACGAGGCAAAGATTATGGCCCTTTCAGGCGGTCTCTCTTCGAACAAGTGCTGTATCAAGTCCATTTTGTCCTGTTCCTCACACAGGTATGCCTGCTGGTTGATGCCCGATGCCGGCTTTGAAACGGCAATGCGTACTTCAACGGGATCGTGGAGAAGGGATTTTGCGAACCTGCGGATGTTTTCGGGCATAGTAGCGGAAAACAGCATCGTCTGCCTCTCTTTAGGCAGGTGGGTGGCAATGTTTATGATATCTTCTGAAAATCCCATGTCAAGCATTCTGTCAGCCTCGTCAAGAATGAAATATGAAATGTTGCTGAAATCCGTGTTGTCAAGCTGAAGATGGGAAATCAGGCGTCCGGGCGTGGCGATAACGATATCCGCGCCCAGTTTCAGGCTCTTCAGTTCCTGTGAATACCGCATGGCATCATTTCCTCCGTATACCGCAATGCTTGAAATCGGCAGGTAGTATGAAAAAGCCTCTATCGCATTGTCGATCTGTATGGCCAGTTCTCGCGTGGGGACCATTATAAGGCATTTGGTCACTCCGTCCTTGTGGTGTTCGGTGCAGAGCCTGTTGAGTACGGGCAGCAGGTAGGCGGCGGTTTTTCCTGTCCCGGTCTGAGCGATACCCATAATGTCCTTGCCGTCCAGCAGCAACGGGATTGTCTTCTCCTGTATCGGAGTACACGTGTCGTAGCGCATTTCATAGAGAGCGTCGAGGATACGGTCATCAAGTGGCAACTCGTCAAAGTACATAGTCTGATTATAATAGGTTTTATCTGGGCGTCCGCCTGTACAGGACAAATGCCACAAAAGAAAATATGATATTCGGAATCCAGGTGGCAAGCATTGCCGGCATGCCCGCCTTTGTCGCAAAGGCAGACGATATTGTCTGGAAGAGGATATAGCCGAAACTCAAGCCAAGCCCAAGTCCGAGGGAAAGCCCCATTCCGCCTTTGCGCTTCTCGCACGACAGACAGACTCCTATGATTGTCAGAATCAATGCGGCAAAGGCAGACGCAAACCGCTTGTGGTATTCAATCTCAAAAGTACTCAGGTTCGCGGAGCCACGCATACGCTGCTTGTCAATATATTCCATTATCTGCGGAGTGGTCATGGTTTCCTGCTGGTTGCGATTGTAAACGAGGTCTGCCGGTTCAACAGCGATGATAGTGTCCAGTTCCGTGCCCGCCGTGATCTCTTCCCGCATTCCGTGTACCTTGCGTATCCGGTAGCTGTAGAGATGCCAACGGTATCTGGTGTCGGAAAGGGTGTCATACTGTACGCGCAGGGCGGTGAGGTGCGACACGAGCTTTTTGTTGCGGAACTTGTCAAGCGAAAAACCGGTGCCGGTTTTTGAATCGCTGTTGAAATACGAGAAGAAAGCTATCACCCCGGTGTCAACCTTCAGCTGGAGGTTGTTGACAGCGGATATCTGCCGTTTTTTGATGAACTTGTTTTCGAAGTCTGTGCGTATCTTTGTGGAGTGAGGGATTACGAATGCTCCAAGAACAAGGGTTACCAGTCCTATTAGCACAGACGAAATGATGTATGGGCGGAGAATGCGCCTGAAACTCATTCCGCTTGCTCTCATTGCGATTATCTCCGACCGGTCTGCCAGTTTGGACGTGAAAAAAATCACGGAAATAAACACGAACAGAGAACTGAAGAGGTTGCTGAAATACGGAATGGTGTTCAGGTAATAGTCTACGGCTATTTTCCCCCATGACACGCCCATCTCGTTGTGTGCGGTAGTGAGTTTGTCTATCTTCTCGTTGAAGTCAAAAACAATTACTATGAGGATTATCAGCGCGATGGAGAAAAGGTATGTGCCGATGAAAGTCCGTATGATATAGAAATCTATTTTGCCGAGCAGGGGGGTGTTTTCCCGCGTGTCCCCAGTCCGCCTGGCGTGTATTCCGGAAGACCGTGCCACAGAACAGAACAGGGCTTTTGCGACATGACGGAGAGCCTTTGCAAATCGCCCCGAGACCTTTCCGATCCCGCGTGCCGTGCCGCGCGCACTGTTTTTGTCTTGTGTCTTGCGTGTGTCTTCCATGTGGAAAGTCATCTTCTCTGAGCTTCCGTTACAGTCTGCGTCCGAGTTGCGGAATCATTTTGTGGTACCAGGAGCTGTAGTCTCCATGCAGAATATGTTTTCGCGCTTCCCCCACAAGCCACAGGTAGAACGCCAGATTGTGGATGGAGGCTATCTGCAGGGCGAGCAGTTCCTTTGACTTGAACAGATGATGCAGGTACGCTTTGGTGTAGGCCCTGTCCACGTAAGAAGTCCCGTCGGGGTCGACGGCGGAAAAGTCATCCTGCCACTTGCGGTTTCTCATGTTCATGATTCCGTTGGCGGTAAACAGCATGGCATTGCGTCCGTTTCGCGTTGGCATCACGCAGTCAAACATATCAACCCCGCGTGCAATTCCCTCGAGGATATTCACCGGTGTTCCCACCCCCATCAGGTAGCGAGGCCGGTCGGCGGGCAGAATTTCGTTGACCGTTTCTATCATTTCGTACATCTTCTCCGCCGGTTCCCCTACGGCGAGTCCTCCGATGGCATATCCGTCGGCATTGAACTGTGCAGCATATCGTGCGCTTTCCTGCCGCAGGTCTTTGTATACGCATCCTTGCACAATGGGAAAAAGCGACTGGTCATAGCCGTACAGCGGTGCGGTAGCGTTGAACTGTCTGAAACATCGGCCGAGCCAATTGTGTGTAAGCCTGAGCGATTTTTTCGCATAGGAATAGTCCGACGTTCCCGGGGGACACTCGTCGAAAGCCATCATGATATCCGCTCCGATGCAGCGTTCTATCTCGATGACCTTCTCTGGAGAAAAGAAATGCCTGCTCCCGTCGATGTGGGAACGGAATTCACATCCCTCTTCCGTGATTTTGCGTATTCCCGATAGCGAGAACACCTGAAACCCGCCGCTGTCTGTAAGCATGGGGCGGTCAAACCCGTTGAATTTGTGCAGCCCCCCTGCTTTTCTTATAATTTCCGTTCCCGGTCTGAGGTACAGGTGGTATGTGTTGCCGAGGATTATCTGAGCCTTGATGTCATCCAGAAGTTCGCGGAGATGCACTCCTTTGACGCTCCCCAGTGTGCCTACCGGCATGAAGACGGGAGTCTCTATCGTGCCGTGGGCTGTACGGATCAGTCCTGCCCTGGCTGAAGTCCCGTTGCTGTCGGTGTGTTCAAGGTGGAAAATCACTTGTTGTGGCTATGGTCGGGTTAGTGCTATGTGCAGTGGCATTCAGGCTTCTTTTGCCGGAGAGTCTTCTTCGATGACAAAGTCAACGGGGTTGTCAACCTTGTCCCGCAGCAGGGCAACCGACAGCACGTCGCTTACGTTCTCCACGTACATGAACGTGATACCGTTGACATATATTTCCGGAATGTCCTCAATATCCTTGCGGTTGTCCTTGCAAAGTATGATGGTGCTGATGCCGGCTCTCTTCGCCGCAAGAATCTTTTCCTTTATCCCACCCACAGGCAGGACTTTGCCTCTTAGCGTTATTTCTCCAGTCATGGCGATTTTGTCTTTCACTTTCTTCTGCGTAAGGGCCGAGGCGATGGAGGTGGCTATTGTAATGCCTGCCGAGGGCCCGTCTTTTGGTGTGGCTCCCTCCGGAACGTGGATATGAATGTTGTAGTTGTTGAATATCCTGTAGTCTATGCCCAAATCTTCGGCGTGCGCCTTGATGTATTCAAGCGCAATGGTGGCGGATTCTTTCATGACATCACCAAGGTTGCCCGTGAGCGATATCTTTCCGCCCTTTCCCCTGCTCAGGCTTGTCTCGATAAACAGGATTTCGCCGCCGACCGAAGTCCATGCGAGTCCCGTCACCACACCGGCGTACTGATTTCCCTCGTAGATGTCGCGCGTGAACTGCGGCTTGCCCAGAAAAGTCCTGACATCAGCAGGCTTGATGGTTGTGGTGTCCATGTGTCCGTTGCGTGCATATTCGTAGTCCACCTTGCGGAAGATTTCGTTGATTTTCTTCTCCAGGCTTCTTACTCCGCTTTCCCTCGTGTAGTGTTCAATGATTTCCTCAAGAGCCTGTTTGCTGAACTTCAGCTGAGGCGTGTTCTGGAGCCCGTTTTCCGCCTTTGCCTTGGGCACCAGGTGGCGTTTGGCGATTTCTATTTTCTCTTCCGTGATGTAACCGCTCATTTCGATCATCTCCATACGGTCGCGCAGCGGACCGGGAATGGCGCTGATATTGTTTGCGGTGGTGATGAACATGACTTTTGACAAGTCGAAGTCCAGATCCACGAAATTGTCGTGGAAAGTGCTGTTCTGCTCCGGGTCAAGCACCTCGAGCAATGCCGATGTGGGGTCACCGTTCAGGGTCTGCTGTGTGACTTTGTCTATTTCGTCCAGAACGAATACCGGGTTGGAGGTTCCGCACTTTATCAGACTCTTGATGATCCTGCCGGGCATTGCTCCGATGTAAGTGCGCCGGTGTCCGCGTATTTCCGCTTCGTCATGTACACCACCCAGCGAGATCCTCACGTATTTGCGTCCCATGGCAGAAGCGATGCTTTTGCCCAAAGAGGTCTTTCCTATTCCCGGAGGGCCGAACAGACAGATGATGGGAGCCTTGAAATCCCCGCGTATCTTTACGACCGCAAGGTGCTCAAGGATGCGTTCCTTGACTTTCTCTATTCCGTAGTGGTCGGTGTTGAGCGTCTTTTCCGCCTTGCGGATGTCTATATTGTCATCCGAGAACTTGTTCCACGGCAGACTGAGCACGGTCTGCAGATAGTTGTACTGCACGTTGTAGTCCGGGCTTTGCTGGTGCATATGCTCAAGTTTGCTGATTTCCTTTTCCAGCGAAGCCCTTGTGCCTTCGGGCATGGTGAGAGACGCCAGTTTTTCCTGGAACTCCATTATCTCGTTGGTGCTGTCATCTCCGAGTTCTTCCTGGATGTTGCGTATTTCCTGCTGGAGGAAATATTCGCGCTGTTGCTGGTCAAGGTCTTCCCTCGTTTTCCTCTGTATGTTGGCTTTGAGAGCCGCAAGCTGTATCTGCGTGTTGAGTATGGTCAGCAGTTTCATTGCCCTCTGCTTGGGGTTGGTTTCGCGCAGGATGCTTATTTTCTCGTCCGTGCCAAAAGCGATGTTGGTGCAGACGAAGTTCAGCAGGAAGATTTTGTTCTTTATGTTGTTTATGGCGAAATTGCTTTCTTCGGCATGGCTGTCGCTAAGCGAAACCAACTTGTTCGTGTGCTCCCTGATAGAATCTATTATCGCGGAGAATTCCCTGTCGTTCTCGCTGATATTCTTTTCGTGTAGCGGCATGGCGGCAACACGGTAAACTCCCTGCTTTTTCGTGAAGCCCGTGATGTAGAATCTGCAGAACCCCTGAAGCAGGGCAGTTATCCTGCCGTGAGGCAGTTCCAGTATGCGTATGACCTTAACGAACGTTCCCACATCATAGATGTCGTTTTTCTTCGGGTCGTCTATTTCCGGTCTGATTTGGGTCACGGCCCCGATTATGGTGTTTTTTTCCATGGCCTTGCGTACCACGGCGGTGGAAAACGGCCGCTCTATGGCTACTGGAACCACTATGCCGGGGAATATCGCCATGTTGCGGAGCGGTATTACTGGCACCGTGTCAGCATCCGGAGTGATGTTGAATATCTCCTCCACGTTGCCGTCAAAATCAGCAATGAGGGAATAAGGTGAGATGTTTGAATCTTCGCTCATGATATGGTGTTGTTAGTGATGGTTGGCAGCCCGAAACGGACTGGCAGTATATCCTGTTGTTCAAAAGAATTGCAAAAATACTATTTTCCGATGACATTATTCTGCAGTGTAATGATAATATTTTATGATTCCACAAGGCAGGACGGGTTTAGCCGTACCCGATGTCCCGCACTTCCGGTACGGGTTGTAAGCCCGATGGCAATGCCGCACCAGACCGCAGGATGCTTTTTTGTAAAATGCACGTGGTATTTTCTGCCATTTTGCACCATAACGCATAAAGTTTATAGGAAAAAGCCTGTTTTTTGTTGAAAATGTGTTGAAATCTTTGTGAGGAAAAGAAAAGGTTGTACTTTTGCATCAGGAACACGAAGGAAACAGCCAGTGGTGTTCTTGAGAATCTAACACCATGAAAACACCCTTTTGGGGTATGTGGCTGTACCGGTTGTCAGTCCTCAAAAATATTAACAAAAAAACGAAACGTTATGTTGCAAACAAAAGCAGGCACTATTGCAGGAGTGATATACGAGGCTCTTGCAGGAGAATCTGACGGACTGTCGTTCAAGGAGATCAAGAAAGCCACAAAGCTTACGGAGAAAGATTTTCTGTTGGGCTTGGGGTGGTTGCTCCGTGAAGACAAGCTCAGTGTTGCGGAAAGCGGCGTGGAGAAAGATCCCTATATCTACAGCCTCAAGTAAGGCTCGGAGAGAGATTCTTCGCACTTGCACTGAATTATCAAAGAAACATCTTTTCATTTTGTTGTCCGGAATGTGTGGCGGGTTTGTAACCCTGCCATTATATTCCGGATTGTTTTTGTGCCCGGGGTCATCATTCCCCGGGCTGTTGTTTTTTTCGCCGGTCTTTTTGGCGGATGTGAAAGACGGGGTGTGTTCCATATTTTTATAACTTTGCAAGGGTAAAACAGAGCATACGGATGAGGAAAAAGAAAGTCTGGCTTATTGTCAACCCTGTTTCGGGAGGCATACCGAAAGACAGCATTGCCGGCACGGTTGGCGAGATTCTGTCTCCCGACTTGTATGACTGCCGGATATGCCACACGGAATATGCCGGCCATGGTGCCGTGCTGGCCGCCATGGCAGTGGAAAACGGCATAGACACGGTGGTTTCCGTGGGTGGAGACGGAACTGTCAACGAGGTTGCCCGTTCGCTGCTCCATTCGGGGACATCCCTTGGAATTGTGCCTTGCGGTTCGGGCAACGGGCTGGCGCGTCATCTGCAGATTCCAATGGATTTCCGCAAAGCTCTGGAGCTTGTTCGCGCCGGCAACAGCATATCCATTGACTACGGGCGGATAAACAACCGGCCTTTCTTCTGCACTTGCGGCATGGGCTATGATGCGGACGTGAGCTACAAGTTTTCCTCTTCAAGCAGGAGGGGGCTCAAGACTTATATCGAGAATGTGCTGGCAGGGTTGGCGAAATACAAGCCCGAAGCCTACACGATTGTAGACAACAAGGTGGAGCGTACCTACAAGGCGTTCTGTATAGCTCTGGCCAATGCGTCGCAATACGGCAACAACGCTTATATAGCACCGGAGGCTTCAATGACCGACGGTCTGATGGACGTTACGGTCATTGAGCCGTTCCCCCTGATAGAGGCAGCATCAATGGCCTATATGCTCTTCAACGGGAAATTCAAGAAGGGGGCGAAACACATCAAGACATTCCGCACGAACAAGCTGACAGTCATCAGGGAGCAGCCCGGTGTGGTGCACTGTGACGGCGACCCCATGAAAACCACGAGTGTAATCAAGGTGGAGATTGTGCATGCCGGGCTTAAAGTGATAACGGAGAGCGATGCCTCGGCACATCCCGTGCCGATATACCAGACAATAGGTGAGCAGGTCGGGCAACAGGTGATACCCGTTGTCTCCGCTTCGGCTGCGGCGTTCCGTCTGGCAAGCCAAACGATAGTGAACCTTTTCAAGCAACCCAAAAATTAGTGCAGCGGTGTCATCTGTCAGGGTGCACCGCAGGAAAACTTTAACATAAAACGCTTGTTCTCATGAAGATGAATGCATCCAAGGCTTTTATTCTGGCAATCATGGCATTCGGGATGGTGTCGTGCGCCAGCGTCAGTAGCCGTCAGATGGTCGGTGCGTTTGGCAAAAGCACAAAACTGACAGCGGAGGAGGACTCCCTCTTCAAGGCTGTTGTCCTGAAGCATGGTGACCTGCAACTGAAACCGCTCAAAGTCTCGCGACAGGTGGTGGCGGGTACCAATTACCGCTACGAGTGTGTCGGCAAGGACAAGAGAAAGGTTGAAGTTGTCGTATACGAACCGCTCCCGGGACAGGGCGAGGCCCGAGTGCTGAGCGTTGACGGCAAGGAGTACACGGAATAGGTTCGGGTACTGTTGCGCATTCCTTTTTCCTGTCACGGGTTGATGCGGGTAGCCGCATCAGCCGTGTCTGCTGTATCTTGGAGCTTGTGCGGCACTCGTGGGCTGTTGTCTGTGCAGTCCTGTTTCTTGATTTGCTGTCTGATCGGAACAATATTGAAAAACAGATATAAAAATGACGGCATTTCCGGTGTGTCTGGTGCGTTTTCGGAGAATTATTCCATATTCTGTAAATAGTTATTAAATCATTTGTGTTACCTTTGCAGGTGCTTTATGTTAAAATGTTATGCGGTCGCCTCTGACGGCGACAAAATGTCAGTATCTTATCATGGGATTATTACAAGATAGATTGAAGCAGTGGAGGCGTCCTCAGGAGTTCATGGCGGCGGGCATTTATCCTTATTTCCGTGAAATTACGGGAAAACAAGGCACAGAGGTAAATATCGACGGCAAGAGTGTCCTGATGTTCGGCTCGAATGCCTATACCGGTCTTACCGGCGATCCCCGTGTAACAAAGGCTGCATCGGAGGCTTTGGAGAAATACGGCAGTGGTTGTGCTGGCTCGCGCTTTCTGAACGGAACGCTGGACTTGCACGTAAGACTCGAAAAGGAGCTGGCTGAATTCGAGAGCAAAGACGAGGCTCTGGTTTTTTCCACTGGCTTTACCGTCAATTCAGGTGTCATCGCATGCCTGACGGGGCGCAATGACTACATAATACGTGATGACCGCGACCACGCAAGCATCGTTGACGGCTGCCGCTTGTCGCTGAGCAGAAATCTGAAATACAGGCACAACGACATGGAAGATCTGGAGAGACAACTCCAGAAGTGTGAGCCTGATGCCGTGAAGCTTATTGTGGTTGACGGGGTGTTCTCCATGGAGGGAGACCTTGCCAAACTTCCGGAGATAGTACGCTTGAAACACAAATACAACGCTACCGTCATGGTGGACGAAGCTCACGGGATAGGAGTCTTCGGACGACAGGGCAGGGGAGTCTGTGATCATTTCGGGCTGACGGACGAAGTGGATTTGATAATGGGCACATTCAGCAAGTCGCTTGCCGCTGTGGGAGGTTTCATTGCAGCGGACAAAGATCTGATAAACTGGATAAGGCATAATTGCCGCACCTACATATTCAGTGCTTCCAATACACCTGCCGCTACGGCGGCGGCCCTTGAAGCCCTCCATATCATTCAGAGCGAGCCAGAGATACTTGAAAAACTTTGGAATGTTACGGATTATGCCTTGACCCGTTTCAAGGAAGAGGGTTTTGAGATCGGCGACACGGAGAGTCCGATCATTCCCCTCTATGTGAGAGATACGGAACTGACGTTCCATGTTACGAAGAGTGCCTTCGAGGAGGGTGTCTTCATAAATCCGGTTATCCCTCCCGCATGTGCGCCGCAGGACACTCTGGTGCGTTTTGCGCTGATGGCGACGCATACGAAAGAGCAGGTTGAACGGGGTGTGCAGTCCTTGGTCAAGGTGTTCAGGAAATTTGACCTGCTGAAATGAAAACGGGATAGAGTTGGGGAAGAACAATAATCAGACGTAGTGAGTTTTGATTGTTGTTCTTTTTTTTTGAGAATATTTTGTTTAATGAGAAGATGTTATTTAAAATGAAAAGTGTAATGAGACCAAGAGTGTTGTATCTTGCCATTTCCTCTGTGGTGGCAATGTCGTGCTTTGCCCAGAAATTTCCTTTCCAAGACGAGAACCTGCCTATTGAACAACGGGTGGAAGACCTTCTCGGAAGGATGAGTCTGGAAGAGAAAATCGCAATTATCCACGCCCAAAGCAAATTCAGTTCCCCCGGTGTTCCCCGCCTTGGCGTTCCGGAACTGTGGTGCACGGACGGCCCCCACGGAATCCGTCCGGAAGTGAAGTGGGACGAATGGGACCAGGCCGGGTGGACAAACGATTCCATAGTGGCCTTTCCTGCCTTGACGTGTCTGGCTTCTACATGGAATGAAGAAATGGCGCGTCTGTATGGGGTCAGTATCGGCGAAGAGGCGCGCTACAGGAAGAAGGATGTCCTTCTCGGTCCCGGAGTCAATATTTTCAGAACACCACTGTGCGGCAGGAACTTTGAATATATGGGCGAAGACCCTTATCTGAGCGGCAAGATGGCGGTACAGTATATAAAGGGTGTTCAGAGCAACGGTGTCGCAACCTGCGTAAAGCACTTCTGTCTCAACAATCAGGAACGTGCCCGCCACAGCGTCGACGTGCATGTCGGCGACAGGGCTTTGTATGAGATATATCTGCCGGCATTCAAGATGGCTGTCCTTGATGGAGACAGCTGGACCCTGATGGCGGCATACAACAGGATAGACGGGCAGCATGCAGGTCACAACTACCGTACGCTAAAGCAGATACTCAAGGGCGAGTGGGGTTGGAAAGGGGCTGTTGTCAGTGACTGGGGTGGCACCCACAATACCGACGAGGCAGTCCGCAACGGTCTTGACCTTGAATTTGGCACGGGAACGAACGGTCTGTCCGGTCGGGCCAAGAAGAGCTATGACAATTATCATTTGGCGTTGCCTTTCCTTGAGGGTATAGAATCGGGCAAATATTCAGAGACCGACCTTGATGACAAGGTGCGCCGCGTGTTGCGCCTGCATATGCTGACCACTCTGAACACTCACAGACCGTTTGGCCGTATCAACAGCAAAGAGCATTATGATGCAGCCCGGCAGATTGGCGCAGAGGGCATAGTGCTCCTTAAAAACGACAACAATATTCTGCCGCTGAAAGCAGAGGGCAAGAAAATCCTTGTTGTAGGGGAAAATGCCGTCAAGATGATGACCGTGGGCGGCGGAAGCAGCTCGCTGAAGGTGCAGCGTGAGACCAGCCCCCTGCAAGGCTTGCAAAACCGCTATGCCGGAAAGGCGGAAGTCAAGTGGGTAAGAGGCTATGTCGGTGACATATCAGGAAGCTACAATGGAGTTACAACAGGACAGAACCTTGCCGACAAGCGTTCATTCAAGGAACTTGTGACAGAGGCTGTTGCGGAGGCAAAGACCGCAGATTATGTAATATTCATAGGCGGGCTGAACAAAAGCGGCGGTCAGGATTGCGAGGGAGTGGACCGCCAGCAGTACGGTCTGCCATACAAGCAGGATTCCCTCATAACGGAACTGGCAAAGGCAAACCGTAATTTTGTTGTGGTCAACATTTCGGGAACTGCCGTTGAAATGCCGTGGGCAGACAGTGTGCCGGTCATCGTGCAGGACTGGTATTTGGGCAGTGAGGCAGGAAATTCTCTGGCGCAGGTTCTGAGCGGCGATGTCACTCCGAGCGGCAAGCTGCCGTTCACGTGGCCAAAGAAACTCTCTGACGTTCCCGCACACAAGCTGGATGATTACAACGACAAGGAAGAACAGTATAAGGAAGGCATTTTCGTCGGCTACAGGTGGGCGGATATGCAGAAAGACGTGAAACCGTTGTTCGCTTTTGGCTTTGGCCTGAGCTACACGACATTTGACTATGCAAAACCTGCGATTGACAAGAACGTCATTTCCGGAAGCGACAGCATCACGGTCTCCGTAAAGGTCAGGAATTCCGGCAAGGTTGCCGGCAAGGAAATAGTCCAGCTGTATATCTCTGACAAGAAAAGTTCGTTGCCTCGCCCGATAAAGGAACTGAAAGGGTTCAAAAAGATTGCTCTGAATCCCGGCGAGGAAAAATCTGTCAGTTTCACTATAGGCAAGGATGCCCTCAGCTACTTTGACGACAAAAAACACGAATGGGTGGCAGAGCCCGGCAAGTTTGAGGCCATTGTCGCTTCGTCTTCCCAAGACATAAGGGGAAAGGTCGGCTTTGAATTGAAATAAGCACTGGCTTGAAACCAAAAAAGGCGCGTTTT
>CAVEQO010000035.1:0-24183 GCA_963617965.1 Anaerovoracaceae bacterium
CGCACGGGCAACAGGCCCGTTGCGCGGCGAAAGCGAGTGCAAAAGTACAGACTCCCGGCCGAACAGCCAAGGAAAAACAGGAAAAAAAACGGATTTTTTTTCACAGGGCGCATTTTGGAAACACCGGCTTGCAGAAAAATACACAAAAAGGCAGGACAGCAGACAAAAACATCCAAAAAAAAAGAAATACTGGAAACGACAAAAAGAAAGTCCGGGAGGTCAGCAACGCCTCACCGGACTTGTTTTGTGAAATGACTGTGGTCACTTCACGGTCAACACATGGAAAAACAATACTAAAATGAAAATAATTTATGGCAAATAACTATTCTCTTCATTTGACGTATACTTTCTTCCCGTTGTGGATATAGATACCGTGGGCAGGAGTGTCTACGCGGCGACCCTGCAAATCATAGTATGCACCTGAGTCTACAGTGCCGGCATCCGCGCTTTCGATTCCCGTAGTCTTCTCAAAGCGGACAGCCACGTCGTCGTAGGCAAAATATGCAGGCTGCGAGAACCCGTAGCCGTTGTCGCTCGAACCCGTGATATTGATTGTCACTTTGGTCACTTTGCCGAGCGAGGAAAGATCCACTTTAGTCCAGTCTGTCACGATATTCTCAGGACCGTTGCAGAGATAGAATGTCACCTCTCCCGTCTTGGCAGAACCGTTGTAGCCCTTGTAGACGAGCATAACCCAGTCGTCGTCACCGATTTTGGCGGTGAGCCCGTTATCGTTCATATAGCAGTTGAGGGCATAGGTGGTATTGTTCACATACATATGGTCTATCACACGCGCTTCGCCGTCGGCAAAGGTCAGTGCGGGCAGAGCGTCCTCGCTGAGCCCGAAGCCCGAATTGTCGGCATAGCCGAAGTGGACGGCGAAATTGTCAGAACCGTTGTGACCGCCACCGGTGCGGAACAGGGAGAGGTCTGTGTTTGCCTTGTAGACCGTGAGCTGCGATTCGTAACCGCCGTAGGTCTCGATGTCGGCCGAACAGTAGTTGGAAACGGCATGACCGCCACTCCAGTAGCACCACGAGCCATAGGCTGCCGACAAGGTGTTGGAAAGCCACGTGTTGTTTTCGTCAGTCCACGTGTAGGCCTCATCGGCACTGGTGAATCCCATACCGCTGCTGCCATAAAGCATCGCGCCTCCATACTGGGGGGAGTCGACGAGCGAAGACCAGTCTTTGGCACCCGCAAAATTTGCGGTAGTCCCTTTGTGGTCGGCATCTTCGAATGTCAGGGTGCGTATTTCATAGCCGACACCTGACTGGGCGTTGCTTGCCATTGCAGCAAGACACAATGTTGCAACAGTAAAGATTTTTTTCATGAAAAATTAATTTTAAAGGTGAATAATGTTATTTTACGAATACTTTCTTTCCGTTCTTGATATACAGACCGTGCTGCGGATTGCGGACCATGCGCCCGCAAAGGTCGTAATACACGCCCGCCTTTTTCTCCCTACACACATTATTATAGGGTTGCAGCCCCGAGGGATCTTCGCGCACGGGAATCACGATGGGGTTGTCGTCGTAACCGTCCAGAAGATGGAGATCCACGAAACCAGACACCTCTGTGGAGGTCTCGCCGAGCCACCCGCAATACTGGAATATGGCACTCACAACCCTTATGTAGTTTATTTCCTCCAGATCTACATGCCTGCCGTTTTCATCCACGGCCCAGTCTATGTCAAAGGTGGAGTAGTCATCGGTGTTCAGCGACGCGTCCACATACCCGTAGGCATCTTTCGCATAGCGGTATTGCACCCAGTATGTGCCGTTGCCAGACTGGTCAATGGCGTTGTTGGGGAGTTTTCCGCCCGCAAAGGTCAGAGAGTCCGCATTTTCCCACAACGGCCAGTAGGTTTGTTTGTGAAACGAGTTTTTCATGTGGTAGCCGGTCGAGTCGCGACGGGTTCCGTTCTTGTCCGTCCATGAAGCCCGCCAGCGCAGATAGTTGTCATACAGGGAAAACGGCTGGCTGTGTTCGCCAGTTTCCGCATCCGGCTTGTAGTAGGTGATGGAGAAGTCATGGATTTCGGTGGTATAGTATTCCGAGCCGGCCAGTTCGTACCACGTACACGTCTCCGGGGCATCCCCCACCCCCACATACACGATTCCCGGCTCGAAGCTGCCGCCTATGGTTTCGCTGCCGTATACAGGGTCGGCGTTGGCGTAGAACCCGTTGCCCTTTATGCGGAGGTCCGAACCGGGTTTGTTCTGCACAGGATGATCGAACTTCACTGTGATATATCCACCGTACGTGCCGAGATGGATCAGTTCCCCGTCGGCAAGGCTTTCGGTCGCCCTGCGGCATATTTCCTCATGGGTCGTTTCGCTGTCGGCTTCTGGCAGGGTGTTCACGAACTGCCCCGGAGCGGGATGCAGTTCCACTACGGTGACCTGTTGCGACTGCGCTGACATTCCGGCTGCGGCAGCGAGCATAAGGAGCGTGAGAATTTGTTTCATTGCAATCTGCGTGTTATTCACATACCGGCAGCGCAAGCATGTGCGCCGGATTTATGTATACTTTCTTGGGACTGAAGAGTTCCGTGCCGTCTTTGGCGTAGCCATAGAGATAGCCGGCCGTGGCATAGCTCTTGGCATCGGTGAAATAGATGTTGCCGCTGTACGGGGAGACATACAGCTCGTATGGAGAGGTCAACGCCTCGATCTTCTTCGTTACGGCATCGGTGTATATTCCTTTTGTGATGTCAAGAGTACGGGGATTGACCGTATTGATGAAATACTCATATCCCCCGGTATAGTAGGAATACTTTGAGCCGACTGTGTAGAACAGCTCGCCGTCTGTGGTATTGTATGTGCAGGGGAAGTCAAGCACTTCAAAAGTATCGTCTTCACAGTCAAGAATCACCGTCCGGGGCTCCACATCGTAATAGTCGCCGCAGGAGTTGATGCACAGATACTGTCCCGCCTGCGACACTTCGCCGTAGAGGTTGATGCAACCCGTGTCTATATTGCGCAGCAGTGTCATGGTCTCGCAGTCGACCACCGATACCGTCGTTTCGTAGTCGTGGCTCTCGCTGAAGGCATACCCACCCGTGTTGGCCACATACAGCCGGCCGTCGTACAGGCGCACCCCCTCGGGCTCCCACCCCACTTCGCAAGTGGCCACCACCTCCTTTGTCTGCAGGTCTATCTTTGCCACGTAGCCCTTGGTGAAAGTCTGCTTGCCGCACTTGTGGGCGTACGACGTGACGTAGAGATAGTGTCCGTCGCTGCACATGCGCCGGTTGTTGGGCACGTTTTCCGTGGCTCCGCAGGCTGTGCCGTCAGGGCGTATGTACTGGATTATGTTCGACCAGTTCACGGCTATGACTATAAGCGTGTCGTTGACCTGCAGGATGTCATTGGGTGTGTCCCCAAGTTTTATACCGTTGACCGCACGGAACCACTTGTTGGTCATTTCGCCCGTAGCCCCGTTGTAGAACGACAGTTGTCCGTTGTCTGACTGCCAGTTACCCTCATTGCATATAATGAGGTTCTCATAGGCCAACACGGGAGAGACGATCCTGTTGTAAAGGGCGGTAATGTCTGCGGAGTTTACCGTTCCGTCCCGGTTGACGTCGGCGGCAGACCCATCGGTATCCGATGCTTCGCCGAGGACAATGTAGTTGTATACCGCGACGACATCTGCCGAATTTACCGTTCCGTCCCGGTTGACGTCGGCCACCGCCGCACCTGTGCCGTCACTCACGGTCGTCTGGGAATTGCAGACCAAAGGAACGGCTGCGAACACGCAGCAGAGCAAAATTGTCACTAACCGTTTTTTCATCTCGACAAGCCTGTGTTGCATTTACATTTTGTATCTGAAAGTCACGGCAAACCTCCGGCCGGGCATCGGCCACCGCTGTATCATTTCGTAGCGTTTGTCAAACACGTTCTGGCATTCGCCTTCCACCGTGTAGTGCCCCATGAAACTATAGCCCACTTTCATATCTGTGCAGTTGTAGGCCGCCAAGGGGTCTTCAATGGCGTTTTCGGCAGTCCAGTACCTTTTGTCCACAAACATATGGCTCACCGAAGCCTGCCATCCCTTGTGGGTGAAGGTATAGACTGCGGTGGCAGACCACCGGGGGCTGTAGGCGATGTAGTCATTGTAGGAATCTTCGTTGCGGTCTGTGCGGTTGCGGTCATCCTGAAACGTGGCGGAGAGCAGGATGGCATGGGCCTTGCAGCGGACGTTTGCCGTGACATTGGCCCCGAGACACCCCGTATAGCCGTAGTTGAGCATAGTCCACTGGTAAGACCCTTTCAGCGGCAGACATACGATGCGGTCCTCCACACGGTTGCAGTACAGGTCAGCCTGAATGTCGAACCACCTGTCCTTGTAAGCAGCCCCCACGTCAAACTGCTTCGTGTATTCTGGTTTAAGGTTGCGGTTTCCGACGAGTGTATAGTACAGGTCGTTGAGCGTGGGAGCGCGGAACACGCTCTTGTAGAACGTCCTCAGGGTCCAGCGGCCTGTGGTGTACGAGGCAAGGGCGTTCCACGTGAACCTGCGGAGCGGTTCTCCCTGTCCCCTGGTATGGTCTTTTATGTTTGTGTACAGGCCGCTCACACTGGCATTGATTCCCCTGCGGTTGTAGAAAGCCGATACCGACGTTTTGCTGTCAAGACGGTACACATACCTGAACTTGCGCACGTCGGTGGTCAGATCCGACCACCGCAAGTCGGTCGACACCGACACGCCTAAACCGTCCCTGCCGTAGGAACCAGCCACAGCACCGTACATGTCCTGCTGGTGATATCTGTTGTTGGCATGTACGGAGATGTTTTCCGGATAATCGGAGCGGTAGTGCAGGAAATCGTTTGTGTATTTCGCGATTCCCCTCAACCCGAAATTCCCGAAACGGTTCCGGTATGTCAGCTGCGAGAAGAAATTGCGGTCCCACTCCCTGCCCACATCGGTATAGGTGTCCGAAAGCCGCCTGACAACGCCCCCCGGCAACCCGCGCACGGAATTGAAATAGTAGGTATGCCACTGGAAGCCCCTCCAGAAAGCGCAACCCTCAATGCGGAACATCGTGATGTCGGAATTGCGCCTGGTGCCCGTGGTGTCTTCGTACTGGGTGTGGTAGCTGAAAGGATAGTCGCCTCTCGAATGCGTATAGGCCGCGTCGATGAAGCCCAGCCTTCTGTAACTCAGTGTGGCCGCTGCCTTGTGAGTGCCAAACGAGCCGTTCTGGTACGACACCGCCACGCCCGTGGAATCGGGGCGGCGTGTCTGTAGGTAGACCGTAGCGGCCGAGGCGTATTCCGTTGCCGTCATGAGCATTTCGGTTTTGTTGGCGTTGAAAAGCGAGACACTCTCCAATGTCGACAGCGAGAATTTCCCGAGATCCACGGTGCCGTTCTGCACATTGGTTATCCGCACCCCGTCAAGATAGACCCCGACGTGTTGCGATCCCAGCGAACGCACGTTGACTGTTTTCTGTCCGCCCAGTCCGCCATAGTCCTTTATCTGCACTCCTGCCATATATTTCAAAGCATCCGCCACCGAATTTGACGGCAAGGCCGCTATCTGGTCACCGGAAATGATCTGGCGCGGCATGGTCTCCGATTCCACCTTGCCCCTTATGACCACTTCTTTTATGTCGTTTACATTATGTGCGGAGTCCGTGCCAAGCCGTAGCGTCTGGGCACGCAACCCGGTTACGCCAAAAGCCACACCAACGACCAAAAAGAGAAATAGACTGAACACAAAACTCTTTCCGCCATCCGACATCTCAACCTGTTCTTTCCAATGCCCGTAATCCCGCAGGCATCCAATTGTTACTATAGCTAATGGCAGGTCTTCTGACTTGGTCCTTGTGACAGCACGGTCTTCCCAAACATCAGCAACGCCTTGCGGAGCAAGACTTTGCCCATTCAGTGACACTGTTGGCTGCACGAAAAAAGAACTCACAGCTACGGGTATAGTTGCAGATTTCCACTGCATTCCCATCTTAGCTCCACGCCTCACGCACAAGACGGAGAGTGGAGAACCAATCGCTCGTGCAAAGGTACGACTTGTTGCCCGACAAAACAAAAGAAAGACAGAAAAAAACGACCATGCCCCAAAATACGGGATTTTTCGTCCGTGTTTTGGGGCATGGTTGGAGATATGCAAACTCAAGTTGCGGAAACGCTACGGTATCCGCAACTTGCCTCCCTCAATGACAAAGGATGTCTCGGTGTCAGGAGAAAGATAGGTGCATATCCTGCGCTTGTCCGTCCATACCATATTGGAGTCAAACAGCCTCAGGGAATATGTGCCGTCGGTCAGCGAAGACACGTCCAGATAGACCGTCAGCACAGGCCCTGTCGTGCCTTTGAAGTTTTCGCTCAGCGGCGACACCACCATGGCCATCAGTGACTGGCGGTGCTGCTTTGCGCCCCAGAACATCATGACCTGATGCTGCTGCGTCCACCGTGTGGTACGCGAAAATAGATACGACTTGCCGTCGCTGTCCTTGCAGAACACGGCCGCCGAGTCCGACACCTGCAGATAGCACTGCACGCAGGTGACGGGCACGGAGGGATTGTCCATGCACACCTCTACGGGAATGCGCTTCGGGTCTTCCGCCCCGGCGATTCTGACCGTCAGTACATTGTCGCTTGAGTCCACCACGCTCTTAAGGCTGTCGGCAACCGACGGCATGCAAACAAGCCCCAGCAGCAACAGCCCCAGCAGCTTTTTCATCATTCGGCTTTTTTTGCGGTACGGCGACTGCGGGTCTTCTTCTCTTTCTCTTCCACGTGGGCACTCTCCACCCCTGCAAGTTCCGGGTCAATGAGAATACGGCCGCAATATTCGCACACTATCACCTTTTTGTGCATACGCACGTCAAGCTGCCGCTGTGGCGGAATCTTGTTGAAGCAGCCGCCGCAGGCGTCACGTTGCACACAGACTATTCCCAGACCGTTATGGCTGTTCTTGCGAATGCGCTTGAACGAGGAAAGCAGCCTGTAGTCAAGGGTTGTCTCAAGGGCCTTGGCCTCGTCTCTGAGGTTGTCTTCCTCTGCCTTGGTCTCTGCCACGATTTCCTCAAGTTCGGATTTCTTGGCCTCAAGGTCTGCCGTGCGTTCGTCACGCAGAGTCACGCTGTCCTCAAGGTTTTTCTCGCAGGCGGCCTTTGCCTCCGATGCCTCGCGGATACGTTTGTTGCGAAGCTGGATCTCGAGTTCCTGAAACTCTATCTCCTTGTTCAGCGCGTCGTATTCACGGTTGTTGCGCACGTCGTCTATATGCGACTGGCAACGTTCAACGGCGGCCTGGGCTTTTTGTTTTTCCTCGTCCCAGCGGCTGATGTCGGCGTCGGCTTTCCTTATTTCCTCCTCTATGCGTGTCACGCGTGCCCCGAGACCCTCTATTTCGTCCTCAAGATCCTGCACCTCAAGAGGCAGTTCCCCGCGGAGAATGCGTATTTCGTCTATCTTGGACAAAATTGTCTGATACTTGTAGAGGCTTTTCAGTTTCTGCTCTACGGAAACGTCTGACACTGTTGCTTTCCTTATTTCTTTTACCATGTCAAAAAATGTTATCTGTTAGATGTACAATATGGGATTTGTGTTGCATTCGGTTATTGCGGCATTGATTCCGGGGAAGTTTGCCTCGATCAGGCGTTTCATCAGTTCCATGGTGAAACGCTCGCTCTGGTAGTGTCCTGTGACTATTATCTGGATTTGCTGCTCGTACCCGAAATAGCGGTGATAATGCATTTCGCCGGTAACGAACGCATCCGCACCTTTCGCCACGGCTGCGGACAGGAGAAAATCGCCGGCCCCGCCACACAGGGCCACACGTTCCACGGGACGCGTCAGCAGTTCGTTGCACATGGCTGTTTCCACCCCGAAAGTCTCTTTCACCTTGCGCACGAAGTCCCCGGCCGTGACAGGAACGGCGAGCCGGGCTATCACACCGCTTCCGCCGCCCCGCTCGTTGGGCAAGAGATATTCCGCCTCTGTCAGCCCCAGTCTCGATGCCATCTCGAAACTCACGCCGCCCATGGCATTGTCAAGATTGGTGTGTGCCGCATAGACGGTGATGTCGCGCTTGACCGCCGTCCTCACGCAACGCTCCACAAAGCTGCCGTTGCCCACCTGCCGCAGGGGGTTGAACAGCAGCGGGTGGTGTGCTACAACGAGATTGCAGCCCTTGGCCGCGGCTTCGTCAAGCACCGCTTCCGTAACGTCCAGACACAATAAGACCCCTGAAACTTCCGCCTCTGTCAACCCTACTTGCAAGCCGGCATTGTCATATCCGTCCTGCAAGGGCAGAGGCGCGAACTGTTCAAGGGTACCGATGACATCCTTAATTTTCACGCCTTGTGAATTAGTATCTTTTGTTCCGTGCAAAATTAGCGTTTTTTCATGACATACGGCTCTTTGCGGCAAAAAAAACGTCCACACCGCCATCGGATTGGCCGCACCCCGGCAAGGCAAAGGAAAAATTTGCTTCTTTTCCTTCACTTTGTCTTCGGTTTGCACTATCTTTGCCCATTGAATAACGTATAATGGGACTGTTCAACAAGAAAGAAACACCCGTCATTGCCGATGTGGCTAAATGGCCGGGCATGGATAATTCCATGCAACAGACGCTCTCCGCCGCCCATACCGAGTGCGTCAGCGACTGTATGCCGGCCGAATGGTTCCCCCAGTATGCAGTGCAGATCACATGGCCCGACGAAAACACGGACTGGAAACCGTGGATTGGCGAAGTGACGAAATGTTATCTCCGGCTGGCATACGAAATAAGTGTCACCGAACGTCTTCTGGTCATCTGCTCTGACCCGGACTGGCTCAGAGACACGCTCAGGGAAAAGCTGCCGCAAAGAGCTCTTGACAACATCACCCTATTCGCCTGCCCGTTCAACGACACGTGGGTCAGGGACTACGGGCCTGTCACCGTGTTCGAGAACGGCGGCTACCGGCTTCTTGACTTCAGGTTCAACGGATGGGGAGGCAAGTTCCATGCCGATTATGACAACGCCGTGAACAAAGCCGTATGCCGGCAGCACCTGCTTCGGGGCGAATACCGTGACATGCAGGATTTCGTTCTGGAAGGCGGAAGCATAGAGAGCGACGGGCAGGGCACGCTGCTCACCACAAGCCGCTGCCTGCTCAACCCCAACCGCAACCCGCATCTCGGCAAGGAGGAGATTGAGGCTTTCCTGCTCAGGACTCTCAAGTCGCAACAACTGCTGTGGCTTGACTACGGCTATCTGGAGGGCGACGACACCGACAGTCACATAGACACTCTGGCGCGCCTCTGTCCCGGCAACACCATTGCATACGTGAAATGCACCGACACCGAAGACGGGCACTATGGGGAACTGCTCCGGATGGAACAGCAGTTGCAGACTTTCCGGACAGCACAGGGCGAACCGTTCCGCCTTGTTGCACTGCCCATGGCCCCCGAACTCCGCGACGCCGACGGCATGAGACTGCCGGCCACATACGCCAACTATCTCGTGATGAACCGCCGCCGCATCCTAATGCCCACCTACGGCGACTCTCTCCTTGACACCATGGCGGCACAAGCCGTCGAAACGGCATTCCCGGGCTACAGCGTCACCGGGATAGACTGCAGGGTTCTGGTGGAGCAGCACGGGTCGCTCCACTGCTCCACGATGCAGTGTTACTAAGCATACGCGATGAAGGAAAAAAAACTTGACATAGGCATAATACAGCAGCACAATACCGCTGACACCGGCGGCAACATCTCGCGGTTGGAGTCCAAAATCAAAGACCTCGCCGCAGGGGGGGCGCGGCTGGTTGTGCTGCAGGAGCTCCACAACGGCCTCTATTTCTGCCAGACGGAAGATGTCGGGAACTTTGATCTGGCGAATCCCGTTCCCGGACCGGACACGCGGAGGTTTTCCGCCATTGCCCGGGAAGCCGGTGTAGTGCTGGTCACCTCGCTGTTCGAACGCCGGGCGGCAGGGCTTTACCACAACACCGCAGTGGTTTTCGACTCCGACGGGAGTGTCTGCGGCAAATACCGCAAGATGCACATCCCCGACGACCCCGGCTACTACGAGAAATTCTATTTCACGCCGGGCGACACCGGTTTCAGACCCATTGACACAAGCGTGGGCCGGATAGGCGTGCAGGTCTGCTGGGATCAGTGGTTCCCGGAGGGGGCACGGCTCATGGCTCTCGGAGGCGCGGACTTGCTTGTCTACCCCACCGCCATAGGCTACGACCCCAACGACAGCAAGGAGGAGAAAGAACGGCAGCGCGAAGCGTGGACTACGGTGCAGCGCGGCCATGCCGTGGCCAACGGACTGCCGGTCATTGCGGTCAACAGGGTCGGCTTCGAGCCTCGTCCACAAGCCGTGCGGCCGTCTGACGGCATAGAATTCTGGGGCAGCAGTTTCGTTGCCGGCCCACAGGGAGAACTGCTCTGGTGCGCCCCTGACGACAGGGAGGCCGAACGGATAGTGACCGTCGACCTTGCGCGCAGCGAGGAGGTGCGCCGCTGGTGGCCGTTCCTGCGCGACCGCCGCACGGAGGAATACGGCAGTCTCGGCAAAAGGTTTGCTGACTGACAACGGGAACACGTACAGTTACGCACATTATAATATAAAGGCGAAAATCCAAGCAACATAATATTAACCACACAACAAAACAATCTACATCATGAAGAATTTTCTGAGATTTTCATTCTTTACGGTGGTACTCCTCATTGCGGGCAGTGTGATGGCTGCAGACTACTCTGGGCTCTACAGGCTCAAGAGCCATTACGACCGCTACGCGCAGGAACACGCCACCACCCATGCCATGAGCACCGTCGGCTCCGTCATCGCCAACGACTTGAAGCAGCTCTGGATCATTGAGAAAAACGGGACCAAATACACCGTCCGCAACGCCAATTCCGGACGCTACATCCCGGCTTCGGGCGGGTCAGACGTGGCTCTCGTCACCGTGACGGACCCCACCGATATGTATATCAAGACTTCGGCTGCCAGCGACGAGTATCTTACCATAAGCTGGGAATCGGATTTCTCGGGCACCAGCTGCCTCCACGACAACAGGAACCACAGTGTTGTGAAATGGTACGCCAACAAGGCAACCAACGACAACCCCAACTCCGACTGGCAGTTGGAGGAGGTTACGGACGTTGACGCCGCTACCATACGCCAGCACCTCGGCGAGGTTACCGGCATCGCTACCGAGATAACCTCTGGCTACTACCGCTTCGTCTCCGTGGCCTGTCCGGGCTACTCCATGGCGGAAAACACCGATGCGGCCAACGTCGTCGCAAAGGAAACCAGAGACGACGACTACACACAATGCTGGAAGCTCACTGTCAGCGACGATGGCATCAAGATACAAAACGCCATTTCCAACAGCTATTTGCGCAACAACATTGCCAACAACATTCAGATCCGCACAACCGACACCGACGAAAACAACCTGTTCACCGCAACGGCATCAGACCTCTCCAAATGGGAGCCGGCCTTCACATTCAAGGGACGTTACACGGGCTTTGCCTGCAACACCTCCACCTATAAGGTCGTGGGCGGACTGCCGAGCGTTGCCAATTCTGCGTGGAAGCTCGTCAGGATGGACGTGGACAAGCAGACCCTTGACGAGGCACGCGCCGAACTTATGGACGTGATCGACATAACCAAAAACGCCACTGCCTACAACACCAAGCTGCAGACTTTCTTCAAGGACTGTGCCTGCACCATCCTGCGCGACGAATATGCCGCCATGAGCGAAAGCGACCTGCGCGCCGCCATGGAGGCGGAGGGGCTGCCGCTCACGCTGCGCAACATGGCCGTATGCGTGCTTACCGACAAGTGGGATGCCGACGAGACGCGGAGCAAATACACCAAGATGTTCCGCATCCAGGATGTCCAGATATTCTCCGACAACAGCGCGTGGAAGAACATCACCAAAGTGGGGCCGTGGGCCGAACTCATCAACCCGACCGGCATACAGGGCAAATCCGGCGACGTGGTGTTCATCTTCGCCGACAATGTGCCTCTGGACAACGACGCTACGCTCAAGGCACAGCTTGCCTACGACACGCAGTACCGCAACAAGGGTACGCTGACGCTCAAGCAGGGCCTCAACATCTGGACTCTGCCCGAAGACGGTGAAATCTTCATAGGCTACACGCTCACCAACACCAACCGCTACCTCAACGAATATCCCGATATCCGCATACATATCGAGAGGGGTACGGTCAACGGATGCTGGGACATGAGCCGCGGCATGACCAACGCCGACTGGAAATGGCTCAAGGAAAACATGTTTGAGGGCGAGTTCCTCCACGTCAAGGGCAACAGCACCGTGCTCAACCTGCTGCGCAGCAAGGTGGTCGGGGCTACCGATGTCACCAGCATCATGAAAGGCTGGGACTACAGCTTCGAAAAGCTTGAGTACCTCATAGGAAACGACGGACAGTGGGACGGACGCTACCGCCCCGTCACAAACCCGCGCCACTCATACAAGGACAACCCCAACTGGGCCAGCTATGCGGGCTCCAACCACCCGGAGATTTCCTCAAGCTACCTCTTCAACTATGACAACTTCTACGAGGGCAACGTCTGGGAAATTCTCCACGAACTCGGACACGGCCACCAGTACCCCATCAACATTGCCGGCACCACGGAGATAACCAACAACTCCCTGTCGCAGATGGTAAGCTACATGATGGGACGCTGCTACAGCCGTGGCGACGGAACGGAAAAACTCATGCAGCTCTTCAACTACGAGACCGAAGGCTTCAGGGGATGGAGCTGGACAGACTACTCGCGCAGCGCCAAGCCGTTCTACGACGCGTCGCTCCATGTGGCCAACCACCTGTTCTACCAGCTCTACCTCTATTTCGAGGTGATGGGCAAGTGCCCCAACTTCATGCCGCGCCTCTGCGACGAGCTGCGCGCCAACCCCATCGTCACCGGAAGCAGCGTCAACAACCCCACCTATTACTACAACGACTACTGGCGTCTGGCCAAGGCCTGCGCAAAGGTTTCGCAGACCGACCTCTGGGAGTTCTTTGAAGCATACGGTTTCTGGAAATACTACGACGAGGTTATCTCCACACGCGATGAAGACGACTCCGATCTGGCCAAGCAGAACGCCATACGCTTCATAGGCGACTACGGCGGCTACTACATGAAGATGCCCGTGCGCGGCAACAGCGACGACGAGAAGCGCATGCAGGAACTCAAGGATTACATGCACTCCATGCCCAACAAGGCCTCCAACATTCTGTTCCTCGATGACCGCATCAACACCTCGTTCGTAAGGTCCGACTGCTTCGTGGCGTCTGTAAACCGCAAGCTCGTGGGCAAACCGCTGCTCCACTACTGGTCTCTCCCCTCGCAGGGCGATTTCGGCCACTACACCAACTTCGACGGCAAAGACCGCTCCGCCAACCTCGGCTATACCATTGCCGCCGAAGAGGACTCCGTCACCATGGAGACAAGCTCGGGCGGCGACACCAACTACAAGGTCTACGGACGCACCGTCACCATGCAGGGCTCCGGCATTCTCGGCATCAAGATCTACAACAGCGATGGCGAACTCTGCCACATTGCCAACACCCGCAAGTTCATCGTGCCAGACGAAATCGCCACTGGCCTTGAAGACGGTTCATACAAGCTGCATGTGGCCGTACTGGCTGGCGAAGACGTGCAGCTCGGCGCCAACGGCAAGCCCACGGGCATAGAGGCTGTGGAGAGCGATACTGAACAGGATGCCGACGCTCCCGTGCGCGACCTCCAGGGACGCATCGTCACACAGACCGTACCCGGAAGCATCTACATCAAGGGCAAGACCAAGTTCATTGCCAGATAATCCGCTTGCGCACAGTCTGCGTATTCTAAGACAAAGCGGCAAGACCCGTTCGGACGGTCTTGCCGCTTTGCCTTGGAATGCATTGCCTTTTTCCGTTGGTCCTGACAGCGGCGGGAGATTTTGCATGGTTTGCATCATGAAACAGCGATTTTTTTCGGAAAAAACACAAAAACAGTGGACAATTTAACGCGTTGAAGAAAAAATCTTCTTATATTTGCCGAAGTGTTTCGGAAAACCGACAACGGTTGTTTCCGCACAGGCTTTCACAGACAACACTACACTTATCCTCTAATAACAACAAAAACTTCACACCATGAAACAGACCTGTTATTTGTTGGCATCCGTGCTTGTGGCGTTCATAAGCGTGGGCAGTGCCAAGGCGACGGCGGGGGATGTCATAACATCGCTCTCCGACCTGAGCAGCAGCAAGTGCTACACTATCACCACCGAGCGCGGCCAGATGGTGGCCAACGCATCGAAGACCGCAGTGTGCTCTTCGCTCACGTTCGGTTCAGCAACCTCTTCGGCAAGCACCGAGGAAGCCGACGGCCAGTGGGCGATACTCAATATTGACGGCACGGGCTACTACCTGTTCAACATGGGAACCAAACGGTTCCTCAAGTCAAACTGCCTGTTCGCCGATGCAAACCTGCTCGGCGATGCCCTCACCGTGCAGGAGGCCACATCACCCAACGGGAACTACAAGTTCAAGATCACGTCGGGCAGCAACACGCTGAACAACGACAACTATGGCAATATCGTGCTCAACAACTGGAGTACAGAAGACGCCGGCAACCTCATCACGATAACGGAGGCCGGCGATATTGACTCCGGCATCGGCACCCCGTTGACCATCACCTACGATTACTACATCAACGGGCAGAAAATATACTCCGACAACAAAACCGCATATCAGGCTCTGGCATTCCCGACTCCCACACAACCGGGCTATACGGAAGCTACCCCCCCCACCGGCACTGTGCAGGCATCTGACAACGGCAAGACTTTCAACATTGAGGCCACGGTGTTGTCTTCTTTCCCGTTCAAGTACTCTGCGGAAGGCACGGCATGGAAAGACCTCTTTTGGTATCGCCTGAAGATCAACAACAAATACATCGTTTACGACGAAAGTGTCTCTACGGACAAATGCAGTCTGTCAACCGATGCGGCAGCGGCCGTCAATGACAACATTGCTTTTGCCTTTGTCGGTAACGACCCCTACAACGGCTTCCGTATCGTGAACTATGCAAAGGGGGAAGACTACACGCTGTCCAACAGCAACAACCCGTATGACGGAAACACCGGCGGCTCTACATTCCCCACGATGAAAGAGCGCAGTTCCCTCACCGTAGGCACCACTAAAGGCAACGACGTGGAGAAATTCTATGTGGCAAAGGCTACCTCCACAGCATTTTTCGTGCAGATGAACACATACGACGGAGACACGCAGAACACATACGTCCGGATGAACGACAGAGGTTCGCTGGCGTATTGGAATTTCGGTTCCGGAACAGGTTCCTATTTTACCGTTGAAAGGGTAATACCGGGCGACAACACCGTTGTCTCTTCCTTGGATAATATAGTGCAGGGACAGGCATACACCATCACTGCTGCCGGACGGCGCGGTTCGTTCATCTACACGGCCAACGGGCTGAGTTCCACGAACAGTACAGGCATTGCGGTTGACATGACAGACAAAAACCAGCAGTTCCTTTTTGCAGAACACGAAGGGACATACTATTTGTACAGCGTGGGGGCTGGAGCGTTCATCAACGTCACCGGAAAGGACGAGAACAACAACCGCGCCGTGGCCGTGGCCGGCAAGCCTGTCAACACCTCGTTGCAATTCCTTGCCAGCACTAACAGTAGCTACAAAACCACGTATCCGGTAGTACTGAGCGTAGACGAACACCAGGTCGGCATATCCAACGGCTATACGCCCGCCGTTATTAGCCACTGGAACGACGTATCTGACGAAGGCAACTCCCTCTGCATAAAGGCCGTAACCGGAGTGACATACGACATGACGGAGATCAACGCCTTGCTGGACCAGAGTGAAGAAAAAGACTTCGATGTGGCCCGCGCTGCGATAGTGGCGGAGGTTGAAGACAACGGCCGCATCTCTGTCCTGTTCTCGGCCACTGACGTTGCGGATACCAAGGCGGAACTTGCAGCCATCGCATATTCCGAAGAAGACGGACTTGATGCTTCAGTGGCAAAGCTCGCACCCGTTTTGGAGAAGTTCTACAAAAAGGCCGAAGGCAAGAAATTCTCCATTCGCAACACGCCCGACACCTACTTCCTCACGGCTACCAAGACGGAAATACGCGCCAAAGACGCCGACCTCGGGCTGGACGGTGTGTTTGAGGTCAAATACAACGGCAACAAGAAGTTCTACCTCCGCAGCGTATACGACTGCGTGTACGTGAACAAGCCTGTAAGCTACAACACCGCACCAACGACCTCGGCCACGCCCGTCAACGACTTCTACATCGGAGCTCTCGACGGCAACACCAACAAGGTGTATTTTGCATACGAGAAGGCCGGCAACAGCTCTATCCATTTCAGTACGTCATACACATACCACACCTGCGGCTGGACATACGAAGCCGGCAATTCGCAATGGGTCATAAGCGAAGTGACCGACGAGCAGTACGCCGACCTTGAACCGTGGGCGGCTCTCGCAAAGGCCATAGACATCGCCGGACGGTATGATATCGGATCGGGACTTTGCCAGTACAGCGACGGTGGAAAAACAGAAATAGCCCGGGCCATGCTTGAGGCGAAGACCGCAAGCGCAGACGAAGTCAGTGCCGCCATAACGGCTATCTCGCCCGACAATTTCACGCTCAACATGCCGGCCAATGGCCAGTTCATACGCATCAAGGACTCCGCCGGCAGCTACATGACCTGCAACAACTCCTCCAACAAGACTGCGTTCAGCTCCGACAAGGACGAAAGCTCCGTGTTCTGCTACACGGGCAGTGCCCTCATAGCCTACAAGACAGGGTTCTACGCCTCGCGTTCATCCAATTTCCCGTGCAACATGACATCGGTGACTACCGAAAGCGAAGGGACTGTCTACCACATACACGCCTCCAATTTCAACAAGGGCAAATACCTTGTGTCGTTCGGTGGTGACACCCGCTTCATGTATACGGCAGGCAACGCCGGCTCATACAGCGGTGGGCCGTCTACCGTGAACAACGCCGGCTACGAGTTCACCCTTGAAGAAGTGGATGCAATACCCGTAACCATAAGCAGTGCCAAGATGGGATCTCTCTATTCGCCCGTGGCCCTGCAGATTCCTGAGGGCGTGACCGCCTATACAGGAGTCTACGACAGCCAGAGCAGCAGCATCAGGCTGACCGCCCTCAAGGGGGTAATCCCCGCCAACACCGGCGTGATCATAGAGGGCGAAGCCAAGACCTATGACTTCGCCACCACAACGGGCGAGGAAGGCGCAAGCTGCCTCTCGGGCACCACACCCGGCATCGCCAACGTCACGGGAGCCTATACCCTGCAGATTGTGAACGGCAACATCGGTCTCTACAAGTACAGCGGCGAAAATCTCAACGGCTTCAAGGCCTACTTCGTGAACAGCAGCGGCAGCAAGGGCTTCAGCTTCGTCAAGGATGACGACCCCACCGGCATCAGCACCGCCGGAGCCGACGTCACCGGCAGCGGCAAATGCTATGACCTGCAGGGCAACCGTGTAGTCCTGCCGCTCAAGAACCGCATCTATATCCTCAACGGCAAGAAAGTATTGATAAAGTAAAACCGAGCAGTCCCGCAAGGGCGCAAAAAACACAATGCCATCATGAAAAAGCACTATAACTCCCCCTCACTCGAGGTCATAACAATCCAGAGTTGTACAACCCTCTGCGCATCAAAGATCAAGGTGGGCGAGGAGACCGAGACGGGCGCAGAACAACTCTCCAAAAAATTCTGGGGAGGCAGTATCTTTGACGAGGAAGAACCGATTGACGACATGATGTCCGGTCTCTGACCTCCCCCTGCCGCAAAAAAGCCGGGCTTTGGAACGCGCGCGTTCCAAAGCCCGGCTTTTTTGCGTGAGCCACAGACCGTGCCGTTACGGCAAGCCATACTCCGCATAACGGTGCGGGCGGTGACAAAACAATGTAATTTGACCGCCAAAAGTAGCAAAACGCCATTTTAGCCCCCTCTAAAGTGTGTTTTTGTTACTTTTTTAGTGCGAAATATTGAAAAATGAAAGATTTTTCGGGCGGTATGCGTAATTTTGCAAAAAAAGCAGTACTTTTGTCGGTGAAAACAGACCTCTGTCCAAACAACGCTACGCAATGGCAACGATAAGATTCACGAAGATGCATGGGGCCGGCAACGACTACATATATGTCAATGCTATGGAATATCCGGTGGAGAACCCCGGACAGGCCGCCGTGGAATGGAGCGACCGCCACAAGGGCATCGGCAGCGACGGGCTGATACTGATAGACCGTTCGGATGTCGCCGACTTCAGGATGCGTATGTTCAACAGCGACGGCAGCGAGGGCATCATGTGCGGCAACGGCATAAGGTGTGTGGGCAAATATGTCTACGACCACCGGCTGACAGCCTCCAAGACAGTGACTGTGGAGACTCTCGGCGGCATCAAGACGCTGCAGCTCTACACCGGGGCTGACGGCCTCGTGGCAAAGGCGCGGGTGGACATGGGTGTGCCTCTTCTGGCCAATCCCGCCCAGTTCGCCCTCAACAACGGGGCCATGCTGGAAGGTGAAATCACCGTGCCGGGAGAAGACGGCGGCAACCGCACCTACACAGGCACTTTCGTATGCATGGGCAACCCCCATTTCGTGATTTTCACCGACGACATCACACGTGTCGACCTTGCCCGCGAGGGGGCGGCACTTGAAGTCCTGCCGGTCTTTCCGCAGAAGTGCAACGTGGAGTTCGCACAGACGAGGAGCGACGGCACGGTGCGCACACGCGTGTGGGAACGCGGCACGGGCATCACCCGGGCCTGCGGCACCGGAGCCTGCGCCACGGCAGTGGCGGCAATCCTGACAGGCAGGGCATCCGGCAATGTCACGATAGCCATGGACGGCGGCGACCTCGACATAGAATGGGACGGCTCGGGGCATCTGTTCATGACCGGGCCCGCCGCCACAGTATTCGACGGGGAGATTGACACCAAGGACTGAAAACAATCCAAACAGAAGACACACAACATATATGGCACAGGTAAACGACAACTTCCTGAAACTCCAGAAGAGCTACCTCTTTGTTGACATAGCCAAGAAAGTGGCGGCATTCAAAGAGGCGCATCCCGAAGCCCGGGTGATAAGCCTCGGCATAGGCGACGTCACACAACCATTGGCCCCGGCCGTAATCAGGGCCATGCACAAGGCCGTGGACGAGATGGCTGACGCCGCGACATTCCGCGGCTACGGGCCCGAACACGGCTACGCCTTTCTGCGCGACGCCATCATAGCCAACGACTTCAGACCGCGCGGCATCGACCTGGAAAGCGACGAGATCTTCGTGAACGACGGGGCCAAGAGCGACACCGGCAACATAGGCGACATCCTTGGGGGAGGCAACAGCATCGGTGTGACCGACCCCATATATCCCGTCTACATAGACTCCAACGTGATGGGCGGCCGGGCCGGCGACTGCAAAGGCGGCCTGTGGAGCAACGTGTTCTATATGCCGTGTACCGCCGAAAACAATTTCACGGCGGAAATCCCCGACCGCAAAATCGACATAATATACCTCTGCTACCCCAATAACCCCACCGGCACGGTGATAACCCGTACGCAGCTTGCCAAATGGGTGGACTATGCCATCCGCCACAGGAGCATCATCATGTATGACGCGGCATACGAGGCATACATACAGGATGACGGCATACCCCACTCCATCTACGAGATTCCCGGAGCCAGGCAGTGCGCCATAGAGTTCCACAGCTACTCCAAGACCGCCGGGTTCACCGGAGTGAGGTGCGGCTACACGGTAGTGCCAAAACAGCTTGTGGCCGTTGCCGCCGACGGCAGTGAAGTCGGGCTCAACAGCCTGTGGGAGCGCAGGCAAAGCACCAAGTTCAACGGCACGAGCTACATCACGCAACGCGGCGCGGAAGCCATATATACGCCCGAGGGCAAGAAACAGGTGAAAGCCACGATAGACTACTACATGACCAACGCCAAAGTCATGCGCCGCACGCTCGCCGCACAGGGCTTCGAGGTGTTCGGCGGAGAAAACGCACCCTACATCTGGCTGAAGACCCCAAAGGGCATCAGCAGCTGGCAGATGTTTGACACCATGCTCAGCAAGGCGCACCTCGTGTGTACACCCGGTGCGGGCTTCGGCCCGAGCGGCGAGGGCTACGTGCGGCTCACGGCTTTCGGACGGCACGAGGACTGTGCGGAGGCAATGGATAGGATAAAGAGACTGGAACTATAGGATACAACCCACGCCGGAGAGCGTGCCGCCCTGTGTTGCCAACCAGCGGAACGGATGCTCCCGGTACAAACAACAAACCACACATGGCAAAACTTAGATTCAATGTAGTTGAAGAGGCCTTCAAGAAAAAGGCCGTCGAGGTAAAGGCCCCGGCAGAACGCCCCGCCGAGTACTACGGCAAGTATGTGTTCAACAAGGAGAAGATGTTCAAGTATCTTCCGCTGAAGACCTACAACAAGCTTTGCGACGCGATTGAAAACGGCACCCGTCTCGAGCAGTCGGTGGCCGACGAGATAGCGCAGGGCATGAAGAAATGGGCGGAGCAGTTCGGCGTGACCCACATTACCCACTGGTTCCAGCCGCTGACTGAGGGCACGGCCGAAAAACACGACGCCTTCATAGAGCATGACTTCAAGGGCGGAATGATAGAGGAATTCAGCGGCAAGTCACTCATACAGCAGGAGCCCGACGCATCGAGCTTCCCCTCCGGCGGCATACGCTCCACGTTCGAGGCGCGCGGCTACAGTGCCTGGGACCCCGCATCGCCCGTGTTCGTCATCGGCGACACGCTGATGATACCTACCGTGTTCATCAGCTACACAGGCGAAGCCCTTGACTACAAGGCCCCGCTCAAGAAAGCCCTTGCCGCCGTGGACAAGGCAGCCACCGGCGTGTGCAAGTATTTTGACCCCAACGTGACGAAAGTCACCGCCAACCTCGGATGGGAACAGGAGTACTTCCTCGTTGACGAGGGACTGTACTCGGCACGTCCCGACCTGCTGCTCACCGGGCGCACACTGGCGGGTCACGACTCCGCCAAGAACCAGCAGATGGAAGACCACTACTTCGGTGCCATTCCCGAGCGCGTGGCGGAATTCATGAAAGACCTTGAGATACAGGCCCTCGAACTCGGCATTCCGTGCAAGACACGCCACAACGAGGTAGCCCCCAACCAATTCGAACTGGCACCGATCTACGAGGAGTGCAACCTCGCCGTAGACCACAATATGCTCATCATGGGACTCATGCGCAAGATCGCCCGCAAGCACGGCTTCCGCTGCCTGCTCCACGAAAAGCCGTTCGCCGGCATCAACGGTTCGGGCAAGCACGCCAACTGGTCGCTCTCCACAGACACCGGGGTGGTGCTGCACAGTCTGGGCAAGACACCCGAAGACAACCTGCGCTTCATCACCTTTGCCGTGGAGACTCTGATGGGTGTCTACAAGCACAACGGATTGCTGAAAGCCTCCATCATGAGTGCCACCAACCAGCACAGGCTCGGGGCCAACGAGGCGCCGCCCGCCATCATATCCTCGTTTCTGGGCAAGCAGATTTCACGGGTGCTTGACAAAATAGAGAACTCCACCTCGGAGGAACTCGTATCCATAAAGGGATCGGAAGCCCTCAGCACGGACATTCCGCAGATACCCGACCTCAAGCTGGACAACACCGACCGCAACCGCACGTCGCCGTTCGCGTTCACGGGCAACCGCTTCGAGTTCCGCGCCGTAGGTTCACAGGCAAACTGCGCCGAGGCCATGACAGTACTCAACACGGCCGTGGCTGAAGCCCTGACCAACTTCAAGGAGCGCGTCGACAAACTCATCGCCGACGGCACCGACAAGATTGCCGCCATCATCAAGGTGGTGCGCGAGGACATAAAGGCATGCAAGCCCATACGCTTCGAGGGCAACGGCTACTCCGACGAGTGGAAGGAAGAGGCCGCAAAACGCGGGCTTGACTGCGAGACTTCGTGCCCCGTTATCTTCGACCGCTACCTTGACCCTGAGAGCATCAGGATGTTCGAGAGCATGAACGTCATGACGGAACACGAGCTAAAGGCACGCAACGAAATAAAATGGGACACGTTCACCAAGAAGATACAGATTGAGGCACGCACGTTCGGTGACATGGCGATGAACCAGATAATCCCCGTCGCCACGAAATACCAGAGCATGCTCATCGACAACGTGAGCAAGGTCGCCACGACATTCTCTCCGAAAGAGGCCGGTGAACTCAACGCCGACAACATCGACATCATACGCCAGATTTCAAACCACACACGCTTCATCATCGAAAACGTGAACGCAATGGTAGAGGCGCGCAAGGTGGCCAACAAGATAGAGTCGGAAAGGGAGAAGGCCGTGCAGTACCACGACACCGTTCAGCCGTATCTCGACACCATACGCTACCACGTCGACAAACTCGAGCTGATTGTAGAGGACGAACTGTGGGTATTGCCCAAATACCGCGAACTTCTCTTCATACGATAAACCCGTCCGCAAGAGCCGGAGGCAAGACTTCCGGGCAAGCGTAACAATACAGTGCCGGTTTTCCCGAAATGCCATTTTGGGAAAACCGGCACTGCGTTTCACGCGGCGTTCCACGAGGTGCCGCTTTCCGGCAGTGGGCAGAGGAAGGGAGTTTGGCGAACAGAAACTTCTCCAAACGGGGAAAAAAGCGTATATTTGCAGCAAAACCGTTTCGTCATGACAAGAAGACTGTACCGTTCCGTCACCATGCGCGCGCTGGGCACGCTGCTGGCAGGCGCACTGATAATAGCTTTTCCCGAAAACGCCACAAGATATCTGGTCATGAGCATCGGGTTGCTGTTCCTCGTTCCCGGCATGATGTCCATTCTCACATATTTCACAGACAGAAACAGGAACAACAACAAATCCGCCGCACAGGACAACGGCGGGAGACGCAATGACCGTGCGGACAAGGGACAGCCTCCATATTTCCCGACCATAGGGCTCGGAAGCTGCCTGTTCGGCCTGATGCTGCTGTTGTTTCCCTCCGCATTCAGGGACATACTGGTTTACCTGCTGGGAGCGTTTGCCGTTGTTGCGGCTATAGTGCAGGGTGCAAACATCCACAAACTCGGCAAGGTATACAAGACAAGCTCGCTCATGTACGTGGTGTCAGTGTTGGTCGGCATCGCCGGAATTGCCGTCGTCGCCCTCAACCATTATGCCCTGACGGCGGATGAGGCTACCGTGCAAAGCCTGCGGACGGTTTCAGTGCCGCAGCTCATCGCTGGCTTTGCCTTCGTGGCATACGGCCTGTCGGAAACGGCATACGCGCTGTACTTCCGCAAACCGGCAATGAGAGATGCGCAGCCTGCCGCTGAAATCATGCTTACGCTCACCCTTACACGCCACGGACAGACTGTGGAGAACGACAGGCACATTCTGCAAGGACAGTCGCCGGGACACCTGAACGGGACAGGAATAGCACAGGCGCAGACTTTGCGCGACACGCTCCGTGCATCTGACTACGATGTCATGGTCTGCAGCGACCTCGAGCGCACAAGGCGCACTGCGCAGATAATCAACGACAAGCTCCGGCTCCCAATCGAATATACCCCACTGCTCAGGGAGCGCGACTGGGGAGAGTATACCGGCATGCACATAAGCGAAATAACGCAGCCGCCGTCGCAGTTTCCGCCATCCGTGGAGAATGCGGAACAGCTTGCGGAACGCGCGTGCCGTTTCATCGCCTTTCTGCTGGAACACTACGCCGGCAAACGCGTGCTTGCCGTGGGACACGGCTATTTCAACCGCTGCGTGCAAGCCACGATAGAACACAAGACCGTGCGCCAGACCCCACGGTGGGGAAATGCGGAGACAAGGACGTTCGTGATTTCCCGGGAAACGGCCTCCCACACAGCTCCGACCGACTTTCTGGTCAGCGAGGATTAGTCTCGAAGGAAAGTCTGCAAGCCTCTTTCATCAAGCACCATCAACATCCTCCTTGCGGAGCAGGACTCTTAGTCCAGCCCCGCAAAGCCGTTGTCCACAGGCGCACCGCACTTGTCAACGCCACGAAGCCTTCTGAACGAAAAAAACTCTGATCTGGCGAAATTTTTGCTTGATCTCCCCGATGCGTTCCGCCCGAATGGCAGTTGCGTTTC
>CAVEQO010000036.1:0-21430 GCA_963617965.1 Anaerovoracaceae bacterium
GATGGGCTTGAACCAACGACCCCCTGATTAACAGTCAGGTGCTCTAACCAACTGAGCTACTGAAGCAACACAAACAATACAAAAACAGAATTTCCCCCTGTTTTTGCGGTGCAAAAGTAGTGATAATTTTGAAAATAAGCAATAACTTTGCATTAAAATAGTGGTCAGGCAATGAAAAAAGTCATAGGGCTTGGCAACTGTCTGGTTGACGTGCTTGTACAGTTGCCGAACGATGGAATACTGGAGTCTTTGGGCTTGCCCGTAGGCTCCATGCAGCTGATAGACATAAAGGAAAAAGAGAAGATAGACTCTTGTGTCGGCAGCATGGAGAGGCGCATGATTCCAGGCGGTTCCGCCGCCAATACCATAAAGGCGTTGGGCAGCGCGGGCGTAGGTGTGGGTTTCATAGGCAAGATAGCCGACGACGCCAACGGTTCTTTTTTCGCGGAGACTCTCGGGGGTGTCGGTGTCAAGACGTTTCTTGCTCGTGGCAAGGGAGCGGCTACCGGTGTGGCCAACACTTTCATCACTCCTGACGGGCAGCGCACATTTGCCACCTATCTGGGCATAAGCGGCTCGCTGGACACCTCAGACGTAAGGACGGAGATGCTTGACGGCTATGATATCCTTTACGTGGAGGGCTATATGGTGCAGAACCGCAGACTGACGGATTTCGTCATGTCTGAGGCCAAACGCCGCGGTATGAAGGTGTGCCTTGACCTTGCCAGCTACAATGTGGTTGAAGACAATCTGGATTTCTTCCGCCATTTGCTGACGGAATATGTTGACATTGTCTTTGCCAACGAGGAGGAGAGCCGTGCCGTCACCGGAAAGGATCCCGGGGCGGCATTGCTTGAATTGGGCGATATGTGCGAAACGGCGGTAGTTAAGCTCGGAGCCAACGGGTCTTCGGCCAAGAAAGACGGCGAAGTCGTGTCCGTGCCTGCGTGTGAGGTCCCCTCCGTGGTGGACACCACCGGTGCCGGTGACTATTTTGCGGCAGGCTTCCTTGATGCCATGATACACGGCCGGGACGTTGAGGGATGTCTGCTACAGGGCGGCAGACTGTCTGCCAAAGTCATTCAGGTCGTAGGTTGTCCGATATTCAGTCAGTCCGTGACAGATGCAATAAGATGAAAAAATCCGTTCTGTTATTATGTTTTGCCGTGGTCGCCGTGTGCTCGGCAGGCCAGAACCTCTCGGACGTTTCCGGGCAGTTGGGCATTTTCAACCGGTTATATAAGACATTGGACCAGTATTATGTCGACACGCTCAATGCGGAGAAGAATGTCACGACTGCCGTACGCGCAATGTTGTCGGATTTGGATCCCTACACTGAGTTCTATGATGCCAAGAGCGCACGCGAGTTCAGTTCCGTCACTACGGGCAAGTATGCCGGTGTGGGGGCTATGATACATTATTACAAGAAAGAAGACCGCTGTATAATATACCAGCTTTATGACGGAAAACCCGCCGCTGTTGCCGGACTGCGGGTGGGCGACATTATTCTGTCTGTCAACGGCAAGGATATGGTCCGGAAAGAAAAGACGGCAGTCGCTGACTACATCAGTTCTGTAAGCACGGCTTTGCGCGGTGATGCCGGCACACAGGCGAAGATCAGGGTGAAACGTCCCGGTGCGGGCGACACGCTTGAGTTTGATGTGACGCGCGCCAACGTGCAGTTGCCTTCGGTGTCGTATAGCGGTATGCTTGACGGAGAGACCGGCTATGTGCTCCTTACGTCGTTTACCGCAGGGTGTTCGGAGGAAGTGTGTGAGGCTATAAAGAAACTGCGTGCCCTTGGCGCAAGGTCTCTGGTTCTTGACCTGCGCAACAACGGGGGCGGTCTTGCCAACGAGGCAGTGAATCTGGTCAACCTCTTTGTGCCCAAGGGCAAACTGATACTGAAGATGAAAGGTAAGTATGCAGACCTCAACTCTTCGTATGCCACTCAGAGCGAACCGCAGTTCCCGGATATGCCGCTGGCGGTGCTTGTCAACGGTCAGTCGGCCTCGTCCTCGGAGATTGTCTGCGGATCCCTGCAGGATCTGGATCGTGGAGTGGTAGTGGGCGAGAGGACTTTCGGTAAGGGGTTGGTGCAGCAGACCCATGAGCTGCCGGAGGGCACAATGCTCAAGCTCACCACAAGCCATTACTATATACCTTCGGGCCGTTGCATTCAAGCTCTGGACTATGCCCACCGCACTGACAACGGCGAGGCTTACCGCACACCCGACAGTCTGACTCATGTGTTCCATACCGAAGCGGGTCGCCCTGTAAGGGATGGCGGTGGCATCACTCCTGATGTGGAGGTGAAGAGCGACACGTTGCCTACCAATCTGGAGTATCTGTGTGCGAGTGATGAGTTTTTCGATTATGTGACGTGGTATTGTCTGGAACATGACACCATTGCCCCGCCCCGGGAGTTTTCCGTTTCTGATGCCGATTATGACAAGTTCATGCAGCATGTGACCGAGTCGGATTTCTCACCGGAATATGCCAGTCTGAAAATAGCGGACCGGCTGTGTGCCATGATGAAAGCGGAGGGAATGCCAAAGGATGCACTTGACAGGGCTGCGGCACTGAAGGAAAGCATGAAACCGGATATGGGCGAAGTGCTTCGCAATAACAAGGAGGCCATGAAAGAACACATAGGTCTTGCCGTATGCGACAGGTACTATTATACTGCCGGCACCATAGAAAACCAGCTGAAACACGACCGGCAGCTCAAAGCTGCGGTCGAATTGCTGGCTGACAGCGCACGCTACAAAATGATTCTGTCAAGTCCTGTTGTCTCCGGCTATCGGTAAAAACCACTGGTCGTGCAGGAATTCCGGGAAATTGTCTCACAGAAGCCGTCATGTCCGAAAAGTATCCTATGTCTCAAGCGCAAATACGCCAAATTTCAGACCATAGAATTCCATCTGTTCCACAGGTGGGACGGCCTCTGCGGCGAGAACGAACGCATCTTCAACTGCGGTCTGGACCGGAAACAATGTTCAAAAGGGCTACGACAACCGTCAGAGTTGTCGTAGCCCTTTTCCGTGTGTCCGGTCCCCGCTTGCGGGATGCAGTGATGTCTATTCTCTGTAGCCGTTGCGCTTTACGAAGAAGAGAGGGGTGTTGTCGTATTTTTTCGTGAATGCGCGACGGAATGTGCTTACAGATGCAAAGCCGCAGTCAGAAGCAAGGTCGCGGATGCTGTGGGAGTTCATGTAGTCCTTGTCGGTAAACAGTTCCTCTGCTTTCTGGAGACGGAGGCTGTTGATATATTCATTGAACTTGCAGCCCTTGACGCTGTTTATCATACGCGAGGCGTATGTGCGGTTTGTAACGAGGAGGTCTGCGAGTTCGTTCAATGAAATGTCCTTGCGGAGGTAGAATTGCGTTTCTTTTGCGAGAGTGTCAAGCCGCTGCTCAAGGCGTGCGTTCAGTTCCTTCTCGTCCAAACCGAAAGGCAATGCTTCTGGATGTTTCATAATTCAACTTGTTTTGTGCGTTTAACATTAAAAAATCGAGAACTTATTCTGAAAGCAAAATTACAAAATTATCCATTCTGTCCAAAGGGGAGAAACGAAAATTATGTTTTTTTAAGAAGTAGGGCGTTGTTTTCCGCTTTTTCCATTTTCTCTCGCTCCCCCGGTCCCTTGTCATTGATGCCGCATAGGTGCAGTATGCCGTGTGCCATGACGCGGTGGAGTTCTTCGCTGTATGGTGTGTGCTGGAGCTCCGAGTTGCTTTTCACTGTGTCAAGGCTTATGAAGATGTCGCCGTTGAGTGTGTCTCCCTCCGTGTAGTCAAAGGTTATGATGTCGGTATAGTAGTCGTGTTTCAGGTATTGGCGGTTGACTTCAAGAATTTTGTCGTCGTTGCAGAAGATGTACGCCACATCGCCTATTTTCCGGCCGTGTGATGATGCCACCTGCCGAAGCCAGACGGTCGTCGCCCGCCGTTTTATGTTGGGAAATGCGATGTTGTCAGACTGGTACGATACCATAGATTGCAGTTGTTTGTGTGAGTTTGTCGTTCATGTAAAAAAGGATAACCCGGCTTTGCCGCATCAGTCAAACAAATCGGGGTGGCGGTCAAACAGGCTTGGGCGGTTGTCGTCCTGTCTGTTGTGCGGTCGGTTCAGGTGCTTGTAGGCGATGTCTGTGGCTTCGCGCCCCCGTGGTGTGCGTTTTATGAACCCTTCCATGATGAGGAAAGGCTCATACACCTCCTCCACGGTGCCCTGGTCTTCGCCTATGGCTGTGGCTATGGTTGTGAGTCCTACGGGGCCTCCCCCGAACTTGTCTATTATGGTGCAGAGGATTTTGTTGTCAATCTCGTCAAGTCCGAAGGCGTCGATGCTGAGAGCCTCAAGTGCCATGTGTGCTATGGGCAGGTCTATGCGTCCGTTGCCCTTGACTTGTGCAAAGTCCCTCACCCGGCGCAGCAGGGCGTTGGCTATTCGCGGTGTGCCGCGCGAACGTCCTGCAATCTCGGCAGCCGCCTCGCCGTCAATCTTCACGTTGAGGATATCGGCAGAACGCATGATGATATTCTTGAGTGTGCTGCTGTCGTAGTATTCCAGATGGAGGTTGATGCCGAAGCGTGCCCTGAGCGGAGCAGTGAGCAGGCCGCTCCTTGTGGTGGCCCCCACGAGGGTGAAAGGGTTGAGTTCTATCTGTATGGAGCGGGCGGAGGGGCCTTTGTCTATCATTATGTCAATGCGGTAGTCCTCCATGGCTGAATAAAGGTACTCCTCTACCAGCGGCGACAGACGGTGTATCTCGTCGATGAACAGCACATCGTGCGGTTCGAGCGAAGTCAGCAGTCCCGCCAAGTCACCGGGCTTGTCAAGCACCGGACCGGAAGTTATTTTGAAGCCCACGCCGAGCTCATTGGCGATGATGTTGCTGAGAGTGGTCTTGCCCAGTCCCGGCGGACCGTGGAGAAGGGTGTGGTCAAGCGGTTCTCCCCGGTATTTGGCGGCTTCCACAAAGACTTTGAGATTGTCCACCACTTTGTTCTGCCCGTTGAAGTCGCCGAAACTGAGCGGTCTCAGGGCGTTTTCGTATTCCCTGTCGGTAGTGGTGGCAACCTGTTGCGCTCTTATGTCAAAGGTGTCTTTCATTGAAGGTGCATTGTCGTTTGTTCCTGTTGCAGCAGCATGATGGCTTTGTTCACGATGTCACTGTCGTCATTTATGATGGCGAAGTATTCCGACATGTCCCAGATGTCGCGGGCAACGAGTCCTTTGACGGTCTTCCTTATGGTGCGGACTGTCCGGTCAAGTTCGGCATCGTCCTCTGCTGTCACTTCCATTCTCTTTCCCTCCGCAATGATGGAGTCAATCAGTGCGGTGGGGACTTCGTAGTCTCTTTTGAATTTTTCAAAGTCCTTGTAGGTTGAAGTCAATAGCTTGCGGTTATCGTCGAAATATGTCAGGTATGCGTTGAGGATGATGTTTTTGCGGCTTAGGTTGCGGTAATATTTCGTGTATACCGTGGTGTCGAGCGGGATGAAATAGTCGGGCATTATGCCTCCACCGCCATATACGACCCTCTTCTCCTTGAGCGTGTAGCATTTCAGCGAGTCGGCGAAATGTATGCTGTCGACGTGCATCAGTTCTCCGCTGTTGTAGCGGTTCATGATGTCACCGTCGTAGTCGGTCTTCTTGCCCTTTTCGTAGGGCTTTTGTATACAGCGTCCCGAGGGGGTGTAGTAGTGCGACACGGTGAGCCGTATCATGCTGCCGTCAGGCATGTCGACAGGCCGCTGTACCAGCCCCTTGCCAAAGGTGCGCCGTCCTATGATGATTCCCCTGTCGTGGTCTTGTATGGCACCGCTGACAATCTCCGCTGCCGAGGCGGTGTATTCGTCAACGAGCACTGCCACCTTGCCTTCTGTAAACAGGCCTCCGCCCAATGCCGTAAGGGTCTGTTTTGGCACGGAACGCCCGTCGGTATACACCACAAGGTCTCCCTCGTTGAGAAATTCGCTCGCCACTCCGTTGGCTGCTTCAAGGTAGCCTCCGCCGTTTTGCTGCAAATCGAGAATAAGGCTTGTCATTCCTTTTTCCTTCAGCTTCTTGATGGCATCGCGTACTTCCTCGCGTGTTGTTGCCGCAAAACTGCTGATGCGGACAAATCCGATTCCGGGGCGTATCATATAGGCGGCATCCACGGAATGGAGTGGGATTTTGTCCCTCACCACCCTGAATGGGAGGATCTCTTTCACTCCGCGCCGGCAGATGCCGAGGTTGACGACTGTATTCTTGGGGCCGCGGAGTTTTTTCATGATGGCGTCGCGTGCCATCTTTACACCGGCAATGGCTGTGTCGTTTACCGTGACTATACGGTCGCCGGCGCGTATGCCGGCTTTCTCAGAGGGACCTTTTGCGATGGTCTGCACCACCACGAGTGTGTCGTTGAGGATATTGAATTGCACCCCTATTCCCTCAAAATTGCTGTTGAGCGGTTCCGTGAACTTCTTGGTTTCCTCGGCATTGGAATAGCTGCTGTGTGGGTCGAGTTGTGCCAGCATGGCCTTGATGGCTTCGTCGGTCAGTTTGGCGGTGTTGGTGGTGTCTATGTACAGAGCCTTTATCGCCATATGCGCTGTGGCAAGCTTGCGCATGGCAAGATCCAGATCCCTTTGGTCTTTCGGGGTTTGGGCTATCGCTGCGGCGGTCATGCACAGCAGTGCCGCTGCCAGAATGTGGAGTTTTTTCATCATGTATGTTGTGTGAGGCAAGTGTAACGGAGAAATGTCAGTGACAGAGGGGTCAGTCCCGTTTGGTGGGGATGAAAGGGGAGATGTCCCTGCCGAAGAGGTGCAGTTCCCTGACGGTGCTTGAACTGATGGCCGCAAGCTCGCTGCGGCAGAAGAGCAGTACTGTTTCCACACCGTTGAGCTGCCTGTTGATGTCGGCCATGTCGCGTTCGTATTCATAGTCTTTCAGCGAACGCACACCGCGCAGGATGGCATCGGCCTTGCGTTCTGCCGCAAGGTCGGTCGTGAGTCCTTGGTATGCAGTGACTTCCACCCGGCTGTCATCGGCATACAGGTCTTTGATGGTACGCAGACGTTCTGCGGGAGCCTGAAACGGAGCCTTGCCGGAGTTGACTCCGACAGCTATGATTATTTTGTCGAAGATGCCAAGCCCTCGCGCCACAATGTCGGCGTGGCCTGTAGTGAAGGGGTCAAACGACCCGGGAAAGACGGCTGTTCTCATACGTGTGTGGTTTTGTGCGGTATACAGAGGGCGCAGGTGTCGGCGATGCGGTTGTCCTCATGGATTTTGTTCCTCGGGAAAATCCTCATCAGGTCTGTCTTCTTCTATCACGAGGTTGTTGATGATGAAGTTCTGCCGCTCCGGGGTGTTCTTGCCCATGTAGTAGCTGAGCAGTTCCTGTACCTGGTCGGTCTTGTGCAGGCTGACCTGTTCCAGCCTTATCTGCGGTCCGATGAACTCCTTGAATTCATCGGGAGAGATTTCGCCGAGGCCTTTGAACCGGGTGATTTGAGGATCGGGGCCGAGTTCCCTTATGGCGTTGACACGCTCTTCTTCCGAATAGCAGTAGCGCGTGGTATATTCGGTGCGCTGGTTTCCGTCGCGTTTCTTGAGTATGGCGGCTCCCGCCGCCTTGTCATCGGTCTTGGCGGTTTTTGCCTTGGGCGTGCCCCTCCTGCTGTTGCGGACTCTGAACAGTGGGGTCTGCAGTATGTAGACATGGCCTTTCTTTATCAGATCCGGAAAGAACTGTAGGAAAAAAGTGAGCATCAGCAGCCTGATATGCATGCCGTCGACATCGGCATCGGTGGCGATGATGACCTTGTTGTATCTGAGCCCGTCGAGCCCGTCCTCTATGTTGAGGGCTGCCTGCAGCAGGTTGAACTCCTCGTTTTTGTATACCAGTTCTTTCGTCTCTCCGAAACTGTTGTAGGGTTTTCCGCGCAGGCTGAACACAGCTTGTGTCTGTGCGTCACGGCACTTGGTGATGGAGCCGCTCGCCGAAAGTCCCTCCGTGATGAATATGGCGGTGTCGAGCCGCGGGTCGTCTTCGGGGTCGGCGACTCCTTTCTTGCTCTTGGGTAGCGGGTCGTTGAGGTGGATGATGCAGTCGCGCAGCTTGGGGTTGTTGATGTTTATCTTCTTGGCTCTCTCCTTTGCCGCTTTGGACACTATGCCCGCCATGGCCTTGCGGTCACGCTCGGAGTCCTGTATCTTCTTCTGTATCTCCTCTGCCACGTCGGGATGCATGTGCAGGTAGTTGTCGACGTTTTTCTTGATGAAATCGCCCACGAACTTGTTTACGCTTACGCCCGATAGGGGGAAAGGGTTGCCCTTGCTGTCTTTTTCAGGAGCCATGGCGAGCGATCCGAGCTTGATTTTTGTCTGGCTTTCAAACGTTGGCTCTATCACCCTGATGGCTATGGCGGCCACAAGTCCGTTGCGAATGTCAACAGGCTCGTAGTTCTTGCCGAAGTGCTCCTTTATGGTTCTGGCTATGTGTTCCTTGAAAGCACTCTGGTGCGTGCCTCCCTGCGTGGTGTGCTGTCCGTTGACATACGAGTAGTATTCCTCGCCGTTCTGGTTGGCGTGCGTAAAGGCTATGTCTATGCCCTCTCCTCTGAGGTGTACGATGTTGTAGAGGGGCGTGGCCGTCATGTTGTCGTTGAGCAGATCCTCAAGCCCGTTGCGGCTGACGATGCGCCGGTTGTTGTAGAATATGGCAAGACCCGTGTTGAGGTATGTGTAGTTGCGCAGCATGAACTCCACGTATTCGGATCTGAATCTGAAATTTCTGAACTGCTGCGGGTCAGGCTCGAAATATATGTAAGTGCCGTCTTCTTCTTCCGTGTCGCCCGACACGTCGTTGACAAGTTTGCCGTATTTGAACGTGGCCTCGTGATATTTGCCGTCTCGGTGGCTTCTGGCCACAAAGAGCTGGCTGAGGGCGTTGACGGCTTTCAGGCCCACACCGTTCAGCCCCACGCTCGCCGTGAAGACCGAGGTGTCGTATTTTGCCCCGGTGTTGAGCTGGCTTACGGCAGGAATGAGACCTCCGAGCGGAATGCCCCGGCCGAAGTCCCTCACCATGGCACTGTGATTTTCCTCTATCTCTATGTCTATGCGTTTCCCGTAGCCTTCGTTGAATTCGTCGATGCTGTTGTCTATGGTCTCCTTGAGCAGCACATATATTCCGTCTTCGCGGTTGGAGCCGTCGCCAAGGCGTCCGATGTACATGCCGGGTCGCCGTCTGATGTGCTCCACACCTTCAAGGTGCACGATGGTCTCGTCGCCATAGTTGTTTTTCTTCGTCTCTGCCATGTCTGTTGTGTGCCTTTTAGTCCGTGAGGGGTTTGGTGTAGCAGCGGCGGCGTTTGTGGACTTTTCCGTCCAGATACTGCCATTGCGACTGCACTTTTCCGTTGGTCTCGAGTTCAAGGTTGGTCTCTCCCCATTTGAACCCTTTCGCTATGAAGACGGGAATCAGGTCGGCAAACAGGAGGGCGTTGACCCCTTTGCCCTGATATTCTGGCTTTATGGCCACAAGCAGGAGATCCAGGCCCGGCGGGTTTTTGATGAACAGGGCTTTGAGCAGATGCCACCATCCTAGCGGCCAGAGCTTGCCTTTGGCTTTCTGGAGAGCCGTTGAGAGCGATGGCATTGATATGCCTACACCGATGAGTTCGTTGTCGCTGTTCTCCACCAGTGTTACCATCTGCAGGTCGATCACGGGCAGGTATTCGCTGACATAACGTTCAATCTGCCCGTCTGAAAGTTCGCAGAATCCGGGGAGTGGTTTGTAGGCCTCGTTGATAAGCTTGAATATGCTGCGGCCAATGCCGGTGCGTTTTATTTCTCTGGTGTTCTTGAGCTTGCGGGTGTGCAGGTTGTAGCGCCGTTCCACTATCCGGGCGATTTTGTCGTATTGCTCGGGCAGTTTCTCCGGCACCAGAAGTTTCATTTCTATCCAGTCCATGGCTTTCTTGAAGCCCAGTCGCTCCAGATGGGCGGAGTAGTACGGATAGTTGTATGCCGTCGCCATGGTGCTCAGCTGGTCAAAGCCCTCGATGAGTATTCCTTCCGCGTCAAAGTCGGTAAACCCGAGCGGTCCCTCAATGTCCGTCATGCCCTTGTTGAGTCCCCACTGAGCCACGGTCTTCAGGAGTGAGCGGCTCACGTCGGGGTCGTCTATGAAGTCTATCCAGCCGAACCTGACCGTCTTCTTGTTCCATGCGGCGTTGGCCTTGTGGTTTATTATGGCAGCCACCCTGCCCACAATTCTGCCGTCCTGGTATGCCAGGAAATATTCGGCTTCGCAGAATTCGAATGCGGGGTTTTTGTCCTTGCTGAAAGTCTTCATGATGTCGGAATACAAGTCCGGCACCGAGTACGGGTTGTCTTTGTAGAGCCTGTAGTTGAACCTTGCGAATTTTCTGAGGTCTCCTTTGGTAGTGACTTTCCGTATTGTTGTCATCATAAGGCGTGTGCGTGTATTAAGCTACAAAGATACGTTTTTTTTGCGGCAGCGACGCAAGAATGTTGCTAAAAAAACAAAAAGGCGGTTTCCCTGCCTGAATGTGGGTTTTGGCACGAAACATAATGCGGACTTTAGGGCAGACAGGTCGGGATTTATTAGTACCTTTGCCAGAACAAGTGCGCGTGCGCAATGGACTACAGGAGCAAAGGCTACGAAATAATGGCCCCTGCGGGGTCGTGGGAATCACTGGCCGCTGCCGTCAAGGCAGGGGCGGATTCGGTGTATTTCGGCATAGAGAGTCTCAATATGCGCGCACATTCCGCTGCACGTTTCACCATCAGCGACCTTGGCGACATAGTGGGCCGGTGTGAGGACGGCGGAGCCAAGTCATATCTTACGGTCAATACCATTGTCTACGGAGAAGATCTGCCGCTGATGCGTTCCATCTGTGATGCGGCCAAGCGCAACGGTGTCTCGGCTGTCATTGCCAGCGATGTCGCCGTGTTGCAGTACTGTCGTTCCATAGGGCAGGAAATCCACCTGTCTACCCAGCTCAACATCAGCAACATCGAGGCTCTGAAATTCTATGCCCGCTTTGCCGACGTGGCAGTGCTGGCCCGTGAGCTCAATATGGATCAGGTGGCGGATATCGCCCGGCAGATTGACGAACAGGGGATCGTTGGCCCCGGTGGGCAAAAGGTGCGCATCGAGATGTTCTGCCACGGGGCTCTCTGCATGGCTGTAAGCGGCAAATGCTACCTCAGTCTCGACAATCTTGGACACAGTGCCAACCGTGGGGCATGTCTTCAGGTATGCCGCCGCGGCTACACGGTGCGCGACTGCGAGACGGGCGTGGAACTTGATGTCGACAACAAGTATATCATGTCGCCCAAGGATCTCAAGACCATCCGCTTCCTTGACCGCATGATCAAGGCCGGAGTCAAGGTTTTCAAGATAGAGGGGCGTGCCCGTGGTCCCGAATACGTCTACACTACGGTGCAGTGCTACAAGCAGGCTCTTGAAGCGGCATTGGACGGAACGGTCACCGAAGAGATGAAGGATCGGTGGGACGAGAGGCTGAAGGCGGTCTTCAATCGCGGTTTCTGGGATGGCTACTACCTTGGCCAGCGGCTGGGCGAGTGGAACAGCAACTACGGCTCATCGGCCACAGAGAAGAAAGTCTATGTGGGCAAGGTCGTGAAATATTTCTCCAAAATCGGCGTGGCGGAATTTCTCCTCGAAGCAAGCAGCCTTGACAAAGGCGACAGGTTGCTCGTGACGGGTCCCACAACAGGTGTCGTGTATTTTGACGCTGCAGAGATACGCTATGACCTTCTTCCGGTAGAACACGCCCAAAAGGGGTGGGACATCTCCATAGCAGTGCCAGAAAAGGTGCGTCCGTCCGACAAACTCTACAAAATAGTGCCGGCAGGCAGATAACCAATACTCCGTCCGATCAATGTTTAATGTCCGCTTGACACCCTACCGCCCGGAACTGGGAACGATCTTTGCACGCCAGACAAAGGGTCGCTCCCTTGTTTCGCTTGACGGCCGCTATCGTTTCTGGATTGGCGATGTTCCCGGCATGCCGGACCCGGACTTCTGGGTGGTGCAGGGCAAGGGCGTGCGCCGGGGCGAAACTTGCGTGGTGGCTCCGCAAAACACTGTGTTGCTGACCACCGAGCCGCGCTCGGTGCTTTACTATCCGAAGCGTTATACAGACCAGTTCGGTCTGGTATGCACGTGTCAGGAACAGACCCGGCATCCCAATGTACATTTCGGTCCGGCTGTTCTGCCCTGGTTCATAGGCTACACGGAAGATGCGCAAGGCAATATAACGTCGTGCAGCCTTGACTATGACACGCTTGAGTCAAAGCCCGTTTCCGAAAAGACAAAGTTGCTGTCTGTCATAACAAGCGACAAGGCCTTTACGCAGGGACACATAGACCGCATACGGTTTGTCGGGAAACTGAAAGACCGCTATGGCGACAGCATAGATGTCTACGGGCGCGGCTTCAATGACTTTGCCGACAAGTGGGAGGTCCTTTCACAATACAAGTACCACATCGTGATTGAAAACTCTTCGCAGCGGTACTACTGGACAGAGAAACTCTCTGACTGTTTTCTGGCGGAGACTTTCCCGTTCTACTACGGTTGTACCAATCTGGCGGACTATGTCCCCCGTCAGGCCTTTGAGCCGCTGGACATCCACCGCCCCGAAGAGGCGATACGGATTATAGACTCACAGATGGCGGAGCGGCGTTATGAGCAGTCGCGCTCCGTGCTTGCAGAAGCCAAGCGGCTTATGCTTGACAAGTACAATATGTTTGAGTATATAGCGTCGCTGTGCGACAAGCTCGACCCCACGCTGCCCAAGCGTGAAGTGACCATCATGCCCTGCAGGTCCAGCCGGGATATCCGTAATTTGTGGCGGTATTCTGTCGGCAGGAAATGGTACGAACTGAAATACAGGTTGCAACGATGAAGAAATACACAGTCAACAGTCCATACAGTCAGTCGAAGGCTCTCTTGCGGTTTATCGGCGGCTTGCCGTCGTCGTTCGCCGATGGCGGCATGTTGCTGTGGAACGGGCGCAACAAAATAAAGTCATTTGTATTGGGGCCGTCCGCCGGCGAACCGGAAACGCTGGAGGTGGTGGTGAAGAGTTTCAGGCGTCCGTCGGTGTTTCAGAAGATGGTGTATGCACTGCGCACCCACAAAGCGGAGAAAGCGTTCCTCAATGGCATCGAACTGATGCGGAGGGGTGTGGACACTCCTGAACCGGTTGCTTTCGTGGAACTCAGGCATGGTCTCTGGCTCTCCGCAGCTTACTATCTGTCAAGACCGACAAGCCTTGGAAACATAGAGGGAGAACTTGACCGTCCGGACTGGAACCGCCAGCTGGCCGCCGACTTCGGTCGTTATGTGGCGCAGCTGCACGAGAAAGGTGTCCTGCACCACGATCTCAACGACACTAATGTGCTTTTCCGGCGTGACGCAACCGGACGCTACTCTTTCGAGGTGATAGACATCAACCGTATGGCGTTCTATTCCGGCATTGACCGTATTCCCGAAAGAGACCTCATGGAAAACCTTACCCGGTTTACGGGCAATATGGAAATATTCGGGTTCGTGGTGCGCGCCTATGCCGAGGCGCGCGGTCTGGACGATGCCGGGGCTTTTGTGCGCCGCGCCACAGTACGGAAACTCCGCCACGACCGGCGTTGGCGCAGACGCAAACGCTTCTCAAGGCTTTTTAAACATAAGAAATAAAAAACAAAATAATTATAAAATGAATTACTTAGACAGAAATGAGTTCAATTTTGAGCCATCACAAAAGGTTGTTGAGGCAATAAAGACTTTTGACCCCAAAGAATTGTGCTTCTACACTCGCATCTACGACGAAGGCAAAAAGAGCGTGGTCTCTGTGAAGCTCTCTGAAATATATGGGGTGCCTGAGAATCAAGTGCTTCTTGGTTACGGCGGCGAGGAAATATTGAAGACTTCTGTACACTATTTCCTTATGACCGGTGGTGGTAATAACACCATTATGATACCGCAATTCTCTTGGTGGTACTACAACCGCGTGGCAGGTGAGTGTGGTGGCAAGGCTGAGATGTATCCTCTCTACGAAACTGACGACACCTTTGCCTACAATGTGGACGAGGTGATTGAATACACCAACCGCATACGCCCTCGCATGCTTCTTCTGGCGTCACCCAACAATCCTACGGGCAACAGCCTTACCAGTGAGGAAATTGGTCGCATCATGGAGAACATTCCGAGTGAGACAATGGTGCTTATTGACGAGGCTTATGCTTCGTTCATCTGCATGGATACTACCTATATCGCTCCGCTAATCAACAAATATTCCAATCTTATTATCAGTCGCACACTGTCAAAGTTCTACGGACTGCCGGGCTTGCGCATGGGCTTCGGCTTTATTGGTAAAGGTCACGAAGACTTCCTGAATTATGCCAACAAATATTTGGGCTACAATCGTTTTAGCGAGCGTGTGGCTCTTGCAGCCCTCGATAGCGACGAACACTATCGCAAAGTGGCAGACCAAATGGATTGGGGACGCAAACTCTACAAAAAGGAACTTGGTGACTTGCCGGGCTTCAAGGTATATAAATCGGTTGCCAACTTTATTCTGATTAAGTATCCTGCCGAAATCAAGGAGGCCCTCCAAAAGGCTATGACCGCCGAAGACTATAAGATTAAGTTTATGGGCGATCCGGGTTTGGAAAATTGTCTGCGCATCACTCTCGGCCGCCCCGAACAAACTCAGGTGGTTTGCGATACCATTAAACGTGTGGCACTGGCACACTCTAAGTAATTCTTTTGGCAAATGAAGGCTTTGATTCTTGCCGCAGGCATGGCTTCGCGTCTGCGTCCGCTCACAACCAACACCCCCAAATGCTTGCTTAAAATAGGAGAGCGTTGCTTGTTGCAACGCTCGCTCGATGCTTTGATAGCTGCCGGCATTGAAGAGTTCGTGATTGTTACGGGTTTTCTGCACGAAAAAATTGAAGAGTTTGTTGCCGATCATTACCCCGAACTTAATGTCACATTTATCCTTAACGAGGTCTTTGGTTCTACCAACAATATCTACTCGCTATGGTTGGCACGCAAGGAGGTGGAAGGGCGTGATGCTTTGTTGCTTGACAGCGACTTGGTTTATGACCCCGAAATCATTAAACGGGTGCTGGCAGAGAAGTCGCCAAACATCTTGACTCTCATCAAGCATCCGCTTGGCGAAGAAGAAATTAAGGTGATAGTCGACGACAAAGGTTCTATCATAGAACTTAACAAAACCTGCAATCCTGCTGAGGCCATAGGCGAGAGCCTTGGCATAGAGCGAATGGGCTATGATTATACCACTGCGCTATACCGGGAGCTTGACGGCATGATGAATAAGGAACATCTTGAAAACGTGTTCTACGAGGTGGCTTTTGAGCGGCTTGCAAAACAAGGACACCGTTTCCGCGTGCTTGATGTCACCGGTCTCTTTTCTTGCGAACTTGACACCGTGGAGGACTTCCGCGACGCTGTTGGCAAGATACCGGCCAAACTGCTGTAAAAACTCTGTAATCATGAAAATCTGCTTGTTTTGCGAAAATAAATATGCGGTGAGCATTTTGGAACCTATTCAAGAAGCCGCCGACAAGGAGGGCGGCAACGATGTGCAGTGGTATGTACACGCCAAGCGCATTCCAGAGTTCCCGCTGTCCGGCAAGGTGCGCTACACTAACTCCATACACGACATAGAGGACTTTCATCCCGATGCCATTTTTGTGCCGGGCAACATTGTGCCTTACTATCTGTCGGGTGTCAAGATACAGGTGTTTCATGGCTATGCGGCCGAGAAGAAAGACCATTGGGTGATACGTCGCTACTTTGATACCTACTTCACTCAGGGACCATTCTTTACCAAGGGCTTTGAACGCTTGGCAAAGAAATATAAGGACTTTGAGGTGCTTGAAACCGGTTGGCCTCGCCAAGACTGGATTTACAACAACCTTCACACGTTTGATGCTGAGCGCGAAAACTGTCTGAAGCAATATGACAAGAGCAAGATTGTGCTATATGCCCCCACGTTCTCTCCCTCGCTCACCTCGCTGCCGTATATGAAAGAGGCTTTGCGTGACTTCGCGGGAAATGAGGATGTCGTGCTGCTCATGAAGTTTCACCCGCTTACGGCGCAGGAGCATATCGACTCCTACAAGCAACTGGCACAGGAAGTTGAAAACATCATCTGGATAGACGACTTTAACGTCACCAAGTATATGCTTATGAGCGACTTGATGATTAGCGATACGTCGTCCACAATCTACGAAGAACTCCTTCTCGACAAACCTGTGATAACGCTTCGGGCTGCCACCAAGCCAAAGGATTTGCATTGGTACAACATGCAGCAACCTGAAGAGTTGCCCAAAGCTTTCCATGAAGTGATGGACAATGGTGGTAAATACACCGGGATGCGCAAATGGATTATCCAAAACTATGACCCGCATCTTGACGGACAAGTGGGCAAACGCATGTTGCAGGGTGCTCGCGATTATATAGCCCGACATGGCGTGCCAGAAAAACGACACCTTAACCTGTGGCGAAAATATACCAGCATCAAGACATTTGGCTGGCCTAAGTAGGTGTGGCGTTTCGTCGGCACTGTTGAACAATAATTTCTTTATACGCACACTTGCAACGTGCGGAGTAGGCGAGTAAACCATTATAATAGGGCTGACGCCCTGCCCTAATATATGTCGCTCCTGCGGAGCTCTTTGTGGCATTATGGCTTGGCACGCAGAATTTGGAAAAACGTTTGTCCCAATTCGGTGATTGGTGCTTGTCGTTTTTCTGTATCCTGATTCGGGGTTACTCTAATGTGGTGATGGGGTTTTCGTTGGGATTGTTAATATATTTGTCTACGCCGTTGGCACAGTAGGCAACGCCTCGTTGCTCACATTCCTTGCAGTAAGCGCGGTTTTTGTCTTCGTTGTACATGTATTTGTCTTCGTGCCACAGGTGAAAGAGAATGCCGGAGAATTTTAGGCTCATTTTCTTAAGTCCTGAAACGTTGAGGCGATACCCAAAGTCACCGTCTTCACCGCCCCAGCCTTCGTAAAACTCATCATAGCCATTGACGCGCAGAAAATCTTCTTTGAAAAACGACATGTTGCAACCCAGTGCAAAGTTTCTGTGTCGTTTGTAGCGTGGCGCCAAATATCGCGCCAACCATGTTATGTGCATTGAGTTTTCCGGTTTGCTCTCAATGCCTTTTGTCCAAAAATGAATGTGCCGGGACTTGCCGCTCTTGCAGATTTCCTCTGTCAGCTCTTTGCCGAGATTGGTTCTTCCTCCCTTTTGATAACAGCCTTTGCGAGCGGCGTTGACGTGGTCTGCCACAAACAAGGGGTGCATAAACACGTCACCGTCAATCTCGATGATGTAGTCACCGGTGGCTTTGGCAATAGACTTGTTTCTCATCATGGCAAGGCGAAAGCCTTCGTCCTTTTGCCACACGTGAACAATAGGCACCTTCGACGTTGCCCGTATTTCCTTTACAAGGTCAATAGTCTCTTGCCTTGAGCCGTCGTCGCCAATCACAATCTCATCGGGCAGACGCTTTTGTTTCAAGGCACTGTCAAGGCAAACGCGCAGGGCGTCGGGGCGGTTGTATGTGGAGATTACTAATGATACTTTCATCGCGTGAATGCTAAATGTGTATGTAGGTATTCTGGTTTTTTTAACTTGTCGAGTGGGTGTCTTCTGTGTCATAAAGCCATTCTGGCAACAAACTTGTCTTTAACACCTATTTGAAGAAATATACAAAAGAGGAGGGCAGGTCGAAAGGTCACTTCTCCGGCAGGGGCTCTGTCTTGTACGAATTTTCGGTATCAAAACAAAGTCCGCCGTGCTGTGCGAGCCCTTGTATGGGTGTCATGTAGTCATCGCCATATTGCAACGCAAGCAGGTGGTGGGCATTTTGCGGAATCGGCACCTTGATGTACTCAAAATCAACCCATTGTGGTTCTCCAAAGTCCGAATAAGAGGCAATCATGCTGCTGTGCTTAAACGAAATCTCACAAACGCAGCCATCCTGTTGTGTCGGTACACTGCGCAAAAACTGTTCGTAACGACCATACTGAACCTTGTCGCTGAAAGTCTTGGTCTTGTTGCGCAGAAACGAGTAGATGCTCTCTGGCATTATGTTCAGAAACTTCAGCAGTAATCTGATTTTCTGTCGTGCCATGCCTTCCTTCTTGTAATAGTGTGCAAAGCTTCGTGCTGTAGAAGGCACATTGTCAGCCGGGAATATGTCGATAAAGATTCCTTGGTTGTACTTTTGCTGACAACGCTTATCCTCGTGGGGCCAACATGCAGTGAGGCTGTGACGCAGTTGGGCATAGCGGTGGTTGTAGTGGCGGTCGGTGTAGATGTTTTGCAGAAAGTAAGGGTGCTTGAACTCATCCTTCAGTTGCATCAGTTTGTCGTAGTCTTCGCGCATCATCACCATGTCAATGTCGTCGTCCCAAGGAATGAAGCCTTTGTGCCTGATGGCACCAAGCAATGTTCCGCCATCGGCGTAAATACGCAGGTTGTGGCGTTTGCATATTTCCAGCAGTTTATTGACCATGTCTAACTCTACAGCCCACACGGCTTTCATGTCGGCGCTAATATCGTAGTTGCCCCTTTTTTCGGCTTTCAGAAACGTTGCGGGTGGATTAAGCGTAATGTTTTTTGGAGTCATAATGATGATATGCAGATATTCAAATCTTAGTCCACTTGAAAAAGTGGACTAAATCTTCTTTAATTCAATATAGTAAGATTCTGTGTCAAAGAGAGACCGGCAGATATTATCTGTCAGATCTCTTGCGCTGCGTGTGGTCCAGGATAATCTTGCGCATTCTCATGCTCTTGGGCGTCACCTCCACATATTCGTCCTCCTTGATGTATTCCAGAGCTTCTTCCAGGCTGAATTCCGTGGCGGGAATGATGTGGGCTTTCTCGTCGGTGCCGCTGGCGCGCACGTTGGTGAGCTGCTTGGCCTTGGTCACGTTGACCACGAGGTCAATTTCATGCACGTGTTCGCCCACCACCTGTCCGGCGTAGACTTCGTCCTGAGGGTGTATGAAGAATTTGCCCCGGTCCTGCAGCTTGTCGAGGGCATAGGCGAATGCCGTGCCGCTTTCCATGGCCACGAGCGAACCGTTGACCCTTCGGGTGATGTCGCCCTTGTAGGGCTGGTAGCCCTTGTAGCGGTGTGCCATGATGGCTTCGCCCTGCGAGGCTGTCAGCACGTTGGTACGCAGGCCTATGATGCCTCTCGACGGTATGTCGAACACTATGTTCACGCGGTCGCCCTGGCTCTCCATCGAGGTCATCTCGCCCTTGCGCCGCGTTATCATGTCTATCATCTTGCTTGAGAACTCTTCGGGCACGTTGATCGTGAGCTCTTCTATGGGTTCGCACTTCACCCCGTCTGTTTCCTTGTATATCACCTGCGGCTGCCCCACCTGCAGCTCATAGCCCTCGCGGCGCATGGTCTCGATGAGCACCGACAGGTGCAGCACCCCGCGCCCCGACACTATCCAGCTGTCAAACGAGTCTGTGTTCTGCACCTTGAGGGCAAGGTTCTTCTGCAGCTCCCTGTGCAGGCGTTCGTCAATCTGGCGGCTGGTGCAGTACTTGCCCTCCTTGCCGAAGAACGGCGAGTTGTTTATGGTGAAGAGCATGCTCATGGTCGGCTCGTCTATCTTGATGGGCGGGAGCGGCTCGGGATTTTCAAAGTCGCAGATGGTGTCGCCTATCTCGAAGTTCTCCAGCCCTATGATGGAGCAGATGTCGCCGCAGCCTACCTCGCCGGTCTTGTGGTGCCCCATGCCCTCAAAGGTGTGGAGTTCTTTGATGCGGGTCTTCTCCATGCTGCCGTCGCGGTGTGCCACGGTGATGTTCATGCCTTCCCTGAGCGTGCCGCGGTTCACTCTGCCTACGGCTATGCGCCCGGTGTAGTTGGAGTAGTCGAGCGACGTTATGAGCATCTGGGGCGTGCCCTCGCGCTTTTCGGGCGCGGGTATCACGTCCACTATCTTGTCGAGCAGGTATGTTATGCTGTTGGTGGGGGTGTTGTAGTCCGGCCCCATCCATCCGTTCTTGGCAGACCCGTAGACTACCGGGAAGTCCAGCTGGTCTTCCGACGCTCCGAGGCTGAACATGAGGTCAAACACCATTTCATACACCTCCTCCGGGCGGCAGTTGGGCTTGTCCACCTTGTTGACCACCACTATGGGCTTGAGCCCTATCTGCAGGGCTTTTTCAAGCACGAAACGGGTCTGCGGCATGGGACCCTCAAACGCATCCACAAGCAGTATGCAGCCGTCGGCCATGTTGAGCACGCGCTCCACTTCCCCGCCGAAGTCCGAGTGCCCCGGAGTGTCTATGATGTTTATCTTGGTGCCGTTGTAGGTGATGCTCACGTTCTTCGACAGTATGGTTATCCCGCGCTCGCGCTCGAGGTCGTTGTTGTCAAGCATGAGGTCGCCGGTCTGCTGGTTGTCCCTGAACAGGTGTCCCGCCAGGAGCATCTTGTCTACCAGTGTTGTCTTGCCGTGGTCTACGTGCGCAATGATTGCGATGTTGCGAATGTCCGTCATAACCGTCTGTGTGTCTTTTGCATTGGGGTGCAAAGTTAATCATTATTGTGCAATTACGCGTTTGCCGTCTGCGTATAAAATGCCGCCCTTTGGTGAAAAGACATGGCCTGCCGTCTGCTGCACACAACTGAAAGAGGAATCGCACCCCCTGCATGTGCAGGGAATGCGATTCCTCCGTTGTCCGTAAAGTCTTTCGGGTTACTTGCGCAGACCGAGTTTCTTTACAATGGCGCGGTAGCGGGTGATGTCCTTTGCCTTCAGGTAGTTCAGAAGGGCACGGCGCTTGCCCACCATCCGTGTCAAGGCCCTTTCGGTGCTATGATCTTTACGGTTGGCCTTCATGTGTTCCGTCAAGTGGGAAATACGGAAAGAAAACAATGCCACCTGCGATTCCGGTGAACCGGTGTCAGTGTTGGACGCCCCGTACTGTCCAAAGATCTCCTTTTTCTTTTCAGGATCTAAATACATAGTGTTTTGTGTGTATAATAATGTGTATAAATGCTCACGCAATGCGCAAGCGACCGCAAAGTTACGAACTCTTTTTGAATGAAGACGGTCTGCCGTGGCTTTTTTTTGTTTTTTTGAGGGGGAAATTCTTGCCCGGTTGGATTTTTGTGCTAAATTTGTCCCCGTGGACGGTTTGGCACATTCGCTGAAGTGTACCTTGTGCCTGTGAAATCCGTACACGTATGAATATTGTGAAACGCTAACTTCTGACGGAAAAATGGACAGCCTGTCTGGCAAATTGCTTTCTTGCGTTTTGTCGCCCGCCCTCGTGAAGACTGCAAGGGGGGG
>CAVEQO010000037.1:0-20411 GCA_963617965.1 Anaerovoracaceae bacterium
TGGTCTCAAACACCAATGTCGAAAGACGTGCCGGTTCGATCCCGGCTCTGGGTACGAAAAAAAAGGCAGACAACTCGGTTGTCTGCCTTTTTTTTAGTTTGTATGTCGCAGAGACCCTTTTGCAACGCCTCCGGTCGGTTTGCTACTTTACCGTCACCTTGTGAACGCCATTTGCCGTGCGCACAAGATACAAACCCCTCGACAGACGGCTGTCCGGCGGAATCTGCCGGCCCTCAACCGAATAGAGGCGGAACGGTTCCTGTGCAGAGATGCGGCCGTTGACCACACTGACACGCCCGGCGGAGATGGCGGAGTCCACGGAAGTGAGGGCGTCTTCCGTCTCCACGAACACGAATGAGAACTGGCAGCCGGTATCATCGGTGCGGTACTGGCCGGCGGTCTGCGAGCCGTAGCCCCAGTTGTAGAGTTTGAATCCCTCGCGCTCCTTGGTCTGGTTTATTTCCGTAGTGCCGCTCACTATAATAAGGTAGTCGTCAACCGCCGAGGGCATGAACTGCCACCCCGCCTCCGGAACGGACATCGTGGTGACAATAGCCGCGTTGTTCTGTGCCACAGGGGAGACATACAGCCCGTTGCCGCGGTTGACGATATTGAAGGTGCCGTCGCCACGGTCATCAAACTTCCATTGGGCAAGGTAGTCGTCCGCACCAACGTTGCTCACGATCGGCTGGCCGACACCCGATGCTGTGGGGTAGCGGCTGCTGAAGCGGCTGGTACTCATGCGGTACCAGTGGTCTTCTTCCGCCGTGCTCAGTTTCGGGGTTTTCTGTTCCGGCTCCACAGGCTCGCTGTCGCTCACCAGCGTGAAATAGTACTGGCAGCCCGCATCGGTGACGTTTGAGGCCCCGCCCCAGTTGAACACCTTGTAGCTGTAGGCAGAGTTGGTCTGGTGTATCTGGCATGTCCCGTTGCTGATGATGAAACGGTTGTCGCCGCTCGCCTCCGAGAACACCCAGCCTGTCGACGGACGGACGGTCGTGGTGCCAAGCTGGCTGTTGTTGGCGGCTGCGGGCGAGATGTAGGAATTGTCCGCCCTGTTGATTATGTCGAATGTGCCGTCGCCCCGATCCATGAATTTCCACTGCGAGGCCTCCGACGGCGTGGTCTCGCCCATGATGCCCGCACCCGCGCCCTTGGATGTGACGTAGCGGTTCTCGCGTGCCGGAGTGCAGAACTCATACCAGTAAGTCTCGGTTTCGTTGCTCAGCTCGGGAAAGGCGAACGCCGATTCGGGTATCTCGTCGGTAATGCTCTTGTCGGGCGAATATATCAGCCCGTCCGCAGCATTGCGCCCGTCCTTGTCCGTTATGACAAAAGTGAACTGCCATTTGTCGCGCCCCGTGCCGCCGTTGCTGGCGTGGGGCAGTTTCATTAGCACCTTGTTCCAGCCCTTGTTGAGGTGCAGCGCCACTGGGTCACGGGCCGTTAAGTTCTCGTTGGTCAGCCCACGGGTGGCATTGTCCTGCGGAATGTTCTGGTCGGGCTGCTCCCACTCCGGTGCGGGAATCTCCTCGCCGTTGAGCCAGATGCGCGAACCGCGGCGATCCCACTTGCCGGCCGGCGGGGCATACTCGTTGCCCGAACGGCTGTAGGTATAGAACTCTATCTGCGCCGCCACATCCCGGTCTTCCGGCGAATGGACATAAGTCCAGGCGTATGCCGTCTGGTTGTTGGCCGGACTGGCGAAATACGACGGCACCGTGGGATGCCAGATGTGGCGCAGGTAGATACCGGCTCCCGTGGCGAACGAGGTGCTGTAGGTCTTGCCTTCGTACACGAACGACTCGGGCAGCAGGGTGTCAGTGCTCAGCTCGGGCGGAAAAGCCTTGGTGGCGTCACCGCCGTTGGGGAACGGCTCGGTGATGCGCCAGTGCACGTTGGTCTGGCGCACGTAGGGTATAGGCACGTCCTTCAGCGAGTGGGCCTTGTGGAACAGGAAACGGCGTTCAAAGTTCTGGAACTCGTCAAACTCGTCGCCCCGGTTGGGCAGTTTTGTGCCGCCCGCCTCTATGTATCGTTTGCCTCCGCCGCACCACGCCCTCTCCGCCGAGGCGAGTATGTTGGCGTACTGGTTGTTCTGGCGTATGATATCGTCTTCGGTGGCCACCTTGGTGTCGTTCCACGCCGCCGACACAGTACCGGCTATGTCGGCACTGCCCCTCTGGGCATAGTAGATGCTGCTCTTGTATATGCCCACCAGGTCGGCATAGACATCAAAGTGGTTGGTGTAGTTGTAGCGGCAGTCTATGTTGGGCAGCCCCTTGACGGCAGTGCCCGACGTGGCCCACATCTGTGTCATGTCGGCGATGTCGCTCGTCACCGCCTTGTTGTTGAGCTTGTTCCACAGCACAACCTTACGGCCGAGGGAGTCTCTCACGAAGCCCGACATCTCCTCGAGGAAACCGTCCTGTATGGTCACCTCGTCACCGCCTATGTGTATGTAGGGAGCCTTGGTGAACGTGCCGGCCACCTCGCGCAAGATAACCTTGAGGGCGGCGCGTCCCTTGACGCTCTGCATGTCAAAGCCCATGGTACTGGTGAACACGTCGCTGTGCCCGGGCATATCCACCTCCGGAATGACCGTCACGCCGCGCTCGGCTGCGTAGGCCTCCAGTTCGCTGCACTGCGCCTGGGTATAGTATTGCCCCTTGTAGCGTATCATGTTCTCCGCCTGCGTGAGTGCGGGATAGGCTGTCACCTCAAAGCGCCAGGCCAGTTTCTCCGTCAAGTGCCAGTGGAACACGTTGACCTTGAAACGCGAGAGCAGGTCTATTTCCCTCTTCAGTTCGCTGATGGACAGGAACGAGCGTCCCACGTCCTGCATCCAGCCGCGCAGCTTGAATGCAGGCCAGTCGGTAATCGACAGGGCTTCTATTCGCGGAGTTTCACCGTCGTAGCCCTCCGCCAGTTGGACAAGGGTCTGGGCTGCGCGTATCACGCCGGTAGGGGTCACGGCCCTGATGACTATCTCGTCAGGCGACACGTCAAGACTGTAAGCCTCGTTCTCAAAGGCAAAGAGTTCGTAGTCGTAGGCCCCGTCAATTGCGGATACCGTCTCCACCCGTATCTTGGCGGAAGCGTCGGCCGACACGGTGCAGCCCGTTTCGTCAAGGAAATTCATGAGCACGCGGCAACCGGTCCCGTCGGTCAGTGCAACGGCACGCCCCAGCAGGAAAGCCCCTCCACCGCTGTCCAGCGTAACATTCTGCGGCTTGGGCAGAATGTCATTCACCTTGGCGGACACGTTCGGCGCAGACATCATGCACACCACACACAAACAAGTCATCAAAAGGTTTTTCATGGTACAAGACATCATTATAAGAAATTTTACTGCACAAAGATACTCAGTTTTTGCCAAACCCGCACAACACTTTCCGCACATTTTCCCCTCATGACGCGGACGGGTGTATTTTTCCGCAGGGAAACATGTAACTTTGCAGCCACAGTATCATTCACAACGGATTTTATGACGGCAAAAGACAAAATCATATCGTTTCTGTGGCAGCACCTGCTGCTGCTCGTTTCACTGTTCATCATGACCCTCGGTGTGGCGGTATGCGTGCGCAGCACGCTGGGGTCAAGCGTCATCTCCACCATCCCCTACGTGTTCGAGATGGCGGGGGAAAACGGCTCCGTCATTCCCCCGCTGACCATAGGGCAGTACACCTACATCATGAACGCCGTTCTCGTACTGGGGCAGATCATGGTGCTGCGCCGGAGATTCGAGCCGGTGCAGCTCTTCCAGCTCCTTGTCGGCTTTGTGTTCGGATCGCTGATCGATGTCAACATGGCACTGACCTCATGGCTGGTTCCCGACAGTCTGCCAGCCAAGGTGGCGGCCCAGATTGCGGGCTGCACCGTTCTGGGAGCGGGCATAGCCGCCGAGGTGCGCTGCGGTTCGGTCACGATGCCCGGAGAGGGCTTCCCCGTAGCCGTAAGCACGGTGACAGGCGTTGAGTTTCCGAAAGTAAAGATTGCCGTCGACATTTCGCTCGTGGTTGTCGCCGTAGTGTTCTGCTACGTCTTCTTCGGCGCATGGCAATGGCAGGTCGTTGGCATAGGCACCCTGTTCGCGATGGTCTACGTTGGCGTGGTGGTGCGGTTTGTCGGCAGACGCATCGGCTGGTTCGACAGAGTCCTTGCCTACAAGCCCGGCTTTCGCCGTTACGTATACGGACTGGCACGCCATCTCTTCAAGTAATACCCGCCGCTTTTCTTCTGTGCGGGACAGATTCGCACATGACAACGCTGCAAAGCGTCCTTGGCGCGAAAAATGTTGATGTCGCGAAATTTTTGTTTGATCTCCCGGATGCGTTCCGCCCGAAACGCGGATCCGTTCCGGCGGAAACGCAAAAGCCCACCGCCCGAAACGGATATGCGTTTCGGGCGATGGGCCGTCGTTAGATCAAACAAAAATTCCGCCGGCTCAAGCGTTTTTTCTTTCTGCACGGGCTTTTTTCCCCTGTAGTCTACAACGCGTGTTTCAGGCGTGCCGCCACGGCCTCCGCGCACCGTTCGCCGTCGATGGCGGCCGACACTATGCCGCCGGCATAGCCCGCGCCCTCGCCGCAAGGATAAAGACCGTCGATGCGGATGTGCCTGAAAGTCGCGCGGTCGCGCACGATGCGCACCGGCGCCGAGGTACGCGTCTCCACCGCTATCATCGTGGCTTCGTCGGTCAGGAAACCGTGGTAACGCTTGCCGAACAGGCGGAAGCCTTCGCGCAGGCGGTCGGTCAGAAATGCCGGCAGCCAGAAGTGCAGCGGCGACGCCACCAGCCCCGCCGCATAGGAAGAGGGGGCAAGCGACGAACTCAGACGCCTGTTGACGAAATCGGCCATGCGCTGTGCCGGAGCTGTCTGCGTGCGGCTGGCCTGCAGCCAGCAGAGTCGTTCAAGGGCTTCCTGCATATACATCATGCGCAGGGGATTGCCGCTGTCATCCCAGCCGGAGCGTGACTGCGCAAACCCGCCGTCGCCCATGGCGGTGACCATCAACTGCCGCAGCGAGGAGTCGGCAAGATCCTCCGTGCGAAGTTCCACCACCATGCCCGAATTGCTCCACATGGAGTTGCGGCCGGAGGGGCTCATGCCGTTGACCACCAGCTGTTCCGGAGCCGAAGCGGCAGGGATTACGAAGCCGCCCGGACACATACAGAAGCTGTATACGCCCCTGCCGCCGGACTGCGCCGTCATGCGGTATTCCGCCGCCGGCAGATATTCGCCCCTGCCCTCGCGGCTGTGGTACATTATCCTGTCGACAAGGAGACTGGGATGCTCCAGCCTCACCCCCACCGCTATGCCCTTGGCCTCCATGTCCACGCCCGCGCAGTGCAGCATGCGGTAGACGTCGCGGGCGGAATGGCCTGTGGCCAAGATCACGGGACCCGCATATTCAGTGCCGTCGGCAGTACGCACCCCGGCCACCTCGCCGCCCGTCATCACAAGGCTGTCCACCCTGGCGCCGAAATGCACCTCGCCGCCGCAGCTGCGGATACGCTCCCTGATGTTTTCTATCACCCGCGGGAGCCTGTCGGTACCTATATGGGGATGGGCTGCCGACAGGATAGCCGTGTCGGCGCCATGCTGGCAGAAGATGCGCAGAATCCGACCCGTGTCGCCGCGCTTGGTGGAGCGCGTGTAGAGCTTGCCGTCGCTGAAAGCACCGGCTCCGCCCTCGCCGAAAGCGTAGTTGCTGTCGGGGTCCACGACATTGCAGCGCGAAATCATGGCTATGTCCTTCTTGCGTTCGTGGACATCCTTGCCCCGCTCGAGAACCACGGGTCTCAGACCGAGTTCTATCAGGCGCAGGGCAGCGAAGAGTCCTGCCGGACCCGCCCCGACCACTGTCACGCCGGGAGCTTTGCCCACGTCAGGGTAGTCTATCGGTTCGAAGAGTCCGGCCGGAGCCGGTTCGTCCACGTACACGCGCAGGGAGAGGTTGAAAAACACCGCCCTTTGGCGCGCGTCGATACTGCTGCGCACTGTCCGCACAGCCGTGATATGCGAGACCGGTATGCCCAGCTCGTCTGAAACATTCCGTTTCAGCAGCTCACCGGTGACCGCAGTCCGGGGATTTACCCTGACATTTATTTCCTTTATCATTGTGTAATTTCCGATGCACTATGTTCACATTCTTGGCAGTCAAACGCATTGCACTTCAATCGGCACGAATGGATTTCCGTTGTTTGGCCAAATATCTTCAGAAAGTTCAAGTCGTTGACATTCAGCCATTGCGTATAGCTCCTCGTGCCACGCTTGTTCTTTGTACTGTTTTGTAGCAGCTCTGACGGGACAAAGGTAGTCATTGTCAGCGAGAAACGAGCAGGAAATGACAGATTGTTGACCATATTGCCTCTTAAGGGCGGTTCTATAAATCACCGCCCTTGAAATGGAGTCATCTTATTTGAACGCAGATGTAAAACGCAATGATTTAGGCCATTATTTCCACAATCTTTCGTGATTGTCTTCGTGATTGTCATGGATAATTGGTATTTTTGTGGTCACAAAGCTAATTTTCAGAACCCACCATAGTTCAATTTGATTATGACAACAAAGGAAATTGACGAAAGGTCGTTGGGCAACGCACACCGTCTCTATGAATCGGGCGATATAGACAAAATACCTGTCGGAACAACGGCAGGTCTTCAGCAGATACACCATTATCTGTTTGACGGATTGTATCCATTTGCCGGCGTTATCCGTGACAAGAATGTTGCAAAAGGTGGATTTCGCTTTGCCAATTCGCTCTATCTCGAAGCCGCTCTCGCCGCTGTGGAAAAGATGCCCGAAGACACTTTTGAGCATATCATAGAGAAGTATGTCGAGATGAACGTGTGTCATCCCTTTATGGAAGGCAATGGCCGTTCCACCCGCATCTGGCTCGACATGATGCTCAAACGCTCTCTCGGCAAAGTCGTCAATTGGCAGTATGTTGACAAAGACCAATACCTCTCGGCCATGGAACGCTCACCCATCAACGGTCTCGAATTGCGCTGTCTGCTGTCGCAGAACCTCACTTCCGACACGGAGAACCGCGAGGTGATATTCAAGGGGATTGAGCAGAGCTATTACTATGAGGGGTATGAAAAGTAAGTTTGTATAAAAACAAAATGGCGAAAACTATAGAAGAGCGAGTTGAGGATTGGTGCGAGAAGCAATTCGTTGGACAGAAATGAAGGGTATTGAACCCAACAACAAGTCATTTCTCGTTAAGTTATTCCGTAATTTAATGTTAGGAGAACATCATGAGCTGAAGAACCGATATATGCTGATAGGGTATGACAATAGCGGCGAGACCCATACAAGCACCCATACAAGTACCCATACAAGTTCTGATGAGACTGTATCAATGTTTTCCGAAAACATAAAGCGGTTGGTTGTTGGGATCGGTAATCAGAACAGCTGTCTCAGCACGTCCTGCAGACCTGCCGACGGGACGAGTTCGATGCCTATGCGCGAGGTGTCGAGCCCCTTCAAGTTAGACCTGGGTATCACCATGCGCCTGAAACCGAGCCTCTGGGCTTCGCTGATGCGCTGCGCTATGCGTGTGACCGGGCGTATCTCGCCGCTCAGCCCTATCTCGCCGGCCATGCAGGTGCCGGACTTGACAGGCTGGTCGTAGGTGCTCGACAGGACACTCACCGCCACGCTGAGGTCTATGGCGGGATCCTTTACCTTGAGTCCCCCCGCGATATTGAGGAACACGTCCTTTTGCGACAGCTTGAATCCCGCCCGTTTCTCCAGTACGGCAAGAAGCATATTGAGCCTGCGGATGTCAAAGCCAGTAGCCGAACGCTGCGGATTGCCGTAGGCCGCCGAGCTGACCAGGGCCTGCGTTTCCATGAGGAACGGGCGCGCACCCTCCACAGCCGAAGCCACCGCCACGCCGCTCAGCCCCTCGTTGTCCTGCGAGAGGAGCATCTCCGAGGGATTGACCACGGGCCGCAGGCCTCTGCCCTGCATCTCGTAGATACCCAGTTCGGAGGTCGAGCCGAACCTGTTCTTCAGGGAACGCAGCACCCTGTAAAGGTACTGCCTGTCGCCCTCGAACTGCAGCACAGTGTCGACTATGTGTTCCAGCACCTTGGGCCCGGCCAAAGTGCCGTCTTTGGTTATGTGACCCACGAGGACAACGCTCTTGCCCGTTTCCTTGACATAGCGGAGAAGACTCACCGCGCAGTCCCTTACCTGCGATATGCTGCCCGGAAAAGCGTCACCCTGTTCGGTTGACACGGCCTGCACCGAGTCTATGACCAGCAGGTCGGGATTGAGAGCCGTAGCCTGTCCGTAGATCTTCTCCAGCGATGTCTCGCAAAGGATGTAGCACTCGTCGCCCATGCCCGGCATATCGGGCGGCGACAGGCGGTCGGCCCTCATCTTCAGCTGGCTCTGGCTCTCTTCGCCGCTGACATAGAGAATACGCAGATGCCGCATGCGCAGCACCGTCTGGAGAAGCAGCGTAGACTTGCCTATGCCCGGCTCGCCGCCGAGCAGCACGAGCGAGCCCTTCACCAGACCGCCGCCGAGCACGCGGTTCAGTTCGGCATCAAGCGTGTCGATGCGCTGTTCGCCCCGCGCCTCTATGTCGCGGAGCCGCGTCACGCGCGATTCTGCCTCGCCGGCACCGGCGAGACCGCGCAAGGCGGCAGAATGCGGTGCGGTGCGGCCGGAAGCCGGCGCAAGCCTCACCTCCCTGAACGTGTCCCACTTTCCGCACGCAGGGCACTTGCCCAGCCATTTCGCAGAGTCATAACCGCACTCCGAACAAACGTATGCCGTCTTTTCTTTTGCCATTCTGCTTCAGTTCCTGTTTGCTTTGCCTACAAAAGTAGTGCATTCTTTTAGTTCTGCGGACTCTTTCCGCCGTTTTTTTGGAAAGCGCACGGAACATACCAGACTTTGTCCTGTCGCCGTATCCGCATGCCGGCACGGCCGCAATCCGGCAGACGGCGGAAAAATTCCCCACCGCAACGCACCATTGTTCTACTCCCTGTAAAACAGGCTTTTGCGGCGGCAATGCAACTTTATTTGCAGAAAACGACAATTTTATTTTGGAAATACGTGGGGAATTGTGGGGAATTGTGTAATTTTGACCATCAAACCGTACTGTAACCAGAAAAACACGATGCGTTTTATCGGGACCATAGAGGCAAAGCTTGACAGCAAGGGGCGCGTTTTCATCCCCGCCGGCTTCAGGCGCAATCTGCAGCAGGCGGCCGACGGCTCCGGCGAGACAAGGCTTGTGATGCGCAAGGATGTCTTCGAGGACTGCCTCGTGCTCTACCCCGAGACGGAATGGTACAGCCGTCTTGACGAACTCCGCAAGCGGCTGAGCGTCTGGAACAAAGGCGAACAGGCCATAATGCGCCGGTACGTCACCGGTGCCGAATGGGTTTCGCTTGACAGCAACGGCCGTCTGCTGATACCGAAGCGGTATCTGCGCATGGCCAACATGGACAACCAAGTCACGTTTGTAGGAATGGACAGCACCATTGAGATATGGAGCACACAGCAACTTTCGCGACACACAGGCGACGACGGATTCGCCAAGGCCGTGGAGGACATCATGACACCGCACACGCCAACCTGACACCCCCACCGCAATGAACGACACGACAGTCTACCACACACCGGTTCTGCTGCAACCGTGTATTGACGCCCTCAACATAAAGGACGGCGGCAACTGGGTCGACGCGACTTTCGGGGGAGGCGGTCACTCACGTGCCATACTGCAGACTCTGCACGGCAAGGGGCACCTCTACGGCTTCGACCAGGATGCCGACACATTCCGCAACAAGCCGGATGACAGCAACTTCACCCTCGTATACAGCAACTTCCGGTTCCTCGGCAACTGGATGCGCTACTACGGCGTGGACGGCATTGACGGGCTGCTGGCCGATCTGGGAGTGTCAAGCCACCACTTCGACGACCCCGCCCGCGGATTCTCGTTCAGGGAGAACGGGCCGCTCGACATGCGCATGAACAGCAAGGCGCGGTGCACGGCAGCGCAAATCGTCAACAGCTACAGTGAGGAGCGGCTTGCGCAGATACTGTACCTCTACGGCGAGCTCCGCAATTCACGCCAGATAGCCAACGCCATTGTCGGCGCACGGCAGAGACACGAGATACTGACCACCGGCGATTTTCTGGACGCCATAGGCTTCACGGCCGACAAGACACGCTACAAAAAAGACCTCGCCAAAATATTCCAGGCCCTGCGCATAGAGGTGAACCGGGAAATGGACGCGCTCAAGGAGATGCTGCTGGAGGCCGTCAGACTGCTGAAGCCGGGCGGACGGCTTGTGGTGCTGACCTACCACTCGCTTGAAGACCGCATGGTCAAGAACATCATCAAGTCAGGCAATACGGAGGGCAACGTGGCAAAGGATTTCTACGGGAACGCCATAAGGCCCCTCAAGGCGGTCAACGGCAAGGTGATTGTACCGACCGACAAGGAGCAACAGGAAAATCCGCGCAGCCGGAGCGCGAAACTGAGGATAGCCGAAAAAGTGTAATGCAGGAACCATGAGGAAAACACCACACAACGCCACGGAAACAGTGAACGCACGCCCGCGTGAGGAAGCGGAGCCGCTCATCCCGCTGATAATGCCGGAAGAAAGCCGGGGCGGAGACTGTTCCGATGACGATGACGAAGAAGAACTTGACAGCAAGACCGCCCGCCGCAAGCTCATGGAGTCGTTCACGGACGACGAGGGCGAGAAGGCGGACATCAATTTCTTCTATATCCTCAGAGGCGACATACTGACCACCAAATGGCTCAGGACACACATACTGTGGCTCGTGATGCTCGTGGTGCTGGCGTTTCTCTACGTGAGCAACCGGTACTACGCCCAGGAACAGATGATACGCAACAACAGGCTGAAAAACGAGCTGAAGGAAGTACACTACAACGCCATGGCACGCTCCTCCGAACTGATGAGGAACTGCCGGCGGAGCACCATCATGGAACAGCTGGAGACCGACCCGCAAAACACTCTGGTGCCGTCGGAGAAGCAACCTGCCGAAGTGGAGGAAAACTGAAAAAGACAACACGCGCAAAAGCATACCGGCACAACAGCAAGCGATGAAGACATTCCCCAACCAACAAGTCATCAGACGGTATATGGTCATATCCGGGTTACTCACGTTACTGGGAATAATCATTGTGGCAAAAGCCGCCTACATAATGTTCGCGGAAAGGACGAAATGGGCGGAAATAGCCAAGACGTGTGTAGTGGAAAGCGTGCCGGTCCCCGTGAACCGCGGCAACATCATCTCTGCCGACGGACAGCTGCTCGCCACCTATGTGCCGGAATACAAGATATACATGGACTACAACATATACAGCGAGGACTCCGTCAGCCGGCAGAAATTCCTGCATCTCAAGGACTCCCTCTTCTTCGCCAAGCTTGACAGCATCGCCATGGGACTGAACAGGATACTGCCTGACAAGAGCGTTTCGTGGTACAAGCAGCGGCTCGTGGAGGGACACGGCAAGCGAAGCCGCCACTGGCTCATCTATCCCAGACGCGTGAAATATCTTGACTACAAGGAAATACGGAAACTCCCGTTCTTCAACCTGTCGCGCAACCTCACGGGACTCCATGCCGACGAGCAGAAAAAGATAGAGAAACCGTTCGGTTCGCTTGCCGCGCGTACGCTGGGCGATGTGGACAGGCTGACCGGACACGGAATGACGGGGCTTCAGAAACAGTATGACTCCCTCTTGAGCGGCACGCCGGGACTGTCGCACAAGGTGAAGACCATGAACATGTACCTGCCCGTGATAGACCGGGCTGCCGTGGCCGGGGCGGATATCCACACCACCATTGACGTGAACATACAGGATTTCTGCGAAAACGCCCTTGTGCAGAAACTGAAGGAAATAGACGGAATGTACGGGGTTGCCATTCTCATGGACGTCAAGACCGGTGACATAAAAGCCATGGCCAACATGGAAAAAGCGGGCGACGGGAAATACAACGACGTGCGCAACTATGCCGTCAGCCAGCTCATGCAGCCCGGTTCGGTGTTCAAGACCATATCCATTACGGCCGCGCTCGAGTCTGGCAGGATAAACATAAACTCCACGGCAGACTGTACCAGCGGAGCCATAACGGTCGGCGGATACACCATCAGGGACGCCTCGCACAAGAGCAACAAAATCATCACGCTTCCCGAAGTGCTCGGCTATTCGTCGAACGTGGGAGTGATCAAGCTCATCACCAAGGCCTACGGAGGCAGCCGCGCCAACGAGCAGCGGTTCTGCGACGATGTCAGGAAACTCGGCATAGCCGAAGACATGCAGCTCGACATTCCGGGCTACACCACAGCCAGAATCCCAAGTCCCAAAAGCATGGGCGAATACTGGTCGGCATCGTCGATGGCATCGATGAGCATAGGCTACTCCACCATGGTCCCCCCCATCAGCCTGCTTGCCTTCTACAACGGCATAGCCAACGGCGGCCGGATGATGCGTCCGAGACTGGTGACCCACATAGTGCGCGACGGCAACGTGATCAAGACATTCCCCCCACGGGCCATAAGGGAACACATGTGCTCCCGGAAGACGGTGAGCGACATTACCCAATGTCTGAAATGGGTGGTAAGCGACGGACTGGGCGGTGCGGCCGGGTCGCCATATTTCCAGGTGGCGGGCAAGACGGGAACAGCCCGTGTGCAGGAAAAGGAGCACGCGGGCGAATACCTGATCACGTTTGCGGGCTTTTTCCCCGCCGACAACCCAAGATACAGCTGCGTGGTATGCATGCGCAAGAAAGGCAGCGGTTCCGGCGGAGGAATGTGCGGCCCCGTGTTCAAGCAGATTGCCGAATTCGTGATGTCGCAAGGCAACCGCTACACGCTGAGCGATCATGTGGACTCCGTCCATTCCATTCCGCCAGAGCTTGACTTCACCAACCTGCTTTATTCAGGCAGGGCTCTCAGCGACTTCGGTTTCATTGTCCCCTCCAGCTGGAACACACGCGACGGACAAAGCCACTTGGGAAAAGTGAAGATAACCGACAACCATGCCAAGGCGGAGACAAGGAAGACGACACCCGGCGTGATTCCCGACCTCACCGGCATGGGACCGCGCGACGCCCTGTACGTCCTGGAGAAACAGCACCTCAAAGTGAAACTGTGCGGAGTGGGGAAAGTCGTTTCACAAAGTCTGCCGCAAGGCCATGCCATAAAGCCCGGCGAGCAGATCACACTCACGCTCGGATGCATTGACAAACGCCATCCGCACCACACACCGCCGCAAGCCGCCACAGACTCCATAAAACAGCACAACGGAGATTCCGCCGTGAAGAAAAGCCCCGAAAAACAGGAAACAACATAACCCCCACTACAGAAACAATGAAACTGCAGGAACTACTCAAAAACGTCACGCCCCTGGCCATTGAGGGCAAGGGCAACCCCGACATCACCGGCGTGAACATCGACTCGCGCAAAGTGAAGCCGGGAGACTTGTTCATTGCCGTATGCGGCACCCAGACCGACGGCCACAAGTATATCGGCAACGCCATAGGCCAGGGAGCCGTAGCCGTAGTGTGCCGGGACATTCCGGCTGACACCGATCCGCGCGTCACCTATGTCCGCCTGGCCGACACCGAGGATGCGACAGGCAAGATTGCGACCGTCTTCTACGGCGACCCCACATCAAGGCTGAAACTCATCGGCGTGACCGGCACGAACGGGAAAACCACCATAGCGACACTCCTTTTCAGGATGTTCAGGCAGATGGGCTACAAATGCGGTCTCTGCTCCACGGTGTGCAACTACATCCAGGATACACCCTACCCGACGGAACAGACCACGCCCGACCCCGTCACCCTCAACCGGCTGCTTGGCGAAATGGCAGACGAGGGCTGCCAGTACGCATTCATGGAATGCAGCAGCCACGCCATCCACCAGAAACGCATCAGCGGACTGACCTTTGCCGGGGGGCTGTTCACAAACCTGACGCGCGACCACCTTGACTACCACAAGACCTTCGAAAATTACCGCAACGCCAAGAAAGCCTTCTTCGACTCTCTGGGCAAAGACGCGTTTGCCATCACCAATGCCGACGACAAAAACGGCATGATCATGGTGCAGAACACCAAAGCCACGGTCAGGACATACTCCCTGACGAGCATGGCCGATTTCCACGCCCGCATCATCGAGATGGCATTCAGCGGGATGCAACTCGACATCAACGGACACGAAGTCCACGTGCCGCTGGTCGGCAAGTTCAATGTCTCCAACATCCTTGCCATCTACGGTGCGGCCACGATGCTCGGCAAAGACCCGGCGGAGGTGCTGACGGTACTCAGCACCCTGCGGTCAGTATCGGGCAGGTTTGAGGCAATCCAGTCCGGAAACGGCGTGACAGCCATCGTGGACTACGCCCACACGCCCGACGCCCTCGAAAATGTGCTGAAAGCCATCCACGAAGTGCTGGACGGAAAGGGCGAGGTCATCACCGTGTGCGGATGCGGCGGCAACCGTGACAAGGGCAAGCGGCCGCAGATGGCATCCATAGCGGCAAGGCTCAGCGACAAAGTGGTAATAACCAGCGACAACCCCCGCTTCGAAGAGCCGCAGGACATAATCAACGACATGCTGGCCGGCATCACGGAAGAACAGAAACCGCACACCATCTCCATCGTCGACCGCAAGGAGGCCATACGTGCGGCGGCAATGGCGGCAAAGCCGGGCGACGTGATCCTCATTGCCGGCAAGGGACACGAAGACTACCAGATTGTCAAGGGAGTAAAGCACCACTTCGACGACAGGGAGACCGTAAGGGAAGCCTTCGGTCTCTGACCTCCGTTCCATTTCACCGAAAAAACACACGCAAGTCATGTTATACTACCTCTTCAGACTGCTTGAAAACACAGGCATCCCCGGTTCCGGAATGTGGTCCTACATCTCTTTCCGCTCCTTGCTCGCCTTTATCCTCGCACTGGTCATCTCCGCATGGTTCGGGGAATATTTCATCCGCTGGATGAAACGCCACCATATCAGCGAGACCCAGCGCAGTGCGGCGATCGACCCTTACGGCACAAAGAAAACGGGAGTCCCCTCCATGGGCGGCATCATCATCATCATTTCCATTCTGGTGCCCGTGCTCCTGCTGGGGCGACTGCGCAATATCTACCTTATCCTGATGGTTGCGACAACCGTATGGCTCGGGATCCTCGGGTTTGCCGATGACTACATCAAGATTTTCCGCAAGAAAAAGGACGGGCTGCACGGCAAGTTCAAGATTGTGGGGCAAGTCAGCATAGGTCTCATCGTGGGCCTCACCCTCTATTTCAGTCCCGATGCCGTGATACGCCAGAACGTGGAGATAGTCAAGAACGGGCAGATAACCAACGTGATACACAAGAGCGAGGCGGTCAAGTCCCCGCAGACCACCATCCCGTTTTTCAAGAACAACAACCTTGACTACAGCGAGCTGATGTCGTTTGTCGGTGACAACGCGAAGGAAGCGGCAGGATGGATCCTGTTTGTGGTCATCACCATTCTGGCAGTCACGGCAGTGAGCAACGGATGCAACCTCAACGACGGCATGGACGGCATGGCCGCGGGCAACTCCGCCATCATCGGCGTGGCGTTGGGCATACTTGCCTATGTTTCCAGTCACATTGAATATGCCGGCTACCTCAACATAATATATGTGCCGGGGTCTGAGGAGCTTGTGGTGTTCTGCTGCGCCTTCGTGGGTGCTCTCATAGGTTTCCTCTGGTACAACGCCTACCCCGCCCAGATTTTCATGGGCGACACAGGCAGTCTCTCCATAGGCGGCATCATAGCGGTGCTTGCCATCATAATACACAAAGAGCTGCTTCTGCCGATATTGTGCGGCGTATTTCTGGTCGAGAGCCTCAGCGTCATTCTCCAGGTGGAATACTTCAAGGCCGGCAAACGCCGCGGTGTCAAGCAGCGGCTTTTCAAGCGCACCCCGATACACGACAATTTCCGCGTGCTGCCCGAACAGATGGACGGTGCGTGCTCCTACGTGTTCCGCAACTGGCCGCGCAACGCATTCCATGAAGCGAAGATAACCCTGCGGTTCTGGATTATAACCATAATACTGGCCGCTGCCACAATCATAACCCTCAAAATAAGATAGCCATGAAGTTAGCGATACTGGGAGGCGGCGAGAGCGGCGTGGGTTCCGCCATCCTCGCCAAGGCAAAAGGATACGAGGTGTTCCTGTCCGACTCGGGCACTGTCAAGGACAGCTACCGCAGTATGCTGGACAGCCACCACATCAGATGGGAAGACTCCAGGCACACCCCTGAACTCATTCTCGATGCCGACGAGGTGCTCAAAAGCCCGGGCATTCCCGACGAGACACCCATAGTGCAGGAAATTGTCGGCAGGCACATCCCCGTAATCAGCGAAATGGAGTTCGCCGCACGCTTCACCAAGGCCAAGATGATATGCATAACAGGATCCAACGGCAAGACCACCACCACCTCGCTCATATACTACATCCTCAAGACGGCAGGATACAACGTGGGGCTGGCCGGCAACATAGGAAGGAGCCTGGCTCTACAGGTGCTGGAGGACAAGACCGACTACTATGTGATAGAGCTCTCCAGTTTCCAACTTGACAACATGTATACGTTCAAGGCCGATGTCGGCGTGCTGATGAACATCACGCCCGATCACCTCGACCGCTACCGTTTCCAGATGCAGCACTATGTGGACTCCAAGATGCGCATCATACAGAACCAGACCCCTGACGACGTCTTAGTCTATTGGGCGCAGGACGAGCATATAGGCAAGGAACTGGAACGCCGCCGCAACTCCACGGCCGAAGCCCCCACGACTTCCTCGCGCCCCGCAGCCAAGGGCAATCCCCACCTGTGCGCATTCCGCGACGACGACTTCGCGCGCCTTGGCCTTGTCTTTTCGCAGCCGGGCGTACACAACAGGCGAAACGCCCTGGCGGCCTACTTCGCCTCCAGGAGCGCAGGAGTCGACGAGCAGACCATACGCCAGTGCCTGAAGGATTTTCCCGGAGTGGAGCACAGGCTTGAGAAAGTGGCCGTGAAAGACGGAGTCACATACATCAACGACTCCAAGGCCACCAACGTGGACGCCTGCCGGGTCGCCCTGCAGGCCATAGACACCCCCATAGTACTGATACTTGGAGGGAAGGACAAGGGCAACGACTATTCGACCATAACCGGTCTGGTAAAGGAAAAGTGCCGCGCGCTGGTCTATCTCGGGGCAGACAACTCCAAGCTCCACGCTTCGTTCGACCACCTCGGGATTCCCGTGGCCGACACCGGTTCGATGCCCGAATGCGTGAAAGCCTGCCGCCGTTTCGCCACGGAAGGCAGTACCGTGCTGCTCAGCCCGTGCTGCGCAAGCTTCGACCTGTTCCGCAACATGGAAGACCGTGGAGAGCAGTTCAAGTCCTGCGTGGCAGAGTCAATATAACCGTCAACACCATCACAGCAACCGCCACAATGACATTAGCGTCAAGCAAGTCACCAATAAGACAACTGTTCGCACTACAGGGCGACAAGGCCCTGTGGGCCATATTCTTCGTTCTGGCCGCCATTTCACTCATCGAAGTGTACAGCGCGGCAAGTGCGCTTGCCTTCAAGATAGGCATCCTCCAGACGGTGCTGGGACACCTCCAGTTCCTCGCCATCGGCTTCGTGCTGGCATGGGTTTTCCACAACATACCGTGCCGGTGGTTCAAACTGTGGGCTCCCGGGTGGCTGCTTTTCGTGCTGCTGCTGGCGTTTCTTCCATTGTTCGGCGAAAAGGTCAACGACGGAGCCCGGTGGATAAACATCTACGGCATAAAGTTCCAGCCGTCGGAATTCGCCAAAGGCTCGCTCATTGTCATCGTGGCCATAATCCTCTCCACATACCAGACAAGGAAAGGTACTGACCGCCATGCATTCAAGTATATCCTCATATTCACGTCAATCACCTGTTTCCTGATTTTCATAGAGAATTACTCCACTGCCTTCATCCTCTTCTTCACAGTGGTGCTGATGATGCTCTTCGGCAGAGTCCCCATGAAACAGATAGGCAAGCTGCTTGGCACGCTCGCCCTCATGGGCGTGTGCTGCATAGGCGCGGTAAAGGTCTTGCCTGTCGACGACATTGCGGAACGCGTACCCATGCTTCACAGGCTCGACAATTTCGCGGCACGCATAGACAGGTTTCTGGGTGGAGACAAGGACGCTGTCAAGGAAAGCGATGACCCCGTGGTGAAGAAATGGAATTTCGACATCAAGAAAGAGCCGCAGGTGGGCCACGCCAACATAGCCATAGCCAAGAGCCACATCTTCGGCTGCGGACCGGGCAACTCCAAGGAGCGCGACTTCCTGCCACAGGCCTACTCCGATTTCATCTTTGCCATAATCATAGAGGAACTCGGCCTGCTGGGCGGAGCGGCGATAGTGTTCCTCTATATAGTGCTCCTGTTCAGGGCCAGCCGCATCGCCAACCGGTGCGAGCGCAATTTCCCGGCGTTCGTGGTACTGGGGCTGGCCATGCTCATAGTGGTCCAGGCTCTGGTGAACATGAGCGTGGCGGTCGGTCTGCTGCCCGTGACGGGACAGCCCCTGCCCCTTGTGTCACGCGGCGGAAGTTCCATTATTGTCACGTCCATATATTTCGGGATGATGATAAGCGTGAGCCGGTTCGCCCGACAGCGGCAACAGCCCGTGGAAAATCCGGCTGACGGGCAGGAAAACCCGCCAGTTGTCAATAGCACCGAGTTCCAGTCGGACAACGGCATAAGATAACAGCGAAAAAACACAGACCATGAGAAAATCCATTATGACAGTCCTTGCGCTTGCGGTCTGCTTAACCGTTACGGCCCGGAAAGATAAGCGCGCCTCAGTGGAGATGCTCACGTCGATGGGCAAGATAACCATTGAACTGTACAACGAGACTCCGCAGCACCGCGACAACTTCATACGGCTGGCAAACGAGGGCTTCTACGACAAGCTTCTGTTTCACCGGGTAATCGCCGATTTCATGATTCAGGGCGGTGACCCCGACTCCAGCGACGCCGCCGAAGGCGAAGTCCTCGGCGAGGGCGGACCGGGCTACACCATACCGGCGGAATTCCGTTTTCCCGAACTGTTCCACAAACGGGGAGCACTGGCCGCCGCACGCGAAGGCGACCTGACCAACCCCACAAAAAGTTCCTCGGGAAGCCAGTTCTACATAGTGTGGGGCAAGACGTTCTCCAAAGAGGAGATGGACGGACAAGCTGCCGCAGCGGAGAGACGCTCCGGGGGAAAAACCACATTCCCCGACAAGGTCAGGAAACACTATATGCGGTACGGGGGCACACCGCACCTTGACGGGGAATACACTGTCTTCGGAGAGGTTACGAAAGGGCTCGAAGTGGTCAACGCCATACAGCAGGCCGACACCGACGACAACGACCGTCCCTTGGAGGACATCCGCATTCTCAGCGTGACAGTGAAACGACAACCCGTTCCCTGACTCCATGTTCGTCAGCTCGCCCGCCATAGTGCTGAACCGCATAAGGCACAACGACACCACATTCATAGCCAACCTCTACACGGAGGAAATGGGGTGTGTGGCCTTTGCGGTCAAGCAACCCCGGACGGCAAGGGCTGGAGCCCCGGCAACATTGCTGCAGCCGCTGTATTCCGTAATTGCCGGGTGGGAACACAAAAGCAACAGGACTTTGCAGCGCGTCTCAGAACTGCAGATCCTACACCCGTACACATCGTTGCCGTATCTGCCGCAAAAAAGCATAACGGCCTCATTCCTCTCCGAAGTCCTCTACTACTCCACCCGGCAGGAACGGCAGGGAGACCTCTATCCTTTCATAAGGGACTCCCTGCTGTGGTTTGACCGGGCGGAGAGCCGTTTCGACAATTTCCACATTGCCTTTCTCGTCTCCCTTATCCGCCGTTTGGGATTCCAGCCGAATACCGACAGCTACGGCGACCGCAGCTTCTTTGACCTGCAGAATGCGGAATACACCTCCACCCAGCCATGCCACAACTACTACCTGCGCCATGGCGACGCACGCCATGTGCCACTGTTCATGAACCTGAGGTATTCAAACATGCATCTTCTCAGGACAACCCACCGGCAGAGATACCGCGCCCTGAAAATCATTCTCGCCTACTACAAGCTGCACATAACGGATTTTCCCGACATCAAGTCGCTGGACATCGTCAACGAACTGCTCGGAGACCAAGGGAATAGTGCATACTAACGAAGCCCCCAGCTGCCATTGGGCAACCGGGGGCTTCGTTAGTATGCGGCAATCTCTGCCGCCTGTTTATTCCTCATCGAAGAGTCCGCCCTCGAACGCACTGGAATTGAACCAGAAATTGTCCTTGGTCGTCTCGTCTATGATGTTCTCGCTTT
>CAVEQO010000038.1:0-19359 GCA_963617965.1 Anaerovoracaceae bacterium
CTCCACCAAACTCTCAATCCTCTTCATCATCCTACCCGTTCACTATCTCATCCCATTCGCCGTACTCCGTCTCCGAAGCCGCCTCTGCCGTCACGCCCCACAGCCGCACGTCGTTCGCCGTGGCCAGGCCGTCAGCCGCACTCGTGGACTCCGCCACGCCCTTGGTCGCCAAACTCCCGCTTATCGCCTGGACGTTGCCCGAAACCGTCCCGGGCTCCAGAGTCAGGAACCCCGAACCTACGGCCGTCACTCCCTTCAGCCTGTCCGCCTCCAGTGCCTCCACCGAGGCGGTCACGCCGTCTATGCGTCCGCCCAGAGCGGTGGCGGTAGCGTCAGCCGCAGCCTTGCTGTAGCTGTCAATCGTCACCGCGTCCCCGTCCTGCACCACGGGGTCGCCCTTTATGGTTATTGCGTTATATCCGTTTATCTTCGCAGCCGCTCCGGGGTCGCCCTTGTCGCCTTTCTCGCCTTTCTCGCCGGGGTCGCCCTTGTCGCCCTTCACGTAATAGGCGGGCACCACGCACGTCACGTTCAGCTCCGGCAATGACCCCTCAAGGCTCAGCTGTAGGTTGTACTCCGCTTCTCCGTCAACGCACACGAGGGGGGTAGGGGGAAACACCTCGTCCCACACCCCGTCGCGGAAGTCCTCGTCCGTCAGGCTGTAGCGTCTCTCGCACTTCAGCACGCCAAGGCCCAGCCCGTGCTCGTCAAACGCCACGCACAGCAGCCCGTCCACAGTCACATGACAGTTGCTGTATTCCGTTCCGTCAAAACTCGCCTCCACGCAGCGCAGGGGGCGGTCGGTGAAATAGCGGAACAGGAACGGCACGCCATAGCCCGCCTCGCTCTTTTCGTAGATTTTGAAATCGTTCTTAAAGTAAATTCTTCGGGTCTCCATCCTCGTTGTCTTTCCGTCGGTTGTAATCTTCAGCCCATTGCCGCAACGCTTCAAGGCGTTCGGCCTCGTCTTCCTCGTTCTCCTCGTCTTCCTCCTGACGCTCCCAGTGGAACGGAAGGAACTCTTCCGGGCTTCCTGCCTTGCAGCCAAGCGCACTGAGCACCAGCCATGCGTGCAGTCTCGTCATGCTCCAGCCTGCCCGCTCCCTGCGCCGCAGACCGGCTATGTAGCGGCGGATCTCCAGCCACTGCATCCTTTCAAGGAAATCAGCGCGGGGGCAGCCGCCCTCGCCCACGACTATCTCATAAAGGTCGCGGGCGCTCAGGCGTTTTTTTCCGCACCGCCCTCCGCCGCATCCTCTTCCGCAGCCTCGTCGGCCGGCAGGGTGTAGAAGTCCGAAAGGCAGTCCGCCACCGCCTCCTGCAATGCCGCCGACTCGCTGAAGGTCAGTTTGTCTATCCATTCCGCGAAGTCTGCCACGCGACCCGGATTGTAGTGCGACAGGGCGGCATGGCACAGGCCAAGCTGCCCGTCAAGGGTCTTCAGGCATTCGCCCGGGGAGAAGCCCTTGCCCGTCATGCGCTCCCAGTCTATGGCAACGCCCATCGAGAAGCCGACGGCATACTCCTTGCCGCCGATTGTCACTTTGTTCTTTTTCATTTTCTTGTGTTTTTGTTAGGAAAAAAAGCCGCCCCCACCGCCCGAGGCCACGCGGTGGGGGAAAGCTCCTTTACGTTGTGCTTGTTGACGCTGAGGCAGGCGGAAGAAGTACCAGCGCGCCCGTTCCGGTGAACGATGCCGTATAGGTCACGTTCGCCTTGTTCTCGCTCTTCACGGTCACGCTGTCTATCCAAGCCTCGCCGCTGTACTGCAACGCTTCTGTCCCGGTCACTGCCGACCGGTTGTTCACGCCCGACGTGCGCCCGAGGATCAGCGTCACCGTGCTGCCAAGAAGCATCGCGTCTATCATTTCGCGCCCGTTCAGGGCGTTTGCCTCTTGTGTTCCGTAGCTGAACAGCGCATCCACGCTCACCGTCCAGCTCTTGCCCGTCAGCTCCTGCTCGTCCCAGCCGCCCGTGCTGTCCTTCGTGCTCGCATCCTCAAGGTTGCCCTTGATCTCAAGAGAGCAGCTCGTGGCGAATGCCACGCACTTGCCGCCCACCATCACGCGCAGGTTCTGGCCTTTTATCACTTTGTTTGTCGCTTGTGCCATTTTCCAGTGTTTTTGTTGTTCTTGTTTACAGATTGGTTGTCTCGGCCACGTACGCCAGAGTCTGGTAGTAGCACGGTTTCTGCGGGTCCATCACCACGGCCCCGGCACTGAAGGTCAGCCCGTCTACCGTGAAGACCTCCGACTCGAACGTTTCCGCAGCACCGCCCACGGCGCGGCGCACGTCCTCCGCCAGATCCATCAGCTCCGCACCGCCCTGCGCCACCACCAGCACGCCCACATGGTCGGTGTCATGGACTCCGTCCCCGTCCTTGGTGCTGTCCTCAGTCACGCTCTCCGGCTGCACCACGATGTAAGGGATCTTGTCTTCCTCCTCGGCCGCATTGTCGCGGGCCGCATAGAAGATCCGCCCGTCCGTCGCCGCCATTATGGCAGGGGTGTTCTGGAGTGCGCTTATTATGAACTTTGGCGTTTGTAGGCTCATCAGGTCAATCCGTTAAAGGGGACGGCGGCGGGGTGGGGCATGGCCGCACCACACCGCCGTCTGCCATGCAAGACGTTTAGGCTTTGGCCGTGCTTGCGGGTTCGGTCAAGGTATATACGGCAAACGCCTGGGGCTTGCCCGTGGTGCTGCCGTTGAGCTTGGTCGAAAGGTCGGTCACGCTGAACGAGGTGTTCAGCACCACCGCCGTACAGTTCTTTATCGCAACGGCCTTGCTCGTAGCGTCAACCGTCAGGCGCACCTCACCGTGCTGCTGGAGCGCAAGATAACGGAAGAAGCCGATGCCCAGCACCTTGTCGGCGGTCGGCACGAGCTTGCCCGAAGAGTCAAGCGTGGTGTTGATGTAATGGTTCACGACGTACGGATAGCCCGCCAGCGTGCCGTTCTCTATCACGAAGCCGCCCTGGCCCGCAGCCTTGGGCGTTGCCTTCAGCGCAGCCTCCGTCGACGCGTCCACCACAAGGCAGATCTCGTCGGTGTTGAAGCCCTTGTCCGCAAAGGCGGCGACAGCTTTCAGGATGTTCCCGTACGCGTCGCCGTCAAGAGTGATGCTCCCGGAGGCGGTGATGCCGCTGAACGGGCCCTTTATGCCGCTCCACGCCGCACGGCTCAGCACTTTCTTCGCCGCATAACGCTGTATGGCGGCGGTGAACTTGCCCTGCACGAAAGCAAGGAGGTCAAACGCCGCGTTGTCTATCGCCATGTTGCTCACGGCCACCGACAGGCCGGCACGGCCGGGGGTCACGCGGATCTCGTCGAAGTGCAGATCCTGGTCGGTCAGCGAGGCCACCTCACCCACCTCTTCAAGGTCTGCGTCGTCAATGCTCACCGGGTACAGCTCGTTGCCCGTCACGCCCGTCACCATCTGCAGGCCGGGGATCTCCAGCACGCCGCCCTCGTCAAGCGTCGGGATTATGTCCCGGATTGTCAGGCTCACAGCGCCGCTCTCCTCTATGGAGGTCTTGTCGGGGGTCGCCTTTTTCAGCAGGACAACCTCACGCGCCTGTTTGCCGTCACGCGCACCGCGCAACAGCTCGCGCAGACAGCCGGACGCGTCCGGGGTCTCCGCATTGTGCGACAGGGTGTTCTCTACGCTCAGGCACTCCAGCGCGCGCTTGTTCGCGTTGTACTCCCTTTCAAGCTTGCCGAAGTCCTCGGCGTTCTCTACCTGCTCGGCCATGGCGGCGCGGAGCTCGGTCTGCTTCTTCAGAAGCTCTCGGATTTGTTTTTCGGTCTTTGTCATTTTTTTCGTCATCATTAACGCGTTAATATTCAGTTTCTTCGTTTTCATAAAGCCACAAACGGCGCTTGCGCAGTTCACGGGCGGATAACGCCGCCTCGCGTGCGGCCGTCACGGCCGGAGCCGGCTCCGCGTGCAGGGCCGCATACTCTTCCCGCACCTTCACCGACGTGCCGGAGTAGGCCGGATCCATGCCGATGGTCAGCGCACCAAGCTTTGCGAACGAGGTGTGCCGAACGACATACTCCTTTTTTCCGTCCGCACCCTCGCGCTCCGTTATCTCGTAGTCTTTCGGCCAGAACTCGAACGAACAGCCGCTGTAAGTGCCGTTCTCCACCAGTGCCGACGCGCGCCGCCCAAGGTCACAGTCCGGCACTTCTGCGTCAAACTGCAGACCCTCGTCGCAGGGCTTCAGCACAAGGCTGCCCTTGCCCTTGTTCCAACGGGCGAACGACAGGGTGCGCTCGTGCAGCTGGTTCAGCTTCACGTCCTGCGTGGAGAGGAAATCCGCTCCGATGCAGCTCGGAGCAACGCTCTCATACTCGCGGTACTCCGCACACTCGTACAGCAGCGTCTCGCTGTCTGTCACTATCGCCAGGCCGGCAATGTGCGGCTCGCGCTCCGCGCCCTGTTCGCGGGCCCTCAGCCCGCGTTCCGTAAAAATTGAGTGTTTTTCCATTCTTTGTTTATTCAACCGCCCCGACAGGGGCGCACATAATGCCGGCGAAAAAGCGGCAGGGGTTAACCGTCATTCCTGTACCTCGTGGCACACCAGCTGCACCACGTTCTGCTGCCTGTCGCCCTGCATCGTGTCCACCTCGTAGACCTTGCAGCCGTCGACTATCCGCACGTCGCGGTTCACGTCACCGCGCCACCGCATCCGCACCATCACAGTGTCGTAAGCGTCCAGCGCACCCTCGCGCAGGGCTTTTGCTCCGCGAGTCCATGTCACGCCGGCCCACACCGTACCCACCTCGGCCCATTCGCCCGAACTCTTGCCCAGCTCGGTCTGGCCGCCGCCCGTCCGCGCCATGATCTTCACGCGGCGGGTCAGTATGTCTGTGCTGTACCCCATTCTTTCAAACCTTTTCAGCACAGCCGGCAGTACGGCTTCAGCATCGCGTCTATCGTATACGGCACCGCATACAGGGCCGTGCCGCTCACTGCCGCACGGTGAGTGTACAGGTGATCCGCAAGGCACAGCACCGCACGCACCACCGGGGCGGGCACCGTGCCGAACTCCTGCTGGAGGTCTTCCCACGGACGCTCCATTATGGCCTGCACCAGCGTCTCGGCGGTCTCGCCTATCTGCTCCACGATGCCGTCCTCTTCGTTGCCGTCTATCCTGCTGTTCGTCTTTATCTGTTCCAAAGATACTATTTCCATCTCTTCGCCTTTTGCTCCCCGGCACACGGGGCGTTACCTTATCTTCTCGCTCCCGGCAACCGCAAGGTTAGTGCTGACCATCACGTCGCCGCCGTTCGGCACGCTCGGCATGTTCTGCTCTTTCCGCAGCTCGTTCACCGTCGCAACGCCCGTTTCCAGACGGCTCTTGTTCCATGCCGCCTGACTTTCCTTGTCAAGCTTGAAAATGTCTTTTTCGCACACGTGCAGACGGTGAGCACCGTAGCCCTCCGGGCCAAGGAGCTTGGCGTTCAGCTCCACCTCCAGCTCGCGCAGACGGGGCGCAAGAGTCCTGTTCAGGAATGCCGTCTGAGCCGCCGCCGGAGTCTTGTAGCTGCTGTTCGCGTCATCCATCAGCAAGCTTTTCGGCACGCCGAAGAAACGGGCCACTTCCGCCACGCCGAACTGACGGGTCTGCAAAAGCTGCTGGTCGGCCGCACTGAGGCTTATCTGCTTCAGCTCGCCGTCCGAATTGAGGAAACTCACGTCCTGGCTGTAGATGTCGGCGTTAAGCTGCTCCGCCAGCTTGCGGTTCTCGCGGCTGCTGTAGCGGCCCACGCCGAACGACTGCTTCTGCGGATGCATCAGAATGAACTTCATCCGCCCCCCCTTGCTCGTCGTGTCAAGAGTCTGCGCATCGGCCGTCGCGTTCACGCTCAGCGACTGCACCGCGTGCGCAATGGTGCTCACGCCCCACAGCCCCGACTCGTCGGTGTACGTGTTCCGCAGATGAACGGCCTCCCGGCCCTCCAGGTGCTTGTACACGCCAAGACCCAAGTCCGTTATGTCATAAGTGTTTTTCTCGCGGTCATACACAACCGACGCGCAACGCCGCGCCATCTCCAGCGAAAGCTCCTCGCCGTTCGCTCCGCGCTCCAGCCACAGCACCGCATTGCCGCGCATCACCACGCTCTGCCACACCTCACGCCAGAACGCCATTGCATTCTGCCGGGGGTTGGGCTGCACCTGGAGAAGATAGTTCAGGCGGCGGCCGCCGTACCTGCCCGAATCCTCCACGTAGCAGCCGCGGGCCGCATCGTGACGCATATACTGCACGCTCATCATCGCCAGGCTGTTGCTCAACAGCTCCACCGCACTGTATACGGCGCTCAGCACCAACGCCTCCTCGCCGCGCCTTATCATAACCGCCCTCCGCTGGTAGTCACCGCCCTGCGGCAGGTCTGGCGCAGCCGCCTCAGCCGGATCTCCCCCCGTGGAGGTCGGCAGCACACGGCCGCCGTCAGCTTCACGGCGTAAAAAATTGAAAAAGTTGCTTTTCATCACATATCGCATTCACTAATCCTGCGCAAAGCCGCCACGGGTTAACCGAAACGGCAAAACCCCTCGCCCTCGCACTCTTTTTTTTTCGTTTTTTCTTACTTTTTTTCGCCTTTTTCCTTTGCTGATTGAAATAAAAATCGTAACTTTACAGTACAAGAAAAACAAAAAGGAACTAAAAACGAAAACATTATGAAAACAAGCAAAATGACAAAAAAGGACATCCGGGCAATCATCAGAACCGAAAACGCCACAGCCATCTTCCAGGCCTGCAAGACCGTCACCGGCAGCGCATCATACTGCGCCGTCCGCAAGTTCATCGAAGACTACGCACCAACCGCAGCCCTGCGCGACAAAGCCTACAGCCTGTCCTTCGGGGCCGCACGCAACCAACGCCCGGCCAACGAAGACCAGGAAACCAAGGCACGCCAGTTCCGCAACGGAAACCGTCGCCACATCGTCATGCAGCTCTTCCGCAGCGTCTCCTCCGCCGCCATGGGGGCGGCATCATTCTTTTCCGTTCCTTCCATTTTTCATGTTCTTCGCAATTCCACAAAAACACGCTGACCGTCACGACAGGCCCTCCGCCTCGTCCTGCATTATCACAGCCATCACCACGCATTGCGCCACGTCCACCTTGCCCCAGCTCGTAGCCTTCACGGGCTTCACGTTCTCCATCCTGTCCTCCGTCAGCACACAGTTCCCGAAACACCACGGGATAATAGGGTTGGGCGAGACGTACAGGGAGCAAGGATCGGCCTTGACCATATACGTCACTTCCTGCACCGCGCCGTTGAACGCGCCCCACGTCTGGCTCACCGGACGCAGGATGCTCTTGGGGTCAGCGCCGAACTCCGTGGTCAGCCATGCGCCCAGGGCGTTCACGAAGCGACGCGCATCATAATTGTCGTAACCTATCCGCGCAATGGTGCAGTGCTCCGCCACCTCCATCCACCGGCGGCACACCAGACCCTCGTCCACCGTGTCCCCCGGACTCGTCCGCAGCCATCCGCCTTCGTGCCACATCCTGTACAGGTACGCGTTGTGGTTTGTCGCCAGCTGTTTCTCCGCCACCCAGCAGTCGCAGTCCATGTACCAGATGCTCCGCCCCTGTTCCACCCGGTGCAGCAGATACACCTGCGCGTTCAGGTCGTCACCGCGCGAGAAATCCATCGCGCCGTAGCACACCCACCCCTCCTCCGGGCGGATGTCGTCCAGACGGGTGGGGCATTGCAGCCGCCGGATCTCCTCCGCACCTATCCACGCACGGGCGCAGCCCGTCTGCCATATGTTGAAGTCTTTCGTCAGCACCTCACGCCGTGTGTCCGCACCCTTGTCACAGGCCTCGCGCAGACGGCGGCGGTAATAGTCCGGCTGCACCGTCACGCCGATGCTCCTGTTCACCTTGCGCCACAGATTCGGGCGGTCAAGCTTCTCCACGTCGTCCGTCTCCTCCCACGGGTCAAGGCGCAGCAGCAGCGCAAACCAGTAGTCCGATTCGTCGCGCAGACCCGCACACGGAGTGCCGGCGGAAACAGCGCGCGCAATCTCGCCCATGTCGTGCTCCGCCTCGCCGGCAAGGGCTTCCTCCACGCCCCGGAGCTGGAGCTGGTAGGGACCCTCCACCACGCTCCCGGCCGTGGTCGTGTGCAGCAGAAGAGGCTCGCGCCGCGGGCCCGTGCTGCCCCAGCACACTTCGACGAGGTCTTGCATGTCCGAACGCCCTTTCACATAGCCCGCGCTGCCGTGCTCGTCCGCATGGACGATGCTGCCGAAAAGCCCGTCCTTGGCCTTGCCGCCCGCGCTCATCGCTTTCACGCTCCCCGTCCGCTTCTGACCCGGCAGGTAGTTTATCTCCTCGGCCGTCACGCGCAAGCAACGCCCCTTGGGGTCAAGCTGCCGGGCGAAACGCTGCACCGACTTGAACGCTATCTTAGCCTGTTCACGGCTGTTCGCCGCAATCAGCACCTGACCGTTCGGAGGCCCCACAAGCAGATCCGTGAAGTCTATCGCCGCACCGAACTCCGTCTTGCCGCTCTTGCGGGTCTGGAAGACATGGGCCTCCCTCACGCGCCGGCGCAGGCCGTCACGAGCCTCCGGCAGCTCCCATGCCGGCCCGAAGATCCCGGCAAGACAATACACTTGGTACGGCATGAGCCGCACCGGGCGCAGCCCCTCCGGGGTGCTGAAGCGCAGGCCGCCGCCCAGGTGAGACCATTCGCCGCCGCACTCTTCCCACAAGCCCTCAATGGCGTGCAGACGCACACGGAACGCATCAAGGCTGAACTCATACGCGCCCAGCATCCGCAGAAAACGCCTTATGCCGAGCAGCTCGAACACGTTGGCCGTATCCATGTCCTCGCGCACAGCGTCAGACATATAGCCGTACACGCGCCCGTCCATGCCCTCCAGCACGCCGCGCAGACGGGGCAGGGCTCCGCGAAGCTCCTCCAGCACGCGCGACTTCAGCGTGCGCAAGTCCCCCGTCATTCCCGGCCTCCAAGCTTGCCGCGCAAGCGCGACAGTATGCCGCCGCGAAGCTCCGCACCGGCCGACAGCGCAGCCGCATCGTCACCGCGCACCACCGCACCGCCGCACGGGCGGCGCATCTCTCTCTCGTTTTCCATTCTTTTGCTGTTTTATTGTTTGCTCATGATCTTAAGGTATTCCGTCATCGGGTCTGTCTCGTCCTTGCCGCCCCTGTTGCCGCTTATCTTCAGGGGCGAAGCGTCATAACTCAGGCCCATCGCTTTGTAGAACAGGATCTGCGTCTTCTGGCTCTTGTCATACTGCGCCAAAAGGGGGTTCGCCACCGTCTTGTTCTGCGCCATGCTCCCGGCTTCCATCCACGACAGGGGAGCCCCGTCGCCGGTCAGCTCCTCGTGGATCTTGTCTATCATCACCCGGTTCTGCGCCGCACTCTCCACAAGCGGCAGGAGAAACTCGTCCCACTCGCCGCGCATCTTCGTTATCATGGCCCGGTACTGCCTCTCATAGTACACGCGGTCTCTTTTCTTCCCTTGCTTGTCCATTCTTTACCTTTTGATTGTCCCATGGAACTTGATCACCATCTGCTGGCACTGTTCGTAAGGAAGACGGTAGATCTGGTAGTATTCCGTCCGCACGGAATACTGCCGCCCCGGCAGCGTCGCCCACATTCGCCACCGGCCGTCACACGGGCGGCGCAACGGGTGGCGGCAGTCCTTCTGGCTCGCCCGCACACGGATGCCCCGGCCGCTCAACGCCTCGTGAGTGCCCAGGCACACGTGCGTCTCCTTGCTCCCCTTCGGACGCTGGTGCTTGGGGATGATCCCCACCAGAGGGCATTCCGCGCAACAGTCCGGCTGCTCCAGCGGCAGCGTCACTGTGTAGTTCAGTCGCTTAGGCATAGGCTTTCTTTCGTTTTACCTTTTGGTGCTGTTTCTCTCCGCAGACAGACGGGCGCACAAGTCCGCTATCATGCCCGGTTCAGACTCCCTGCCCCGGCGCATCGACTCAAACGCAGCCGTCACCCTTGCCACCAGCCTCGTGTAGCTCTCCTCCGACAGGTCGGCGTTCGGCATGAACATCTCCAGAATGCCGTTCACGCCGTCGGCGAAGTCCGCCAGACCGCCGTCCGCACACTCGCGTATGTTCGTGCACAGGTCGCGCTGCATCAGACGCAGGCCGCGGGCCATGTCCACCGCGCGGCGCAGCTTCCTGCGAGTCTCGTGCAGAGACACGCCCGCCATGCTTTCCGCCACCGCGCCAAACTCCACGCCCACGCTGTCAAGGCAGTCCGCCAGAGTCTCAGCCAAGTGCCCCAGATACACCAGCCGGAACAGGTCGCCGGCAAAGGCGCGCACCTCCGCGTCCGGCTTCAGCTTCAGTTTCGTTTTCCTCATCTTTTCCGCTTTTTTGTCAATTTTTGTTGTTTCCTTGCTATTGTCCGACTTCACTTAATTTCTTCAGGCAGAAACAGCAGCCCCATGCGCTCCCTGTACTCCTCCGCCTGTCCTCGCGGCTTATCCACCGCCGCTCCGTGCCTGTCCGCACCCGTCATGCCTTAAAGCTTTTCACCCTCTTCAGCATCGCGCTGATCGCATTCTCCTTCTGGTCACGGTCGGGGTGCACGTACGTGTTCATCGTCGTCGTTATGTCCGAATGCCCCAGCAGTACACTCACCGTCTTCACGTCCACCTTCGCCTCTATGAGCCGGGTGGCGAACGTGTGCCGCAGACCGTGGAAACGGATGCGCGGAATGTCAAGCCGCTTGCAGGTCTCGTTGAAATGGTTGCGGTATCTTCGCGGCTCGTACGGCGACAAGCCGTTCGAAATCACGTAGAAGTCGGGGTTGCAGATCTTCAGGAGCGGCTTCACCAGCTGGACAAGCACCTTGCTCAACGGCACGCGGCGGAACGAGCTCACCGTCTTCGGGAAACCCACGACAAGCTCCGTCGCAGCCTTGTCCGCGGGACGGGAGGCATCGTAGATCCGCTCCACGGTGCGCTGCACGCTCAGAGTCTTTTCAGTCATGTCGAAATCGCTCCATTTTAGGCCGCACAGCTCCCCGATGCGCAGCCCCGAGTGCAGACAGATCAGCAGCCCGAGGTTGGGGAAACTGAAGTTTTCCCCCAGATACTTCTCCAGCTTGCGCTGGTGCTCCAGGGCAAGCACCGGGACGGCCGCATCCTTGTATTCCTTGGGGAAGACAAGCTCCCATAACGGCAGGGGAGGGAGATACCTGCGGTTTGCACCCCAGCGCAGGATCATCTTCAGCACGATTATGTGGTCTTTGACGGTCTTCACGCTGATGCCCTGCGAAAGCTTCCCGTCAATGTACTCCTGCACCTGCAGCCCCGTGACTTCCTGCATCTGCCCGAAGACGGGCAGAAGACACCGGTGCAGACAGAGCGTGTACGCCGACAGCGTAGACCGCTTCACCTGTTTGGCCTTTTCTTGCATCCACAATTTCGCGGTTTCCTCAAAATTCATGTTTCACCTCCTTTATCCTTGCGTTTCCGTCAACCTTGAACACCCCTGAAAACCCCATGGCGTCGTCCGTCTCGTTCAGCACGATGTACCGCTGCACCACAGTCCGCTCCAGAACGTCGCCGTGGTACACGTGCCCCGTCATGCCCCTGATGCTCAGGTTAAGCAGCAGCAGCGGAATGGCGCGTGCGCTGATCTCCCAGCACGTCACCATGTTCTCGCTCGGGCGGAACTCCCACGGCATGACCCGCCTGCACTTTTCAGCCCAAACCGAAATCAGCAGCCCGCCCGTCCCGGCCGTCGGCTCGTGTACCGTCCCCGCCCGTTCCGCACCGGCGAGAACGGCCGTCAGCCTCGTCACCTCCGGCGGGGTGAAATCCTGCTTTTCCTTCTTCCGCTGTGCGAACTCGCGCTCATACAGTTTCTGGAACCAGTCGTATCCGAGATCGTAGTCGAACAGCTCCAGCAGCCGGCGGTACAGGGCGTCGCGGCGCATAACGTCACCCGTGACCGCTTCCATCACCGCACCCGGCAGATCCATCACCTCGTTGACACCGAACAGCCCCAGAAGCTTCCCGTCTGTCCTCCCGTCGTTCTCTTTCGCCATCACCGCCATTCTTTACGTCAGCCGAAAAGGTAGTCCGCCCAGATGCCAAGGAACTGTCTGCCGCAGTATTCGGCAAGGTCTTTCGTCTTGAGGGCAAGGCGACAACCGGCAGCCGCGCTCATGCTCGATGACGTGTCAACCTCACCCGCATAAGCGGCTCCGCCAAGCGCACCGCCGCACGGGCGATCAACGACACGGCACGCTTTCCTCCCTGCCTCATCCAGTTCCTCGTACGCTTTTTTGGTGTAGAGACGGAACCAGGGAAAGTAGCGGTATTCGCAGCCGTTGAAATTCGGTCGCCATCCCTCGTTGAGGGCGGCACAGATGATGCGCAGCTTGAGGTAAGCGGCAAAGTCGCTTGTGGCTGCATTGCCGTTCCAGCAGCCCTCTTCGTTGCAGTTGTTGTTGTATTGCAAGACAAGCGGATGCTTGTCTCCCAGTTCCCTGCACGCGTCCTCAAAGGTCTTTATCCTGTCAATGACATGAACGGTTGTTTTTTCAAAATCAACGTACGGGAACAATGTCCTCAGCATCTCTTTCATGCCGCTGTCGCTCTTCCTGTAGGCTCTGATGATGTTTTCTTTTTTGATTTCCATTTTTTGTATTTTTTTTGCGTGTGTTGTAAATTTATTTGTCCGTTCCGAAAAAGGCCGCCATTTCTTCCGTAAACCCGCAGGGCCGCCAGAAAACCACGTCCGGAACGTTCCATCCGTTGTAGCCTATTGCCTTGTCCGGGTATACTATGTGTGCGAAAGAAATCCTGCCGTCCTTGTCAATGACAATCACCTCCTCGTCCGTTCGGGGCAGTTCCTTTTTTGCAGATGTCCACTGTTTCATTTTCCACCCCCTTTCCGTGGCAGGAGCGTGCCGCCGGGAATTAATTCTTCTCGCACGCCTCGTCCTGCCTCCATCTCGCAAGCCTCCATCTCGCAAGCCTCCATCTCGCAAGCCTCCGTCTCGCAAGTCTCCGTCTCGCAAGTCTCCATCTCGCAAGTCTCCGTCTCGCAAGCCTCCATCTCGCAAGCCTCCATCTCGCACGGTTTTTTCTGTTCTATGTGGTAAAAAACATTCTTCGTTCCATGCCCGTTACCGGGTGTGCCGTACGCAGTGCGCCCGGAAAAATCCGGAAACCGTTTTCCCTCCTCTCCCCCCGAAGTGAGGTCAGTGGATTTGGGGACACCTCCGGGGGGTGCAAAAAACAGCCCCCCCCGGGTATCGATTCCGTGCTTGTTCTTCCATCTTGCGACACAGTCAGCCGTGCGTTCCTTGTGCGCCGCCCGTCCGTTGTATCTCTTGGCACAGTGGATTGCGCTGTGGCATTCGTAGCACAGCGACTGGAGGTTGCTCATGCTGTAGCACAGCGCGGCGGCCTCTTGTTCGCTGGTGGCACTCTCCACCGGGGTTATGTGGTGAACACACGTGGCTGCGGTGGTGCGCCCTTTGGCAGCGCACTGTTCACAGGCAGGATTATGTTCAAGTTTGGCAAGCCGGATGCGCCGCCACGTCTCGCTCTGAATTAGTTTTTTATAAATTGCGCTTTTGCTCATTGCTTTCAAAACTGCTAAGGTCACGATGTGGATGGCGAATGTAAGGAGAAGAGACAGGAACTTGCCCGAACTCGCTGCGCGAATCGTCAGCAAACAGGTCGCGCAGATCGCGCGCGTCGGGGTCTTCGTCCAGCATGGCCAGAACTCTGTCAATGGTTTCATATACAGAATTGCAACCGAGGGAGACACCCACCGCCCGGAGGCGGCGGTAGAATCCGGGAATCGTTCGGCAAAGGAACGTTTCAAGAATTGATTGTACATTGCTGTTTTGCGTCTGCCGCCCGTCTGGAGTTGTGTCCACAAGAACGGGGGACGTTCCCGTCCGCCCCTGTCCGGCGACGAAGTACACAGCCGATTCTATGCTTTGACGCGTTGTCGGATCGCACGGGTTGAACGAATTTTTTCCGAAGCTCAAATCATCAAAAAGGCGGAGCATGGTTGCCAGGTCATCAGACATGGGAACGGGGTGGCTCATCAGCGCAACGAAGACCTTGCACGCCTCCTGTAGTAGCGTGTACGTGGTCGTGCCCCGGCGGCGTGCAAGTTCTGTCAGCATCTCTGCCGCCTCCGGGCTTACCTTGGTCGCAATCACTTTGTATTTTTTGACGCTTGAACGACTTCCATCTGTACACATTCGGTCAATTCTTTAAAATTTACAAAATCATTCTTTAACTTTTCAAAGCGTTGTGCGGCCTCCTGCTTCTCGTCTGCCATGACTCGCAGGAGTATGTCGGCGATGTCCGCAGTCGCCGGGTCACGTTCCGGCTCGTACAGCTGCTCCACGAAGCTGCTGACGGTGATCGAGCGGTCTATGTCCGCCAGCCGTCGTGTCCAATCTTGGAAACCGTCATGGTCGGGGTAGGCTGTTATCTTTCGGCGTGCCCTGAGAAGAGGTGCAAGGGTGGCGGCGTTTACGTGGGTAAGCCCTCCTGAAGCAACCCAGACGCGCTCGTTCATCGGAAAGAAAGCACTGCACACCACGGCACTCTTTTCGCTTTCGACAAGACATACCGTTGCGCCCGGATGGCTGGCAACGAGGTGAAGCCCGAACAGGCAACCCACGTACTCGTATTCGTCCGCAGGGAAGACTCCACGGACGGCTGTATGTATCCACCCCGGCGGTCTGTTCTTGTCCCTGTGTCCGTCCGCTTTGTAAGCAATCTGCTTGCCGCTCCTCACGTGCCCTTGCTCGTCTATCTGCCACCATATGGTTCTGCCGAGCTTGTCCGTGCCCACGCCGTAAGCCGCCAGTGCCGCCTCCAGCCGTTGCCGCTGTTCCCCGTCCCACGGCAGGGAGCGCAGGAATTGCAGCAGGACGTTGCGCCCGTTGTCTTTGGTTTTGGCGGCAACCCACGCAGACGGCATTGTTATTGCCCGCTTGGCCGGCCTGTCCCCCGCCACCGTTGCAACAGCCCTGTTGGCATCGTGGTCGGGATTCTCCTTGCGGAACTCGCGTGGCGGCAGATGGTAGCAGCAGTTCCTTTCGCGGTTGCAGCGTCCGCACGTCCTGTCCAGAGGCTCTCCCGTAGCGTCCACATAAGGCTTGAACTCCTTGCGTCCGCAGCCGGGGCACACCCGCCACTCATGCCCCAGCCGCGCCATGTCCGCAGCGGTGGCGAGGTGGTAAACGTAGCGGGATGTGTCTTGATTCTTCTGCATAGCTTCTTTTTTGCTTCTTTTTTCTTGTTGTTTTTGATTTGAAAAAACTCTTTTTTGTTTGTTGTGGTTTTACAAAAACACACAGATCTCTCTAACCCTGTTCCTGCCTATCTATCTAAAGATAGGCAGGACACAGGGTAATATTGTACTGTTTGCTCCTTTCTTCTCTCTTTTTGATTTTGCCGCCGTTCCGTTTGCAGCCAATACAAGCCCGTAAAGCGCATTTCTCCGCTCCTGCGGGCAACCATCCGCCAAACGCCCCGTAAATGTCTCTACGGGGCTGAAAACAGCCTTGAATTGAAAATTACAAACCCTCATGCCTTGTATCGTTAAAACGGAGCTTCCTCCTCGCCGTTCTTCTCAAACGGCAGTTCCGGAGCTTTCCTGTCCGCAGTCCAGATGTATTTCCCCGTTTCTGTGCGGGCTATCACGCCCGCCGTCTCAGCTTGGGCTATGAACCTCCAAGCCTTGGTCGTGCCGCACGACTGCCGCGTTTTGACATACTCCACCACCTTCCGCGCGCCGGCAGCACCGGGCGACGGCACGACAGGGCGGAACAGGTCAGCCAGAGCGGCGCGCTCCGCCGCGTCTATCTGCGCCAGCTCATCCTCGCCCACCAGCACGGGCAGGCCGAACGGCTTGTTGTCGTCGATGCGGAACTTCACGCTCTTGATGTCCCGGTGGCTGCGGGCCGCCACCTCTTCCGCCGTGTAGACCGCGTCGTTGTCTTCCGTCGCGCTCTTTTTTTTTGTCATGTAGAGGATGTCCGCAACCTTGTTCCCGAGCTCCGTGCCAAGGTGCCCGCGCATCTTCTCCGAGTTCGGATTCACGTGCAGCACGCACCACACGGCGCACCCCGTCGCGCTGCTCACGCGCATCAGGTCGCCCACCAGGGCGTTGCTCTGGTCTATGTCGTTGAAGTCGCCAAGCAGGTCGCGCACGCCGTCCACCACGGCCATGTCCGGACGCAGGTGCTCTATGGCACGCAGCACGAAGTCCCGCCGCTCCTCGCAGTCCATTTCGCGCAGGTGGAACACGGTGAAGCGGTCGTTGTCCTCCATGAAAGGCCAGCCGCACACGCTGTGCACGCGCCGCAGTATGCGCTGCCCGTCCGCCTCGTCCTGTTCCGTGTCGAAATACACGCAGCGTGCGTCCGGCTTGCGGCTCTCCACGCCCAGAAAACGCCCGCACAGCAAAGCGGCGCACAGCGACATGGCAAACCAGCTCTTGCCGGCTTTCTTCTCCGCAGCAATCGCCATCACGTTGCCGCGGGGAGCGAAACCCACGCCGTCACGCGACAGAAGGTACTCCTTCTCCGCCAATTCGGAGGAAGCCTTTATCCGCCACAGCTCGATCTGCTCGCGGATAGTCCGGGACTCCTCGTTCTCCAGCGCACCGAGCGCATCAGACAGCGAATCCATCCGCCTACACCTGGCCTATGGCATCCGCCGCCGTGCCGCCGCCGTTGCCCGCGCCGCTCACCGGCTGCAGGCCCACCGCACGGGCGTGGGTGTACCACCGCCCGTTGTACTCGCGGCTCTGAACGTAGAACGTCACCTTCACGCACTCGCCGGGCTTCACGCTGTCCACCAGTGCGGCGTTGCGCACCTCAAAGCACACGGTCTTCGGATAGCTTTCCATCGTCTCGCCGACCACGTTCTGCCGCACCCACGCCCCGGAGTCGCTCACGCCCCGCTGCGCCTCTTCCAATGTTAGGATTTTTACGATTAGTTCCATTCTTTTGTATACTGAAAAAACGATTATTCTGCAAAAAAATTCTGCTCCTGCGCCTTGCACCCGGCCATCACTCCGCGAAGCCACGTGCGCCCCGCTTCCGTCCACACCGTGATCCAAGACGCGCCGTACATTCCCGACGGCAGACGGTACTCCGCCGCACGCATCTCCGTATAGCCGCGCCCGGCATGCCTCGCCGTCAGCTTCCATGTCCGCCCGGCGCGCACCACCAGTCCGCACCGCTCCAGCGTGCGCCGCAGGTCCTGCGCGCTCTTCGCGCCAAGCTCCGCCGCCATGTCGGTCATCGTGTATGTTTTCGCCTCTTCCATGCCGTTTCCCGTCACCGCAGAAGCTCGTCAAGGTCCTCCGGCTTTCCGCACCGCGCCCTCACCTTGTGCAGCGTCACGAAGGCAACCGTCGCACCGTCTGCGAATACATAATGGAGGCACTCGAACCTGACCATCTTTACCGTAATGTCCCTGCCCCACGAAAGGCGCAGGTTTATCTCCCTCACCCGCTCGTCAAACCACTCCAGGAGCGTTTGAGGCGTGAGCTGCTCGTCAAACGAAACCGTTGTGTAGAAGAACCCCTTCAGGATCTTCGACAGAGCCTCCGTCCGCTTGTTGTGGACGTTGATTTTCGTGGCGGGGAAAAAATACTCTCCCTTTTCCATTGTCCTTTTTGTTTGTTTGGTTGTGTGTGGGGTGGGCGGAATCGAACCGCCGCGCCTAAAAACTATCAGAAGATTTGTTAACGAACATGAAAACAAGTTGCTTACACTCGCAAGCCCGTGCCGCTGCACCGCTTCACCCCTGCCGCAACGCCCTCACGGCGTGCAAAGTCTCCTTGCCTGGAGATACTCCTCGTAAGTCTCGCGCAGTTCCTCCTTTTTGAATTTCCATGCGCAACGCCCCCCGGCCGTGCCGGTCTTCATCTTGCCCGGAAACAGCTCCAGATGAGCCTTCAGCCACGTCACGCTCTTGCCCAGCTCCTCAGCCGCCGCCCTGGTGCCGACCCACGTGCAGCAGCCCTGCCGCGGGGCCGCACCCAGCACGTCGGCCAGGCGCGCCGCCTCTTCGGGCCTGTTCCGCAGATACGCCACCAGGGCGTTGAACTCGCGCCTGTCCATCACTCCCCGAGCCATTTGCCGAGCCGCTTTCCGGCCCTGTTCGCCCACCGGGGCGACCACAGCCGCGCCAGTACCACCGCCACGGCCATCCACAGCATCGCTATAGCTATCAGCAAGCACGAGTCAGTGCATATAAGCACGCAGCTCGGCACCATCAGCACGGACATAACGACCACAAGCCCCTCGTCCGTCAGCCTCCTCCTCGGGAGTCTCCTTCTCCTTTTCATCTCTTTTTGTTTTTTGACTGTTTGCAAAAACCTATGCCAGACGCGTGATAACCTGCACGCCCGGCTTCGTCGTGGTGGTGAACCTGTAGCCCTCGCGCCGCAGGACGCAGCAAGTCTTCACCACCGTGCCGCGCTCGTACCCCTCCGGGGCCAGGCACGATTCCCCGACCTCCATGCCCCTGAGGGCATCCGCCAGAGTCAGCGTCACAAGCTGTTTCAGTTCCATGTTTTTGAATTTCAATTACTTTTTCGTAACTTTACGCAGCAAAGGTAAGAAAAACTTTACCAACGGACAAGAAAAACTTTAATTATTTTCAACAAAAATTTGAATATGGTTTGTATAGGATTGAAAATCAAAAAGTTAATGAGTGAAAAAAATATTGATGCTCCAACGCTTGCAAAAAAAATGAACAAGACAAAACAAGCTGTTTATTATTTGCTTGAAAAAAAAGACGTTAGCACCTCAGTTCTTCGGGATCTTGCAAAAATATTCGCAGTGCCGGTAACGTTTTTCTTGACAGAAGAAAACGAGGAAGCCGTTGGCAGTCAAGAAGAAATTGACAGGATGAAAGAGGAAATAAAAAATCTGAAAAAGGAACTGGACAGGCTAAGGGGGCTGAAGTTGCCAACAAAAGACGAACGGGCCCTTGACGTTAGCATGAAGTTTTTTGAAGCGGCTAAAGAAATGTTCGCATACTACAATCAGCTGAAACAATGAACGTCTTCACCACCGGCCGACTCCGCCACGGCCGCACGCATACAGGCCCTCGAAGCACTCCTGGCCGAAAAGGAACGCCTCATCACCGTACTCCTCGCAGACCGCGACAAGTACTTCAAAACATAAACAGCCGCAAAAAAAAGTGTTACGCACGCCAACCGCACCGTGTGTAACTCACACAAAACCAACCACATACAGCCGCCACGTGCAATCCCAAGCGGATCACCCCAAAGGCGGCAAAAAAGCCGCCTTTTTCGTTTAAAATCAAAGAGTT
>CAVEQO010000039.1:0-19160 GCA_963617965.1 Anaerovoracaceae bacterium
CAGAAACAACTCAAACTGTCAAAAAACAGTTAATGAAACTACGCACAATGCTGTTTTTGTCAACTTATCGGCAATCAAAACATTAAGTTCAAATACAGCCTGTGGCAAACTATTAGAAAACGTAATTCCTTCTGTAGGGGAATCCAACTAAAATCGTTATCTTTGTAGGCAAGATTTGTACATACACATTCTTGCCTACAAATAGACCAAACATTAAAAGCATATGCAAAAAAGGGATCCCCTGATGGCAGCGAAGGGCTTTGGTCGGCCTGTAGACACCGTTGTGGAGTCCTGTTTTGTAAGATATCGTGGAGAAAAAAGAATTTACAGAATCGCGTAAAAAAGTAACATTCGTAGATCTGTTTGCCGGTGCTGGAGGTATCAGCGAAGGCTTTATACAGGCATATACCGATGACAAGTATTTTGATTTCCGTTTGGCCAGCGACATAAATGAAAATTGCGAACTGACCCACCGGGTGCGCTACAACAATGTTCTTGGACTTGATACAGAGTTCATTTGCCAGGACATCATGGACGATTCGTTTCTTCCCAACCTGTTGGACAAACTGAACGGGCAAGAGATTGAAGTGGTAACAGGCGGCCCGAGCTGTCAGTCATTCAGTCTTGCCGGACGCAGAAAAAAGATGGACAAACGCGATGACCTTTTCTTCCATTATCTCAAGATCATAAAGGCTTTGCGCCCCAAATACTTTGTAATGGAGAATGTCAAGGGTATCCTCACAAAGGACAAAGGACGAATCAAAGAGCGCATCTTGCGGGAGATCCGCTCTATCGTAGACCCGATGGCCTTTCAGCAACTTCTTGACTATATTGAGGTTAATTTGCAGAAGCGTATAACCCCTGCTTTATATGACGCATTGACCATAAAGCTAAGATTGGAGGCATACGAGGACAATGCGGATGCTATAGAACAGTCTTTCTTTGACAATCTGGACGCCCAACTCCGTGAACTAACGACCAAAAACCTTGCTTACAATGTGAGCAAGAGCAATGACGCTGTGAATACAATCAGACATGGACTCATTTTGTTGAAGCAAAGAAAATCGCGCGAGGAAATCCGCAAGCGAATCATTCAACTCAAGACAACCGCACATATGGACAACGACCGTTTTGTTGACAAATACAATGCGGCAGTTGAAGCGGTATCTACCGAAGATATTTTCGACTCCATGGAGAAAGCCATTGATGACGTGGCTACTCTTGGCAATTGCAAAAAAGATGCCGATGCAATAAAGAAATCGCTTGAACTTTACGTGTCTACCTTTGATGAGTGTATCGACTTTATACGAGAAACCCTCCCAGACAACGAGAAGACAATAAAAGAGTTTGACACCATGATGAAAAATGTAAGACTTTACAACATCGAGAAACCTATCGTTGTAATGTCTGCCAATTATGGTGTACCCCAAAACCGGGAGCGCGTGTTGTTTGTCGGTTGCCGCAACGACCAAGACCTCATCACTGAAATTCCGGCAACTGTGGCGGAAAGCGACCGGGTAAAAGTGTATGAAGCAATTTGGGATATGGACACGCTTGACAATGGCGAGACTGCAACAAGGTACAAGAGTCCAAAAACGATAGCCAAATACGAAAGGGGGAAAAAACGCCGTGCCATTCAAGGAGAACCTGACGAACGAGGGATGCTCTATACGGAATGGTCTAAAACGGGAAGATTGAGGCATCGCTTCACGTTTGATGAAGAACCGTTCTACGTGGCCAACACGGATGAATTGAAAAAGGCTTCTGCACATAAGAGAATGGAACTTTTCAACCATCAGACAAGCTTGCAGAATGAAACTGTCCGCAAACGGCTTCGCATTATAGCCAAACACGGAGACTACGATGACGCAAAGGCGGAACTGAAGGAGAAAGGATTGGATTCAAACAAGCGGAATTACACTGTGCTTGACCCATTGGGGCAAAGCCCAACTGTCTGCACAATGCCGGATGACTTCATCCACTACGCTGCTTGCCGTCCAATGACCGTACGCGAAATGGCTCGTTTACAGAGTTTTGACGATTCTTTCGTGTTTCAAGGAAAAAGACAGACTGGCGGTAATAACCGTCAAAAAGAAATACCGCAATACACGTTGGTCGGCAATGCTGTTCCCCCTCTGATGGCAAGAGCTATTGCAAACACAATACTTGAACACATAAAATAGGAATCCTATGATACACATGAGGTCTTTCAGCAAGTTTGAGGAAAACAATCTGAAGTTCCTCACCCAGAAGAACATTGAGCATACTCTTGTTCAAATAACCGAAACCGGTTACAACAAAAGTATTCTCGATGCCACTGATCCTATGCGTCAGTATTTCAAAACAGTTGGCATGCATGACTATGACCTACAATCACAGGGGCAAGAAAACAAGGTGTTCCAGCCTACAACTATATTGGACGGAACATCCATGTATCCAACATCAACATCCTTGTATCGTCCTGAGACAAAGAAAGGAGATCCACGAATCTGGACAAACAGTCTGAAAAAGTACTGTGTTCCTAACGACATCCTGCTTATGCTTTACCACAAAGAAAAACTGTATGTGGTGAACCTTACGCAGGTCAATATAGAAGAGGCATTCAATTCGGTAATCATCACTCCTATCAAAGAATTGATAAAGGAAGTAAATTCCGAGGCTATGAATGCAGCTAACGAGCTGACCGGATTATTGCGGGACATTGCAAAAGAATGGCATCCGGCAGAGGTCTTGGCAGATACGGGAATTGGTCGCGCTGTAGAAACGCTCCTCGGAATTGGCATGAATTGTTCAAAGCAACCAGACTATAAGGGCATTGAATTAAAAAGTTACCGCGAGAAACGTCCGAGAGTCAGAGCTACATTATTTACGCAAGTTCCCGACTGGAAAAACAGCCGCTTAAAATCTGCGAAAGAGATTGTTGCCAAATATGGTTATATGCGACCCAACAATGAGGGAAAAATGATCAAGACCTACCAAAACACTCTCAGTTGCGCAGCACCCAATGCCCAAAACTTAGTCATGACCTTATATTCAAAGGATGAAGTTCTCGCCATTGAAGAGAAAAGAGCAAAGGTTGACAAAGACGTTATCAAATACCTGAAAGCGGCTGATGTAGCACTGTGGCAACTACCTGCCCTCCGCCAACGTTTGTTAGAAAAACACCACGAGACATTTTGGATAGAAGTCGAGTCTCGTGTTGACGGAAATCGAGAACTGTTCCGTCCTACAATCGTTGAGCACACCAAGAATCCTGTAGTTTCCCAATTTGACACTCTTCTTGACGCTGGATACATAACAGTGGATTTGTTGTTATCACGTCCAAGTGGAAATGGTGACACCATATCATTCAAAATGAACAAGGAAGCTCGTTCTATGTTGTTTCCTGAAAGTGAGCAAATAAATTTGCGCCAACAACTGTAGCCACTGAACAATAGTAACAAGGTGGGTTTCCACTTTCCATAATGCTGTTATACCAGAAAGGCAACGATGGCAAAAGCCGTGTAACGACGGGGCGCAGCGACCGGGACAGATACCGTCATGTTCCCTGTAGTGTTTACGGGCATTCTTGCACTCCTCCGCAAACAACACGTTGGACTCCACTACAATATATGCACGGGCAACACGTTATATAGGGTATGAGCTGGACCAACAACACCAAGGAGATAAAGTATATCCTGATAGCCGCCGCCGTGATAATTGCCGGTGTATCACTGGTGTACTCCCACTTCCTTGTAAAGAGCCTTGAGAGGGACGCCAACGACAAGATGGGCATCTGGGCCGAGGCCATGCAGGCACTCAACAACGCCGATGAAAACACCGACCTAAACCTCGTGCTCAAGATACTCGACACAAACAACACCATCCCTGTCATGGTGATGAACGAGAACGGGGAAGTAGAGACGACCCGCAACATAGACTTTTCGGGACTCTCCCCCAAAGACTCCCTCGGGAAGATCGCCAGAGAAGTCCGGCACATGAGGCGCGGCGGCTATTCCATAAAGATATCCTACAGCCAAGAACCGGCTTCGGCCACTGCCAAACAGTCATACATGGAGATTCTCTACGACGACTCCGTTGTGCTGAAACAGCTGTCGGTATACCCGTACATCCAAATATGCATACTCGCCCTCTTCGCCATAATCATAATCTTCGTGATTGTCAGTTCGCAGCGGGCAGAACAGAACAGGGTGTGGGTGGGCCTCACGAAAGAAACCGCCCACCAGCTCGGCACGCCGATCTCGTCGCTGATGGCATGGGTAGAGATAATGCGCGAAACCTACCCCGAAGATCCGGTGATACCCGAATTCGGCAAGGACGTGGACAGGCTCAACCTCATCGCCGAACGTTTTTCAAAGATCGGCTCACTGCCCGAGTCCAGGCCCGAGAGCGTCAACGAGGTTATCTGGCACGTTGTCAACTACCTCAAGCCGCGCTCCTCCAACAAGGTCAGGATCACCTGCAACCTGCCTGAAAAAGACACCAAGATAAAGATGAACGCCCCCCTGTTTGAATGGGTGATAGAAAACATCTGCAAGAACGCCATGGACGCCACCGAGGGGCGTGGAAGCATAGACATAACGGCAAGAGAAGAAGCGCGCCGCTTTGTCATAGAGATAAGCGACACGGGGAAAGGCATCGCCAGAAACAGGTTCAAGTCCATCTTTGACCCGGGCTACACCACCAAGAAACGCGGGTGGGGACTGGGGCTGTCGCTCGCAAAGCGCATTGTCGAAAAATACCACAAAGGCAGGATCTTCGTGAAAAGTTCGGAACTCGGCGTGGGGACCACGTTCCGCATAGAACTAAGGAAAGACTGAACCCGAAGAACAGCCCCGCAAAATCACGGCAGACCCACAGCAACATATTTCGGCAAAGAGACCATTTTCTATCCTGCGAATGTCTTTAATTAAGCAAAAAAGCACTAACTTTGCCGTTCAAAAGAGCGAGACCATGTCTATCTACCTTGATTTGAGGGCGGTTTGCGCACAGACACAGACTCTTGAGTACGCCATAGACAGCAGTATGTTCCAGTCCGTGGACAACAGTGTGGTCAAGAGTGGGGAGTGTGTCGCGAGGGTGACCGCCGCGCGCAGGGCCGCAGGATATGATATCGCTTTCGACATAAGGGGGACGGTCACGGTAGAGTGCGACCGCTGCCTGAACGACATGGAGGTCAGCATAGACAGGACGGAGAAACTGGAAGTCCGGATTGCCGACCGCGACGAGGATGCGGGGGAGACCGTATTCGTGAGCAAGGACACGACCAAGATAGACCTGTGGCCTTTCATATACGATTTCATTGCCCTGGCCATACCCTTAGCCCATAGCCACCCGGAGGGGCAGTGCGACAGGGAAATGCTCGACACCCTCGACAAGTATATGGTCCAGACTCCCGGTGAGGAGGACTGACCCCCGGAAAAAGAAAGAAACAAACATACTAAAACAACACAAAAATGGCACATCCCAAAAGAAGACAATCAAAGACAAGAACCCGCAAGAGAAGAACTCACGACAAGGCGGTTGCCCCTACGCTTGCCATCTGCTCCCACTGCGGTGAACTTTACGTTTACCACACCGTGTGCCCGTCGTGCGGGTACTACAGAGGCAAGGTCGCCATCGCCAAGGAAACAGCAGAGTAACCGGCAGCGCCGTTCTTTAATTTTACCGCCATGGGAAATATCAACGCAGTCATAACCGGTGTCGGGGGATGGGTTCCGACCTATATCCTCGACAATGACGAGATGTCGCACATTGTAGACACCAGCGATGAATGGATAATGGAACGCATCGGCGTGAAGACGCGCCACATCCTCAAGCCCGAGGAAGGGGCCGGCACGTCCTTCATGATGACGAAAGCCGTCAGACAACTGCTTGACAAGACACAGGCGGATCCGGACTCCATAGAAGCGGTGATTGTCGCAACGACAACTCCGGACTACCATTTCCCGTCCACCGCATCACTGGTGATCGGCAATATCGGGCTGCGCAACGCCTACGGCTATGACCTCGAGGCGGCCTGCGCCGGCTTCCTCTATGCCATGGAGCAGGGCGCGTGTCTGATACGCAGCGGACGGCACAAGAGAATCATTGTCTGCGGCGGCGACCACATGTCTTCCATGACAAACTACGAAGACCGCAACACATGCCCCATATTCGGCGACGGTGCGGCCTGCGTCATGATGGAAGCCACGGAAGAGGACTACGGTCTGATGGACAGCTATCTCCGCGTGGACGGCAAGGGCTACGAGAACCTCCACATGGCAGCAGGCGGCTCAGCCAGAATGCCGAGCCACGAGACAGTGGACCAGCGGCTGCACTACGTGTATCAGGAAGGGCGTGCGGTTTTCAAGCACGCCGTCACCAACATGAGCAATGCCGTGGAAACGATAGCCAACCGCAACAACCTCACCAACGAGGATATCGCATGGGTGATACCGCATCAGGCCAATGTGCGCATAGAGAGTGCCGTGGCCAGGCGCATAGGTGTCACTGAAGACCACGTGATGATAAACATCGACCACATGGCCAACACCTCAGGCGGTACCCTTCCTCTCTGCCTGTGGGAGTATGAACCCAAACTGAAAAAGGGAGACAAGCTAATCTTCACGGCTTTCGGTGCCGGCTTCACGTGGGGAGCAAGCTACATGATCTGGGGATACGACGGAAGCAAGTTCGCGGACACTCCGGCAGAATTCTACAAGGAGGGTGTCATCAGCCGCGAGGACTGGTACGCCAAGAGACGCAACGGCAAATAGCCACGACCACCTGTAAGGTTTTCTGAATCTTCAGGCTGTCCGCCCACAATACGGAAAACGCATCGCCATTTCAAGATCACGGTGCGTTTTTCTTTTAGGACGGGGTCACGGGAATGTCCAAAAGCACCGGCCTGTGGCAGGGTGATGCGGCACGGTGCGGGATATCCGTGAAACGCCCATAAAAACAACACGACCATGGCACACAAATCCGGATTCGTAAATATCGTGGGAAACCCCAACGTGGGCAAATCCACGCTCATGAACATATTTGTCGGGGAAAGGATCAGCATCGCGACATTCAAGTCGCAGACAACCCGCCACCGCATAATGGGCATAGTAAACCAGCCCGACTACCAGATAGTCTTCTCGGACACTCCGGGAGTGCTGAAGCCCAACTACAAGCTACAGGAATCCATGCGCTCATTCAGCAACAGCGCACTGACAGACGTGGACATCCTCCTCTACGTTACCGACAGCGTAGAGAGTGCCGGAAAGAACTCCGATTTCATAGAGGCCGTGAACAGGCTGGAGACAACGCCCAAACTCGTGCTGATAAACAAGATCGACCTGATCGACCAGAACAGGCTCAACGAACTCGTGGACATATGGGAAAAGCTCATTCCCGGCTGTGAGATCTTTCCCGTATCAGCCAAGCTGAAGTTCAACATAGACAATGTGCTGAAACGCATCAAGGAACTCCTGCCCGACTCCCCACCCTATTTCGGCAAAGACCAGCTGACGGACAAACCGATGAGGTTTTTCGTGTCGGAAATAGTGCGCGAGAAGATACTCCTCTACTACGACAAGGAAATTCCGTACAGCGTGGAGGTTGTCGTCAACGAATACAAGGAGTCGCCCGACATTGTCAGGATTTACGCCACGATAAACGTAGACCACGAGAGCCAGAAAGGAATAATCATAGGAAAGGGCGGTTTCGCCCTGAAGAAGGTGTCGGCAGAGGCAAGGAAATCCCTGGAGAGATTTCTCGGCAAGAAAGTCTTCATCCGCATCTTCGTGAACGTGGACAAGAACTGGAGGAATTCCTCGCGCGAGCTTTCGCGCTTCGGGTACAACCAATAACAAAAGAACACAGACGCAATGGGTAATTTAGTAGCAATCGTCGGGCGACCGAATGTAGGCAAGTCCACTTTGTTCAACAGGCTGACACAAAGCCGCCAGGCCATTGTCAGCGAAGTGGCGGGAACGACACGCGACCGCCAGTACGGCAAGTCGGAATGGTGCGGGCACAGTTTCTCAGTCGTCGACACCGGCGGCTGGATAACAAAGACCGACGACATATTCGAAGACGAAATAAGGAAGCAGGTTTCCATAGCGACGGAAGAGGCCGACGTGATCCTGTTTGTGGTAGACGTGAAGAACGGAGTCACCGACCTTGACAGCGAAGTGGCGGACATTCTCCGCCGCCAGTCAAAGAAGCCTGTGCTCGTTGTCTCAAACAAGACCGACTCCAACGAGCTGCGCTATGATGCCGCAGAATTCTACGGTCTGGGGCTTGGAGAGCCGTTCTGCATATCCGCCCTCACGGGCAGCGGCACCGGAGAACTGCTTGATGCCATCGTGGACAAATTCAAAAACACAGACAACGACCTTTACGATGAAGATCTTCCGCACTTTGCCATCGTGGGCCGCCCGAATGTAGGGAAAAGCAGCCTTACCAACGCTTTCATAGGCGAGCAGCGGAACATCGTCACCGACATCGCCGGAACAACCCGCGACTCCATCCACACACGCTACAACAAGTTCGGATTTGACTTCTATCTCATTGACACAGCGGGAATAAGGAAGAAGAACAAGGTCAACGAAGATCTGGAATTCTATTCGGTGATGCGCTCGATAAGGGCCATTGAGAACAGCGACGTGTGCATTCTGCTCATAGACGCAGAACGCGGAATAGAGGCCCAGGACATGAACATATTCCAGATTATCCAGAAAAACCAGAAAAGCATGGTTGTCTTCGTGAACAAATGGGACACGGTCAAAGAGAAGGACAACACATCCATAAAGGTATTCGAGGATGCAATCCGCCAGAGGATGGCCCCGTGGTCAGACTTCAAGATAGTCTTCGGGTCAGCCCTGACGCAGCAGCACATATTCAGAGTCCTGGAGCAGGCCAAGAACGCCTACGCAAACAGGAAGAAACGGGTTTCCACATCCAAGCTGAACGAAACGATGCTCCCGATAATAGAGGCCTGTCCGCCGCCTTCCATAAAGGGGAAATACATCAAGATAAAGTATTGTTCGCAGGTTCCCGACACCCAAATACCCACGTTCATTTTCTATGCGAACCTTCCGCAGTACATCAAGGAGCCGTATCTCCGTTTCCTTGAAAACAAGATCAGGAGCAACTGGGACTTCTCGGGAACCCCCATACGCATTTACGTCCGCCAGAAGTAATATGGCCATGAACATGACGAACCGCACCATCGCGCTGACCATGACAGTTCTGGGACTGCTGTTGTCATGCGGCGACTCCGCGCCCTCCCCCGTTTCGGTGGCGGAGTCCTTCATACGGGCCGTACACCACGGTGACTACACAAAAGCCGCCGACCTGACACTGACACTTGACAGTGCCCCCGCAAGCTACAGAGACCTTATCGCCATGCGCTACAGGGAAATCGGCTCCGAGCACCGGGCGCAATACGGCGACATCAAAAACATAGTGTGCAAACGGAGCGACATATCCGACAGCGGGGCAGACGTCTACCTGACAATAGAATATTCGGACAAAACAACAGCAAATGTCCTTGTCCAATTGTCAAAAGACGGTGGAGAATGGAAAATAAGATAAAAAGGATTCCTTTTCCCGACACAATAGAAAAATAAGCACTATCTTTGTAAGGTCATAACAAACCTACAATTAACGCACGAACATGAGACTTATAATCAAAGACAATTACGCACAGTTGAGCGATTGGGCGGCAAATTATGTCGCCGGCAGGATAAACGCCGCCAATCCGACTCCTGAGAAGCCTTTCAAATTAGGCTGTCCTACAGGCTCATCCCCTCTCGGCCTGTACAAGGGGCTGATAGAGCTCTACAAGGCAGGAAAAGTTTCCTTCAAGAACGTCATTACGTTCAACATGGACGAATATGTAGGGTTGCCGGAAGAACATCCCGAAAGCTACCACAGTTTCATGTGGACCAATTTCTTCAGTCACATCGACATCAAGAAAGAAAACGTGCATATCCTCAACGGCAATGCGGCAGACCTTGAGGCCGAATGCGCCCAATACGAAGAGGCGATAGTGAAGGCCGGCGGCATAGACCTGTTCATGGGCGGCATAGGCCCTGACGGCCACATTGCCTTCAACGAGCCTTTCAGTTCTCTGGCAAGCCGCACACGCATGAAGTCGCTGACGACGGACACCATCATCGCCAACAGCCGTTTCTTCGGCAACAACACGGACAACGTGCCCAAGACAGCCCTGACCGTAGGAGTGGGCACCGTACTTGACGCGAAAGAAGTTCTCATCGTAGTGAACGGGCACAACAAGGCGCGTGCGCTTCAGGCGGCAGTGGAAGGTCCCGTTACCCAGGCTTGGACTATCAGTGCACTGCAGACACACAAGCACGCCATAATAGTATGCGATGAAGCGGCCTGCGAAGAAATCAAGGTCGGCACATACCGCTATTTCAAGGATATAGAGAAAGACAACTGACCCGCGCCCTGTCCGCAAGCGGGAACGAACAATGCAGAAAGATACCTACTCTTTCGCACGCGAGTGTTATATAATGGCAAAGCCAGCAAGTGCAAAATGCAATCTGGCTTGCCATTATTGCTATTATTCGGAAAAATCCCGCCTCTACAAAGGCTCCGCGCCAGACGAAATGAGCCTGGACACCCTTGAAAAGTTTGTGGAGCAATACATAGGAATGCAGACCACAGACCACGTGCTTTTCACTTGGCACGGTGGAGAGCCGCTGTTGCGCCCGCTGGCTTTCTACAAAAAAGCGCAAGAACTACAGAGGACGTACGCAAACGGCAAACACATAGACAATTGCCTACAGACCAACGGCACCCTGCTGACTCCCGAATGGTGCAATTTCCTCCGCGACAACAACTGGCTCGTCGGCATCTCCATAGACGGAACGGAATCACAGCACGACCATTTCAGGAGCAACCACAACGGCAGGGGTTCGTTCAGGCAAGTGATGGAGGGAATCGGAATGCTGCAGAGCCACGGTGTGGAATGGAACGCCATGGCAACCGTCAACAGTTTCAATGCCGGGCAGCCGTTGGATTTCTACCGTTTCTTCAAGCGCATCAACTGTATGTTCCTGCAGTTTACACCCGTCGTGGAACGCAGCACCATATATGAAGACGGGCGGCATCTGAGCGATCCCGACGAAAGCGATTCCCAGGTGGAGCCGTTCAGTGTCACGCCTGAGGCTTGGGGCAACTTCTGCTGTGCGGTGTTCGACGAGTGGATACGCCATGACGTAGGGAAAGTGTTCGTCCAGCTGTTTGACGCGACACTGGCAAACTGGCTGGGCGTGACACCCGGAGTCTGCTCCCTGGCCAAGGAGTGCGGACACGCAGGGGTAATGGAGGCCAACGGCGATGTCTACAGCTGCGACCACTTTGTCTTTCCGAAATACAAGTTGGGGAACCTCGGCAGCGAGAACCTCATCAGCCTCATGTACAGTCCACAGCAAAATGCCTTTTCTTACCGCAAGAGACTCGCACTGCCACGCCAATGCAAGCAGTGCCGGTGGCTGTTTGCCTGCCACGGCGAATGTCCGCGCAACCGTTTTCTCTTCTCCGAAGACAGAGAATACGGCCTCAACTACCTCTGCGAGGGTTACAAGACTTTTTTCAGCCACGTTGCGCCTTATATGGACACCATGGCGGAACTGTACCGGCAGGGGCAGCCTCCCGCCGACATCATGCGTATGCTGTAATTCTCACGCCTGACCCATCTTTTGCCTTTTTCAGCAAGGAAAACTTAATTTCAGGAGAAAATGCATTGTTGTTTGAAAGAAAAACAGCATTTTTGCGGTCGGAAATATTTGTAATAATTCCGACCAAAACAAAACCAATATCTATATGCAAGACGCTGTAGTTAATAAGATTAGGAGCAAGATTGCCCACGGAAAATTCGGAGAGGTTTACTTCGTGTCGTCTTTTCCGCAATATGATGTGGAGTATGTCACCAAACTGTTGGCACTCTTTGAACGTGAAGGACTCATCAGCCGTATAGCAAAGGGGGTCTATGTCAAGGCACGTAAGACTCGCTTCGGTGTCCTATACCCTTCTGCCTTTGAACTGGTGACAGAGATTGCCAAAAGAGATAAAGCAGTAATCATTCCTACGGGAGCCACTGCCGCAAATAGTCTGGGCTTCTCTACCCAAGTTCCCATGAACACAAGTTTCCTGACTACCGGCTCTGGCAGGAAATTGAGTCTTGGCAACAGGACTGTTACCTTAAAACATGGAGCACCAAGGAATTTTGCCTTTCGAGGGAAGCTGATGCAGGAACTGGTGCAGGCATTACGTAGTATCGGCGAAAACAACATCACAAAAGAAGATGAAGGGCAGATTGCAAAGCTGCTTTCAGAAACTCCCGAAAAAGAGACAATAGAACATGATTTGCTATTAGCCCCAGTTTGGATGAGACAAATAATCAAAAGAAACTCTGAAGCAGCGAGAACCATCAAACCTGTTTGAATGGTCAAGTCGTGACAGATGAAGACGAAGTCAAATATAAAAGGACAAGACAATGAGTAAATGGACAGACTTTTCTATAGATGAGCGTATAGCAATGATACAAGCCGTCAGTCAGGCAAAGCAGATAGATGAAGCTTCAGCAGAAAAGGACTGGTGGGTAACCGCTATTCTCTATGTCATGTTCCATACCAGCATCAGTGAATACCTATTATTCAAAGGTGGCACAAGCCTAAGTAAAGGGTGGAATATTATCAACAGATTTAGCGAGGACATAGACTTAGCGCTGAGCCGTGACTATTTTTTGACTGTGAAGAAACTGTCATGTGCCACTTGTACCTCTAACACGCAGATACATAATCTCCGTGAAAAAGGACAGGACTTTCTCCTTAGAGAGTTTAAATTGGAGTTGGATAATAAGCTAAAGACTTTAGGGCTTGACGTGACCGTAGTTGGCGACAATGAAGTATCGGATGAAAACGGAGAACCGAGAAAAGTCCCTCATGATAAAGATCCGTCTGTTCTTTACATTCAATACCCATCGCTTTATAATAGTCAAGCCTCATACGCTGTGCCTACTATCAAAATAGAGATTAGCGTATTGTCCATGTCGGAGCCATTTGAAATGAGACGTATATCATCGTTGGTGGAGCAAGTCTTCGCTGGGGAAGATGTGGATTCAGATTTCGTTCAAACCATCCGTACCGTCAGTCCTGCAAGGACTTTTCTTGAAAAGGCGTTCCTGTTATGCGAGGAATACCAGAAGGATAAGCCGAGGACGTACCGTATGACTCGTCATTTTTACGACTTGGAGAAACTCATGCACACTTCCTACGCAGAAATGGCTCTCAAAGATGTGACTCTCTATCATGAGATTGTGGAGCACAGACGCAAGTTTTATCATGTAGGCTATGTGGATTATGACAAGGAACTACCAGCCAACATTCAGATTGTGCCAGATGAAGAACTGATGCCAGCTTATGAGGCTGACTACAACGAAATGAAAGAAAGTTTCATATATGGCCAACCACTGGACTTTGCAGAATTGATGGAGCAAATGAAACAGCTACAGGCTCTTTTTAGAAAGGTTTCGTAAGACGTAAGGATACCTCTTTGCCTACGACCTTCAACACTCACATCAGTTTATAACTCTACAAAAAACTCGCCCGCCGCTCGGTGATGAGCAGCGGACGAGATTAGTTATGGAAGAAACTCACCTGAAATGCATTCATTTGATTAAAACGCACGGTTATGATAGTGGCCCGCTGGCTTCCTACAAAAAAGCGCAAGAACTACAGAAAAAATACGCAAACACATAGACAATTGTCTACAGGCCAACGGTACCCTGCTGACTCCCGAATGGTGCAATTTCCTCCGCGACAACAACTGGCTCGTCGGCATCTCCATAGACGGAACGGAATCACAGCACGACCATTTCAGGAGCAACCACAACGGCAGGGGCAGCCTCCCGCCGACATCATGCGTATGCTGTAATTCTCACGCCTGACCCATCTTTTGCCTTTTGACCACGGCGCAAAGCGGCAACGTAAACAACAGGCACAACACCGCCCCCGCAAATACCACCACTGCTGACATGCACATGACATCGCCCATTGTGACAACGGGGGAGACGACAGCGCCGGCCACAAAACTCGACGCACCGAAAACGGCACTCGCCGAACCGGCATTCCTGCGCTCGCTGTCCATGGCAATGGCCATGCTTACCGGCTGCATCACCCCAAACGCTGTCATCATGTATATGTAGCACACCATCAGTACGGGCAGAGGCACAGACAGGAACTGGCCTATGGCGACAAGCAGCGCCGCCGCCGCAAAATGTATCGCCCCCCATTTCAATGCCGTGTTGTAGTGTCGGAATTTCGATGACAGCATTGCACCGACAGCAATGAAAAAGGCGTTAAGACCGAAACATACGCTGTATTCCAATGCTGAAAGACCGTATACCTGCTGGAAGACAAACGGCGAGGAAGATATATAGGCGAAAAAGGTGAAGAAGCTGCACATCATGGCTATTGTGCTCAAGGTGAAACGGGGATTCCCGAACACGCTGAACAGCTTGGCATAGGCAGACAACAGCGACCCTTTCATCCTCATCGGCACAGGCAGCGTTTCCCTCATTCTGACTGTACAGTACAACAGCACCAGACCTATAGCCAAGAGCAGGCAGAAGATACCTCTCCACGAGGTGAAATTCGTCACTGCCCCGCCTATTACCGGAGCCGTTATCGGAGCAATGCCGTTAATCGCTCCGAGCAAAGCCAGAAACTTTGCCAGATACTCTCCGGAGAACATATCCGTAGCCATACTTTTTGAAAGGACTACCCCACCGGCACCGGCTACGCCCTGAAACAGCCTCATCAAATTGAACATTTCTATGCTCGGCGCATAGATGCAGCAAACGGAAGAGACGCAAAACAGAAGCATAGAGAGCACCAGCAACACCTTCCGTCCGTATTTGTCAGACAGCGGCCCTATCAGGATCTGCCCTCCGGCAAGACCTATCATTGATGTGGTGAGCGACGACCCCACCGCAGAAGGCGAAGTCCTGAAATATTCCGCCAACTCCGGCATCGCGGGCAGGTAGAAATCTGTAAGGAAAGGGCCGAATGCCGTCAGTGCACCGAGCGTGACGGTCACAAAAACAGAGACTTGTTTCATCTTACATGTCATTGAGTATGTTCGCGGCATGTTTAAAGTCTCACCAAGACTGCGTTCAATCCGCAAAGTTACTGTTTTTTGACCACGCTCAGAAACAACTCACAAAAAAAGTGAAGACCAGACAGCCGATACCGACACTGTTCTGAAGTGCAAAACCAAGCGGACGCAAGCCCCCTAAGCGGGAAAACAGAAACATACAGAGAATGAGCCAAATGCGACCAGCACACCACCCATATTGGCAGTAACAAAAAATGCGACATTCAACACACGCCGCCCTTTTCAAACGCTGTTTCTTACCAGAATTGGTTTTGACAAGAAAAATACCGGTTTTCAACTTATGGACAAACAAGAATTTCAATCAAAGTTACGAATCTCCCGTTCTTTTTGTTGGAGTTTTGAGATTTTTATTTAACTTTGGTTCGTCTCTTCCCACACCGTGCCGTCCAGAAGTCTACGGCAGGACTTTGCAGAGGCAAAGATTAACCTCATGGTCGTGGGTGGGCACTACCTAATGTCAAAGCGTCATTGATGCTTTGTCTTCATGACCGTTGAACCCAAGGAATTCACTACAAGCCAAAGATGTCACTTGTGTGTATTTTCCGAGGGACTCGGACGGAAGACAAGCCAAGATGCAAGCTCACGTTTTGCGTTTTGTAGTCGGCGAAGTAAAACACCTGAATTTCATTGTCCGGGCTTGGCAAGGCAAACTCTCTAACTCTAAATTTATGGATTCACAAAAAGTTGACATGTATCTGATGACGGCAGGCAATATTTTTCCTACAGAATGCTTGCCCAGCATTCGGGAGAAGCTCCTCCAAGCTGATGAAGACAAACTTTTAATGGTACAATCTGCGGGAATGAAGAAACCGATGGTTGCTTTCTGGCTTAACTTCTTTCTGGGCAATCTGGGTGCCGAATATTTCTATTTAGGCAAAACCGGACTAGGAATAGTGAAATTGCTGACATGTGGAGTAGCTGGCATCTGGTCGTTTATAAATCTCTTTACTATAATAGGATACACGAAGAGAGAAAATTACAAGAATTTCACAATGCTCCTTTAACCTTAGACATTATTATGGATTCACAAAAAGTAGACATGTTCATTGTTACCAAAGGAGAAATGTTTCCTGCGGAGCAATTGCCCTATATACGCGAACGCTTGGCAAACTTGCCCGACGACAAATCCAGTATGATGTACTCTGTGGAGTACAAGAACCCTACCATATCATTGGTCTTGTCGCTCTTGTTGGGAGGCTATGGAATCGACAGGTTTTATATTGGCGACATAGGCATAGGTGTCGGAAAACTACTGACATGCGGAGGGCTTTGGATATGGGCCATCATAGACTGGTTCTTAATTCGTGACGCCACAAAAAAGGCCAACTTTGAAAAGTTCCTACAGGTGATGACCGTTTATGGCGGTTAAACGGATGACACATTACCTTTGGGTAGGGTATATTGCTGCCGTTTTGTGGCTTCTTTTCTGCAATTCACATCACGGCGGCAACATTACCGTGTGTCCGACTAAACTTCTTTGGCATATTCCCTGTCCAGGCTGTGGCATAACGAGGGCAACGTTGCTTTTCATGGAAGGAAACTTTTTGGATGCCGTCAAAATGAACCCCAATGTTCTGTTTTCCGTATTGTTCATAACCACGTTCCCTATTATGGCAATCACGCAAAGAATTACCGGCATTGATTATGTTCATAAAATATATGTTCTCGTTGAAAATTGTCTTAGGCAGAAACCCGTCCTCTTCGTGGTTTTGTGTTTTGAGATAATGGTCGAGGTGAACAACATCACCAATCACATTTAGATTTAGACGCAGTATCTATCATCAGTTAACTATCAGGGTTGCCAACTTTTCCAGTTATCCTAGCTTGCTTGCACCGCAGTCAATATACAGCAGAGGCACCGCCGTGAATTCATGGCGGTGCCTCTGCACTGTGGGCATCCTTTTGGATGAGTTTCCTTTGTGTCTATATGTCTGTCAGGCTATCTGGCGGTATTGACTTTGAATGTCCTGCCGGCTGCCCTTACAACATATATGCCTGCCGACGGCACGGCGATGGTCTTGCCTGTGCCACGGTAAACCAATGCTCCGTTAGTGCCGTACACTTCCACCACGGCATTGCCAGCAGCTCCCGTCACTGTGATTACTCCGTTGCTTGCGGAAACGACCGCATTGTTCTCCTGTGCCACACCGTTGATGCCGGTGACGATGTTTGTGAATTCCTTCCATCCTTCTGCTGCCTTGTATGCCTCGGCAGATGTCCATGGCACGTACAACTCGCATTTGTCCTTATCTACACCAATGAAGACTTCGCCGCCGCAGGTGGGAGGGATCTCAGCCAGAGATTCTATTTTCGTCAGCCCTGTGCATTGTGTGAACGCTCCGTCTCCTATGCTTGTCACGGAGGTGGGGATTTCCACGCTCGTCAGCCCTTTGCATCCGGAGAACGCAAAGACTCCAATCGTTGTTACTCCTTCTCCGATAACCACCTTTGTGGGGGAGAGGTCTTTCCATTGGGGGAATTCTTCGTCATAGTCAGTCATCGCTCCCGTGCCCTCGATGGTCAGCACGCCCTCGCTGTCCAGAGTCCATTTCACGTTTTCACCGCAGTCGCCCGATGCCACAACTGTAACCGCGGCTTTGATGTTTGTGAATTCCTTCCATGCGTCTGCTGCCTTGTATGCTTCGATGGAATTCTCCGGCACATACAGCACGCATGTGCTCTTATCTATACCGTCGAAGACATTATCAGGGCAGGTAGGAGGAGTCGTTGCCAGGGATTCTATTTTCTCCAGCTCAGAGCAGGCACAGAACGCCATCTCTCCTATGCTCGTCACGGAGGCGGGGATGGTCACGCTCTTCAGCTCTGTACATTCGGTGAACATACATTTTGCTATGCTTGTCAGGGATTCGGGGAGAGTAACGCTCGTCAGCCCTGTTCTATAGAACGCATATTCTTTCATCTCCGTCACGGAGTTGGGGATGGTCACGCTCTTCAGCCCTCTGCATTCATAGAACGCATATTCTCCAATCGTTGTCACTCCTTCTCCGATGACAGCCGTTGTGAAAGAGAGGCTTGCCCATGGAGAGGGAGAGTCAAATGTATAATCAGCCATCGCGCCCTCACCATCGATGGTCAGCACGCCATCGCCGTCCAGAGTCCATGTGAGGTTTTCACCGCAGTCGCCCGATGCCACAACTGTAACCGCGGCTTTGGTGTTTGTGAACTCCTTCCATGTCTCTGCTGCCTTGTATGCTTCGATGGAATTCTTCGGCACATACAACTCGCATTTACTCATGTCCACATCCGGGAATACATTGCTGCCGCAGGTGGGAGGAGTCTCCGCCAGGGATTCTATCTTCGTCAGTCCTGTGCACCAACGGAACGCATACTCACCTATGCTTGTCAAGGATTCGGGGAAGGTCACGCTCGTCAGTGCTGGGCACTTAACGAACGCGTTCCTTTCTATGCTTTTCAAAGAGTTGGAAAGGGTCACGCTCTCCAGCCTTGCGCAGTAACCGAACGCCACTTGTCCTATGCTTGTCACGGAGTTGGGGATTTCCACGCTCGTCAGTTCTATACAGTTATTGAACAACATGGTTGATATGCTCGCCAAGGAATTGGGAAGGGTCACGCTTGTCAGTCCTGTGCAATTGGAGAACGCACTTCCTCCTATGCTCATCACGGAGTTGGGGATGGTCACGCTTGTCAGTCCTGAGCAGTTACAGAACGCACTTTCTCCTATGCTTGTCACGGAGCCGGGGATGTCCACGCTTGCCAGTTCGTAGCAGTTAATGAACGCGTTGGTTCCAATCGTTGTCACTCCGTCTTTGATGACCACCGTCGTGAAGGAGAGGTCTGCCCATGGGGCGGTCCCATAGTCTTCCATCGCTCCCTCACCCTCGATGGTCAGCACGCCCTGGTCGTCCAGAGTCCATGTGAGGAAGTCGCCGCAGCTACCCGATGCCTCCGCCCAAAGACTGGGGGACACCAGCAGGAACAATGCGGTCATCACTGCGAAA
>CAVEQO010000040.1:0-18871 GCA_963617965.1 Anaerovoracaceae bacterium
CTGATTTTCAATAAAAAACTCCCTTGTTCGTGTTTTATCACGATAAAATACGAACGGAAAAAGTTTCCACAATTTCATATCTGGAAACAGCAAAAACAGGCTTTTGCAAGCACATCCGGACCCTGTGGCTGCAAAAGCCGGAACCGCTGCGCAAGGACCGCCGGAAAAAAAGCCCGTGCGGAAAGAAAAAAAGCTTGAGACAACGGAGAAAAGTGTTGATCTTACGGATGCGCACCGCCCGAAACGGAAATCCGTTTCGGGCGGTGCGCATTTGCGTTTCGGCGGAAACGCAACAGAGTTCCGGGCGGAACGCGTCCGTCAGATCAGAAAAAAATTCCGCCGCATCAGAGTTTTTTTTGCGGCGCTGCCTTGTGCGGTTTTGCCCCTACTGGTCGACGAACTTGAAGCCCGCGGGATAGTACAGTTCCCTGGTGCCCGGCTTTATTTCAAGTGACGGACACCCCGTGAATGTATGATAGGCCTCCATGAAGAAATCCCCCTTGAGAGCGGAATTGAGCACCACCGACTTGAGGCTCTTGCAGTTCATGAACGCCCACGTGTCTATCGAGGTGACAGACGGCATCTCTATGGAAACCAGGCCGCTCTCCGAAAACGCCATCGAGCCGATGCTCTTCACTCCCGACGGTATCTGCATCGTCTTGAGCGACTTGCACCCATTGAACATTCCCTTAGGTATTTCGGTGATGTTCTGCGGGAGAGTGACGGAAGACACCGCCGACCCCTTGAACACCCCCGAGCCAAGCCGTTTCACGAAAGGCGGCAGCTTCACCGACGCCAGTGCCGTGCACCCTCCGAAAGCCTCCATGTCCACTATATCCATCTTCTGCGGCAGGAACTCCACCCGGGCCAGCTGCTTGCAGCTCTCAAAGGCACTGCCGCCGACCCTTTTGACCGTCGACGGGATGACCACCTCGGTGATGGGCGTGTAGCGGAACACCTGGCCCTGTATCTCGGTCAAGCCCTCAGGAAGAGTGACCGACTTTATCTTTGTGCCGCAGAACAATTCTCCCACAAGATGAATGACCGGATATTTGTCGCCATTGAGCAATATGTACTGCGGTATGACAATATCCTTGCCCCTTACGGCCACTTCGTTGCAGGAGTGGGCAACGGCATAACACGAGTTGTTCCGTTTGTGGAGGTAGTATGTCACGCCGTCAAGGTCCACTTGCCCACCGGCTTCGCCTGAGTAGTTCACCACAGCCTTTTGGCCCGCCACACTGGTATTGGCACTCTCTTTGCCGGGATTGGGGTCCCACTTGGTAAAGGCAACCCGGGTGGCATTGGCCCAACCGCCATGAGCCTCAAAAAAAGCCCTGGTGTCTTCGCTCACCGTAAACTTTTTGGTTTTTGCAGTAAAAAACACATCTATCGGCGAGCGCAACACACGCTTGTAGAGATCGCCCCTTATGACTCGTTCCACATAGCCGCGATGCATGTTTTTCACCCATTCGTATTCTTCCGTGGCGTCGGCGTCCTTTGACTCCTTGTACTTGTCTGCATACTCGTTAAGGGTATTCACACGTCCGTACAATTCTTCTTCTACCAGTCTCTTGCGCCCGCTGTACGGATAGTGCTCGCTGAGGGGATGGTCTTCAACGAACTGTTCCAGCGCCAAGTATTCGTCATACAGGCGTTTGTTTGTCAAACTGGAAGTCAACGGCAAGGTTTCCTGCCATTTCACCTGCGCCTTTTCCGTGAGCGGAGGCAGCACTATCCTGTCCGCGACGCGCCCCTCTTTTTCGTCAAGGGGATAGCCCAGCGGCTCAAGCAGGGCCGTGGTCTGGTCGGGTATAGGCACCGTGGGCTTTTCGTCTTCCGCGTTGCGGGCCCCGTCGGGTCCCATGATGGCCACCGCCCGTTTCTCCAGAGCCTCGTTCCTTGAGCTTGAAGAGCTGCTTTTGGCTGGAGACTTCACCTTGCTGACCACCTGCCGGGTCTTGTTTCTGATTTTGTTGATCACAGAGAGCTGCGCCTGACTGTCCACACTCCCGGCAAGAAGTGCGAGACACAACAGCAAAGACATTTTTCTGTACATTATACTATATTTTTTCATGTGTCAAGTGCGGCAAGGCATACGTATGCTTTGCCGTACAAATTTTCATAAAAAATCCCCAAACGAGCAAGACAATTCCGCTTTTTCCGCACGGGCAGCCCCGAAAATCCGCTCCCCGGGGGTTTCCGCCCCCCTACTACACGATGCGCGGAAGTCACAGTTCCAGTGCGCGCCTTATGTCGTCCTGCACCTTGCGGTAGAGGGCACAGCGTTTGTAGTCGGTGTGCTTGCGGAGCATCTCCGACGGCGAGGACGTGGAGTTGCGGTAGCCCGTGAGTTCGTTCTGCAGCTGCACGGCATGGAGGGCAAGGGCGTTTATCTCCTTCTCCCTGCGCTTGCGCAGAATGGCGCACACGTGTTCCACGAGCGGTCCCACCACCTTTTCCATCAGGTCGTGGCCGCGAATGTAGAGATAGCAGGTCTCGGGCGTGAGTCCCAGCCTTTTGAGCCCCTCCATAAAAGGCTTGTAGGTCTGACGGCCTTCAGGAAACCGGGCGTGGAGCCGGGCTATGGCACTGTTCACCTTGGCGCGGAGCAGGTTGAGCGCGGGCTGCGGGTTGGCAAGGTTGACACCGCGCAGGGATACCGTTTCGGCAAAGTCCGCCATGGAAAACTCGCGGAACCGCCCGTAGCGGTAGGCCCACACGTTCCATACGAACAGGGGCCACACCGTTTCGGAGAATTCCGACAGGTAAGCCTCGAAGTCAAACACCGAACGGTCGTCGTTCTGGGTCGACATGACGCACACGCCATGCAGCGACGGGGCGTAGCACTGGAAGTTCTCTATGGCGTAGGCGTAGGTGTGGAACACATAGCGGCTGCCCTTAATCACGGCGGAAGTGCGCCCGTGGCCGTCAAGCAGATAGTCATAGTCGGCGTCGACGCATACAATGAGACCGGGACCAAGCCCGTGTTCCAGGGCATTGAGCAGGGCGCATTTCTTGCCCTTGGACAGTGTTGTCTGCGAGGGCAGCATCACCTCAAAACAGACATCGGGAGTCTCTATGTCAGACAGCAGGGCGCGCCAGAAGAACACGTCGGCGTAGCTCTCCACGTAGACAACCACCTTGCGCCGGTGTCCGATGCCGCGGAGTTTCTGCGCTGCCTGCAGGTATCCGCTCGTTACATATCCGTTGAGTTTGCCGCCCATGACCCTGACCTGCCCTCCGCTTTCACCCCTGCGTCACGGCGGGAGCCTGTCCCTCTATGTCGCTTATCTCCGTCACCGAGTCAAGCCACCCGTCCATTATCATGGCCGGCGAATGGGTGGTGAGAATTATCTGCACGTTGGGGTTGAGCCCCCGTATGATGCGCACCAGACGCTGCTGCCACTCCACGTGGAGGCTCACCTCCGGCTCGTCCATCAACAGCACGCAGTGCCGCTCGTTCTGCAGCAGCACGGTGAGCAGTATTATCAGCACCTGTTTCTCTCCAGCCGACAGGCAGTAGGGCGACAGTTCCTCGCCGTACTGCACGAACCGCAATTCGTTGCTCTGGCGGTCTATGGTCTTGAAGGTCTCGCCGAACAAGTCGTCGATGATGTCCTGGAACGCCGTCTTGGGCTTGCTCACCTTCATGGCCTCCTGCTGGGCTGCCGGACCGCCGTCAGACAGGATCCGTATCATGCGGTTGCCTATGTCGACCTGATAGTCGAGGTAGCGGCGCTGCAGCTCGTAGAGACGCCAGTCAAGTTCGGAGCGTATCAGCCCGTCGGTCAGCTTGGCCGCAATGGACGCCGGTATCATGGTGTTGTCGAAACTGCGCACCACGTCGAAAAGCACACCGGTGGCGTCCTCGGGCGAGAGGGTCAGCCTCACGGAGCTTGTGTCTTCCTCCGTGTAGGGTTTCTGCATATTCCGCAGCGCATCGGCCACCCTGTTGATGATGGTGGACTTGCCCATGCCGTTGACACCACTGAGAATGTTAACCTCGGGGTTGAGCTTCCAGCAAATGGGCTTGCGCCCTTTCCACAACCGGTCGATGTCGATCTGTTTGATATAATCCGCTGTCATAGTCGCAAAGGTCTTACTGAAAAACAAAGAAAAGGACTTGCCATGCCGGGCATGAGACAAGACGGTGCCCTAAAACTCGTCGTTGGCGTAGATAACGCCGAAATTGAGCTGTTTCCAGTCAAGCACCTCGTCCTCCTTGAAGAAACGCCTGATCTCGGCAGCCGCAGTGCGCGGCCCGTCGCTGGCATGGACGATGTTTTCCTGAAAGCTCATGGAGTAGCGTCCCCGTATGGTGTTGGGGTAGGCGTTGCGCCCGTTGGTGGCGCCGGTGAGGGTGCGCACCACGTTGATGACATCGACCCCCTCGAGCACCATGGCGACAACAGGGCCGGCCATCATGCTGTCCTTCACCCGCTGGAAAAACGGTTTGTCGGCCAGATGCGCGTAGTGTTCGGACAGGATCTCGTCGTCAAGCTGCATCATCTTCATGGCCGCTATGCGGAGACCCTTCTTCTCGAAGATGGAAATTATCTCGCCTATCAGGGCGCGCTGCACCGTACACGGTTTCAGCAGGACAAGTGTTTTCTCAAGTGCCATATCTGTCTCTGTATCATTAGTGTGGTTAGTGACGTAGTCTGCAGCCGGGGAGGGCTACGGAATGCGAATTTAGGAACTTTCATTCATTTCGCAAAGAATATTCACTTCTAAATTGCGATGCCCGTGCGGCAACCGCGCACCAAAAACGACGCCTTTGCACAAGCCGCAGCGGCGCGGCAGGAACGAAAGGCAATATTACCTCCGTCTTTTACAACGGTTACGGAAAAAATATTTAATTTTGCGAGCGCAACGAGAAACGCTTGCGGCCGACCGGCAATACCATTCATGTCTCATTACATATTATAATACAATAACAACCGAGTTATGAACTTTACCCTATTTGCGACCGTCCTGCTGACAGGCATCCTGTTTGTCGCGCTCGTGGTGACGCTGGCAAAGCTCTTCGCCCCACGCTCGTTCAACGGGCAGAAGATGGAGTCATACGAATGCGGCATCCCGACGCGCGGGAGTTCATGGGCACAGTTCCATGTGGGCTACTACCTGTTCGCAATCCTGTTCCTGATGTTTGACGTGGAGACGATGTTCCTCTTCCCGTGGGCCACCGTGGCCGGCACGCTCGGGACCGGCGGACTGCTGGCAGTGCTGTTCTTTCTCTTGATACTGGTTCTGGGCCTTGCCTATGCCTGGAGGAAAGGAGCGTTGGCATGGAAGTGAAAAAGAGAGCCAAAATCAAGTCGATTCCCTACGAGGAGTTCAAGGACAACGAGACCTATGAAAAACTTGTGGAGGAGCTCAATGCCAACGGGACCAACGTGATTGTCACCGCCCTGGACAACCTGATAGACTGGGGACGCAGCAATTCGCTTTGGCCCCTGACTTTTGCCACCAGCTGCTGCGGCATAGAGTTCATGGCCGTGTGTGCGGCCCGCTACGACATTGCGCGGTTCGGTTTCGAGGTGACCCGCAACAGTCCCCGCCAGGCCGACGTGATACTCGTGAGCGGCACCATAACCACCAAGATGGCCCCGGTGCTCAAGAGACTCTACGACCAGATGGCCGACCCCAAATACGTGGTGGCCATCGGCGGCTGTTCCATAAGCGGCGGCCCGTTCACCAAGTCGTACCACGTGCTCAAGGGCGTGGACAAGATCATCCCTGTCGACGTATACGTGCCGGGGTGTCCGCCGCGTCCGGAATCGTTTCTCTACGGCATGATGCAGCTGCAGCGCAAGGTGAAGGTGGAGCAGTTCTTCGGCACCACCAACCGCAAGCAAAGAAAACCTGAAGAATAAGTCCATAACCACCTACATTTATGACCTTAGACAACATCAAGACTCTGGAGCCGGCCACGCTGCGCACAGAGATGGAAGCCCTCAGGAAGGCAGGCTACGATTTCCTGGTGAACCTTGTGGGCATGGACTGGGGAGAAGAGGGCGGTCTCGGGACGGTCTACGAACTGGAGAACACCTCTACCCACGCCACGGCGTGGTTCAAGGTCTCCACCTCCGACAGGGAGAACCCCGTACTGCCTACCGTGAGCGACATCTGGGACATCGCCAACATATACGAGCGCGAAGTCTTTGACTTCTACGGCATCAAGTTTGCGGGGCATCCCGACATGCGGCGCATCTTCCTGCGCGAGGACTGGGTGGGCTACCCCATGAGAAAGGACGACAAGCCGGAGGAGGAGAACCCCTTCACCATGACCAACGAGCCTCTGGCCGACACCACCACGCAATATGACCTGCAGCCCGACGGCACACTGACCGCGCGGCAGAACACCATATTCACCGAAGACGACTATGTGGTCAACATAGGGCCGCAGCACCCCAGCACCCACGGAGTACTCCATTTCAGGGTGGCTCTCGACGGCGAGACCATCAGGAAGATAGACCCCGTGCTGGGCTACATACACCGCGGCGTGGAGAAACTCAACGAGTCGTACACCTATCCGCAGACCCTCGCCCTGACCGACCGTCTCGACTATCTGGGAGCCATGCAGAGCCGCCATGCGCTGTGCATGTGCATAGAGAAAGCCATGGACATAGAGGTGAGCGGGCGCGTGCAGACAGTGCGCACCATACTCGACGAGCTGCAGCGCATCGACTCGCACCTGCTCTTCTTCAGCTGCCTGTGCCAGGACATGGGGGCCACCACGGCATTCCTCTACGGTTTCCGCGACCGCGAGAAGATTCTCGACATCTTCGAGGAGACCTGCGGCGGACGTCTCATCATAAACTACAACACCATCGGGGGCCTGATGGCCGACATACACCCCAATTTCCAGAAGAGGGTGAAAGAGTTCATCCCGTATATGCGCAAGAACATAAAGGAGTACCACAGGATATTCACGGGCAACGTGATATTCCAGAACCGTTCGAAGGGTGTGGGCGTGCTGACCAAGGAACAGTGCATCAGCTTCGGCTGCACGGGCGGCACCGGGCGCGCTTCGGGCTGGGCCAACGACGTGCGCAAGAACCATCCCTACGCCGCCTACGGCAAGGTGGAGTTCAACCAGGTGCTCCGCACCGAGGGCGACAGTTTCGCGCGCTACATGATAAGGCTTGACGAAATACTCGAGAGCCTCAACATCATAGAGCAGCTTGTGGACAACATCCCCGAGGGCAGCTACAAGGAGAAGACGAAACCCATCATCAAGGTGCCGGAGGGCACATACTACCAGTCGGTGGAATCGAGCCGCGGCGAGTTCGGCGTGTTTCTCGAGAGCCGGGGCGACAAGACCCCCTACCGTCTGCACTACCGTTCCACGGGCCTGCCGCTCGTGGCGGTCATGGACACGGCCTGCCGCGACTTCAAGATAGCCGACCTCGTGACCATAGGCGGCACTCTCGACTACATCGTGCCGGACGTGGACAGGTAGACGGGAGACAACACTTAACCAAGGAAAATTAAAACACAACAAAAGAAATGTTTGATTTCAACACCGTAACACAATGGATTGACAGTCTGCTTGTCTCCGTGATGCCGGGCTGGGCCGCCACGCTGACAGAGTGCGTGCTGGTGGCCCTTGCCGTCATCACGCTGTATGCGGTATTTGCCATTATCCTGATCTATATGGAGCGGAAGATATGCGCTTTCTTCCAGTGCCGTCTCGGTCCCATGCGTGTAGGAAAGTGGGGATGCATACAAGTCGTGTCCGACGTGCTAAAGATGCTTACCAAGGAAATTATCGAGCTGCGCAACGTAGACCGCCTGCTGCACCACGCCGCGCCGTTTCTGGTGATTGTGGCCTCGATGCTCACGTTCTCATGCCTGCCGTGGAACAAGGGAGCGGGCATCATAGACTTCAACGTAGGGGTGGTGTTCTTCCTCGCATCGGGCAGCATCGGCGTGATCGGTATACTGCTTGCCGGATGGAGCAGCAACAACAAGTACGCGCTGATAGGCGCCATGCGCAGCGGAGCGCAGATCATCAGCTACGAAGTCTCCATAGGTCTGACCATGCTCTCGATGATAGTGCTGACCGGCACCATGTCGTTCAGCGAGATATGCCAGCAGCAGGCAGATCTGGGGTGGAACATCTTCCGCGGCCACATTCCCGCAGTGCTGGCTTTCATCGTCTATCTCATAGCGGGCAACGCCGAGTGCAACCGCGGCCCGTTTGACATGCCCGAGGCCGAGAGCGAGCTTACGGCAGGCTACCACGTGGAATATTCGGGCATGGACTTCGGCTTCTACTATCTGGCCGAATACCTCAACCTGTTCATCTGCGCCGGCATGGCCGGCACCCTCTTCCTGGGCGGATGGGCGCCGCTGCACATCTGCGGTCTTGACTCGTTCAACAGCGTGATGGACTGCATCCCCGGATTCGTGTGGATGCTCGGCAAGACCTTCTTCGTGGTGTTCCTGCTGATGTGGATACGCTGGACTTTCCCGCGCCTGAGGATAGACCAGCTGCTCTCGCTGGAGTGGAAATACCTGATGCCCATAAGCCTCGTGATCCTCACGGCGATGGCACTGTGCGTCTCATTCGGTTTAACCCTGTAATTACAAGACAATGTCAACAAACAACTATTTCCAAGGTCTGGTGTCCGGCATCAAATCACTGGCCGTCGGCATGGGAGTGACGATGAAGGAGTTCTTCACCCCCAAGATCACGGAGCAGTATCCGGAGAACCGCAAGGAACTGAAAATGTTCGACCGTTTCCGCGGCCGTCTCGTCATGCCCCACAACGAGCGCAACGAGCACAACTGCGTAGGCTGCGGCCTGTGTCAGACAGCGTGTCCCAACGGGAGCATAAAAGTCACGAGCGAGACCTATGAGACGGAAGACGGCAAGAAGAAGCGCCGCCTCGTGAAGTACGAGTACGACCTGGGGTGCTGCATGTTCTGCGAACTGTGCGTGACGGCATGTCCGAGCAAGGCCATAGAATTCAGCGCGGAGTTCGAGAATGCCGTGTTTGACCGTTCGAAGCTCGTGACACAACTGAACCGTCCCGGCAGCAAGGTGGCAGAGAAAAAGCCCGTCGCCAAGCCCGCCCCCAAGACTCCGGCACCGGCGGCAGAGCCGTCATCAGACAACACAACAAACGAAAAACCAGCAGCCGTATGATTACAGAAACCATAGTTTTTGCGATATTGGCAACCGTCATCGCAATATTCTCCATACTCTCCGTCACGACCAAGCGCATAGTCCGCTCCGCCACCTACCTGCTTGCGGTTCTCTTCGGCACGGCAGGAATGTATTTCCTGCTGGGCTACACCTTTCTGGGTGCCGTGCAGATGATGGTCTATGCCGGAGGCGTAGTAGTGCTCTACGTGTTTGCCATAATGCTTACGGGCAAGACCGCCGCCACCGGCCAGAAGCGGCTGAGCATAAAGAAACGCTGTGCGGCTCTCGCCGCCACGCTTGCGGGCACGGGACTGCTGATGTCTGTCTTTGCCGTCCGCCGGTTCGGCAGCCTTGCGCTCGACAGCACAGTGACCAACGAGTCGGCAGCCCCCATAGAGGAGCTTGGCGGCAAGCTGCTGTCTTCGGGTCCCGGCGGCTACCTGCTCCCGTTTGAGGCCGTCAGTGTGCTGCTTCTCGCGTGCATCATAGGCGGTCTGATAATAGCCCGCAAACGTTAAACCCACAAGAAACTGAGACACTATGAACATCACCATTGATCATTTTCTGATACTTTCCGCCATAATGCTCGGTGCGGGCATGTACGGTTTCTTCACCCGCCGCAACACCCTTGCCATCCTGATCTCCATTGAGCTCATACTCAATGCCGCCGACCTCAACTTCGCGGCTTTCAACCGCCTGTGTGACACGGAGGGTACGGAGGGCTATGTCTTCACCCTGTTTTCGATAGCCATATCGGCGGCGGAGACAGCCATAGCCATTGCCGTGATGATAAACATATACCGGATGCTCAAGAGCAACCTTGTAGACGAGCTTGACAACCTGAAATGGTAACAACCACCCAAAAACCAGACACACAATGTTTTCGTACACACTTCTGATCATACTGCTTCCGCTCCTGAGTTTTCTCCTGCTCGGCATTGCGGGCAAACAGCTAAGCCACAAGACGGCGGGATGGATAGGCACCCTGTCGATTGCGGCGGTGACGGTACTGTCGTACTGCACGGCATACGACTATTTCCTCGTCGTGGGGCGCGATGCCGTCACCCACGCCTTTGAACGCCAGGTGCCGTTCAACTTCACGTGGCTGCCGTTCTTCGACGGGGGGCTGCACTTCGACATGGGCATACTGCTCGACCCCATCTCCGTCATGATGCTCATAGTGATTTCCACTGTCAGCTTCATGGTCCACATCTATTCGTTCGGCTACATGAAAGGCGAGAGGGGTTTCCAGCGCTACTATGCGTTCCTGTCGCTGTTCACCATGTCGATGCTCGGGCTTGTGGTGGCCACCAACATCTTCCAGATGTACCTCTTCTGGGAACTTGTGGGCGTGAGCTCATACCTGCTGATAGGCTTCTACTATACACTGCCGGCAGCCATTGCCGCCAGCAAGAAAGCGTTTATCGTGACACGTTTCGCCGACCTGTTCTTCCTTGTCGGCATACTGATATACGGCTACTACACGGGTTCCTTCAGTTTTGCCTTTGACACGGAGTCGGGCCTGAACAGTTACACCCAGGCCGGTTTCATACTGCCCCTTGCCCTTACGCTGATGTTCATAGGCGGTGCGGGCAAGAGTGCCATGTTTCCGCTGCACATCTGGCTGCCCGACGCCATGGAAGGCCCCACCCCTGTCAGTGCCCTCATACACGCCGCCACCATGGTTGTGGCAGGAGTGTTCCAGGTGGCCCGCCTGTTTCCGCTGTGGGTCACCTATGCCCAGGACTGGATGCCCATAATCATCTGGGTGGGCGTGTTCACCGCATTCTATGCCGCCGCCGTGGCCTGCGCCCAGAGCGACATAAAGAGGGTGCTCGCATTCTCCACCATTTCGCAGATAGCCTTCATGATGGTGGCACTCGGCGTGTGCACCGAACTGCAGACAGGCCACAGCCATCCGGGAAGCGTGGGCTATATGGCGTCGATGTTCCACCTCTTCACCCACGCCATGTTCAAGGCGTGCCTGTTCCTCGGGGCGGGCTGCATCATACACGCCGTCCACAGCAACGAGATGAGTGCCATGGGCGGCCTGCGCAAATACCTGCCCCTGACGCACGCCACATTCCTCGTGTCGTGTCTTGCCATCAGCGGCATACCTTTCTTCTCCGGCTTCAGCAGCAAGGATGAGATCATCACGGCCTGCATGGCGTACAGCCCGCTGGTAGGCTGGATCATGACCGGCATAGCGGCCATGACCGCATTCTACATGTTCCGTCTGTACTACGGCATTTTCTGGGGTACGGAGAACAAGGAACTCCACTCTGCCCACCGCCCCCACGAAACGGGCATAATGACCTTGCCGCTCGTGGTGCTGAGCGTAATAACCGTGGGTGTCGGCATTTACACGACCCTGGCTGGCTTCGGTCTGTTTGAGGGCTACAGTTTCGGCTCGCTCATCAGTGCCGACGGGCAGGACTACCGCATACATTTCGACCTCAGCGTGGCAAGCTGCTCCACCATCGTGGCAGTGATATCCATAGGTCTGGCCACCCTGATCTTCAAGGGCGAGACCCAGCCTGTTGCAGTGAAGATGAAAGCCGCCCTGCCGCGGCTGCACCGGTGGGCATACAGGCGTTTCTATATGGACGAGGTATACCAGTTTGTCACACACCGCATAATCTTTGCGCACATCAGCAAGCCCATAGCATGGTTTGACCGCCACGTGATAGACGGGTTCTTCAATTTCCTGGCGTGGGGAACAAACGCTGCATCCAACGGCATCAAGGGCCTGCAGAGCGGACGGGTGCAACAGTACGCCATGGTTTACCTTGTAGGCACGGCAGTGCTCATCGCATTATTACTAATCTTCTAAAACACTATCAACGATATGAATTTCCTGTCATTATTTGTACTGATTCCCGCAGTCATGCTGCTTGGCCTGTGGCTGGCGAAAGGCGTGAAAGCCGTGCGCGGCGTGATGGTCGTTGGTAGCTCCGCCCTGCTTGCCCTGGCCGTCTGGCTGACGATTGACTTCATCGGACAGCGTGCGGCCGGCAACGATGCAGAAATGCTCTACCAGGCGGCGTTCACGTGGTTTGAGCCTCTCAACATATCCTACCGCACGGGAGTGGACGGAATCTCCGTGGCAATGCTTCTCCTGAGTGCCGTAATAGTGTTTACAGGCACGTTCGCCAGCTGGCGTCTGTCGCCCAACCTGAAGGATTACTTCCTGTGGTTCACCCTCCTGTCGATGGGAGTGTTCGGCTTCTTCATAAGCATTGACATGTTCATGATGTTCATGTTCTACGAGATTGCCCTTATCCCCATGTACCTGCTTATCGGAGTGTGGGGCAGCGGCCAGAAGGAATATGCCGCCATGAAGCTGACCCTCATGCTGATGGGCGGCTCCGCCTTCCTGATGATCGGCATTTTCGGCATCTTCTACGGTGCGGGCGGCGAGACGATGAACATACTTGACATTGCCAACCACACCAACGGCGCCCACCCCATAGGGTTTGCACAGCAGTGCATCTGGTTTCCGCTGACATTCATCGGTTTCGGCGTTCTGGGAGCGTTGTTCCCTTTCCACACGTGGAGTCCCGACGGTCACGCTTCGGCGCCCACCGCCGTGTCCATGCTTCATGCGGGCGTGCTGATGAAGCTCGGAGGTTACGGCTGTTTCCGCATCGCCATATTCCTCATGCCGGAGGCCGCCAATGAACTCAACTGGATTTTCCTGATACTTACGGGCATTTCGGTTGTCTACGGCGCAATGAGCGCCTGTGTCCAGACCGACCTCAAATACATCAATGCCTACTCTTCAGTAAGCCACTGCGGCCTTGTGCTGTTCGGCATACTGATGCTCACCACCACCTCCACGGTGGGCGCCATACTGCAGATGCTGTCGCACGGTCTGATGACGGCACTCTTCTTTGCCCTCATCGGCATGATTTACGGACGCACCCACACGCGCGACGTGAGCAAGATGACCGGGCTGATGCAGGTCATGCCGTTTCTGAGCGTATGCTTCGTCATCGCGGGACTTGCCAACCTCGGTCTTCCGGGCCTGAGCGGTTTCGTGGCCGAGATGACGATATTTGTCGGTTCTTTCCAAAACGCCGACACGTTCCACCGCGTGCTTACCGTGACGGCCACGTGCTCCATTGTGGTGGCGGCGGTCTACATACTGCGCATGGTGGGCAAGATGCTGTACGGAGTATGCACTGACGAGCACCACAAGCACCTTGGCGACGCCACATGGGAAGAGCGTTTCGCCGTGATATGCCTTATCTTCGCCATTGCAGGTATCGGCATTGCCCCCGCATGGATAAGCAACCTCATCGACGGCAGTGTCGCCCCGATCATCGAGGCTGTGAAGAGTGCCGGGCCGCTGGTGTCGTCATGCAACCCTTTCATGTAATTCATTAACACGCCAAAATCATTCCAAAAAAAATGGACTACTCACAATTTCTGAATATGGGTCAGGAACTGTCGCTGCTTGCGGTGATAATAATACTGTTTGTGGCTGACCTCTTCATGTGTACCGACCGCAAGGACGGCAAGGGTGTGCTCAACACGCCGCTGCCCGTTGTGCTGATGATTGTACACACGGCACTCGGCATCGTTCCGCTGCTCTCCGTAAGCTCCGGCAGCTGCGGTTGCGAAGCCGTGGCGTTCGGCGGCATGTATGTGACCAACGCCATGACGACCGTAGTCAAGACCATTCTCAGCACCGGCACCCTCATCGTGTTCCTCACCGCCCACGAGTGGCTCAAACTGCCGGAGATGGCAAACAAGCAGGGTGAGTATTACCTGCTTACGCTCTCCACCCTGCTGGGTATGTACTTCATGGTGAGCGCGGGCCATTTCCTGATGTTCTTCATCGGACTTGAACTGGCCTCGGTGCCAATGACGGCCCTGATTGCATATTCCAAGAAGTCGCAGGAGAGTGCGGAAGCCTCCGCCAAGTATATCCTCACGGCCCTGTTCTCGTCGGGACTGATGCTCTATGGCATTTCGCTCATCTACGGCACTGCCGGCACCCTGTATTTCAGCGGTGCGGGCGAAGCCATGATTGCGGGCGACCCTGTCCAGACAGCGGCTCTGGTACTCTTCATCGGAGGAATAGGTTTCAAGATATCGCTCGTGCCGTTCCACCTGTGGACAGCCGACACCTACCAGGGTGCGCCCACTCCCGTGACATCGTATCTCAGCGTCATCTCCAAGGGCGCAGCGGCGTTTGTGCTTTTCACTGTGCTCTACAAGGTGTTTGCCCCTGTCATTGACGACGCCAACCTGATTTTCTTCTGGATTATCGTCCTGTCCATCACCGTGGCCAACATCTTCGCCGTCCGCCAGAACAACCTCAAGCGTTTCATGGCGTTCTCGGCCATCAGTCAGGCCGGCTATCTCGTGCTCGGCGTGATGGGAGCTACCCCGCAGGGCATGACCGCCATCGTGTACTATCTGCTGGCGTATATGGCAGCGAACCTCGGTGTGTTCCTTATCATCAGCATTACCGAACAGCGCAGCGGCAAAACCAACATCACGGACTACAACGGCTTCTACAAGACCAACCCCAAGCTGGCTTTCCTCATGACCCTTGCCCTCTTCAGCCTTGCCGGCATTCCGCCTTTCGCGGGGTTCTTCAGCAAGTTCTTCATGTTCATGGCCGCATTCAAGGCCGGGTTTGCCGTCCTTGTGTTCATCGCCCTGGTCAACACGGTGATATCACTCTACTACTACCTGCTTATTGTGAAGGCCATGTACATCAAGCCCAACGACAACCCTATAGCCTCGTTCAGGAGCGACTGCTATACCAAGACCGGTCTCTTAATCTGCACCGCCGGTGTTGTGCTGATTGGCATAATCAGCTGGTTCTATACCTACATTGACCAGTTCAGCTACGGGCTTTAGGACAATTGCCCGCAGCACCGCCGTCCGCACGATGCGGCGCAAAACAAGACAGTCTCCCCTCCGCAGCCGTTGCGGAGGGGAGACTGTCCGTATAATCCCGGCTCAATCGCCGTCAAGCCATGTGAAGCGTACCGGGCAATAGTCTATGTTCCGGACCGGGTTGCGCATTCCCATTATCGCAGGGGTCAGCCGTTTGCCGTAGAGCACCACCTTGAGCTTGAGGCTCTTGCCGCCGGCTGTCACCTGATACCAGTCGTTGCCCAGATAGGTCACGGCATAGCCGCCGGCAGCGAACTCGCCGTAGCCGCACGGCAGGAACATGTCGACACTGTAATTTTTCTTCTGCACACGGAAGTCTGTCATGCCGGCGAAACGCTGTGCCATGGATTTGCGGTATTTCCTGCGGATTTTCCTCATGTCGTCGCCCGACTTCAGAAGAGAACGGCAGAATTCCTCCACAAACGCCAGCTTGAGGGCGTTTGCCTTGTCCTTGAACCGGTCGATATCCTCTTCGGTCACCAAATTTCCGGGCTGTGCACTCCTGTAAAGCATAGGGCAGAGAAACTTGAGATACATGTACTCATCATCGTAGGGGGTGACGGCGAACCTTTTGTCGCTCACGTCCACGCCGTGGATGTCGTCAAGGATGTCTATGTTCATCCGCTTGTTACAGACCCCCACTATCACGGGAGTCATGTGCTTGCCGACATATGCGACCTTCACTGACACCGTGTCCTGGCCTTTTGGCGAGAAGATGTCCAACCAGCCGTCGCCCCTACTCTGCACTCTGTAGAATACGGCTGACGTGTCAATACCCTCCGTCGGCTTGAATATCTGCCAGCCGCCCAAATCGGAATAGTGGTTGGTGCTCGGCACACCCGTCACCGCCTCTCTTACTCCTTCGGACAAGACCGGCAACCATTCTTTGTTGAGCGACTCATACACAAAAACATTTCTGTTCATCGAGGCGAGCATGCGCTTCAGATTCCTTTGCGTGGCAGCTGACATGATTCTCTTGAAATCCTCGATATCGCACTCGGAAACGTAGCCCTCCGGGCAGAATACGGCATATATGTAGTCCCTGACAAGCCTGTGACCGTGAGTCTTGATGCTCCTGCCCCTCGGAAATATCGGCGAATTCATAAAAGCATCATAACCTCCGTCCAGTCTCGATGGAGTCGTGCCGAACTTAACATCACGGTCCGGCTCTCTGCCCCAATAGGAATAATCTACCACAGGGTCTGATCCTCCCCAATACGTATAACCCAAATAGCGGAGGTTCGTTTCTGTACAGGAAACCAATGCCAACAGAAGACCGCCGACAAAAAGACCTTTCAAGAGATTGTACATGACTGTACTTTTATTGAGCCGAAAACACACTTCAACAAAAGGGAAATCGTCAGAGACTTGTACTCCGTTTTCGTTTCGGAGGTCTCTTTCATTCCCATGTCATATTCCGTGATAACAGTCTTAAATTCTTGCGAAGGAAAATTAATCTCAAACAACAAGTTCACCCCATTGGCATCTTCCCGTTTCGGAAAATCTTTTGACATAAGCAGAAGTCCTCTGGACACGGGTGCGTAATATTTACAACCTTTTTCCTGCTTGCCAGAGGGCACTCCGGTACAAACCACCTGAACGTTAGCCACACGCACTTCTATTGATGTAACAGCGTCCCCTTTCAGCGAATAGCTCACGCTCAAATTGAAAGAGCCGTTGGCCTCCCATCTGCCGCCAAACGACGATGATAACGTCCCGCTCGCATTGACAACATCAAATCCTGATCCCCCACTGCCGGAACCGTCTCCGGAGCCGCCTCCAGAACCACTTCCCGAACCGCTTGGGGGAGCTTTGACCACACAGTCATTCCCGTTTGGATTTACTTTCTCATTCGCTGTCGCAAAACCGACATTCACAATCTTTTTCATAGCTTAATGATTTTTAAACAAATTAAACAATAATCTTCGTGTTGCAAATTTATAAAAACAGAACGATATTATGAATATTGTTGCCAAAATTTTATTTGGCACATTACAATCTTCAATGGGAAAGTTCCATCATGCGTTTGCATTCATCTGTTCCGACAATAAAAATCCCGTTTGCAAAACATTCTGTACGGACATCACTTTTCTCCGCAATTGGCTGAAGAATGGGACTGCTCCGGCAATCCTGCTCCATACAGCCTACAGACGAACTGACCCGCCAGACCTTGCTGCAAGCCGATGCCACATGGTCGGGATGGTTTTACAAAGCGGAGGAGAGACATATCCGGTCTGCAAATCTCCCCTTTCACCAGTTTTCCAAAGACATCAGACTGTTCCCTTAATCCCTCCGGCGCATCTTCCGGCAAGTTTGCCAAAGCCTTTTTAACGTCCTCCATATAACCGGGGTCAAAGACCTGTTTTCCCCTGTTGTTGCAGAGGTGGGCATTGACATATGTCACCACGCCCTCAAGTCCCGTTTCCAACGATAAATCGGTCATCCGCACGGGGTTTGACAACATCAACCGCCTGTCAAGTTCCCTGCACGCCTCGGAAGTGTCCACGTCTGCCACGTTTGCGGCAGAAAGATATTCCAACGCCCAGCCAATACCGCTCAACCCAACAGAGAAGCTCGTGTCAGTATTGCACGACAAGGCTACGATACACTTGTTTGTCGCCTCTATGCAGAAATCCCTCAATGCCACAATATCGTATTTCGCCGCATACTCCGCTATAGCCACCACAACACCCAGCCGTCCGTCCAACAGTCCTGGAGAACAGATGCCGTTGCATTTCAGCACCAAGTCATACAACATTTCCTTATACGGCAATGTCGGCAAAGGCTTTTCCGGCAGCACTGCCGCGTTGTCGACCAGTTGCCCAACCATTTTCACAAATGCGTTTTTCATTGTCGCCGTGGTGTAGTGTTCCAAATATGTTTTACGGGCATTGTGCCCCAGCATTTGTTTGCCGGCTGCGTCCATCTCCAGCACCGTTGCCACCGCACGGGCGAGGTTACGCACATAAATGCCCGGTTTTTCCCTTTTGCCGATTTTCGCCACAACAGCGTTGTAGCCGTGCTTGAACATTCTCCTCACGCCCAGACCATCGGAAGCGACTATCACCAAACCGTATGCCATCATTTCCATACCGGCATATCCGCATTGTTCGGAGTATGAGGGCACAATTCCCACATCTGCCGCACGATACCATTTGACCAGTTCCTTTGCCGTGACCTGCCCGGCAAGGACTATTCTGGCTTTCCCCACAGGGCAAAGCCTCGACACGATATCCGGCTCATGCAGCCGACCAAGAACTACAAGCTTGGCATGCGGAAATTTTTCCACGACCTTCTCAAACGCTGCCAATGTGGCATGAAACCCCTTGCATTTCGTTGTGCGCCCCACATAAAGCAACACTCTGTCGTCCGCGTCAAGCAGAAGACTTCTTCGAATTTTGTCACGTTGTCTATGCGACATACTGCCACCTTTCATATCCCTGCCGTTTGGAATGAGGACTGTCTTGCGTGTGCTTATGCCATACACGCGCCTCAACAGGCTGAGGGTATCTGCATTCATAGCTATACACCTGTCGGCAAGACCGTACATCTCCGCCTCCTTCACAAACAGATGCCTCACAATGCCCCCTTCGTCATTCTGCGGGCTTCTCTTGCCAACGTTCTTCACAATTGCCCGGAACTTGCGCACATCGCCAAGCAGCCTCTCCGTCCACGTCTGGTCGTGAATGACAAAAACAGTCTTGGATAGAGGATAATATTCCTTCAGGGCTTTCAGCAATCCGTTGCACAGAAAATAGTTCAGCAAAAAGACGTTGCCCGGCGCATCGGGGATTT
>CAVEQO010000041.1:0-17871 GCA_963617965.1 Anaerovoracaceae bacterium
GAATAACACTCTTTGCATAAGCTTTGTAAGGATTAGTCTCATCGAATTGATATTCTGATTTTATATTTTTCCACCATATACTTATTTTCGCATCTATAACACTATCAACAACTGATTGCTCCTTCAAAAAGTCTGCAACAATAGATTTGTTTTCATTGATAAGAATGTTTAAGGCACTATTAGATATGACTTCTCCTATCGAAATGTGCTTTACATCATTCGATAGCAAGAACTCATTTACAAATATGACCACTTCATAAAGGGTCTTTTCCCAATGTTCCTTGTACAATGCGACATCTGAACGAGTTTTTATGTTCAGGTTTTCCCATTGTTTTTTCAGTTCGAAATCCCCTGAAGTTCCATTGAATACAAAGAGCTGGGCATATGTAAAATTCCATATAAGACAGCTTGTCAACCCCAATGCTTTAGCTTTGCGTTGTGCGTCCTTAACAAAGGTCTCATCAGTAATTGGCACATCTGGCATTTTTAGTTCCCACCCCTGTAAAATGCGACTAAGCTCTCTGTCTTCATACAAAATGACATCAGGAAACATTCTACCAGTCTTGCCATATGAGATGGTAGATTCTCCTCCTGCACGTTTTATGACCAAATCATTTTCAGATGCAATTCTATTTATCTGAGATATGATTTCTATTGCCCAAGAGCGCTCATTCTTTCGGACTGTTATATCTTGATTGCTCACGAGTAAAAGTCTAATATTAAGTTAATTTGCTTAATAGTTTGCCTTTTGGATTCTTCCAATGTCTGCCACCCTTTATTAAGGCGCTTTTTAGCAGCTACAATGTAATTTATTTCTTTTTCTTTGAACAAATGCACATCTTTATTTTTTTCTATACCAACAAAATTTCGACCTTCCAACAATGCGGAGAGTAAAAAACTCCCACTGCCAAATGTGTTATCTAATACCAATGCACCAGGATTTGTATATGTTCTTACGAAATATCGTCCCAATTCTACTGGCTTTTGGGTCGGGTGTATTACTTCCCCCTCACTTTCTGCTGTTTTGAAATATATTACATCTGTAGGAAATCGTTCGCCATCGCTATGCACATGAACAGGTTGAAAATCTCCATAACTGCCACTTAATTGATTCTTCCTAAAACCTTTGTCATAAGGTTCTCCTTGGACCATTTGGGGATTATAAACTGGTTGCTTCTTATAGAAAACACAAACATCTTCATATTTCCTCAGTGGTTGTTTCTTTGCATTCAAAAAATTTGTAGGCTTTGATTTCTCCCATACCCATTTATATTTAAATTGCTTCGGATTACTAAGCATCAATTGAGCGGTAAATAGTCCTTGCGATGTAAGTACGATTGCACCATTCTCTTTTATTATTCGCTTGTATTCATGCCATAATTCATCTAATGGAATAATACTATCCCATTTATTTTGTGTTGTGCCATATGGCAAATCACAGAGTATCATGTCGATACAATTATCAGGAAATTGCTTCATAATCTCAATACAATCACCTTCAAAAATTGAATTGACAATTTGGTCTATTTTATACAATTTCTTTTCAGACATAGAGTATGCTCTTGGTCGTTGTTGATATTTTAGCTATATCCTCACTTTTTGACAACTGCAATATGGCATTCTTGGAGTCTCTTGTCGTTTGCTTATATGTGTTGTACAGATGTCTCCATACTAAAAAGGGTGCTTATTTTCTTTTTCCTCCCTAAACGCCTTTATCTCGTCAGCAAGTACTTTCTGTAATTTTTCTTTCGGCACTATCAGTTGATAGTCCGCCACTTATTCATTGTTTTCAGTGATCAGCTTTCGCATTTCGTCTATATCAGGCAGAGCCTTTCTCAGTTCCTCACTCATGCCCTCAGCTGTTTTATACGTGGCGACTCCCATAGGGCTGTTGTAGTCACGGATGACATACTCCACGAAAGCCTTGTTGGCACTTTTACAGAGAAGAATACCAATAGTCGGGTTCTCATGGGGTTTACGCACTTTGTCGTCAAGCACTTTCATGTACGTTTGCAACTGACCTATATAGGCAGGCTTGAATGCCCCTTTTTTCAGTTCAACCACAACCATGCAGTTAAGTTCACGGTTGAGGAAAAGCAAGTCAGGGAACAATTCTTCACCGTATATCTCCAAATGATATTGGTTGCCGATATACGCAAAGTCTCGGCCAAAAGTCATGATGAACTTCTTTATGTTGCGGACGATGACTTGTTCTATAACCCTTTCGTCTACATCCTCGGGCTTGTCAACCTCCATTTCCTCCACATTGATATAATCAAGCAGATATTCGTCCTTGAACATACCGACTGCCTTACGGGCATCATTCACAGGCATCGTCTGCAAGAAATTGTTTGCGGCAGCACCCTGTTTTTTGTAAAGTCCTTCCTTTAAGCGTTCTCGCAAGTCGTACTTGTCCCATTTGTGGAGAACAGTCTGATGGATATAAAACAAGATTTCTTGAATGTCTTTAGTCTTATGCAAAATCTCCATGTGATGAGTAAAACTAATCCCAAGAAATTCTTCCCTATTTATTTCGCTCGCCATTGGCGACCATTTCTGCAAAGAAAGAGAGTCTATGTCTATTACGCCCTTATTATCAATTGATTGTAATTTGCTCGCCATTGGCGAGCAAATTAGGTAAGGCATCCAGAACTCATAGAAAGAACGCATATTACGGATGTTTTGCGCAGAGAAACCACGAAGTCCAGGAAGTTCACGGCGTAATTGTTCACTGATACGGTCAATGACAGAAGTCCCCCATGCTTCCTGACGTGAATGTGCAGACACATATCCTCCGATACCAAAATAGAGTGACAACTGTTCGCCTGTCACCAATTTTGCAGCCCGATACTGACTGTGTAATATTGCGCACTTAATTACACTGACAGCCTGTTTATATTGTTGTACGGATGTTTCCATATTAAAAATGTCTTTATTCCCTCTTTTCCTCCCTAAACGCCTTTATCTCGTCAGCAAGTACTTTCTGTAATTTTTCTTTCGGCACTATCAGTTGATAGTCCGCCACTCCAATAGGCTTACCCATATCTTCGAGTGCGAGTTCCACCTCTACACGGTCTTTTTCCGCACAGAGTATGATTCCAATGGAACGGTTCTCCTCTGCGCCACGTTCAAGGCGGTCAAGCAGAGAAAGATAATAGTTCATCTTTCCTGCATACTCAGGCTTGAAAGCACCTATCTTCAAATCAACGGCAACAAGACAGCGAAGTCCTCGGTGGAAAAACAGCATATCCACCTTACTCTCCTTGCCGTTATATTCCAACACATGCTGATTGCCTATGAACGTGAAACCATTGCCAAGTTCCATAAGGAAACGTGTGATGGCTTTTACAAGACGGTCTTCAAGTTCAAGCTCCAAGATAGGACTTGTCACTCCCAAGAAACCGAGGTTATAGCTGCTGCTGAACACCTCGTTGGCATACTGTGCTTGCTCTGCAGGGAGAGTGCGGTCAAAATTGTTGTCTACTCTTGCCAATGCCTGTGACTCATACATGTTGAGTTTGATGGCATTGAGCAGCAAGTCGCGATTCCAACCTTTTTCCATTGTCTTTGTGGCATAATAGAGGGTGGCACCATCATCTAACCCCTTGCTTAAAAGCAGTAGATTATGCGACCACGGCAAAAGTGCTACGGAGCGTAGCACTTTCTCATCATGTCTGGCATAACGCTCATAAAACTTCTTCATGTTCCAAAGTTGGCGTGGCGAAACGCCCATCTTAGGGTATCGTTCCTTTAAGTCTGCAGACAGTCTTCTTACAACACTGTCGCCATACCCGCTTTCTATCTTGCGCTCGTGAAGCATTTGACCAATCTCCCAATAGGCGGTAGAGACATAGCCATTGACGTGTCGGGCTATTTCTGTCCGTGCATGCTCAATTACTGCGACAGCGTGTCGCAGTATCTCGGCATAATCATTGCTCCCTATTGAGAGTCCGTTGTCTTTATTGTCTGTTGTCATTTTATCAGTCTATATTGTCTTCCCTTAGAAGGTCAGTTACTTCTACTTCAAGTAGTTTGGCTATTTTCATAAGACAGCCCAAATCCGGTTGACAAGTATTGGTACACCATTTTGATATGGTTGTTTTGTCCTTCCCAAGTTGTTCACCAAGCCATTTGTTCGTTTTCTTCTTTTCTGCAAGAACTACTTTTAGCCTGTTTAATTCTTTATTTGCCATATTTAGATGCGAATTTAATTGCAAAGGTAAATATAACACATCACAATCTCGCATAACCGAAGTAAAAATTACGGCTATTTAGCAACTTGATGAGAATTACTCACTGCAAGTTAAACCTGTATTTCACTCGCTGCACCGTACTCATCCCTTTGCCACTCGACTTTGCCACATCCCTAATGGAATATCCCTTGCGGAGCAGACTTATTACTTCCCTATATTCGGCTTTCATCTGTTCTGCCGTTTTTACAGAGCCGACCTTGCGTCCGGGTTTTCCACCTTTCTCTATATACCGCTTTCGCCCTGACTGCAATCGGAATGAGATATTGTCACGTTCCAATTGTCCACAGGTAGAAAGCGTGGCTATCATTATCGGGGCAAAGAGGGACGGATTTCCTTCTTCTTTCGTCCCATTTTATTTCCTTTCATTTCCGATGTTAATATTTTCTTTTGTCGCTGATTATCAAACGTTTAACTTGTACCACAAAGGTAATATGACGAGGGACAAAAACGAGACAAAAGTGGGTAAACAATCCGCTAATTTAGGAAAGAATAACGAACCTATCCAAAATCGGCTTTCACTCCTAATAGACTGTAAATCAGTGATATTACATACTTTTCTTGCTGCCCAACAAGGAAGAATAGGTGTCGTTGGTGATGCAACGCTGCATTTCCTTAGCTTTGAGCCGTTCTCTGTTTGCATAAAGAATATAGAACAGTCGCTCCTCCTCGATGCGCATGAGCACGAGGTAATGCGACCAAGAAAGTGCGAATTTGGAATCTATAGTGTGGCCCTTATCCAATTTCGTCAACAGTGTAGACGAAATCCCAATATCAGAATATACCCGATAAAATTTTCGGCATTTATCCAGAGTCTCAGCAGACCAACCATTTCCGTATCTTTTAGTCAATCTCTCTGAAAGTTTTTTTAGAACGGTTTTCCCGTATTCCGCACGTTCTTGTCCTTGTTGCTCGTCTTCCACGATGTATCTGCCCACCCCGTAATAGGTATAGACCATAGCCGTGTTGACGGCGGTTCGCACTTGCTTGCGTGCTTCATCAATGAGTTTTGATACTTGCTCAAAGAGAGCATCCTCTCGCTTTACTATTTCTTCCATAAGTCCTTGATCTTCTTTTATTCCGCCCAACAGTTTCTCCAACTCGTTCACAGCCTTACTGATGCTTTGGCTCTGCTCCTGGGTTGTTTTCAAAGGCATCCCGCTTGGGATAATTGGTGGTTACTGGTGGATGTTAAGGGTTGGTCAGGAGTCCTGTTTGTCTGTAAGGTTCTTGTTCGCTGGAACAAGTCGGGAGGTGCGTATCGGTTCTATGCGCGTGCTCATTTTCTTTATTTTCTCGCCGGCAATGTTGTTGAGCGCCGATTGTGCGACGCTTTGGCGTACGGCCGCATAGGCATGGCGTTCGTAGATGTCTATGCCGCCGATGTCGGCTCCCCTCAGCCCTCCTGTCTTGCAGAGAAAGCCTACGATGTCCGTCTTGTTCAGCTTGTCTTTCTTGCCGCGCCCTATGTAGAGCGTGACCCACTGTGGGTTGGCCGGTTTGGCAAAAGGCGGGCTGAGCGGCAGGTCTTCCGTGTCGGCGTAGTAGCCGGGCAGTTGTTCTTCGGGTCCCAGTATGGTGTATGAGTTTCCCGTCGCCTCCCATCGTCCCGAGCGTCCGCTGCGGTGGGTATAGGTCTCCGCATTGCGGGGCAGGTGGTAGTGTATGATGTTCTGTAGCGTTGACACGTCAATGCCGCGCGCTGCCAGATCCGTGGATACCAGTATGTTGACGCTGTGGTTGCGGAAAAGCGAGAGTGCGGTTTCGCGGTCTTGCTGATCCATGCCGCCGTGGAACATTGCCACGCTGTGTTTCTGTGCGTGCAGGTACTGTGCGATGCGTTCCACCGCCTCCCGGTAGCCCGCGAAGACGATTGATTGCCTGTCTCCTAAGGTGCAGAGCAGCTGTCCGAGAGTGTCAAGCTTGTCTTTCTGCGGCGATCGGACTGTGTATTGCCTGACGTTTGCCGGACAGTTGTCCCGTTTTCCGAGATAGTTCAGCGTGGCAGGCCGGCAATGCCTGAAAGCCGCAAACTCCGGTATTTCCTTCATGTCGGTGGCGGAAACGAGGATGCACTTCTTCCGTCCCGGCATTTTGTCCAGCAAGGCCGCCACCTCGTCCTGGAATTTCAGTTCGAGCATCTTGTCGAACTCGTCTATCACAAGAGTCCTGACACCGCCTCCGTCCATGTTGCCCTTGTCCAGATGGTCGTTCAGTCTGCCCGGCGTGGCAACGACTATGTGGGGCCGGATGCTGTCAATCTGTTTGTGTTCGGCCATGGCCGGTCGTCCGCCGTGGCAGCACAGAGCCCTGCACGGAGTCTTCATCTGTTTCAGCACGTCGTATGTCTGTATGGCGAGTTCGCGTGTCGGTGCCAGCACCACGGCCTGCAGCGTGTCGACGGAAGTGTCTATTGATTCGGCAAGCGGAATGAGAAAGGCCAGTGTCTTGCCCGTTCCCGTTGGAGCCAGCACCACGGCGTTGGCATTGTTGCGTATCAGTTCGACGGCATTGCGCTGCATTTCGCTCAGCCGGCTGAAGTTCAGATTGGATAGGATGTCCCCTGTTTCCATACGGAATTTGTTTGGTGCAAAAGTACAACTTTCTGTTTTTTTTCGTTACTTTTGTCCTGGAATAATCATTGCGGCACTCTCTGCCGCTCTCCGTGACAGACCCGAATACACATACGTGGCATGACAAACAACTACATATCCTCCGACCGCCTTATCGACCTCATCGAGGGCAACTACCGCCTGCTGCAGGTCATAAGCCGCTTCGGCATTCCTCTGGGGTTCGGCGACAAGACAATCGACGAAGTCTGCACCGAGCGGGGCGTTGACACTGCAACGTTCCTTGCCGTCATAAATTTCGTGCATTCCGGCTGCACCCAGATAGTCAACGAGCCGGAACGCCTGTCAATCCCCACGCTGATAGAGTATCTGAGGCAGAGCCACGTCTATTTCCTTGATTTCCTGTTCCCGCGCATCCACCGCCAGCTCCACGCTGCGCTCCACGACGACGGCAAGGGCGAGATTTCCGGCATTCTGCATCGCCAGTTCGACAACTACATCTCCCTTGCCTCCCGTCATATGCGCCACGAGGAATCCACCCTTTTCCCCTACGTCGGGATGCTGCAGCAGGGCAAGCTGTGCGACGGGTTTTCTGTCGGCATCTTCTCGCGCCGCCACCAGCCGCTTGACGACAGCCTGCGCGAGCTGAAACGCATACTGATACAGTATAACCCCAAGTGCGAGAACGTGAATGAACTCAATGCGGTGTTGTACCAGATATATTGTTGCGAAGACGAACTGGAGTCCCACTGCAAGGCGGAGGACTATATCTTCGTTCCCGCGGTATTTCATTTGGAGGAGCGTGTGCGCCATGCGAACGGGTGATGTCCACCATATAATAGTGGCCGAAAACAGCCCTGTCATCCGTGAGGGGCTGCTGCAGGTGCTTTGCCGCATTACCGGCATACACGTGCATGCCGTGGCCGTGTCCACGCTCCATTCACTCGACGATATGCTCCGTATGCGCCCGTTCCACACGATCTTTGTGTCGCCGGATTTCTGTGGAGGGTTCAATCTGTCCCAGTTCAAGCTGAAGCACCCCGACATTCCCTGTGTGGCGATAGTGAGCAGTCTCGGACAGCTGTCCGAGGTCAGGTCTTACAGCGGTTTCGTCACAGTCTGTTCTTCGGCCGACGAGATCCTGCAGTCCGTGGTGAAGTCCCGCGAGCAGTGTTCGGCCAGGTCTGCGCTGCCCGACACCAATGTCCTCAGTCTGCGCGAAAAGGAAATCCTCGTGGAAATCGCCCGCGGCCGCTCCACCAAGGAGATTGCCGACAGGCTAAGCATTGCGGTGTATACAGTCAATACCCACCGCCGCAACATCTGCCAGAAGCTGGACATCCATTCTGCGGCCGGGCTGACCGTTTTCGCCATGGCCAACGGACTTCTGGAGATGTAGGAAGCCCTGCCGCGTCACGTGACGGTACAGCCTGTCTCCCCGTTGTCTTTCTGCCACAGCCGCCCTTGCCATGTGCGGCGTTCTTCCATCTTCTTTCTTAGCATTGCGGTGAACAGGTAGTTCTTGATTCCCCATTTTGGTGCAATCAGCAAGTCTGCCGGCGACTGCGAGGTGAAGCGTTCCAGCGCGATGTCGGGACGCAGCCGCTCTATGTAGTCAATGGCCGCCTCGGCATAGTCCTGCGGCGATCGGAAAAGCGGAAACAGTCCGGGGTTTCCCCTGTACTGCCTTGCCATGGCAGTGCCGTCCACTATCTGCAGCTGGTGGAGTTTGATGACGTCCACTGGCAGTTCGGAGATGATGGAGGGCTCGGCAAGCATTTGCCGGCGGGTGGCTCCCGGCAAACCCAGTATTATGTGCGCGCAGGTGCTGATGCCCCTTGCGGCGGTGCGTGCGATGGCATTGCGGCTCTGGGCGAAGCCGTGTCCCCTGTTCACCGCCATGAGGATGTTGTCGTCGGTGCTTTCCACACCGTATTCCACCATCACGAACGTCCTCTTGGCCACTTCTCCAAGATAGTCCAGCAGCTTGTCGCCCACACAGTCGGGACGGGTCCCGACCACCAGCCCCACAATGTTGTCCATGCCGAGGGCTTCCTCGTATTTCGCCTTCAGCACGTCTGTCGGCGCATAGGTGTTGGTGTGCGCCTGGAAATACGCCAGATATTTCATGCCGGGATATTTCCTGCCGAAGAACTCCATGCCCTTCCTTATCTGCGTGCTCACGGAGTCGCCCTTGTCGCAATACCCCGGTGTGAAGGTCAGGTTGTTGCAGTAGGTACAGCCGCCGCGCCCCTTGCGGCCGTCGCGGTTGGGGCATCCGAAGCCGCCGTCAATGCTCAGCTTCTGCACCTTGAACGGAAACCGGCTCTTGAGAAACATTCCGTAGTCTCTGAACAGGATAGGGGAGTCTTCCATGCTGCAAAAATAATGCAATGCGGGTTAATTTGCCGTGCGGGGCACTAAAATAGTGCGGCATGGTTAAAAAAATTAACATTTTCAAAGTCCGCTGCCGCAGCCCGGTCGTATTGGCGTGTCTGTTGCTAACTTTGTGGCATGAAGAAACACGGGATAGCCATAGCCGCCACACTGATGGGCATCGTTTTCATAGCCCTCATCTCGGTGATAATAAATTTCCACAACCGCATGACGAGCCTCCGCAAGGAGCAGTTCGATGCCGGAGTGAGCCGCAGCCTGTTCCGCGTGGCCCGTGCCATGGAGATGGACGAGACTCTCAAGGAGCTCAAGGTGGATCTCCATTCCATAGGTTCGCGGGAAATCGACGACAGCCTGCGCACCGATGACATGAACGACGGCAGCCTGTTCGGCGACTCGCTCGGCTCGTCCGGGCCGCGGGGGCTGAGGCGGTCGGCAGCACTCATTTCGCACAACACCGCGACCAAAGGGCTTACGCTGGAGCACAAGGATTTCAGGAGCAAGTATGAGTTCTCCGGCAAGATGCGTGCCGAGCTGAAGAAACGCTACATCTATCAGCAGCAGCAGCTCAACCGGGTCATATACTCCATCCTCTACTCCTCGAGCAGCACCCCGATAGAGGAACGTATAAACTTCAACAAGCTTGACAATTTCATAAGGGCGGAATTTGCGCACAACGGCATAGACATTCCCTATCATTTCATTGTCACCAATGCCAGCGGCCGCGAGTTCTACAGGTGTCAGGACTATACAGATGAAGGTTCCGACCATTGCTACAAGCAGGTTCTCATGGCCAACAACTCTCCGTCCAACACCGCCGTACTGATTGTCAGTTTCCCGTCCATTGACCGCTACATATACAAGTCGGCGCGCTATGTGATCGTTTCGGCAGTCTTCGTGCTGATTCTGCTGGCTGTCTATGTCTATATGATACGGATGGTACTGCGCCAGCGGAAACTGAGTGAAATGAAAAACGACTTCGTCAGCAACATGACCCACGAGCTGAAGACCCCCGTGGCGTCCATCTCGCTCGCCTCGCAGATGCTTGCCGACACCACCATTCCCAAGACCCCCTCTATGACGGAACACCTGTCGGATGTCATACGCGACGAGACCAGGCGGCTTCAGCGGCTCATCGACCGCGTGCTGCAGACCTCGCTTTTCGAGGACAAGAAGATGTCCATGAAGCACGACAGGCTCAACCTCAACACCATGGTGGACGATGTGGTTTCTACCTTCGCCCTCAAGGTGGAGGAAAAGGGCGGCGTGATAACCACCGCCCTCAAGGCGGAAAACCCCGTGACCACCGGCGACGAGGTCCACATCACCAACGTGCTGTTCAACTTGATGGAGAACGCCGTGAAGTACCGGCGCGAGGACGAGCCTCTCCGCATATCCGTCAGCACGGAGAACCGGCACAACAGTGTGGTGGTCACCATTGCCGACAACGGCATCGGCATCAGAAAGGAGAACCTGAAGAAGATATTCGAGAAGTTCTACAGAGTCCACAGCGGCAACAAGCACGACGTCAAGGGCTTCGGGCTGGGGCTGGCCTACGTGCGCAACATCATACAGCTCCACCGTGGGCATATCCATGCCGAGAGCGAGTTCGGCAAGGGCACGAAATTCATAATAGTCCTGCCGGCATCTCCGCCCGGCGACGGGCAGGACTGAACCGGGCCGTGGCGCAAGAAGAGAAACAACAGGACAAACCATAAAAACAACCGACTATGACAGAAAAAACACGAATCCTGCTTTGCGAAGACGACGAGAGTCTCGGAATGCTCCTCAGGGAGTACCTCGACGCAAAAGGCTATGAGGTGGAATTGTGTGCCGACGGCGAGGCCGGCTACCGCACGTTCCTCAAGTCGCCGTTCGACATCTGCGTACTTGATGTCATGATGCCCAGAAAGGACGGCTTCTCGCTGGCCCGCGACATCAAGCAGATCAACCCCGAAACCCCAATAGTGTTCCTCACCGCCAAGACGCTGAAGGAAGACGTGCTGGAGGGCTTCAAGGTCGGGGCCGACGACTACATCACCAAGCCGTTTTCCATGGAGGAACTGACCCTGCGCATCGAGGCCATAATGAGGCGGGTGCGCTCAAAGAAAACCGTTGAACAGACCGAATGCAGGATAGGCTCTTTTGTCTACGAGACAAAGAAGCAGATCCTCAGGAGTCCCGACGGCGAGGTCAAGAAGCTCACCACCAAGGAGAGCGAGCTTCTCCTCCTTCTCTACCAGCATGCCAACGAGGTGCTGCAGCGCGAGTTCGCCCTCAAGACCATCTGGATCGACGACAACTACTTCAACGCGCGCTCCATGGATGTCTATATCACCAAGCTCCGCAAGCACCTCAAGGGTGATCCCAACGTGGAGATAATCAACGTCCACGGCAAGGGCTACAAGCTTGTCATACCTACTGACAGCGAGCTTGGACGGCAGTCCGGCATGTAGCCGGTTGCGCGTCAGCTTCGGGGGCTGTCTGCGGAAACTCACCTTTCGCAGACAGCCCTTTTTTTGTCCTGCGGAATACGGCGGACGGCGGCATCACGTGGAAAAATGCGGCCGAAAACCATTTTTCCGGGCCAAAAACTTGCTTTTCCCGAAATAAAGGCTTTCCTTTGTCGGACAAAACTTTTGTTCAACCTATCCAAACAGCGCAGCCTATCGTAGTGACATTACTCTGAAACATTAATTTTGTCAAGTAATGAAGAACCTCAAAGTTCTGACCGACGACGAGTTGGTCGGTCTCTACGCGAAGGGCGACAACGAAGCGTTTGATACCTTGTTGAACAGGCATCAGTCGAAGCTTTTTTCGTACATATACTATGTGGTCCGCAACGAGGATGTGGCCAACGACATCTTTCAGGAAACATTCCTGAAAGTGCTTGTGCGCATTCAGAAAGGACAGTACAGGAGCGACGGCAAGTTCCAGTCGTGGATCACACGCATTGCCCACAACCTCATTATGGACTATTTCCGCAACAGGGAGCAGGAGAACCTGGTGTCCGACGGCGATGCCGGCTACGATGTCTTCAACACGGCGGCCCTCGCCGACCGCACGGTGGAAGACCAGCTGCTCGTGACCCAGTCGCTGGCCGACGCGCGCAGCATCATGGACAGCCTGCCGCCCTCGCAGAGCGAGGTGGTGCGGATGCGTTTCTACGAAAACATGTCGTTCAAGGAAATAGCGGAAAAACTTGACATCAGCATCAATACGGCTCTCGGCAGAATGCGCTATGCGGTTATCAATATGAGGTCTATGACCCGCCAGCGCGGCATTTCTTTCTATGCCGAGTGACAGAACCGTGTGTTTTTTCGGGGAGGGGATTGTGCAATCCGTACAAAACGGTAACTTTGCACCGGATTTTTACAAACTCTTAATCTGTTGATCTATGAAAAGATTATCCGTTATGGTTGTTCTGGCATTGGCAACCTTGACAATCAGTGCCCAGGAGAGAAACGTTACCGTCAAAGTCGGTGTGGCCTCGTCTACCATCGTGGGCAGCGATGCCGATGGCGTAAAGTGCGCTACGGGCTGGAAACTGGGTGCGTCTTATGACTTTGCCATAGCCCCCAACCTCTATATCGTTCCCGGTCTGGAGATCGTGAACAAGGGCTTCAAGGACGACGTCGCTTGGGATGGCACAGCCGACAGGTACTATTTCCAGATTCCCGTGTCGGTGGCCTACAGGTTCGCCCTGTCGGAGAGCCTCAAGCTGAACGTCAAGGCCGGTCCCTATGTGGCTTACGGCTTCGGCGGCACGGAGTATGAGAAAACGGGGTGGGACTCCTACGGCACAGTGATATTCCATGAGAAGAAGGAAGTGTTCGACAAAGGGCAGTTCCACCGTTTTGACGCCGGCATACTCGCTGGCGCGTCTTTGGACATCAAGCGTTTCGTGGTTGGCGTGGAATACAGCCGCGGGTTTACCCGCCAGCACTCAGGGTTGAAGGCTTTCAACCAGTCTGTAGGTGCAGTGGTAGGCTACAGGTTCTGATTTGAAAAGGCTCTTGGCCTTAGTCCCATAGCGTCCTCTCTGGATGCACAACGGAAAACCGGGAGAACATGGCGTATGTGCGCAGTGTTCTCCCGGTTTTTTCATTGTGTCATGGCAGGAAGCCGGCGGGACAAGCGACTGCACATTGCAACGCTGCGGAAGCCCTTCCGGGTCCAGTGGAAATTTAGTGGGGATCTGGGCGCGAAAAATGCTGATCCGGCAAAATTTCCTGTTGATCTTACGGGCGCGTTCCGCCCGAAACTCTGTTGCGTTCCGGCGGAAACGGATGACCGTTCCGCCCGGAGTGGTTCTCCGTTCCGGGCGGTGGGCCGTCGTGAGATCAACAGGAAATTTTGCCGGATCAAGCGTTTTTTCTTTCCGCACGGGTTTTCTTTCGCCGACAGTTTTCCGCCGGCAGTTTTCCGCCGGTTTCCGCAGTCCCGGTTTGTTCCTCTTTTTGTGAAAAACAGTTCTTTTTTCGCTTTTTACATATAAAAAGGGCAAAAAAACGTTAAGGAGTTCGGGAAAATGCATATATTTGCGGAACTGTAACTGCAGATATCAAAACGAGACTATACCTTATTTATTATTAACCAAATCACTAACCGAATGAAAAGTAAAATCTGTTTTTTGCTTTCCCTGTTCCTGATGACAGTATTGGGGACAGTCTCTTCGTTTGCCGATACAGGCGACGTGATCACGTCGCTTGACCAGATCGACGTAACGAAGTGCTACACCATTGCGGCCCCCCGCGGCGGTCTGGTGCTTAACGGTGACAAAACCGGCGTGGTTTCCGCAAAGAAATCAAACGCGACGGTTGACAACCCCAACGCATCTACCGAGGCGGGAGCCGACCAATGGGTTCTCGTGCCTGACGGCGACGAGGGTTACTATCTGTACAATGTCAACAACGGGAAGGTTCTGAATTCCGACGGCACGATGAGCAACCGTCTCTCAGAATCCCTGGAGTTGATGCTTACCGGTACCCCGAACGGCAACTACGTGTTCAAGATCAGGAAAGGAAACACCACCCTGAACAACAACAACCAGGGCGGCTTCTATCTTGACGGCTGGAACAGTGAAGACAACGGCAACTGTCTGGCCATCGTGGAGGCCGGCACTTTTGACGCGGTAGATTTCACCGACCTGCCCGATATCACATTCAACGTGCTTGACGGCGAGGAAAAGGTAGTCGCCACCGAAATGTTCGAGAATTGTTTTCCGGGCGCGACCTACACCTCACAGTATGCCGCTATTCCGGGCATAACCCTCGGCACTCCCTCTTTCACCGCTCCAGAAGCGGACTCTACGGTCACTTCCAGCTATACTTTCGACGATAGCGCGTTCCCGTTCAAGCTGAGCCAGTCGGCAACGTCCGGCACCTCATGGTATCTGCTCAAGGTCAACCGCGCCACTCCCAAGTACTGCACTTTCGACGGCACGAGCATCAAGACCAGCACCTCGCTGACTGAAACGAGCTTCTCCAAGGAGACGGCCTTCTGCTTTGTGGGCACACCGTTCGGCTTCAGGATTGTCAACGCCGCCCACAAGGATCAGGCGTTCGGCCCCAAGACCACGTCGGGCAGCAGCACGCTTGTCAGCGGCAGCGTTGACGATGCCGCCATTTTCATGTTTGAAAACAGCACCGTGTCCGGCTACGAGTCCTACCAGCTGCTCCGCAACAGCACCGACCCCCTCGGCTATGTCAACGACGTGAACGGCGAACTGGCCTACTGGATTGATGCGGCAAACCGCACGGATGCCGGTTCCAACATCAGTTTCATAGAGATTGAGTTCCCCACCGACTTCACCGTTGACGGAATCAAATATCTTGTCAACTCCGACAAGCAGAGCGTCACCGTCACCTATCCGACGGACGCGGAGCCTTCCGCAAGCAACCGCAACACGTATGCGGGTGACATCGTCATTCCCGAAAGCGTTACCTACGGCGGCTTCGACTACAATGTCACGGCTATCGGCAGGGCCGCTTTCGCCCGTTCCTCCATCACCTCGCTCGTCATAGGCGACAACGTCACGGAGACGGGCTACGACTGCTGCGCCTACACGTCCACCCTCAGCAAGGTGGTGATCGGTTCGGGCGTGACGAGCATGAAGCAGGGCTTCGCATTCTCTTGCGGCAACATGAAGAACGTGACCATTAAGGCCACCACGCCTCCCACTGCGGGAGCATATATGTTCAGCGGCAGCCCTACCATCTCCGTCAAGATAACATCGCTGGCCGCCTACAAGGCAGCCGCCAACCTGTCGGGCTACACCTATGTGGGCAGCGCCGAAGGCTTTGACTTCACCTACGACGAGCTGCAGGCTCTCGCCGCCACCTACGACGGCAAGTATACCGCTGGCGACGCTCCGGGCTTCATGTCACAGGCTTCCGTAGAGGCGGTGCAGAATGCCGTCGATGCCGCCAAGAACCTCTCTGAGGATGCGGCTACGGAGGAAATCAACGCCGCTGTCCAGACGCTGACCGATGCCATCAACGGCATCAAGGCAGTGGACTTCGAGGAAGGCAAACTCTACTACGTGGTGACGGCTGGCAACGGCAAGGGCTATTCCGGCGGTCCCTACAACTACGAGAACAAGGCCGCACTCTACAACGCCGACGGCTACGTGTCGTGGAAGGCGTGGGACAAGGAAGACCGGTCGCAGATGTACAGGTTCACCTCCAACGGCAACGGCAAGTGGTATCTCTACTGTGTCGGCGACAACACCTACATAGAGAAGGGTGAAGGATCCTACAACTGCAAGGTGAAAACCTCCGCCACCCCCGCAAACGCACAGGCTTTCACCCTCATGGGCGACTACAACGGCAAGTTCGCCATTACCGGCAGCGATGCCAATGTCTACACCATGGCCGCCGGCCACAACGGCTCATCGGCAGCATCCGGCTACCTCAACATGTGGGGTAACGTCAGCGAGGCCAAGACCTACGGCGTGAACCAGTGGTTCGTGACCCCCGTGGCTGACGACATCGCCGAGCTGATAGCGGCAAAGGATTCGCTGCTCGCATATTACAATAAGGTGAGCGAAAACTACGCCAAGATGTCAGACCCGACCTATGACGACGCGGCGCTGACCGCTGATGGCCTGGCTGCTCTCGGCAAAAGGCTCGAAGAGTGCAAGACCCTCCTTGGCGGCACCGGCACCACTGCCCAGTACACCGCCTGTCTGACAAGCCTCAGGGAACAATACGAAAGCTGCCCGTTCATAGAAGGCGGACGCAAGTCCTCCGCCATGGCGGTGTCCGGCATAACCGACGGCTCCAAGATCATCCTCGGGGTAGGCCCCACCGCCTACAGTGGCAGGTATATGGTGGCGTACCCGGACAATGCCAACCAGAACTCCGTGAAGTGCGACGACACCGACAAGTCGCTCGCCACCGTATGGCAGCTTGAGGCCACCGGCTCCAACGATGCCATCTACACCGGCAAGCCCACCTACTACATGAAGGATCTCGCCTCGGGCAAGTACCTCGGCGCGACATCCACCACATCCATAGACCCCAACGCCAAGCGCATGGTGGACGGCACGGCCAACGCCTACGCCTTCTCCTTCCTCACCAAGGAAGAGATCAAGGACAAGGAGAGTGTGGACATCAACACCTATGAGACGGCCAACCCCGTATTCATACAGCACTCCAACGCCGACGGCACATGGCTGCGCCTGTCGCGCTTCGGCGGCAACACCTACGTGTACTACATCTCGTCGTCATTCTATCCCGAAAACAAGGATTGGCAGGCATGGGAGCTTTACTCTGGCAACTCCAACTACACCATCAGCGAAGAGATGGAAGACTTGCTCGCCGAATACGGCGGCATCACGTTCCCCAATACCGGTTCCGACCCCGGATGCTTCGACGCTGCTCTGACAGAGCCGTTCACCAAGGCTGTGGCAGCCGCCGAGGCCATCACGACCGCCAACTCGCGCAAGGAGTACCGCGACGCCATCGACCTTGTCAAGTCGACCTATGCCGTTGCCAAGGCCGCCACGGTCAACCCCGTGGTTGAGGGCTACTACTACATAGAGAGCGCGTGGACATCCAAGGCCGGCCAGAACATCGTGGCCTACGATCCCAACGACGGCAAGTCGCAGCTCGCCAACCACGCCAACACCAACAGCGCATACGACATCTTCCACCTTACCGTGCTGGGCGATGGCCAGTACGCGCTCCAGAACCTCGGCAGCGGTCTCTACGTGGGCCAGGCACAGGAGGGCAACTCCGTGTCGCTCGTGGAGAGCATGGCCGACGGAGTCTACCAGACGTTCACCTACGATGCCGACGGCCAGTTCAAGTGGGCGGACAACAAGACGACTCTTACATATTACATCTTCAACGACATCGTGGGCCGCTACTACAAGCAGCTCACCGGCGGTTTTGACGCATGGTATCTCCGCACTGTCCCGAAGGAAGTCGTCGACGAGATTCTGCATCCCGTTGAGGCCAACTACTACGAGATAGCCGCCGAGCCGTCTGCTCCTGAAGCGGGCAAGACCTACGCCATCAAGAGCGTCGCCAACGGCCTCTACGCCACCTCCAGGGGTGCGGAGTCCAAAGCATTCGTGCTTGACAACAGCGCGGTATGGAGCATCGAGGCTACGGGCAGCACCGTCGACACCGACACCCCGACCTACTGGC
>CAVEQO010000042.1:0-17619 GCA_963617965.1 Anaerovoracaceae bacterium
GACGCGCAGAAACGAGAAAAACAGACTGTCACCTGAACCTTTCAATGCCTCTTGCCTTAGGTCGTTTCACTGCACTCTGTTCCGGTGTCTCTTTTTTCCTTGGGAATCTGTGTGCCGCAGTTCTCGTCAAGGGAAGGCTATTATAGTTCTACTATCGGAGCCTTGTTCCAATCTACCAAATTGTCGGCTTGGTTTATATTAATGAAATCTACCAATTCCAACAGCTTGAACAATTTATTGAAAGCCCCCTTTTTGCCGACATTGCTCTTGAAACCTCGCACTAATCGATTCTTTTTTGTGGCAGATATTTTAAAATATTGTTCAAACAACTCATCAGAGATGTCTTTTTTTCAGGTATAAGATCACCAATATGAAAATATGCCATATTATAGTCCTTTTTTCCCATCGTTTTTAGCACAAACCTAAAAGGAAACAGCCGGAAGAAGCCTCCACCAGAATAAGCCATCTCCTTTCCCAATACCCGTGTTGTACTAACAGGAAATTCTTTCAGGGCTATTCCATTATGACGGACAATGGTAGGACAATGCTTGCCGAAAGCGGCACAACCACCAAAATCACGAACAGCCGGATAGATGCTGGCATCTATTTCTATACCGTTCTCCGCAAGAATGTCAAACATCCACTTGTTCGATTCGCCTATAGTGAAAGCTGGAGCACGATAACTTAACACTTTTTGTCCGATCAATTGTTCAATTGAATCAACAGCTCTATGTGTGTCTTCACGAGCCTCGGTCTCAGACATTTTGTTCATCCATGCATGCATATCTGAGTGACAACCTATATCGTGACCTCTCTTTTGAATCTCTTTTACTACATTTGGGAACTTGCGTGCTATGCCACCTATACAAAAGAATGTTGCCTTTAATTCTTTCTCGTCTAATTTGGACAAAAGTTTATACAAATATCCATTAAAGACTTCATACCGTTCAGAATGATTGCCAAAATATTGCTGTTCAAGAAACCATTCCTCTATATCAAAAGATAATATATTCATTAAACTTCTCTTTTTGGAACTTGTTTTACCATCTTCGCCGGTCTACCGATTGCAAAAGTCCAATCTGGTACATCCTTAGTTACCAAACTGCCGGCACCTACCACTGCGCCTTTGCCCACGGTTACCCCTGGCATAACAAAACTTTCCATACCAATCAGGCAACCCTTTTTTAACACTATAGGCTTGACAGTATAGCCCAATTGCATATAATCATCACCAACAAAGTAGTCTGAAAAGTCTCGTTGATGGCAAAGCAGACGTGTACCACCAGCAATAGAGACATTGTCTTCTAAAACAATCATATTCGCATGACCAGTATCAATGCGCACATTATCACCAATAAAGCAACCCTTGCCCACCTTGCAACCCATACGTCGCAATATGAAAGGTCGGAGTTTTCTAGGTGCAATGGGGTCTGTGATAACCCAATCCATCATTTTACTGAGAAACTTCAAACGTATATTGCCGAAAAATTTACAGAACACTCCGAAGAAGCCGACCTGCCCATAAGCTTCTTCGGAGTAATTAAAACCCAAAGCTCTGAGCGTACGAAATGCCAAACTCAAGTTTTTATTGTTGTTGTCCATATACAAAAAATTAGATTACTGAATTAAAATAATTTACCCATGCATTTGACACAGTCTCCATAGAGAAAAGTTTTACAACACGGTCGCGCCCTGCCATGCCAAACGCTTTTCTTTTTTCTGCATTTCCCCAAAGCTGCTCCATCACGCCATAAAGAGTATCAACATCCTTTACCTTGCACTTTAAACCTGTAATCCCATCCGCAAACGAATCGCGCAAACCGTATGCATCACTAACAATCACAGGCAATCCAACAGCTGCCGCTTCAATTACACTCATGCCAAAACCTTCACGGTAGGACGGCAAACAGAATATGTCACCTGTTTGAAGGGCATTATAAGGTGTTTTTGTATAGCCATAACATATCAGGTTTTGTCCCAATGCAATATTCTTGTAAGAATCAAACGTTGCATCCGTAATACTTTCGTTATTGCCAATCAACAACAATCTTGCTCCTGTATGTTTTTCTGCCAACCGATCAAATGCACTCAGCAGTTCATACATCCCTTTGTCTCTGTTCAAACGCCCCATAAATGTAAATACCACATTGGTGTCCTTGAATCCAAATTTATCGCGCTCCCTCTCACGGACTTCAGCGTTGGGCTTGAATTTATTGACATCCACGCCACAGATGGAACCATTGGCCAAAACGATTGACTGTCCCTCTCTCAGTATTCCATTCTCTATTAGATACTCCTGTTGTGAATGGCCATCCACGAGGACGTGATTGTTCATCATCACTGTAAAACGGTCTATTGTCTTAAAGAACAAACGCCCGATGCCTTTTCGGTTAGCCCAGACCTGGCCCGTGAAAATACGAGTTCTTGAAGTGACATGTGCCATCCTGCCGGCTATGCACGCCACCAGACTCGCATTGCTTGACATGGAGATGAAACCATCAAACTTTTCCCGCTTCATGTATGCAGTCAGTTCACGAATTGCTCGCAGAACAGAAACAACGGTAGGACGCCGTTCTATCCCGATGGATCTTGATCCGCAGATATCCAACCCGTCAAACACTGAACGATTTTCATAATTTGCGACCACATATATATTGAAATGCTCAGCCAGTTTCGCAATATTGGTTTTCCAGAAAGAGACGATGCCGCTAGGTGCGGAGGCAATTATACACAGTTTCTTCTTGTTCTTGTCTGAAATGTTCATGAGTTTACAGCCTTATATAATTTACATAAAATCTTCTTGCCATTGTGGTTCCGCTGTCCGCATTCAAAAGCCTTGCGGGCATATTCCTCGATGATTGAAGGATTGGCAATCATCTGATATAGTGTTCCAAGGATGCTCTTTTGATCTGTACTGACGATTGATGCGTCCATGCGCATTAGGTAATCCACTGGCCCAAGTGTAGGACTACCCACAGTCCAGATACACTTGCCAGCCCGGAAATAGTCCGTAATCTTGGTAGAGAAACTCAGTCGGGCCCCCTGGTTTTTCTTGCGCTCCAACGACTCGGCAAAAAGTAGCACATCCGCTTCTTTTTGCAGACTGAACACCTCATGCTGAGGAATTTGCTTATGCAATCGGCATATATTGGGTATCTCCACGTGGGCTTTTTCTTTGTCTGACAGAACGGATTTGGTATATATATCCAGCACGGCCTTAACACCATTCTTGTTCACAACACGAAGGGCATCAGCAATGGCCATCAACGTCTTGTCGCGCCCAACAAAGAGATTGCCGGTATATAGCATCTTGATGGGTGAACCTGCCTTGTACGGTTCAAACTCATCTTGGCAGAAGATTGGCTTTGTGAGCAGTTGGCTTTCTATGCCAAATTCACTGTCGCACTCCTCCTTCATCTTGGGGGAAAGACAAAAAACGACCTGGCACAGCTTCACCGTCTCCCTCACGCTTTTCCGGAGCCATACACGATGCAGCTGGTGCCAGAAGTTGCATGGGGCTTGCTTGTAGGTGAAGTTGTCATCCCAGAGGAATCCTATAACCTTGGGGTGGCACTTGCAGATGATGTATCTGTTAATGGTATTGAAGTGGATATAACTCTCAATGGGGCATATCAGTACTTCCGGTTTGAAATCTTCAAGGAAAGCATCCAGTTCTGGAGTTTTCCACTTGCCTAACATCCATACAAATTCGCGGGCAAAGATAAATATGCCTAAGCGGTGTTTGCTGAAGTTGCGGTAGCGGGCGGTCTCCGCATTCTCTTCATCTGAAGTCTGGTCGGTATTTATCTCCTCCCGGCCAAGTTCCTCACCGGTAGGAATCCCACGATGCAATATACTCTTCATTACACGCCCCTCTATGATATGGAAATAGCGCGATGCGGAACGAGAGTCAGACTTGGCAGCGCGAATGTACATTGCTGCTACATTCTCCGCTCCATACTGCGACATCAAGGCAGACATCGTGTCAGATCCCACTTGACTACTCCACGGTCCTACAGTTGTAACAAGAACACGCTTTTTGTTGGCCACTTTTCCCATTTGTATGATGATTATGTCAAAGTCGTCTGATAGCAGAAGGGATGATGACCATAACGGCAAGATAACCCGGAGCTCCGAATATACCTTTCTCGTAAAGGTATACTGACGCTGCAATGTATGCAAAGATCAAAAACGAACAAATGCGGTGGGGCTGATTATGCATTTGCATTTTCAGGCACGACCATATCACCATTGCATACGGAATAAAGGCCACAAGCCCCATACAGCCCAATATATCCCATATTTTTGAATGACCACCAGCGCTGCCCCCACCTGTAATTGGATTTTGCCAAAAACTGCCCTGTGAGATCTGATGATAATCCAACCGGCCTGTAATGGAGCCTCCCTGAACTTTTCCATAGATCATCGAATCGTACATGTCTTGTAGCTTGGGTTTTACAGCAGTCCCCTCAAAAGTTGACATCAAAGACTCAACAAGTCCAAGAAAGAATCCTGTATGATAAAGAACAAAAAAAAGCGTGCCCAATACAATTGCTCCCCACAAAGCTTTATACCTGTTCTCTGTAGAATAGACCACCCCGAACAAGATGATCAATGCTGCCACGAACAGACTGGTCGTTATTGAAGTTTGTATCACCACATAGAAGAACAATACCGACAAACAAATTGCAATCATACGCTCTTTAAACACATTAGCGTACTTTATCTTGTAAACTAACGGTATAGTCAATAGTGTATATGCGTGCATCAAGTCATAATCGGGAAGCCCCGGAGGTAGCGGTCCTTGTTGCTCAAGGAAAAGGGACGAACGCAATATGTCCTTGGATGCAATGATAATTGGCAGAATGTATAAGAGCGAGACTGACAACAGAAACATGGCTCCATTGCCGAATATTTTGGTCAGCTCCTTGTTGTCTCTCATCTGCAGGACACAAGCAATCATGACGGAAGGCATAATCCATGCAGATTCAATGGTAATACGCCACAGAACTGGCAGGTCTCCACTCACGCCATTGATTACAATTGGCTTTCCTGCTATTGAATATAAAAACAACATGGCTATATAGACCAACAACCAACGCATTGACCGGCACTTATAGACAAATGGGTATGCTATGGAAACATATCCCACTACAGCCAAAGCAGGAACATATACAGGCACATGGGTTAAGTCGGCAAACAGCGGGAATGTCACATACAATACGTATACGAATGCCACAAGCACCAGCCCCTTGTCTCTTCCATGAATTTCAGGCAGTCCGAACATGCATTTCTACTTATATTGTTCAATTATACAGCATCGATTTTCCAAGTAGGGATATATCCTAATTCCGGATTGCGGGTAACAACATGTGACTTGGCTAATCGCCTGTTATACCAAGTCGCACGCTCGCTTTTATAGAAGAAAAGACCATATCTTACATATGGGAATTCCTTTGCCACGCTCTCCTCAACTTCTGCAAATATTCTATAGCACAAAGGGCGATGGTCCTTCTGCATCAGGAAATAATGTCCCGAGCACTTGGTATTGTACAGCTCGCGTCCTGTTACCCACCATTCAGCATATTCTTTATCCATTATGACTGGATGTTCTTTCTTGTATGATTCGTACGAAGTAAGTAAACGGACATTGTACTCATGCAAAAGAGTCCATCCCATTTTCATGTATCCGGGAAAGGAATTTGGATTGGGGAAATTATATACGACAGCTTCTGTTGGCAGCATGCTTATAGCCCGCTTCGTCATTTCCTTGAAAACGCCCTTGCCCCTACAGGATTCCAACACGCAAGTACTTCCCGGCTGGTAAGCTTCACGTCCACACACATCGTTGCGCCACAAAGCACGAGCTGCTGCGGGTTTGTTCTCAATGTAAACGACTTCGATTACAGACCGTCCGAAAATGTTGTTTTCAAATTGGCGTCTGAACTCTTCGCGTGAGCCATGGCCAAACACCCTGTTTTGGACAAACAAATAGTCTGCTACAAATTTTTCATCCAATGCATCCGACCAACGGCAATCATATTTTATGGCATTCATTTTGCTATCCCAAAAGTTTTCTCCAAACGTTATAAAACCCTTTCGTTTTGGACTTGAAGACTCCGAATGTTTCGTTGTTGCTGATTCCGTTACGTCCAAAAACGACTTTCCCGTCCTGCAGATAACTGTACATCAATCGTGATGTGTAGATGCGCTTATAAGCAGTATGCTTTAATATATAGTCATTGGACTCCTCGGAATATTTACCAAACGGATAACAGAAATCAAGAGGCCAAAAGCCAAGGTGCTCGTGAAAAACACTATCGGCTTTGTCGAATTCAATTTTTGGGTCTATTCTGCTTATGTCTGACATGTCAGGGTGACTGTAAGTATGTGTGCCAAAACCGACCAGCCCCTCGTCATGCATCTGTTGAACTTGTTCCCACGTAAGATAATCCGGATTTGTCCCTATTTCTTTTACTGTAAGATAGATGTTGTATTTGATGCCCAGAGATTTCATGAGCCCGTAAATCTCTGTATAGTTGGATTTCCAGCCGTCATCAAAGGCAATGACTATTGTTTTCGGATTATACTTTATGGCGTTGTCGTCCAAATCGTCAAATCGGAGCGTTTTGTAGCCACGGCTGGCTATATATTCCATCTGGCGCTTGAAAACATCTATATTTGTACGTATGAAAGAAAAGCCTTCACCCTTGACTATATCATGATAATAAACAACATTCACATATTTGTTGTTCAAACGGAACAGATATCCGACAAAAGGTATTCCGTAATTGTATACAAGTTGTTTGATTGAATTCATAATGATTATCGCCTGTCCCAACGAATGGGCTTTATGTATTGTTTATAAAAACCTCCGAAACGCTGCAAAAGGAAAGTCTTGAGCCATACCCTGATCCATAAACGGTTCTGAAGCACGCGTTTGTTGAAGTGGCGTTTTTCAAAACTTTCATTGACACTCACTTCATCACAATACTTGATTTCATCCATTTCATGGCGCGGTCTATTACCGTATTCCCTAACATAGGAGCTGTTCGCAGAGTTAAACGAATTGGCACCATCTTCTGTTCCTATGTTTGAAACCATATTGATGTTTGGGTAAATGTTGTACATATTATGTTTATAGCACAGATAATGCATTTGCACATCATAAGTATTCATCCTTCTTCCTTGGCGTATGCTCGCAAGATATGCCTTGAATCGTTGGTTAAGTATCAGCCGTTCCTTTAATCCCCAGAAAGAATGCTTATAGGAAGATGTGTCCTTGACTTGGTTATATGATTCCAGTTCATACTCATACAACTGATGCGTGCGCTTCCATGTCCCCATAAAATAGGTGGAATCTTGATAACGGGAGAAAAAATATGAAGATCCACCATATGAGAGCTTGTGGTTTACTGCTCCTACATATGCAATACGGTTATCATCCTTATACCTTTCCAACATATCTTGAACAAAAAAGAAAGCGGATCTTGTTCCGACACCATCGTCTTCGATGAAAATCATGCGGTCTTCTGTTTCAAAAATCCAATTCCATGCCGTATAGCCGGAAAGGGAACATCCAAGATTTTTCTTTTGATAGAGATAGTGGGTCTCACAAGGCCAGTCCACATCCTCAACAATGGCTTTTACTGCCTTGTTGTTTTCCACGTCATCTTGGCGTCCTTCCCGTGGAGCGTCAACTGCCACATACAGTTTGGGCGGACGGACTTGGCGAATGGTTTCAAAGACTTGGCGGGTTTGTTCTGGCCGGTTAAAGGCCAGCAGAAGCACTGGCGTGTATAACACTTTCTTCATCTTATATTCTGTTGTAGTTTGTTAATCTGTAGGATGTTGTTCTGGAAAAGCCGAAAGCATCTGCGTTTATCATTTGCAGCTCTTTGTCAAATGCAGGAATTCCCGGATGACACATCATCTCATAAACGAGTTGTTTGTTTGCCGGAGACTGCAGTTTTCCTGTATGTTTCAGGCAACAGAAACTCTCATAACTGCCGAAATAATCAGGCATGATTACCCCTTTGCTTTTCAGGATTTTATTGAAGTGTATGTAATGGAGCCGAGAGCCGATTGTAGACAAAACAGGACAGGTAGAGACGACTTTGTGTACTCCGCACGAATATAGAATGGCACTTGCTCTGTTGGCAATAAGATTGGCCATGCCTGCATAGGGATACAGATAACAGTTGCGTGAGTGATTGATACCATGTTTCAACAGGATTCTTAAGTAAGCCGATTCCAGACCCGGCCAGGAATGGCAGTGGTGATGTCCGTCAGCATGAGACAGCCTGAAGCCGTCCTCTTTCAACTTTGAAACCTGCACATCCCACTCCTTGAATATGGCATCTTCAAGTTCTGCATCAGGATATGCACACCGTTTGGAATTGCCATGAATAAAGCATCCCTCTTTGTCTATAATGCCATGTTTGGAAAATACAGGACTCTTTGTAAATGACTCTCCTTCTGTCAAGTTAAGATGAACCCCGAATGATGCCCGGTCTTTATTGGCGTCAACAATAGCATGAACTTCATCGAGAAATTTGCCGTTCGCCATTATAGTGGAAGATGTAACACGTCCTCTTTCTATAGCCTCTCTGGTCTTGGCGTTAATTGTTTTGGAATTGCCAAGATCGTCAGCGTTTATAATAACGGATATCATTTTTGTAAGATGTTCTCGTCCCGCCAAAGCACCCTAATTTGGTTAACGGGACACCAGTGATTTAATAAAGAATTTAACACGATAGGGGCATATCCAGTCCAAAACTCTGCGCAAAACCAGTCTTGGATCTCTTGCTCTCCTCTTCTCCAAATTCAAAAGCCTTGTTACTATGGGTGCAATACTGTTGTCAAAGTCTTGTTCCTTGGCATATGATGTTTTGAACATGTCAACCTCCGGTTTCTTACGAAATGGACGATTAAACACTCTTTCATGTTTGATTGGCTCATCCAATGGTCTTTCATGCAATTCCAGTGATTGCAGGTAGTCTAATAATTGTTCTCCCCGTGGAGTATTTACGAGGATACACGATACCTTTGTTCTGCTGCCACGATACAGCGAAACCGAACCTAAACCGGAATAGTCTGACAATGTCAAGTCTCCCATTCTCTTTCTTTTTGCATATTTACAGCCATAACAGCATTCACGATAAGTAAGGGCTTTGTGATATCCGTAGCAATACAAATCCTCAGAAACTTTTGACCTGAGAAGTTGCATGTCTTTGTGGTAAAGGGTAAACCTGTATTTTTCCGTCCCATATGTCGGATCTCTGAAAAAGCATTTCGTTATGCTTTTCTTTAATTTGTCCTGTAGGACTTTGATATGTTGTTTGAGTAAAACGGGAGACGGCGTTCCATGACAGGCCAAATCCACAAGATACAATTGATTTCGGAATTTATATTTTTCCGCAAAGGATGCAATAGCCGCCACATGGCACGGCAATCCGATAAAAACGACACGCCCCCCCCTCCTGCAAATGCCCGTATTTGTGAATAAATATCTGCCGGGGTACTGTATACATACTTCGAGTTCTGGAAAAGTGCTATGTCTTTTGCGTCTGCAGACAGTTTATATACAGCATCAAAAGTATCATTGAAGTCCACGCCCGCAATACGCCATCCTTGTGATAAGCCATAAGAATATATCTCAGCTGCGATACCGCCTGATGCGGAATTTCTGCGCCTCTCCGGGTCTTTTGCCCATGCGGCGTATGCTTTTTGCGGTTCACTGCCATATGGTTCGTTAAGAATTGGACAAACTTTCTCGCACAACCCGCAGTCAATACAGATTTCATCATCTTTAAATGCACATAGTTCCGTTTTGTCAGAGTGGATTCTTATGCAATGTTGGGGGCATACATTCGCACACACATTACATGCTGTACACTCCGCCGGAGTGCATATTGGCCTATTCATGAGCAGATACTCTTTTTATCATCTCTTGCATATTTGATACGAACACCTCAACATTTTTCTTCCTGAAGTCCTTGATTGTATTCACGTCTGTGGATTCCAAAATGTTGAACAATTTACGGGGACGCACAGTAAAGAATAAAGTGCCATTAATCCTGTGATCTTCCAAACCGCTTCCTTGAAGCAAATTGCGGATTTTACTGCTTTGGTTTATTTTGCTGTCACGCTTGTGGAATCCCATATAGCTTAACAACTCATGCCATTTTGTATCAACCTTTCCATATGTGTCAAGACTAAAGAATGGAGTGCCTGCAGAAATCGAAGCAACTATTGCATGGAAACGGACACCAAAATAACCTCGTGCGTTCTTTATCCATAAATACCATTGCAAAGGATCAATGGGGTATGGCACACGATAATCTGAAGGCAACCCTGATATGCCACTGGGTACAGGTATCTCTACCAATTTGTATCCTTTTCGGTGTAATATTCGCATAAATGCCTTCAGCCACATTCGCCTCAAAATACCAAAATGGTTAGCAAAAGGCAGTGAATACAAATAATATCCTTTGGACTTGATCTCGGCAGGATGTATCCAATTGACATCAACAAATTCATCCAGCACAAACACAGGATCGGGATTCAGGACTTTTACAAGTTCATACCCTGCAATTTCCTTGTTTATTACATGGGCAGTCCATTCGTCTCTGGTATCAAGGAAAACAAAATGTTCAATGGCGTATTTGAAATCATCTTTGAGGCTTTGTGGCAAATCCTGATAGGTCTGTCCCATAAATGCAGGAGACAAAGCAAACATTTTGACTTTATCTTTCAAGTCGGACTTGAATAACCAATCACCAAAGTATACCCGGAGGTTATCATGTACACGTTTGTTCCAAACAGCATCTGCACCAACACCAATTGTGTCAAACTTCATTTCTCTCACCAGTTCAAGTAGGGATTCCTTGTCAACAGCCCTTGTGACCCGAAGGGTTTCCTGTGAGAAATGCCTATGAGCTTCAGCCTGTCCTTTGGCAGCCCTGTTACAGTTGCCTGAATCCATGTCAAAATTAATTATCCATGTGTCATGACCAAGTGAGGTGAAAAACTTCAGAGATGCATAGGCTTGCAGGTTCGCACCAAAATTACAGGGAGAGTGGTAAGTGAGAATGCCTATTTTCATATCGGTTATTTTTTTAGTTTGAACGAAATAAACAGCAACGACAAAGCGATAATGGAGAAATACAAATTTCCCAAAGCATTACCTATAGCCGCTCCAGTCAATGTATAGTTCTTTATGAGAAAAGAATACGACAACAGACAGGCTGCACTGCCAATAAATTTTGTTGCCATTACTATTTTTGTTTTCTTGTAAGATTGTACTATATTGCTCACTACACAATAGATGGTACTGGCAAGAGCGCCAAAAGCGCCAATTTGTGCATATGGTGTTGCTTTCACATAACGTCCTGCGGTAAGGATGTATATAACATATTTTGCCAAAACCACAAACAGAAGAACAACGCCAAGCATTATACCTATTTGCAGCAATGCATATTTCAACATTTTCCGAAAATCTTTTTTTGCCAAAGAGTCGTAAATGTCAGGACTAAACGTATCATTGACGGCTCCCGAAAAAACAGCCAAGTAACTGCCTATGGATATGCCGACAGAGTAGTATCCCAAGTCTTCTACAGGTACGAGTTTCTCAAGTGTTACTTTGTCATACCCATTTGAGAAAAAATCGAACATACCCGCTATAACCAGCGGCCAACAGAATGATATGGCTTTTTTGAATTCTTCATATTCAAATTTTCTGCAAATAAGATCCCTGTTTTTATACAACACAAGAAAATAGAAAAACAGGGGGCCTGAAATATTGCCTATATATTGTCCTGTCGCGCCATATTTGGCAAATACTATGAAACATACAGAAGACAGAGCCACTAATATTCCATTGGCTATACTCATTTTGAAATATCCCTTTCCGTCTCTTTTTACCTTTCGCTCTACAAGTTCCAACCGGTATAGACCAACTAACATCGATGGAAATAAAGCAAGAAACGCATACGGGAAAAAGGCTATTTCTGAACCTTGATAAAAAAAATACTTGTAAATGAAGATAACAAATACCGCTATCAAACCTAATATGAAAGGCATGACAGCAAATGCTTTCAACACCATGGCCTTCAATTTCACCTTGCCTACTTCATCTCTATAGAAATATTCCCGTATGAAATATTGATTGAAGTAGAACAGGATAAATGGAGAGAAGAGAATGTTAAATGAATTATAATACCCTATAATGGCATAGTCTTTCGGGGAAAGATATAAAGAATAAAGCGGATTCAACGCAAGCGTTATCAGCAACGGAACAAACGATGCGGCAAAATAAAAGCCTGTGTTCTTTACGGTATTCAAATATCGTTGAAAATACTTAATCATTACAGATATCGGTTCTCTATGGTTCAGGTGAACGATCCGTTAGCGGAATTAATTTAGTGCATACGAGGATTTGAACTTAATGTTTTTTGGCATCACTAAACTGCTAAAAATCAGCGACATGTATAACTTTTTGTTCCTGTTTGTCAACTCAAATTAATTCCGCCAACGGGTACATTCATTGTTTTTGTATTACAACTGCTTACACAAAGCACTTCGCCTTAAACTCTTCTAACCTTCCTCCTTCTTTCTTGTCATATCCACTCCCGAAGTATTCCTGCATCCTACGGTCGTATGCCTCGCTCATATAGTCCCAGTAGTCATATTCATCATTAGGGTCATCAAAGACTGGTGTCTCTTGTTGGAACAACTTGCCTAAGGCTCTCTCATACTCTGCCTGCGTCGGTTTGTTCTTCGCTTTTGAAAAATGTACTATCACCGTGCTGAAGGCTACCTGTTCATAAATACAATAGTCCTGGAATGCCATTCCGTCTTCTTCCGTCACGCAGCATTGCTTGAACAGGCAGGCAAGCTCGCCATCCTCTCTCATCACATCCAAAGCTGTCCACCCCGGATTCTGCGAGAGATAACTCTCCATCACCTTAACCAGCAATTCTTTCATCTCATCATTGCTTATCAAAAGAGGGTGCGTCTTTTCCTTTTTCCCGCTTTCGTCAAGGTATACCGTGACATACAACTTGTTCAGCAGACTACCCAAATACAGCATCTGCCGCTTCTCCTTCGGGTTCTGCTCATTCAGTTTCTCCACAAGCCACTCCTTCACAATATCATGAGCCTTCTGGGCAACTCCCTTCTTGTACCGCTCACCAAGCAACATCTTCCTTACCGTCCATACTTGTCGCGAATTGTAAGGAGATACTGCCATCGTAAAGTGCAAAACACCTCGCAGATAGGCTTTCAGTTGCTCATCATTGAGACTATTTACCGCCACCTGCTGCAACTGATAGGTGATAGAGCTGAAATACTTACCACCATTCACCCATCCGGCTACTACCTCGTCAGGGGTCGCACCCTTCTCAAACAGCTTATTCAACTCGTTTATGGAGAGTCTGAAAGGTGATACACTCAGACTAAAATATTTGCCATAATTCTCCGCATAACAGATGCTCAGCCGTTGGGGTTTTGAATAGCCACCGAACAATTTCTCCAACACCTTTGGGGTTTCTTCTTTCCAGAACTTCTCACCTGTGTATTTGTTGTCCTCTTTCTCACCCGCAATCTTAAGAATGCCTTTTCGCAGCCTGTAACGGTCGTTATCATAGTACAGAAGTTTCATCGGATCCTCGGCCAGAGCATCGTATGTCCGTTTGTCATACATCTGGAGCAGTTCTGTCCAAAACACATCCAGTATCTTCATTTCTTCCTTCGACTGACTCCACAAATATCCCATGTTAAGCATGAACAACCGAGCAAAACGCTTCGCCCGCCTGTAGTTGTCAATTATCTTCAGGATTAGTTCTTTGTCTTCACTTGCAAGTTTTTTGAACAAATTATCCGTAACGCCTTTTTTGAGGTTGTTCTGCTTCTCTATCTCCGTTTTCAGCAAGCTCCAGATAAGGTAATCCTCCACTTTGGGCAAGTGTACTTCCACAGGGAATATCTTCTCCAAATAGGCTGACGCATCCTTTATGCTCCTGTCCTCTAACACGCAGGTCACATACTCTTTGTCGTAGGCCACCAGATAGAGCATATTGCTCAAGTCTGCAGTGTTGCGTATCAAGCGCAACACCTCAAAAACCTCGTCACGCTCCAACCTGTCCAAATCGTCTATCACCACCACAACTGGATGGGGCAGTTCTTTGAACCGCTCCGACAAGGCACGTTTTCTCTCAAACAAGCTGCCCTCCTTTACAGGCAGTAACAGCTCTGCTGAGACCAACGGATGGGGGGCTACCGTCACTGTGTTCGCCAACTTGGCATACTCCTTGATACTACGCGACAGAGTACTGTATTTCGGAGAGAGTTGATGCCGGAGCGATGCGAAGAAGTCATTCGTCACCTGCTCTGGTGTACGGCACATCCAGGGATTAAACTCCACTATCTCTACCCTGCTGCTTATGGTTTTCTTCAACTCGCCCAGAAAGGTAGTCTTGCCCACGCCCCACTCACCAGTCACGCCCAATGCAAAAGAGTTCTTCTTAATGTTCGTCACCAGCAGCCTCTCTGCTATCTGCTTTGCGTATTTACGCAACGCTTCTGGCATCTTTACACTTTCGGTATCATCATCAGAGAAGCCCTTGGAGACCTCCTTGTCCTCTTTCTTATCCTTTACCTCTTTTTCATTCTTTTCTTCTACAGACTTGACTGTCTCTTTTGCCTTAGTTTTTTCTTCACACCTCTTACCCCACCATTCTCCAAACCATTTTATCCAAATGACTTTAGCTACCATCACTACAGATAGCAGACCCAGGACAATCGTTAAGAACATTCTGAAATCCATATCCCATACAACCTTCGCGTATGACATATCTGCTACATAATACAGCAACACGATCCCCTGCACGGCTAATATCAGACGGTGGCAGCGGATGTTTAAGTCCGTCCATATCCTCCTGCCCCATAGATAGCACACATAGCCAATGGCTAGGCACACTGGGATGTTAACCAACCACCGCCCATCAAGGAAACCATACAGCCACTTCAGCTGCTCTCCGTTCCCAGCCATGCCATACCACTCATACCACACCGGGGCTATCCCCATCCATACAGGTATCAGCAGCAGCAAGGCTATGCTCCATATTATTTCTCTTCGCCTCATACAGCTTGGCTTTTCATTAATGAGTGTCCCGAGAGGAGAGCCCTCTGTCATCTTTGCGAATGCATTGGCGTCTTTCGGGAAACACTTGCCGCCATAGCCGAACTTTCCGTCAGGTTCCGTATAACCCCTTGCAAGCTATCAATATGGTGACAACTCAAATTAGGGCTTACATCCATCTGCTGTCAAATCAATGACACAACAATTTAATTTATAGAACTGTCCCTGTAAATGGAGAGGAACTTCAGATAGTTCAGCTTTACATCATACTCATCTTTTATAAAATTCCTCACGTCCGGCTTTGTCTTCAGTGCAATAAGATTTTCCGCCTCTTTCAGAAAGTGTTCCACATCTCCAGCTTTTACTTTCCGGCTCTTTGTCCCGTCCACTGTTTCTGTCATACCTGTAATGCCAAAAGTGACCACAGGTGTGCCGCAAGCCTGTGCCTCTATATTTATCATTGACAAGGAATCTTCGCGTGAGCAATTCGCCATTACATTGGCTCTTGAATACAAGCATGCAAGCTCGTAACGATCTTCCACGAGACCATAACTGTATACCCCATTCGGAAGGTTTAAGAGTTCTTGATCGGTTATATACCCAAATAGTATTATTGAAGAATAATCCGAAATATGCTCAACAAAGAACTCAAGGATCTTTCTATTAATTTTCTGCATCCATTTAGACGACGGGCAGAGCATTACCCCCCCCCTGGTTAATTCGTTGAATGCCAGCAACATGTAATCATTATATCTGCTATCTTTATTATGGTTCAACTTAATATAGTTTATACAAGCGACCGAGTAACTATGTTTACCCTTACTTTTAACTTGCATGGTGTAGTCGTACAATTTCTCAAAATTCCCAGTCTCGACTGTAAAACCACTGTTTTCATCTACCGTCTCTAATGAACCTGTTGCTTCGTATGTCACTACAGGTGTACCGCATGCTTGGGCCTCCAAATTGATTGTACTCAATGTATCCTCTCTGGAACAATTAACCATCACGTCAACGGATGAATACAAGGCTGCCAACTCGACGCTATTGCGGGTATACTCTATTTGAATAACATTTTCAGGCAAATTGCTATCATGTTCAGTACAACCAAATAATAGGAGGACTGTATCAGACGGCATTCGTTTTATGAAGAAATTTAAGGTTTCCTTATTAATGTCACTAAGCCACTTGGATGCAGGACCTAAAATTACAAACTTGTCTTCTATGCCGAGCCTCTTCTTGAAATTCAATTCCACGGGTTTGAACACCTCCAAATTCACCCCGTTGTGGATTGTGAGTACCCTCTTGGCCTTGATCTTGGACTTCCTGAACTCGTCAGAAATCCAGTCGGACACTCCGACGGCAGTCAGGTCTCTGATTTGGTTCAGATACTTTATCCTGTCACGTAGAATCCGGGCGGAACAGTCGAATAGCATCGCTGGCGTGTCCCACTTCTTCTTCGGGCAGTTGCCGCAACTTTTCTGCCATCGGTCGCATCCTGCGGCAGTATAGTGGAAGCAACCGCCGGTGTAAAACCAGCAGTCGTGCAGTGAGATGACGGTGTGGATATCGTGTTTTGCCAGATGGCGCAGCAGCATATTGAGATGTATGTAGTTGCTGTGCAGGTTGTGCAGATGCACCACGTCAGGTTTGATGCGGTCTATGAAGCGGCACAGATTCCATGTAGGAATGTGAGAGAAGTAGGCCTGTCTGCCGTTGATGCGGCACAGCAGGGCATGGAACTTGTGGTCAAGGGTGTTCCCGATGACATAGCCCCTATAGGCCTCCCTTACCTTTGGGTCAGGACTTGCCACGTAGCACTCTACCCCCTCCCGTTCGCACATCTGCTCTATGTCTCGCACAATAGTACCCGTGCTGCCATGCCCATACACGGCATTTATCTGTACCACTCTCATATTCTGCGTCCTGAACTAATTGTGCCTTAAAACTTCCTCCACACCATCCTGGTCACAATCCACACATCACCACCAATGCCATGCCGTCTTCGGCGACATAATCCCTTTGGTTTTTGGTTGATTCGCCGCCCCTTGCGCCATGATTTGAGCCAATGGTGCAACCCTGGCCTGCAACAATTGTGTTATTGCCAAGACAAACACCTTGCTTGGAATATTGCAGCCTTCTTGGCTTGCTGCATATTCAAAAACCTGTAAGATAGTATAATCAGCACGCTTTAATCACCGGGCCGAAATACGTATCCGGGATTAAACACATTTCATAAATCCTGTTTCGTTGCTATATCAACAACTGTGCTCATACGGCGATATCGTCCGCATATTTTTTACAATCTCTGCCCTTGGCCGTGTGCTGCTCCACCTGTATGCGGTAGTCGGTGAGCAGGGCGAAGATGATTGGGGTGTACCATAGCCGAATGGAAGGTCAATTGCACGAATAAAACTTCTCTACTGCGCAAGCCTTTTCTCCAAATACAATTTGAAGTCATCTATACCGACCACCTCAAC
>CAVEQO010000043.1:0-15876 GCA_963617965.1 Anaerovoracaceae bacterium
CCAAAAGGATGCCCATAGCGCAGAGGCGCCGCCATGATCATGGCGGTGCCTCTGCATTGGTTGTCTGCCCGCCTATAGCTGCCAGAACAAGGCGGAAGCAAACAGGGCGGCCGTGGCAAGGAAGAAATGCAGGAAAGGCCGTTTGCGGAAGACAAGCCAGAAAGCAAGGAATAAGAATGCGGTATATATCAGTATGCAGCTTGTCGCACCAAGATGAACGGACGGGCAGGCCATCGGCAGCGAAGCCACACCGGAAGTCCATAGGCACATGACGTTTGTTGATGCGGACAACACGGCTCCAGCCACAGAACAAAGAAAGGGAACGCCTGAAACGAGCATAAACAGAAGTGCGGCAATCAAGATCACATAAGCGCACGGAATAACGACGGCATTGGCCACCAGAAAGAATATCGGGAAAGTCCCGAAAATGACGGCAACGAGCGGAGCGGTGGCAAGTTGCGCAACAGTTGACACGAAGACGAAGTCTGGCACGAACCTGAGTCTGCCCGCCTTGCGGCGAACGGCACTCCCGGAATAGTATGGCATGAAGCATACCAGTGCGCCGACAGACAAGAACGACAGCTGGAACGAGATGTCCATCAGGCTGGCGGGACTTGCGAGCAGAATAAGCAAAGCCGCAACCACCACGTTGTTGAAGGAGGAGTACCCCTCGCCCCTGAGCGACAGCAGCAGGAACAGGCTCACCATAATGGCAGACCGCACAATGGAGACGCTGAATCCCGTGAGACAGGCAAACGCCCATACGAAAGCGATGCATATCAGTGTGGTGGCATACCGGCTTTGCCGGCTGAAACGGAGAGGGCGCAAAAGCATCAGGAGGAAAGCCGTGACAATACCGAGGTGCAATCCCGACAGTGCGAGGATATGGCTTACTCCCGCTTTTGAAAACACGATGCGATCCTGTTTGGACAGCATGGATTTGTCACCCAACGTTATGGCAGACAGCACGGCAAGCCGGTTGTCGGGGAGATTGAGCCTTCGGTATTGGTAGGCCAACCGCTGGCGCACAGACTCCGCCGCAGTTTTCAGCCGCATGGCAAAACCGGTTTGTCCAAGCAGGGAAAGAGAGTCTTTCCGCGACAGACAAACGACAGGAGTATTGCAGAAAGCCGTGCCTTCAACGCCGTGCCGCTTGAGCCAAAGGGCATAGTCAAACCCGTTGGGTGTGCGGTTGTTGTGCGGATTCCCGATCCTCGCATAAAACCGGACGGCATCACCCGGAGCCGGTTGGCGCGGGAACATGGTTTTGCCAGCAGAAAAGATGACGTTTCTGAAATGTCCGTTGTATTCGACGGCCGCAGTGATCTTGTAGCATCGTTCTGTGGCTTTGCACGGTTCCGTCACCACTGCCCGCCAGAGTTTCTCCCGGGCAGGCCAAGCGACAGTATGGTTTGTGTAGTACAGGCAGTCCGCCAGAATGCCGGAGGCTGTGATGGCGATGAAAGCACACGTTGCCAATGTGTGGCAGGAGAGCCAACGGCTGATGCGTTTCCTTTTGCACAGGAGGAAAATGCAAGCAGCGAGAGCGGCACAGCCCGAAGCGGCGACATAGGGAACAAGGCAGCCGGGTATGACCCCGCACTCCATCAGCAAGATGCCCAAGCAGAAAGGAAGCAGCAGTCTCAGGGCGGGGGAGTCTTCAAAGAGCCTTTCCGCCAGAAACACGAGGGCTCTTGAATAAGGACTCATGACAGCAACAATCCGGACAGTCTGCCGCCGCCCAAACCCGGGTGCCGGAGCCGTGCCGCAATATGCCTCAGCATGACTTGAGGAAATTGATTTCTTCTTCCGGGCTGTCCGCCTTGAACACGGCACTGCCGGCAACCAGCACGTCGACACCGGCCTCGACAAGCCGTCTGGAATTGTGGCGGGACACTCCGCCGTCAATTTCAATCAGTGTCTTGAGGTTGCGGCGGTCAATCATCTCGCGGAGCGTGCGTACCTTGTCAACCGTGTGCTCAATGAATTTCTGTCCGCCGAACCCCGGGTTTACGCTCATAAGCATGACAATGTCGGCCTCTTCAAGCACGTCTTCCACCATTGACACGGGAGATCCCGGATTGAGCGTGACACCCGACATCATGCCTTCCTCCCTGATTTGGCAGAGCAGACGGTGCAGGTGTACGGTGGCCTCCAGATGCACATTCATCACTTTGGCTCCAAGAGCCTTTACCCGACCGACATACCTTTCTGGCTCGACAATCATCAGGTGAACATCCAGAGGTTTGGCGGAAACCCTTGCCATTGCTTCCATGACGGGGAAACCAAACGAGATGTTGGGCACGAAAACTCCGTCCATTACGTCAAGGTGATACCAGTCGGCGTTGCTGCCGTTCAGCATCTTGATGTCGCGTTCCAGATTGCAGAAATCCGCCGACAGCAGCGACGGCGAGACAAGGGGAGTCTTCATTTTTGTATGAACTGTTGGAAATTGATGTTGCGAAATTACAAAAAAACAGTTATACCGCCAATTCCGGGCGGTCATATTAAACAGCAAAAAATCCCGCTCGGGGCGATTTTGCAGACCGGGAACGCTGTCGTGCGGCAAAAAACGCTAACTTTGCGCTCTCAAACGTCTATGGCACATGAACTTGAAACAGTATCTTGACGACAAGGGTATCGAAGTATGGCACAGTCTGACAGGCCAGGCGTCGAGAGTGGCCGTTCTGGGCCATTCGGGACCGGACGGAGATGCGATCGGTGCAATACTGGCAATGTCGCACTACCTCAGCAAGACCGGAAAGCGGGCAACTCCGATAACCCCGAATCCCTGTCCCGACTTTTTGAGGTGGATGCCGGGCATTGAGCGTGTCCTGTCTTTCAGCACGTCCGGTGACAAGGTCAGGGAAGTCTTGAGGGACTGTGATCTCGTGATATGCCTGGATTTCGGCAGCTATGGCAGGCTGGAAGACCTTGGGGCCACGGTGGAGGGTATGCAGGTGCCAGTGATAGTGATAGACCATCATACAGACCCGCAGATAGACGCAGACCTTCGGATTGTGGACACCGGGGCCTGTGCCACATGCGAGATACTGTACAGCGTGCTGTCGCAAGTGGACTCTGAAAATCTGCACGACCGCACCATTGCGAGCTGTATTTACTGCGGCATGATGACGGATACGGGAGCTTTCGCCTACAACTCCAACCGCCCCGAGATATTCCTGACGATAGCCATGCTGATTTCCGCCGGCATTGACAAGGACAGAATCTACCGAAACGTCTACTACAGTTACAGTGAGCGGCGGTTGCGCCTTATGGGATATGTCCTGAACCGGAAGATGAAGTATTTCCCTAAGTTGCATACGGCCGTATATACTCTGGACACGAAGGAAATGGCAGAGTACCGTTTCGTGAGGGGCGATGCAGAGGGGTTTGTGAACCTCCCTCTACAGATAAAGGGAACCCGGCTGAGCATCTCGATGCGTGAAGATTCGGAGAAACCCATAGTGAGGATTTCGCTCCGTTCGGTAGGCAATTTCCCCTGCAACAAGATGGCGGAGGAATTCTTCAATGGCGGCGGCCATTTCAATGCGGCGGGAGGAGTGTTGCCCAAACCGATGAAAAAAGCCTATGAAACAGTGCTGAAAGCGTTGGAAGCGTACCGTGCGGAACTCATTTAATGTTTTTTAGATTGAGCCCGTACGGAAGAAAAATAAAAACGATTATCTTTGCACCCCGTATGAGAATTGCCAACAGAATATTGTCCGGTTGCGTATTGCTCGTCCTTATGTGTTCCGCATTGTCTTCCTGCGAAGAGGAACAGACGTATGCAGAGCAGAAAAAGGCGGAGCGGCGGGTCATCAGCGCATTTGTCAGCAAGGGGACGCTGCAACTTGACGGGGAACTGGGCGACACACTGCTCTACGTCAAGCCGATAAAGGAAATAAGCGAGTGGCAGTTTGCGGCCCAGGACAGTACCACCAACATTGATGACAACGAATATGTGCGCCTGTCGTCATCGGGGGCTTATATGCAGATTGTCCGAAAGGGGACAGGCAAGAAACTTGAAGACGGAGACGAGGAACGCGTGCTTGTGCGCTTTGTGGAATACAACATATCGGGAGATTCCATACAGTCGCGCAACACCAACGCATACAACATAGCGATGCTTGACGAGATGACCGTTTCGAACACGAGCGGCATCCTGACGGGCACGTTCAGCCAGGGGCTGATGAAAAAGCTTTACTCATCATCGTCTGTTCCGGAGGGCTGGTTGATCCCGCTGCACTATGTGAACATAGGCAGGCAGGAGACCGAAGACGGGGAAATAGCCAAGGTGAGGATTATCGTACCGCATTCCATCGGGCAGGCAAACGCGGTCTCAAGCGTGTATCCCTGCTTCTACGAACTGACATATATGAGCAGCCGGTAGAGCCACAGTTCAAAAGAACATACAGTCAGAACAAGCCGGGGTATGCTCCGGCTTTTGTTTTTGGCTGCATGGACAAGCGGTGCGGTCATGCCGAACGCATTGCACAGTCAAGGACGACAAAATTTAAAGAACCAAAAATGACCCTTAATTAAAAAAAACACATAACTTTGCACCGAAACACATAGACAAGCGCAAAAACGGGATTCTGGTGCGTGCAGGCATTGGGATTCTTTGTTTTTTTGCGCTGTCCTGACAGAATTACGGAAAACCACAAAAGAAGACATTATGGCATACATGACACAAGAGGGCTTTGATCAGCTCTCTGCCCAACTGAAACACATGGAACAGATTGAACGCCCCGCCGCTTCGGCAGCAATCGCAGAAGCACGCGACAAGGGGGACTTGTCCGAAAACTCGGAATATGATGCCGCCAAGGAAGCGCAGTCCATGCTGGAAATGAAAATCAACAAGCTCAAGGCAACCCTGGCCGAGGCGAAAATAATAGATCCCTCAAAACTCAGCAACGAGACAGTACAGATTTTGTCTACGGTGGAAATGCGGAACACCAAACTCGGTACGAAGATGAAATATACCATAGTGAGCGAGTCGGAGGCAAATCTCAAGGAGGGCAAGATTTCGTCCACGACACCAATTGCACAGGGACTGCTCGGCAGGAAAGTGGGCGACATAGTGAAAATACAGATCCCCAAAGGCGAAATAGAACTGGAGATTCTCAACATCTCAATCTGATACTGCCAGGAAAGACTAAAAACCAACCAGACACTTTCAAATCCAAAAAATCATGCCGACATTGTTTTCCCGCATAGCAAAGGGCGAAATACCCAGTTACAAATGTGCAGAGACCGAGGAGTTCTATGCATTCCTTGACATCAACCCCATTCGCCGGGGACACACACTTGTGGTGCCTAAGCGCGAGGTGGACTATTTCTTTGATTTGAACGACGACGAGATAGCCCGTATGCAGGTTTTTTCCAAGCAGGTGGCCGTGGCCATAAAGAAGGCTTTCCCCTGCCGTAAGGTCGCACAGGCAGTGATAGGACTGGAGGTTGACCACGCCCACATTCACCTTGTGCCGATAGACAACGAGGGCGAACTGTTTTCGGGCAAGCACGTATCCCTTGCCCCGGAGGAATTTGAAGCCACGGCAAAGGCCATACGCACGAATTTCGGGCAAAAATAGTCTTATGGTGGAAAGAAAGCACTATATTTGCTTTTGCATAGTTTCTGTAAAATCCTAAAAGTATCACAATATGAAATCTGTTGCTTTGTCTGCGTTTGTCGCCCTCGCTCTGACTCTTGTGTGCAATGTCAGCTCTCCGGCGCAAAAGATCACTTTCGGCCATATCGCCTATGACAAGGTTCTGCACGGCATGGCAGACTATGCCGTAGCACAGGAGCGTATCAAGAACATCCACGAACAGTACAACAAAGAGGCGGAGTATAACGAGGACAAGTTCTTCAAGATGTACGCAGAATATATTCAGGGACAGAAAACTTTTCCGGAAGAGATAATGCTCAAACGGCAGAAGGAACTTCAGGTGGCAATGGAACAGGGGATCGCTTTCCGCAAGGATGCCGAAAAGCTTCTGCAGAATGCTGAAACGGAATTGCTGAAACCGCTCATGGACAGGCTTGACAAGGCCATTGCCGTAGTGGCAAAGGAACGCGGCTTGGCTTTTGTGGCAAACACCGATGCCAACGCGTACCCGTATATAAACCCCTCCGACGGTATGGATATAACAAGTCTGGTTGGACTTGTGCTGGAGGGGAAGCCTCTTCCCCCGGTAGAAACGGCTGATTCTTTTGTGCCGGAAACAATGGACACGGACAACTCCATCGAGATAGAATAAAATTTGCAGACACCCCCTTTTCCCCTGAAGACAAGGTCATGCAATTGCCGCAATCACCAGGCCCGATAGGGGTCTTCGACTCCGGATACGGGGGGCTTACAGTCTTGCGCAAACTGCGTGCCGTGTTGCCGGAATATGATTATCTTTATCTTGGCGACAACGCAAGGGCTCCTTACGGAACCCGTTCCTTTGATGTGGTTTACCGCTATACCCGGCAGGCTGTTACGGCCCTGTTTGAGAGAGGATGCCATTTGGTAATACTCGCATGCAACACGGCATCGGCAAAGGCCTTGCGTACCATACAGCAGAGAGACCTCCCGCTGCTTGACCCTTTGCGGAGGGTATTGGGGGTCATACGTCCCACGGCGGAGGTTGTCGGCAGCATCACCAAATCGCGCCACGTGGGGATTCTTGCCACTACGGGTACGATCATGTCAAAATCGTATGACATGGAAATACAGAAACTGTTTCCAGACATTTGTGTCACGGGGCAGGACTGTCCGATGTGGGTGCCGTTGGTGGAGAATTTCGAGTTTGATTCGGAGGGCGCAGACTATTTCGTAAAGTTGCGGATAGGCCAGATTTTGCGGAAAGATCCCTTGATAGACACCTTGGTGCTTGCGTGTACGCACTATCCCCTGCTTATCGGCAAGATAAGGAAATACACGCCTCCTGGCATACGGATTGTTTCCCAAGGAGAATATGTGGCGGCAAGCCTGTCCTCATATCTGAAAAGGCATCCGGATATGGCCGCCTGCCTGACGCACAACGGCACGCTGAAATGCCTCACCACAGAAACCCCCGACAAATTTGATGCCACCGCAGTGGAGTTCATGGGTGAACCTGTACATTCTGAAAACATAGTAATGAGTTAGCCGCCCCCCAACGCAATGGAAGCCGGCTTGTTTCGCTTGTGTCCCGCTGTAGGCAAGACGATGGTCTATGCACTAAAGGTCTTTGCCTATGTCGCGGCGGTAGTATTTGTCCGTAAACTTGATTGTCCCTGCAACAGTCATGGATTTTTCAAGAGCCTCGTCCTTGTCCTTGCCGTATGAAGTGACGGCAATCACGCGCCCGCCGTTGGTGACGAGCTTGCCGTCCTTTACCGCAGTTCCCGCATGAAACAGGATGCTGTCGTTGACAGAGTCCGCCCCTGTAATCCTATAGCCTTTCTTGTATTCCTGCGGATATCCTCCGCTCACGAGCATAACGCAAACTGCAGCCCGCTCGTCCTGCTCGATTTCGTATTTGTCAAGCGTGCCGTTGGCCACGCCCTCAAAAAGTTCTACGATGTCCGTTCGAAGACGAGGCATGACCGTTTCCGTTTCGGGGTCGCCCATACGGCAGTTGTATTCAATCACTTTGGGCTGCCCGCTGCAGTTGACAAGCCCGAAGAATATAAATCCCCTGTAGTCTATGCCCTCTTGGGCGAGTCCCTCCACTGTGGGGCGCACAATCTGGTTTTCCACTTTCCGCATCCACTCCTTGTCGGCAAACGGAACAGGAGAAACGCTTCCCATTCCGCCTGTGTTAAGTCCTGTGTCGTATTCGCCGATGCGCTTGTAGTCTTTGGCTTCAGGCAGTATCAGATAGTGCTTGCCGTCGGTCAAGGCAAAGACGGAGCACTCCACACCTTCAAGAAATTCCTCTATGACAACTTTTGCTGACGCAGAACCGAACTTGCCGCCGAACATTTCCTCCAATTCTTCTACGGCCTCTTTAAGGCTTCCGACAATAAGAACCCCCTTTCCTGCACAGAGGCCATCGGCTTTAAGAACGTAGGGAGGGCGCAGTGTTTCCAGGAAAGCCTTTGCTTCTGCAAGCTGCGTTCCGTTGAATGTCCGGTATGCTGCCGTAGGTATGCCGTGGCGCATCATGAAAGCCTTGGCGAAGTCCTTTGATCCCTCAAGCCGGGCTCCCGCCTTTGTCGGTCCTATTACCGCAATGTCCTTAAGTTTGGGCTGTTGCATGAAATAGTCCGCAATTCCTTCAACCAAGGGAACTTCAGGGCCTACCACAACCATTCCGATATTGTTGTCTATTGAGAATTGGGCGATGCTTTCAAAGTCAAGCTCTTTGAGTGGCACGTTTTGCCCTATCGATGCAGTGCCGGCGTTGCCGGGAGCTATAAACAGTTTGTCGGTCTTTGCGCTTTGCGAGATTTTCCATGCGAGGGCGTGCTCGCGTCCGCCGCTTCCAAGCAATAAGATATTCATGTCTGTGTTATGTTTAGGTGTATAGTTCCTTATCTCAAGAAGTCGTTGAAATAGCGTGTAATCTGTTCGTACAGGTGTATCCGGTCGTGTCCTGTCATGTTGTGCTCTCCGTTGGGGTATGCAAAGAGGTCTATCTGCGTGCCGGCATCGGCGCAGGCCCGTGCAAACGACAGAGTATGCTGCGGAACGCACACCGGGTCGTTGTAGCCGAAGATAATCTTGAGTCTTCCCTTGAGATTTCCGGCTTTGAGGCACAGGTTGCTGTTTCTGTACCCTTCGGGGTTCTTTTGCGGTGTGCTCATATAGCGTTCGCCGTACATCACCTCGTAAAGACTCCAGTCAATGACCGGGCCTCCTGCAACAGCAACCTTGAACACCTCGGGATACGATACCATCAGATTGATGGTCATGAAACCGCCGAAGCTCCATCCGTGTACACCAAGCCGGTCGGCATCAATGTATGGCAGACTCTTCAGAAAGTTCACTCCACACATCTGGTCTGCCATTTCCACTTCACCCAAACGGCGGTAAGTCACATTTTCAAAGGCGAGTCCCCGTTCGCTGCTGCCGCGGTTGTCCATCACGAACATCACGTAGCCCCTTTGTGCCATATAGATTTCCCACCCCCGGCAGTTGTAGCCCCACGAGGCGTTTACAAGCCGTGTCATCGGCCCTCCGTACAGATACACAATGGCAGGGTATTTCTTGTCTGGGTCAAAGTCGGGCGGGGTAATCAGGCGGTAGTAGAGGTCTGTCACCCCGTCGGCCGCCTTGAGGCTGCCGCTTGTGATGTTGGGCACGGCATATCCTTCCCAAGGGTCAAGGGGACGGAAGAGACCGACAAGACCTTTCCCCGATGTGGACAGCACGTCGTACTGTCTCCTTACCTTTGGCGAAGACCATGTGTCAAGCACCATGGTGCCGTCGGCAGACAGAGTGCCGCTGTGGATTCCTTCACCGTTGTCGAGCAGTTGGCGTTTGCCCGTCGCCACGTTGACAGCATAGAGATTGTGCTGTAGCGCATTTTCTCCGGTGGTGGTGACAATCACGCTCCTTGATTTGGGGCAGAAGCCCAGCACGGAGGTCACAACATGGCATCCTGATGTCAAATCACCAAGATTGTTGCCTTTGGTGTCAATGAGAAAAAGATGGCTGTAGCCCGTATTCCCTGTCTGGTACAGGAATTTGTTTTCGTCCCATGGAAGGAAAAGCAGCGGGTGCTCCGGGTGTACGTATTTCCCGTTGCTTTCTTCATAGACCTTGTTGAGCCTGCAACCAGTCTCGGCAGAAAATCCCCATATTTCATCGTGGTTCTGGTCACGGTTGACAACGGTCACATACACCATCTTGTTGTCGGGGGACCACGTTATGCCTGTGAAGTAACGGTCTTTCTTTTCTCCCAAATCAAGCCATACGGTTTCTTCATCCTCCACGTTGTAGATTCCGATGCTTACCTCATGGCTTGCCATTCCCGCCATAGGATATTTGTCTGGTCTGTACTTGGCTATGCGGTGGCTGATGTCCACCTGTGGATAGTCGGCCACCATAGACTGATCCATCCGGTAGTAGGCGAGTCGCATCCCGTCTGGACTCCAGAATGTGCCCTTGCTTATGCCCCATTCATTGCGGTGCACGCTTTGACCGTAGACAAGACAGCGGTTCCCGTCGTGCGACAATTGCCGCAGTTTCCCTTTGGCGTCGGTGACATACAGGTTGTTGTCCTTGATGAACGCAAGATTGTGCGACAGGCTGTTCCAGTCCTCCGCCGAGCTCTTTTCCTCACGCTGTTGGCTCCACACGATTTTTTTGAGTTCCCAGTTTATGAGAATGCGCCGTGCAGAGGTGACAAACATGACAACAGGAATGTCGGCATAGGGGAAGTCTGCATCCTGCAGCGTTTCCAGAGTGTCAGTATGCCCGTGGGTTATAATGCTGTTGATGTCGTTGAGCGTAAACAGGTTTTTCGTGCATTTCAATTGTGAGGGGGCTGGAGCCGTCCCGATGTTTCTCCGCAAGTTGAAGCTGCATGTCCCACACGAGTCATTGGTTATCCTGACCAATGTGTTTCCCCACCATTTTGCACCGGACTCCTGCGGAGTCATGGACCGGTAGGTTTTCCCACCGTCTTGCAGGTCGTCGTGGGTGAAAAGCTTTTGTTGGGCTACCATGGTATTGCTGTTGCACAAAGATGAAAGTCCTATGGCCAGCGACAGGAGCAATCTATTCATGCCCGCCTTTTCTGAAATTGTCTTTTTTTGCCCATGGAGAGCGATTCTTCTGTGGAGCAGGCCTACGTTCATCCCGTCTTTGACCGTTGCGCCGTTTCTCCTGTCCAAAGACCTTGTTGTTGTCTTCATTTTCAAAGCGGCGCCGTTCCCCAGTAAAATCCCGTCCTCTTTGTGACGCAAGGAAATTGCGATGCCGTTTTATGAGATATGCGGGAATGTCGCCGTCTTCTTCTCCGTCACCGCCAAAGTCCGTCTTATAGCTGTCGCGGTGAGGGCGGAGACTTCTCTTGTTTTTCATCTTCGCGATGTCATCTCCGCTCTTGATGTAGCCACCCTCAGAACGGAATTCCTTCAGTCCTCCGTCAAAAATATGGTATTTGCGGAATTCGCAGTCAAGTGAACCGTTGTAGAGCGGTATGCTGACGCTGGGTTTGAGTCCTATGCAGTCAAAAATCTCTTTCTTGTAGCTGATGATCCATGCATCATTGCCGGAGAACTGGTGCTTCAGTTTCTCACCTATGGTGCGGTAAAGGCCGGGTAAATCCGGGGAGGTGATTCTTTCTCCATAAGGCGGATTTGTCACCATCACGGCCTTTTGATCCGGTTTGGTGAACTGCTGGAAAGGCTTTTTCTCTATCTCCACGATGTCGTTCACTCCGGCAGCACGAACATTGGCAGTTGTGGCGTTAACGGCTACCACGTCTATGTCGCTTGCGTAAATTTTATGCGCAAATTCCCTTTCCTGTGAGTCGTCGTTGTAGATTCGCTCCAAGAGTTCGGGGTCAAAGTCCTTCCAATTTTCAAAAGCGTATCTTGCAGTATGGAAAACGCCTGGATAAATGTTGCGGGCAATCAGCGCCGCTTCTATGGCTATCGTGCCGGAACCGCACATGGGATCTATGAAATTGCACTCGCCGTTCCAACCGGTCATCAGAATCATTCCGGCGGCAAGAACCTCATTGATAGGGCTTCCGACAGTTGCCACTTTATAACCGCGTTTGTGCAGACTGTCGCCAGAGGAGTCGAGCGACAGGGTGCAGTCGTTGCCGCTGATGTGGATGTTTAGCCTTATGTCGGGATTTGTAATGCTTATGTTGGGGCGTTGACCCGTCTTGTCGCGGAAATAGTCTACGATGGCATCCTTCACTTTGTAAGCCACGAACTTCGAATGTTTGAAGTCTTCAGAGTACACTACAGAGTCCACGGCAAACGTAGTCTTCAAATCCAGGAAGTCACTCCATTCTATCTGTCTTACGGCCTGATATACGTCTTCGGCATCGCCGGCGGTAAAAATCCTGATTGGCTTGAGAATCCTCAGTGCTGTGCGCAGGCAGAAATTCGCCTTGTACATCATCTCTTTGTCACCGGAAAAAGATACCATGCGCAGACCCTTGGCAGTCTCCTTGGCCCCGAGAGTTTCCAGTTCCATTGCCAAAACGTCTTCCAGTCCCTGAAGAGTTTTGGCCACCATTCTAAATTGTTCCATTGTACGAACTTATGGAGGGGGGGGTGAATATTTGTTGTTCAGTTGATGCTTTTGTTCTGGCTAAGACGCGCTCCCGGTTCCACATCTTCTGTTACCCAGATGTTTCCGCCAATCACGGCACCGCGTCCTATCGTGACACGCCCCAGAATTGTGGCATTGGAATATACCACCACATTGTCTTCTATGACAGGATGGCGCGGCACCCCCTTTATGGGCATTCCGTCTGTGCCTACCGGGAAACTCTTGGCTCCGAGAGTCACGCCTTGGTACAGCTTCACATTGTTGCCGATGATGCACGTAGCACCGATGACCACGCCCGTACCGTGGTCAATGGTGAAATGGCTGCCGATCTCCGCTCCCGGGTGAATGTCAATCCCGGTTTCGCTGTGGGCTATTTCCGTAAGCATGCGCGGTACAAGTGGGACACCAAGCTTGTGGAGGACGTGTGCCAGCCGGTAGTTGGTAAGTGCCTTTATTACCGGATAGCAGCTGATGACTTCGCTGTAGTTGGTGGCGGCGGGGTCGCCCCTGTAGGTAGCCACGACATCTGTTGTCAGTGTGTCTTTGATATCGGGAAGCATGGCTATGGTCTTTTGCGCAACAAGACCGGCGTGCTTCTTTATGTCAGCCCGGCTGTGTTTGTCTCCGTTGCGATTGAGGTTCATGCCGGCGGCTATCTGCTGCTTGAGCAGCATGTACAAACGCTCTACGGCGACACCCATATTGTATCTCAACGTGTCTGAATTGACGCATGAACGCCCGTAAAAACCGGGGAAGAACACAGAGCGGCAAAGGTCTACCACTTCCTCCAGAACTTTGCCGGACGGAATAGAATCGCTGTCGGTGTATTCATAGACAAACCCTCTCTTGTCCGCAGAAGAATAGTCGGAGAGTTTTTCGACCGTGTCTGAAAGCAGACCTGCAAAACCGCTTTGTTCCATGCTTGCGTGTGAATGTGAAAAAAAAGCACTGCAAAAATAATGTTTTTATTTCTCTTTTCGCTAAAAACTCAATTATTATCGCCAAAAATTTGGTCACATATCTTGAAACGATTACCTTTGCCGCCGATTTCAAGACTATGTCGCCGCAAAGCCAGTGAGTACACGCATCTTTGTGGTTGCCAGTAATAGAAGAGGTCTTGTAATCATCCAATCAAAACACAAAGAACAAAGAAAGAAGACACAGAGTGGTCGGCATTCCCTTTCATTCCCTTTTGATTAGGAAACCGACAGTTCTCAATTCCCCCTTATTGATATGTCAAACTACAAATTGGACGAGCTTCTCGCCATGTCCGGCGATGAGATACGCTCTATTGCCCAGTCGGTGGGTGTAGCTGTCAAAGCGTCAGACTCACTACAGGAAATCGCATACATGATAATAGACGCACAGGCTGTTGCCGGTTCGCAGGGACAGTCGCAGAACACGAAAAAAATGCGTGCTGCGAAAAGTTCCACTTCTGCCGTAAAGAAACGCTCTTCAAAGGAAGCGGATAAGGATTCCTCCACTGCAACTCAGGAAGAACCTGCCAAGAAGCGCACTGTGCGCCGCCGTAAGACAACGGAAGAGACAACCCCATCTGCCCCTGCGGCAGAAGCCCCGCAACCTCTTGAAGAGCCGCAGAGCCTCATGGAACAGACGGAGGTCGAGCCTGTAGCCAAGCCTCGCAGGCGCATGCGCAAGACTGCGACTTCGGTAACGTCTGTGGCGGAAGAAAAACAGGAGGAATCTGCTGATACCTCTTCTGTGGTCGCAGAAGAAACCGCCGTCCGGGAATCTGCTGCAAAAGTTGCAGAACCAGAGCGGGACTTTGTCATAATACAAGACTTGCCGCCGCTTGAATCCGAAGACAACGCTTTGGACTTGTCTTCAGGCAAGGCGTCTGGTGAAGAGGCGGCTGCTGCCGAGCCCGTTTCACAGAAAAAAGAATTCTCCCAACTTCAAGCCCGTGCCGGCGCAAAGGCTTCGGAACAGTTGCGTGGAAATGCCCAATCTTATGATTTCGGCGATTCTATTGTCTCGTGCGGAGTGCTTGACACGACATCTGAGGGTCAGGCTTTCCTTCGTTCGGCGGACTATAACTACCTGTCGTCGCCCGATGATATATATGTATCAAGCCAGCAGATAAAGAATTATGGTCTCAAGATGGGCGATGTGGTGGAGTGCAGCGTCAGGATGCCGCGCGAAAACGAGAAATGTTTTTCTCTGTCCAAGGTGATGCGCATCAATGGGCTCACGCCTGATCAAGTGCGCGACCGCTTGTCTTTTGAGCACCTCACACCGCTTTTCCCCAATGAGAAATTCCGTCTTTGCAAGGGTGATGGTTCTGACAGCCTGTCGGCTCGTATAGTGGATCTCTTTGCTCCGATAGGCAAAGGGCAGCGCGCGCTGCTTGTGGCGCAGCCCAAGACCGGCAAGACGATGCTTATGAAAACCATCGCCAACGCCATTGCTGCCAATCATCCTGAAGCATACCTTATGATGCTGCTTATTGACGAACGCCCGGAGGAGGTCACTGATATGGCGCGCACTGTCAATGCGGAAGTCATTGCCTCCACCTTTGATGAGCCTGCCTCCAATCATGTGAGAATTGCAGCCATCGTGCTTGAGAAGGCGAAACGCATGGTCGAGTGTGGACATGATGTGGTGATTTTCCTTGATTCCATAACGCGTCTGGCGCGCGCATACAACACGGTGGCTCCGGCAAGCGGTAAAATACTCACTGGCGGTGTTGATGCAAACGCTCTCCAAAAACCGAAACGCTTTTTCGGAGCGGCCCGCAATATTGAGGGAGGCGGTTCACTGACCATTATCGCGACAGCACTCATTGACACAGGCAGCAAGATGGACGAGGTGATTTTCGAGGAATTCAAGGGGACGGGTAATATGGAATTGCAGCTTGACCGCAACCTGAGCAACAAACGGATATTCCCGGCCGTAAACTGTGTGGCATCGTCAACACGCCGCGACGACTTGCTCCACGACAAGATGACTCTTGACCGAATGTGGGTTCTGCGTAACCATATCGCCGAAATGACCTCCATGGAGTCGATGAACGTAATACGCAACCTGATGGAGAAAACAAAAAACAACGAAGAATTCCTTTTGGGTATGAATTCTTGATATCCGTTGCTCTGGTATAGTCGCAAGACTTTTCCGGAAAGAATAGAGGAAGCCAAAGATTCCGACAGCCACTGGCAACAGGAGTCTTTGGCTTTTTCCTTCCCGTGCGTTTCTCCGGCGCTCTTCCCGTCCTTTCCTTTTCCCCGCCGTTTTTTTGTCTGTTGTCCTGCCTTTTTGTGTGTTTTTCTGCAAGCCGGTGTTTCCAAAATTCGCCCTGTGAAAAAAAATCCGTTTTTTTTCCTGTTTTTCCTTGGCTGTTCGGTCTGGAGTCTGTACTTTTGCACTCGCTTTCGCCGCGCAACGGGCCTGTTGCCCGTGCGGCGCATTGCGGAGAGATCTTTGAGAGGCTTACATAACGACAATGAAGTACAGGAACAAGCACAGCGATGTGCTTGGGTATGGTGTTGAGAACCGTCAACGGCCCTCCCGCGCGCCGCGCCTCGTTGCGTGCGTCCGGGTGGGCGGAAACGATTTTGATCTTATACAAGAGATTATATTTTACAATGAAGAGTTTGATCCTGGCTCAGGATGAACGCTAGCTACAGGCTTAACACATGCAAGT
>CAVEQO010000044.1:0-15416 GCA_963617965.1 Anaerovoracaceae bacterium
CTATAGTTCAGTTGGTTAGAGCGTCAGATTGTGGTTCTGAATGTCGTGGGTTCGAATCCCACTAGTCACCCGTATGGCATCAAAGCTTGGTCTTTGATGCCCTTTCTGTTTTCCGCCCCCCCGTATGTCTTCATGTCGTACCACTCAAAGCATAAAGGAGTCAGTAGGGTTGCAAAACCGGGATCTGTTTTGCAACCCTTGCCGTTGTATTGAGCCTCGTCTACGGGCATTTCGGTGAATACCTTAGCGCAATTTCAGCACTTTTCTGCCGTCCTTTATATAGAGACCCTTGGGAAGGTTGTCAAAATCATTACCCAGGTAAACTCCGCCTACGCTGTAGACTCCCGGCTTGTATGACGGGATGCCAGCATCAACAGACTCTATGCCTATCGGAGACCACGTGCCGCTGGGATACTTGTTGGCGGTGCAGTTTATCGCAGCAAACCTGTCGCAGATTTCCTGCGCCTTGCTCGGCAGAACATTTTCAACCACCATGCCGGGCAGATTGGCAAGGAAGTCAAATGCCTCCTGCATAGTCATCCCCAGAAGTTCCTGCAGCAGCTTGGTTGCATACACTCTGCTGCCGTTGTTTTCTTCAAGCACCACGTCATAACGTGTGCCTTGTTCTATCTGGACTTTGGTATTGACAGTTTCCCCGTCGAGAGCCACGGATTTCAGCGAACTGTCAAACTCCGCATCCTCAGGCACAGTGATTATGCACCCCTCCAATACAAATTCCGTGATGTCGTATACCGAACCATAGTAGCTGCCGCAGACATCCACGCTGGCTTCGCGCACAGTGAGGGTATCCCCCTTCCCGGTGCCGGCTATGCCTGACTTGCCCGTGGCGTTGACCGTACAGCTGTCAATCACAAGAGAGGTGTTGTCGACACTGATGGCGGTGTAGTTGACCGTCATGGAAAGGGTTCCGCCGCCGCCTATTGTCGTGGAGCGGAAAAGTTCCATGCCCACATAATTGGCACTGATGCTGTTATCGCCTTTCACGTCTATCTTCAGACCGCTCACTGACCTGTTCTTGAGTCCGTTGCCGTATTTGCTCTCTATCGTCGCCCCGTCAAGGAACAACGTTGTTGTGGTGGGGTCGTATGTCGCCGTGCCGCTCACGCCGGGTATCACGCTGAGGTCGCCGCAGTTCTTGCTCGTGACAACCACATCGGCAATGGTGATACCGCAATCCACCACCTCGTCCGCCTTTATCTCTATCTTGGATTGTTTTTTTCCATCAACCACAAAAGCTTGTTGGGTTTTGTCATACACCGCGCCGTCGGGCGAGACAACCCTGCACCCGTCAAGGGTAAACGACGTGAGGTTGCAGACTGAGCCGGAAGCACCCTCCGCTGTCACGTTGGCATAGCGCACGGTGACACTACCGACACCGTCATTTCCGAGTATGCCGTATGCACCGCTGGTGTTCACAGTGCAGTCTTCCAGAACAAAGGACCCTCCCCTGAAAGTTCCCAAACCGGAATCGTAGTAACAAGAAGATTTAAGGTTGAGAGTCCCACTTCCACGTACATACGTGCACATCCCATAGTCACTATAAAGTGCAGTATAGTAGCTTGTAATAGTGTTTGTCCCCACCACATTTATGACGAGGTTTTTGTTGCTCAGGTTGGCAATGCCAGACAGTTTCCCGTCTCTATCTGCATCGGTGATGGTGGCGTTGACAAGGGTGAGCGTGTTCGTGGCGGGGTCGTATGTCACCGTGCCGCTCACGCCGGGTATCACGCTGAGATCATCGCAGTTGTCCGACGTAACACTCTTATCAAGAATATTAAAACCGTAGAACGTACTGGCTTGGACCGAACCCAAAGGAGTGAAAGCAAGCAGCATTGCCATCAGAAAAAGATTTCGTACTCGTTTTTTCATTAATTTTTATGATGTATTTATCCTTTTTCATTGGCAACACGCTGACTTGTAGTGATTTGTTACAGGGGAGGTAAAAATTGCCTGAATCTGTACCACAAAGGTACGAATAAAACCATAAAAGCCGTATCTTTTGATAATTTTTTCACACTACAGGATTTTGGAAATTGCCAGACATACCGACGGGGCAAGGATGCGCAGGACACTGCCGGCAAACAGCACTCGCCTCCGGGGGCTACTTCGGCAACGAGACTTTAAACAGCGAAGATTCTACATGCTGCTCCTTGATGATCTGCGTCAAACTGTTGACCACTTCGGGATATTTGGAAGCCACGTTGGTGTCCTCGTGCAAATCGGTGGCGAGGTCGTACAGTTCGCTCGCTCCGTTACGGTAGATGAGTTTCCAGTTGCCGGAGCGCACGCCGATCTGGTTGGTTTCGTGAAATTCCCAGTAAAGGAATTCGTGCTCCTTCTGTTCTTTGTCGTTACCCAAAAGTGTGGGTGCGAAAGAGATTCCGTCAAAGCAGTCATCGGCCACTTCGGGATTCAGATAATCGTTCGCCCGGATTCCGAGCAACTCACAGAAAGTTGGCAGTATGTCGTAGAAGACCAGCTGATGATCATTAATGCTGCCCGGCTGCACGTGTCCGGGCCACCATGCTATGAACGGTATACGTATGCCGCCCTCATTGCACGAACGCTTCAATCCCTTGAGTTTTCCGTCGCGACCGAAGAATGTGGGATCCGCCCCACCCTCTTCGTGGGGACCGTTGTCAGACGAGAAAATCACGAGAGTGTTCTTGTCAAGCCCTTTTGCCTTGAGCCGCTGCATGATTTCGCCAACATAGGCATCAAGCCGGGTTATCATTGCGGCAAACTGCGCATGCATGTTTGTGTTGGCGTGGTAACGGTCAACACCGGCAAACGAGATGTCGTTGCAGAAGGTCTGCTCATAAGCCTGAAGTATGGAGTCGTTGGGTTGGTATAGTTCGGCGTGCGGCAGAGTGTAAGTAAAGAACCCGTAGAACGGTTTGCCTGCTTCCTGACGATCAAGCCAGTCAAGAGCCTCGCGGTGGATCAAATCACCGGAGTATTGTGTGCGGTTGGCATAGTCAGCGTTGGCGGTAGTGTACTTTGTGTTGTCGGTCAGTTCCACGCGGACAGTCTGCGTGTCACCGAGTCTCTTGCTGTAGCGGTTGAGGAAATTGGGATAGTACATATGTGCCATATATTGGCAGATATAACCATAGTATTCGTCAATGCCGCGTTTGTCTGGGGTAGAGACGGAACCCTCATAACCGCCAGCCCATTTGCCGAACATTCCGGTAGTATATCCGTTCTTTTTCATGATTTCAGGCAGGATGATATGGTTGGCATCATAAGGTTCCTGGCCAACGCGGTCCGGGTCTTGGCTTTTGCCGTAAGTTATGTTCGGACGGTTCTTCCAATACTCGAGGTTGCCGCGCACATGGGTATGCCCCGTGTGCTGACCGGTCATGATGGTAGCACGCGACGGCGCGCTGACAGGGCTTCCGGCATAGGCTTGAGTGAAGCGCATGCCTTCCGAAGCGAGCCGGTCGATATTTGGAGTCTTGATGTAGGGTTGTCCATAGCATGCGAGGTCGCCGTAGCCCATGTCGTCGCAGAGTATGAATATGATGTTAGGCTTCTCGGCTGTTGCTTCTTGCGCCAATGCTGCAAGCGGGGTCAGGGCTGCTGTAGTAAGGAGATATTTCTTCATGGGTAGCTGGTTTGGGAAAAGGGTCGTTGTGTGAAAGTTGTGTATCTGTTGCCGTTGAACGGCTGTCGCATCAGCAGGTCTTGCAAAAACTGGATTTGGGCATCATTTCAGTTTTTTCCTGCCGTGTTGTATATAAACACCACGATGGCGTTCGGGGTCTATGCGCTGGCCCGCAAGGTTGTAGGCGCGCTGGTCGGCTGAACTTACTGGCGGGGATACGGAGACAGGGTTGACTCCCGTCACGGTGTCTGTATTTGGAGTGAAGAGAGCGGTGATTTCCACACTTTGTGTCAAGGGGAACTCATAGGAACTTTTGGCAGACACAGTCACTCCGTCAATTATCCAACCCTTGAAGTACGCATTGCCGCGCGGGGTAGCCTCAAGTTTCACGGTGGTGCCGCGTTCGGCCGTGACGGTGGTGCGGCCTTTGGTGTCGGCAACTGTACCGCTGTAGGGTTCAAGGAACGTGGCGGTTCCACGCAGGGTATCGCAGGAACTGACAGTCAGAGTACGCTGCGCCGCATCAGCCTGGGCGACGGTAATCATAAGTTCATAGAGGAATCCGTTTACGTCTTCTTCAGCACCGTCCGTGCCGTTGTCCGTCAAGCGTATGCGTATGTGCGCATTGCCGAGTTTCGCCGTATCCGGAACGTTAAAAGTGAAGTTCCCCGTAGCCTCTGTGCCGAGGGACTGCATTGTTTCGAATATGCCATCAGCATCCCAGTCAAAATAGGCAAGAACTTTATAGTTTCCGTCCATGCTCCTTGCCGTGTAACTCAGGTTGGCCGTCGCGCCGGATATGAGTGTGGCACGGTCATTGCGGACAAGGTTATAGTAGTCCGTGGGGCGTGTTTTGGCGGTGTAATCCACTTCATCGGTCACGGCTTCGCCTTCGAGCTTTAGTTCGGTCAGATAGGCGAGTCCGCTATTGCCGCAGGGCAGGTTGTAGACTCCGAGTTCGCGCGAATACCGGCTACGCGCATTGGGGTCGGGCTCTTCGTAGTCGTAGGTAGTCTCGTGGAATTCCCAGTAGGAGTTCCCGCGGTTGTAGCGTACGGAGTAGGCTACAACCTTGCCTGAATAGGCTTCATAGTTGAGTCCGAGGGTATTGTCGGCTTGTGTGTCAATGGTCTGGTCTGTACTGCAGATGTAGTAGTAGCCGGTAAAACTGGACGTGGAGTTTGCCTTGACCTCCAGTTCCACAGGATCGGTGCCGGTTGTTATCTGCTGCGTTTTCCCGTTTTGTGCGGGCAATGCAGTCGACTGTATGTAACGGCCGGATGCAACGTTCTGTATATAGTAGTGGTCAGGAGTAGAGGTAGAAATGAATTTCCAGTACTGTTTCTGCACGTTGTTGGCAGGACCGGCAACCAAACCACCAGCAGCTTCGTAGATGTATGCGTTGGTGTTGGTATTGCGATTGATAAGATAGACCTTGCCGTCTTCGGGCTGGTCGGACTTCTGTGCGATGACAGGCAGGACTGCTATGACAGCCAGAACGCAGACGGCAGTTCGCAGGCATTTGTGGAGTTTCATGGATTATACGGATTAGATGAGTGGAGAGTTTTCAAGGCAAAAACAGAAAAATTTTTGTTTTCGTTCCGGATTCCCTGACTTGCTGCACTTGTTGCTACATGACGGGGCAAAGGTCGCTCGTGTTGATTTCGCAAAAATACAAATAAAATCAGAAAAGCCGTACCTTCCGGCAACTTTTTTCACGCAGCGCGATTCCCGGAAAACCGTTCAGCCATATTTTTGAACGCCAATATGCAGGATGAGAGCACTGAGTTCTGCCATAGGATGCTGTTTTGCCTGTAACCGTTGGCGTATCAGAACTGTTCGCGGAAGAAATCGAGGGCTTCGAATATTTCATCGTGCGACGCAGTCTGGTCAAGCCTTATGTCGCCAATATCGCCGAGCAGTGTAAAGTTGATGAAACCGCGTGTGTTTTTCTTGTCGTGCTTCATCAGCCCATAGAGTTTTTCGTAGTCGTTGCAGCCGAAATCCATTGTGCCGTAGTTCTCACGTATGAAGGCAACCGTCTGCCGCATTTTGTCTTTCGGGAAACCCACCTTCACCACACTCAGGTACAACTCGCACACAATGCCCCACGCCACGGCATAGCCATGGAGTACGGGACGACCGGATGCCAGAGCAAAACTTTCGAAAGCATGACCTGCCGTGTGCCCCACGTTGAGTGCCTTGCGCAGTCCTTTTTCGCAGGGGTCCTGCAGCACAATGCGCTCTTTCACGAGAATATTCTTCTTCAGTATCTCCCCGAGCCTCACCAAGTCCGGGCTGTGCAGGTCAAAACCAACAAGTTCCGCCCAGTCGGGCGTGCTGCTTATCAGCCCGTGCTTGAGCATTTCGGCATAGCCCGAGCGGACATTGCATCCATCGAGTGTAGCAAGGAAACCGGTATCTACAACCACGTGCAGCGCATCGCTGAACATACCTACTTCGTTTTTAAGGCCGTTGAAGTTGATGCCCGTCTTGCCGCCCACCGATGCGTCAGCCATGGCCAACAGGGTCGTGGGGACATTGACAAACCTTATGCCGCGCTTGAACGTTGATGCTGCGAAACCACCCAAATCCGTCACCATGCCCCCACCCACATTGACGAGGAGCGAACGGCGGCTACCGCCGCCATCGCCCAGAGCCTTCCATACCCGGACCAGCGACTCCACGTTCTTGCACGCGTCAGTGGTGCCGATGGTGATGACCGGAGCATCATTCAGCTCTGCGCAACCGCGCAACCGATTGAGGCAAAGCCGCCGCGTAGTTTCATCGGCGAGCACGAAAACCTTGTCACAGTCCGTTTCATTCAAAATCCCGGAAAGCCGCCCGGCAGCATCGTCAGTGAACGATATCGGTTGTCCTGCAGTGTTCATTTGTCCTCGATGTTGTATTCTTCACCCTCCACTATGCCGCCAAGCTGCGCACGCAATTCCACCAGCCTCGACCTGATGTCCTTCAGTGTGTCGAGAGCCTCATTCCGACGGTAAGCCCCGTCCTTGTTACGCTTCAGCACCTCGCGTGCCGCCGACAGCTTCATGCCGCGCCGTTTCACCAGATCGTGGATAACGCCCACAAGTCTGATGTCTTCCTTGGTATACTGGCGCACACCGCGTCCAGCCCTCTTGGGCGACAGTTGGGGAAACTCGGTTTCCCAAAACCGCAGCAGCGATTCGTTGACACCGTAAGTCTCCGCTACCTCCTGTATGGAGTAATACTTTTTCAAGTCCTTGTTTGTGTTGAGAGCCATGTCGTTATGGTTTTCTGGCAAAAGACGGCATTTCCGCCAAACCGTGCGGATTTCTGTCCTTAGGAATTGCAAATGTAACGATTTGTTGCTAATTTTGTGCTCAAATTCAAAAAAAGACAGCAATGATGACAGCAAAAGAGATCCGAGAGTCTTTCAAGAAATTTTTTGAATCAAAGGGACACCTCATAGTCCCGTCTGCACCCATGGTGGTGAAAGATGACCCCACGCTCATGTTCACCAATGCGGGAATGAATCAGTTCAAGGACATCATACTCGGCAACGCCAAGCCCAAGAGCCGCCGTCAGGCCGACTCGCAGAAGTGCCTGCGTGTCAGTGGGAAGCACAACGATCTTGAAGAGGTGGGGCACGACACATATCATCACACCATGTTTGAGATGCTTGGCAACTGGAGCTTCGGCGACTACTTCAAGAAAGAGGCCATAGCGTGGGCATGGGAATACCTCGTGACAGTGCTCAAACTTGACCCCGCCAGCCTCTATGCCACCGTCTTTGAAGGCTCGCCCGAAGAAGGACTTGAGCGCGACGATGAAGCTGCCGCATACTGGGAACAGTTTCTACCCAAAGACCATATAATAAACGGCAACAAACACGACAACTTCTGGGAAATGGGCGACACCGGTCCCTGCGGTCCGTGTTCCGAGATACATATAGACCTGCGTCCGGCTGACGAGAAAGCAGCCGTTCCGGGAGCTTCGCTCGTCAACAAGGACAACCCGCAGGTGATAGAAATATGGAACATTGTGTTCATGCAGTACAGCCGCAAGGCCGACCGCTCCCTTGAACCGCTTCCGGCAAAGGTGATAGACACCGGCATGGGCTTTGAACGTCTGTGTATGGCTCTCCAGGGCAAGCGCAGCAACTACGATACAGATGTGTTCCAACCACTCATCAGGACCATCAGCCAGCTTTCCGGCGAGACCTACGGCAAGGACGGGAAGAAAGACGTGGCCATGCGTGTCGTGGCCGACCACGTCAGGGCTATAGCCTTTTCCATAGCCGATGGGCAACTGCCCGGCAACGCCAAGGCGGGATATGTGATACGCCGCATTCTGCGCCGGGCCGTGCGTTATGGCTACACTTTCCTTGGCTTCAAGGAGGCATTCATGTACAAGCTGCTGCCTACCCTCATAGCGGAGATGGGCGATGCCTACCCGGAACTCATAGCACAGAAGACGCTCATCAGCAAGGTGATGCATGAAGAGGAGGACTCTTTCCTGCGCACTCTCGCCACAGGCATCAGCCTCCTCGACAGCGTCATCAGGGAGACGAAAGAACAGGGCAAGACTGTCATCAACGGCGTACAGGCTTTCACTCTCTTTGACACTTTCGGCTTTCCCCTTGACCTCACGGAGCTGATTTGCCATGAACACGGGCTGGAAGTTGACACCGATGCTTTCAACCGGGAGATGCAGAAACAGAAGGAACGCGCCCGTAACGCCGCCGCTACGGAAACTACAGACTGGGTGGTGCTGGCTCCGGGCGAGACGCAGACCCATTACCTTGACTGTACCGAACACGTCTGCCGTATTCTGAAATACCGCCGTGTGGTACAGAAGAAGAAAGCCTACTATGAACTGGTTCTTGACCACACGCCGTTCTACGCCGAAATGGGTGGTCAGGTGGGCGACACCGGCGTACTGGCAGGCGTGGGACAGGAAGTGAAAATCTTCGACGTGAAACGCGAAAACAACCTGCCGGTACACCTCACGCTGGAAATGCCGGAAGACCCCAATGCGGAATTCACGGCCCGCGTTGATACGGCCCGCCGCCATGCCTCGGAGGCCAACCACTCGTGCACACACCTGCTTGACCAGGCTCTCCGCGAGGTTCTCGGCAGTCATGTGGAGCAAAAAGGTTCTCTGGTGACCCCCGACAGCCTCCGGTTTGACTTCAGCCATTTCCAGAAAGTCTCGCGCGAAGAACTGCGCAAGGTGGAGCGGCTCGTCAACGAACGCATACGTCAGGACATCCCCATTCAGGATCACAGGGACATTCCTGTTGGCGAGGCCAGAAAGATGGGAGCCGTAGCTCTCTTCGGCGAGAAATACGGCGACAGGGTACGCGTGGTACAGTTCGGCAACAGCATAGAGTTCTGCGGCGGATGCCACGTGAAGTCCACCGGTCACATAGGTATCGTGCGAATCGTGTCAGAAAGCAGCGTTGCGGCGGGAGTGCGCCGTATAGAGGCCATCACCGGCAAAGCTGCCGAAGAGAGCGTATACCGCATGGAAGAGATAATCGACGGTCTGCGTGAACTGCTTGGGCAGAAAGACATCAAGGCGGCCATAGAGAAGACAATAGCCGAAAACGCAAGTCTGCACAAGCAGGTGGAGGATGCACAGAAAGAGATGGCGCAGAAACTGCGCGACAAGATAGTCAAGGAAGCCTACGTCAATGCCGACGGCATACGTGTTGCCAGACAAGTGTTCGTGACCGACATCCCGGCAAACACCGTCAAAGACATTGCCTTTCAAATCATCAACGCCATTCCAGACAAGACGCTGTGCGTTCTGGGAAGCAAGTTCGACGACAAGCCTCTCATCACTGTCATCATAAGCAAGGATCTCATTGAGAGCCGCAACCTCAATGCGGGAAATCTCGTGCGCGAAGCCGCCAAACTCATAAAGGGTGGAGGAGGAGGCGCTGCCCATTTTGCCACGGCCGGCGGCAAGGATACCACAGGCATTGATGCCGCCGTAGACAAAGTGGTGGAGCTGGCGGGGCTGTAACACGGCAAAGACAAAAAACGATGGACAGATACATACACCGAGGCGATATCACATTCGCACTGCTGCTGGCATTTTTCCTGACATGGTACAACGTGCTGGGGACGGCGCAGCGCACAGGCTTCACGACTCTTGAAGTCGCCCGTCTGGTGGTAGGGTTCGCCATGGTGGCGGTACTGCTTGAGACGGTCTTCGCCCTGATATGCTATCTCAGAAAGAAACCGCTGTTCGGCAGAAGGAAGTCCGCGTTTTTCTCGTGGAAGAGGACTCTGCCTGTCTCCGTTCTGGTTTCGGGACTGAGTACTATGTTCTACTATGTCTACCTGCCCTCGCCTCTTGGCCATGCGGCAACGCTGCTGCTTGCCGCAGGCTTCGTGACAGGCATTCTGCTGACTATGCTCTACTTCTACAGTCTTGTAGAAAGGAAATGATAGCCGACACTTTTCTGGCAAACATACGCAAATCGCTCCCTTTCGGGCTTACTCAAGCCCAGGAGGAGGCGGTGAGGCGACTGGGTGTCTTCATCTTTGCCTCCCGACCATACTCCGCCTACGTACTGCGGGGCTATGCCGGCACGGGCAAGACCACCGTCACCGCCGCTGTCATAAGGCAGCTGCACAAGTTCGGGCGCGAAACGGTACTTCTTGCCCCCACCGGACGCGCGGCAAAGGTCCTGTCGCAACACTCTGGCTTCCCGGCATTCACCATACACAAGGAAATATACCGGCAGAAACAGGTGGGCGACCTTGACTCCGCCTTTGACCTTGATATCAACAGACACAGGAACGCCGTGTTCTTTGTGGACGAAGCCTCCATGATATCAAACGCTCCCGACAACCTGTCCCCTTTCGGCTCCGGACGCATGCTGGAAGATCTCGTCACCTACGTCTACAGCAGTGTGGGCTGCTGTCTCGTCTTCATAGGCGACAACGCCCAGCTTCCCCCGGTAGGTGAGGATGGAAGCCCCGCACTGTCAGTCACACGCCTCAAATCAATGGGGCTTGAAGCCACCGGTTTCCAACTCGCCACCGTCATGCGCCAGACCGCCCGGAGCGGCATTCTCCACAACGCCACGGCCATACGTCAGAGCATAGCGGCAGACGATACCGCCAGACCGCCCACAATAAGTTTCTCACCGTTCAACGACATATGCAACGTGATCGGCAGCGAACTCATCGAAAGCCTCGAAAGCGACTATAGCCGATATGGCACGGAAGAGGTGGTTGTCATCACACGCTCCAACAAGCAGGCTGTCAGATACAACCTCGGCATACGCAGCATGATATTCGGGCGCGAGGAAGTGCTCTCCGCCGGCGATGCAGTGATGGTTGTACGCAACAACTACTACTGGACGGAGCGATATGCAGCCGGAGTTAATGAGAGTGAAGGGGCTGAGGCAGCACCGCCCGTCAACTTCCTGGCCAATGGCGACATAGCTGTCGTCACACACATCGGCAACCATACCGGACTTTACGGACTCCACTTTGCCGATGTCACGCTGCGGTTTCCCGACTACAGCGACTTCGAGATGGACGTGAGGGTGCTGCTCGACACGCTGACATCCGAAAGCCCGTCGCTGACCAGAGAGCAGAGCGAAGCTCTCTACCGTGGGGTCATGGAAGACTTTTCGGACATAACCGACAAGAAAGAACGCATCAGGAAGATGCGCCTTGATCCCAACTTCAATGCAGTGCAGATAAAGTATGCCTATGCCGTCACTTGCCACAAGGCACAGGGTGGACAATGGAGCTGCGTCTACCTCGACCAGGGGTGGCTGCCGCCCGACAGTATCAACCTCTCCTACTACCGCTGGCTCTACACCGCCTTCACCAGAGCTGCCCGGCAGCTGCGTCTCGTCAACTGGCCTGAACGGCAGTCCGACTGAAAAGGTCATATCCGCCGCACGCAGAGAGCCTCCTGTCGCATATGAAAACGGGCTGTCAGAAAGACCGGATTTTTTCCTACCGCATTTTAAACCGGTCTGCTCAGCATTTTGTGCAGGAAAAAGACTATCTTTGTACTCCATAAACTGCGACCCACAACATACGGCACACCGAGTGACTGCCCTATGAACACAAAAAGCACCATTTGGAAGACACTGCAGGTAATCCTGCCATTTGTACTGAGCGGTGGAATCCTCTACTGGATGTACCGCAACTCCGACCTCGGGCGCATAGGCGATGTGCTCCTGCGCATGAGGTGGGAGTGGATGCTGCTGTCGTTCATTCCGGGCATACTGGCACAGGTGTTCAGGGCTTTGCGCTGGCAGCAGTCGCTCTCTCCCATCGGCGAACGATGCCGCACGCATATGGCCATCTGTGCCATCTTTATCAGCTATACCGCCAGCCTCGTGATACCCCGTATCGGGGAGTTCCTGCGCTGCGGCGTGCTTGCCCGCAAGGACAGAGTGTCGTTTGCCAAATCACTCGGCACTGTGGTGACGGAACGTGCCGTCGATGTGCTGATCATGGTACTGCTGTGCGCGACCGTGATTGCATACCAGTGGAAGCAGTTCTCCGACTTCTTCGCCCTGACGGGAGTCAGCATCACCACTACCCTGTCGCGTTTTACCAGCACGGGTGTCTGGGTGTCGGCACTGTGTACGGGCGGTATTCTGTCGCTGTTTTTCGTGCTTGCCCGCAGGCTGTCAATCATGCGCAAGGTCAAATACATGATGCGTGGACTGCTCATGGGGATTATGTCGGTAAGGAAAGTGCGCAACCTGCCCCTCTACGTATTTTATTCGGTAGCAATATGGATCTGCTACTTCTTCCATTATTACCTTACTTTCTACTGCTTTGATTTCACCTGCAACATAGGGCTGGCGGCGGGAGTGGTGTCATTCTGTACTGGAAGCATCGCCGTGATAGTGCCCACCCCAAACGGTGCCGGCGCATGGCACTTTGCCGTAAAGACCATACTGGTACTCTACGGGCTTGGGGCTGACGATGCACTTGACTTCGCTCTGGTGGTACACAGCGTCCAGACCCTCCTGCTCGTGGCTCTCGGCATCTACGGCGTTTTCGCCGTGCATTTCACGTCTGTACGCAAGCAACCGGCCAGATAGCCGACTTCCATCATACAGCAAAAACCGACTCCCTTGAAACGGCTTGCCCAAATATCGGTATCGCTCCTGTTGACCGGCACAGTGATGTACTGCCTGTACCATGACTTCCCGTTTCGGGACATCAGCGATACTTTGGTCTACGGCACAGACTGGCTGTGGGTGGTGGCAGGTATGGGAGCGGGCGCAACAGCTCTGTTCCTTCGGGCCTCACGATGGAATCTGCTGCTCAGTCCACTGGGGGCAAGGTGCGGAATACGCAACCTTGCAGGAGCGGTGTTCATGTCGTTTGCCCTTAGCCTGCTCATTCCGCGCATAGGCGAGATTTCAAGGTGTGCCACCCTGCGCAAGACCGACGGGGTGTCATTTTCCGGTAGTGTAGGCACGGTGGTGGCGGAACGTGTTGCCGACACGCTGACACTGCTTGCACTCATAGGCATTGTCTTTTGCTGGCAGTGGGATTATGTGCGTGCGTTCCTCCCCTCTTCGGTTTCCGCCGCTGTCGGCAACAACCTGATTACCGTTGCTCTCATTGGGACTGGCGTGGCGGCAATGGTGGCGTTGTGTGTATGGAAATTTCGCAAAAACAGGGGATTCATGTCAAAACTCTCCAAATTCAAGGCCGGATTGCTCTCGGTGGGGTACTGCGGGCATCCGTGGCTTTTCGCTGGATATTCCATATTGATATGCCTGTTCAACCTGCTGAGCCTGTGGCTGATGTTCTACGCATTCCCCTTTACCTCCGGCATTGGTGCCGGATCCGCACTGCTGTCGTTCTGCATGATTGCTTTCGCGATGGTGGTCCCGACCCCCAACGGAGCCGGTCCGTGGCACTATGTGGTAATTACGAGTCTGGTGCTCTACGGCGTAGGAAAGACCGATGCCAGCACTTTCGCCCTCATTGTACATTCCTTTCACACGCTTACGGTCATTCTGCTGGGATTTGCGGGAATGGTCATGCTCCGTAAGCGGAAACCGGCTTTACCGCAACGCCACTTTTCCTGAAACACCCATATCAATCATTGCCGTAACAACGTCTGAATAAAGCCTTGGAGTTTGCCAAACTGTCATTGTGGCAAAGTTACGTTCCTTATGAACTTGTGCGCCTTGCCGACGCTCTATACAGAAACTTTTTAGTAGCTTTGTAGCGAGATAACTCTAATATACGACAAAGACTATGGACATTACACAACTTTCGCCCAAGGGTATATGGAAGAATTTCCACGCCCTAACCCAAGTGCCGCGCCCGTCAGGACACCTCGAAAAGATACAGGACTTCCTGCTGTCGTGGGCACAGTCGCACGGATTCGAATCTTTCAAGGACAACGCAGGCAACATCATCATGCGCAAAGAAGCCTCGCCAGGCCTTGAAGACCGCCCTATGGTCACCATGGAGGCCCACATGGACATGGTGCCGCAGAAAACCGGTGATTCCGCCCACAACTTCCTTACCGATCCCATAGAGACTTACATTGACGGCGACTGGGTAAAAGCCAGAGGCACCACCCTCGGTTCTGACGATGGCATAGGCGTGGCCACGGCCATGGCAGTGTTTGAAGACAACACTCTCCGTCACGGTCCGCTCGAGGCTATCTTCACCGTTGACGAGGAGACCTGCATGTACGGTGTGAACAATCTCCGGCCGGAAACCCTGAAAGGCAAAATTCTCCTCAATCTCGACAACGAGACGGAGGGTGAGTTTGTCATAGGCAGCGCCAGCGGCGTGGACGTGGCCGCCGAACTGGCATATAAGCCCGAATCTGTCCCCGCTGGTTCCGCAGCCGTGGAGATTGCCGTCTCAGGACTCAAGGGCGGGCACTCCGGACTTGAAATCAACGAGGGGCGCGCCAACGCCAATAAGCTACTTGCCAACATAGCCAAAGAACTTCTTGGAAAGGGCTGCTCGCTGTCTTCGTGGAATGGCGGCGATATGCGCAATGCCATACCGAGCCGCGGCAGCATCGTAGTGACAGCTCCTGCCGGCAATGTTGATGACATCAAGACAGCTGCGGCCAAATGGCAGCAGACCTACAGGGCTGAATACCGGGGCATTGAGGACTGCCCCACCGTCACGGTCAGCAGCGTGGAGACTCCTGCCGAAACAATACCCGCAGCAGTGGCTCTCAACATCACCCGTGCGGTACTCGCCACTGCCATAGGACCCTACCGCTTCATTCCGCATATGCCCGGCATAGTGGAAACTTCGTGCAACCTCGGCATCGTCAGGGTGGCTGATGGCAAAGGAGAAGCCGATGTGCTGGTACGAAGTTCGTGCGACTCCAAGCTTGACGAACTGGCCTCCTCCGTGGCGTGCGCTCTGGAACTTGGTGGTTTCACCATAGATTACAAGGGCAAATACCCCGCTTGGCAGCCCGACTTCGACTCTCCGCTCGTGGCCAAGCTTCAGGAAGTGTATAGGGAGGTCAACGGCGAAGACTGCACCGTCACGGTGTGCCACGCCGGTCTGGAATGCGGCATCATCAAGACTGTCTATCCCGACATGGACGCAGTGAGTTTCGGTCCCACACTGCGCAGTCCCCACACACCCAACGAGCGCTGCAACATACCGTCGGTGGAGAAATACTACAAGTTTGTGACAACGCTGCTGGAGAGAATCTGAGCGGGTACTGGCTTGAAACCAAAAAAGGCGCGTTTTGAAAACGCGCCTTTTTTGGTTTCAAGCCAGTGCTTATTTCAATTCAAAGCCGACCT
>CAVEQO010000045.1:0-14707 GCA_963617965.1 Anaerovoracaceae bacterium
TTGGATGTCTCCAAATATCTGAGCAAAAAATCCACCACGCAATTTGACCCATAGACCCTGGTTTCTTCAACATTAAATACAAAAAGGTAGACACGATGTTCCTTGAAATTATCATAGATGGAGAAGTTTACCCGTTTTTCGTTTTTTGAACGAATACGAATGGATAATGTCGCCGACAGTAACAAGAGTTCGTTAAAAAGGGGGCTTATATGCCAATAAAGAGGAACTTTGTTTCATGTTCGGAAAATGTGTGACTTTGCACAAAACAGGTATCAGAAACGTGAAAGCCGTCACATTTCCGACACTTTAATAATAACGTTTATATGTTTGATAGGAAAATAATAGCCCAACAGAAGGAATGGCTGGTAAGAGATGATCGGAAACCTCTGATGACGCTTGGGGCAAGACAGGTGGGAAAGACATCGGCTTGCTGCGTGTGCTGGCAGAGATGGATGCAGGAATTGACCGACAAAACCGGGGCGAAATCTCTCAGGAAGAGAGTTCCGCCCCGGTTTTGTCGGCAAGTCCGTATGCCGGACTGTAATTCCGCGCGTATGCGGAACACCTTTATTTCATGCCGAGCTTAGCTTTCAGTTCGGCGGTGATATCCGTGGAGAGGGTTGTGGATATGTAGGGAATGCCGTTTGTGAGATCCATGATGTATACGTAGCCGCCCAAGTCGCCTATCTCCTTGATGGCGTTCATGATTTTCTGCTGGATGGGCTGCATCTTCTCGGTGAACTGTTTTTCGTAGTCCTCACCGTAGGTTTGCGAAGTCTGCTGCAGACGCTGCTGAAGGTCGGTGATTTCCTGCTCGCGGCGCTGTTGCACTCCTACCGGCAGCGAGTCCTTTTGGGTAATGTATGCGGAGTACTTGTTCCTGAGTTCCGTCTGCATTGTCTCAAGTTCTTTGTCGTATTGGGTCTTGATATTCTGCATCTCTGTCTGCACTGCTTTTACTTCCGGCATTTCCTGCATGAGCGTCTGGGAATTGAAATGACCGAATTTCTGTGCAAGCACCGCCATAGGTGCGCACACGAACGCAAGGATGATGAGTTTTTTCATTGTTAGGAATGTTTGTTTTTTATGTTTCTGTTATAAATTCGCTTTGTTATCAAGCCGCAAAGTTAGCCTTTTTATTTGGAATATCCCAATTTGGCAAGCACATCGTTGGAGATGTCGGCGGAGGGCGAAGCGAACACTATGCCGTTGTCGCTGGCGCGGTCAAGAATGAGCTGGTAGCCTTTCTGTTCGGCGATGGCTTTGACTGCGCTGTATATCTCGTCCTGAATGGGGCCCACGAGGCTTTCGCGTTTCTTGAAGAGTTCTCCCTCCGGGGCGAAATACTTCTTCTTGAGGTCCGAGGCCTCCTTTTCTTTCTTCAGAATTTCCTCCTCGCGCGCCTTCTTCTGCTCTGCGGATAGGAACACCACTTCGTTCTGGTAGTTCTTGTAGAGGGTCTGCGCCTGCAGGTTGACGGCTTCCACCTCGGCCTGCCATTTCTTTGATGTCTGGCTTAGCTGTTCATTCGCGCGTTCGTAGGCTGGGATGTTCTTGAGGATATATTCCATGTCCACGAGAGCGAATTTCTGTGCCACAGACGGCATGAGCGCTGCGGTGGCAAGCAGCAACATGATGAAGATCTTTTTCATGACGGTATGGTTTGAGTATTAGAATTCTTGTCCGATGATAAAATGGAACTGCGATCCTGCGGATGATTTGGAGCCGTAGATCTTGTCAAAGCCGTATGCCCAGTCGATGCCAAGCATTCCTATCATGGGCAGGAACAGGCGCACACCGACACCTGCGGAACGCTTCATGTCGAAGGGGTTGAACTTGGACGTGCGTGTCCATGCGTTGCCGCCTTCGAGGAATCCCAACGCATAGATGCTGGTGGATTCGAGCATGAGGGGATAGCGCAGCTCAAGGCTCATCCGGCTGTAGGCGTAGCCTTCGTAGCCGGCCGGGGTGAGCGAGCCGTTGTCGTAGCCGCGCAGTCCCACCGTTTCGGTGGCGTAGCCGTAGGAGTAGCCCGACATGCCGTCGCCGCCCATATAGAATGTCTCGAAAGGCGAGGGTTTGTGGCGGTTGTAGTAGCCCAGTATTCCGAACTCGGTGCGCGTCATAAGCACGGGGCACTTGTTGGCGTTTGTAAGGGCGGTATATGTCTTGAGGCGGAATTTCCATTTGTGGTATTCAACCCAGCGGTATTTCTCCTTCATCTCCCGCTGGTAGGTGGCGGAACTTCTGTTGTTGGCGAGGGACGAATAGTTCTTGTTGTCCCACAGCGAGTAGGGCGGTGTGGCCGACACGCTCAGCGAGAAGTCAGATCCCCTGCGCGGGAAGAACGACTGGTCAGACGAGTTGCGGTTGAGGCTGAACGTGAGGTTGAAGTTGTTGCAGTTGCCGTCGGTCATTATGAAATACTGCCACTGCTTGAGTATGTAGCGTTGGAACGTTGCCATGACGGAGAACGTGAAGTAGTCATCGGGCCAGCGGAGCCGCTTGCCCCAGCCTATGGAGCCGCCAAGGATCTGCACGTATTTGTCCGGGTCATAGAAGTCGGCGTAGTTGTAGTTGCCCGACGACGTGCCGTAGCCGTAGATGCTGTTGTAGTAGTTCCTGTAGTATGCCGAGTTGTAGTAGTTGCTGTTGACGTCGGTCTGCTTACTGTAGAAGAGGCTTGCCGAGAACTGGTTGGGGCGTTTGCGCCCGAGCCACGGGTCAAGGAACGAAAGGCTGTACTGCTGGTAGTATGTGCCGTTTGTCTGCGCGGCAAGTTCCACGGTCTGCCCTTCTCCCTGCGGGAGCAGACGGCGGCTTGTGGCAGTCTTCTTGAAGAGCTCCTGTATGGCGAAATTGGTGAATTTCAACGCTATGCGCCCCGTGATGCCTGTTGTGCCGTAGCCCAGTGACAGCTCGACCTGGTCGCTTGACTTGGGCGACAGCTTATAGGTGATGTCCACAGTGCCGTCTGACTCGTTGGGCTTGAATTCCGGCTCGAGCTTCTCCGGGTCGAAATGCCCCATCTGGCCGAGGTCCATGAGCGAGCGCATGATGGCATCCTTGCTGTACAGGTCACCGGGTTTGGTTTTCAGTTCGCGGCGTATCACGTCTTCGAAGACATATTCGTTGCCGAGTATCGCCACTTTGTTGAGTGTGGCCTGCTTCCCTTCGCGTATGCGTATTTCGAGGTCTATGGAGTCGCCCACCACCTGTGTCTCCACCGGTTCGACATAGCTGAACACGTATCCGTTGTTGTGGTATTCGTTGCCTATGGAGTTCGCGTCTTCGTGGAGTCGTTTCTCAAGCTGCTCCTGGTTGTACACATCGCCTCTGTTCATCGCCAGGCTGTTGTTGAGCGCATCGGCGGTGTAGATGGAGTTGCCTATCCATGAGATGTTGCGCACGTAGTATTTGTTGCCCTGGTCTATGCTGAAGTACAGGTCAATGTGCTCATCGTCGTAGGGAGCAATGCTGTCCTTGGCGACATAGGCGTCGCGGTAGCCCCACGAGTTGTATTTCTTCACAAGGTTTATCTTTCCCTCCTTGTATTTGTCTTCCACGAATTTCTTGCTTTTGAGGAAGTTGCGCAAGTCCCGGGATTCACGCAGCTTGGATTTCCTCAGCACCCTCATTATTTTCGGCATCTTGTCTTTGTCTACACCGGTGAGGTAAATCCTGTGCACTTTGACTTTTTCGTGTTTGTCGATGTCTATTTCAAGAGTTACTTTGTTTTTGTCCTTGGGGTCACTGCGCTGGATGACATCCGTGGCCACGTTTTTGAATCCCTTTTCCCCGAAATGTTTGTTGACGACAAATTTGATGCGGTCTATCACGTCGGTGGAGATGATGCTGCCCTCTTTCAGGGGGAAGATTTCCTCGAGGTCTTCCCGCTCCGATTTCTTGATGCCCGAGTAGGTCACGGAAGACAGTTTGGGGTGGGGCGCAAGCTGGATATGCAGGTAGATGTCGCTCCCCACAATGCTGTCGGCCGTTATGCTCACGTCCGAGAACACCCGCTGGTCCCACAGGTTGCGTAGTGCCGTTGTTATGTCGCCTTCTATTTTCGGAAAAGAAAGGGTCTGTCCTACGGTGAGCCCCGTTATCTTGAGCAACTGGTCATAGTCGTAGTCGTTGACTCCGTCGATGGTTATGTTCCTGACAATGTAGTTGCGGGAGTTGGCCGTGTATTTGATATCGGGCTTTGCGGTGTTTGTCTGTCCTTGTGCGTAGACCATACAGGTCTGGGCGAGACAAAACAATATGTAGGGAAAAATGTGCTTCATCTGGTTGAACGGTTCCTGAGGTTGTTATGGTTGTTTGGAGATCCTTTTGTGTGTTGTTGCCGTCACGGCTCGCGGGTTGTTCATGGCGTTATCTGCTCGCCGGTCTTGCCGTATCTCCTTTCCCTGTGTATGTAGGCGGCAATGGCGTCAAGCAGGTCACGCTCGCTGAAATCCGGCCAGAAAGTGTCACAGAAATACAGTTCCGAGTAGGCGCATTGCCACAACAGGTAGTTGCTCAGTCTCAATTCGCCCCCTGTGCGGATGAGCAGGTCGGGGTCGGGCATGAACGATGTGGTGAGGTTTTGCGATATGGTGTCTTCTGTGATGTCGCTGGCGGCTATCTTCCCGTCGGCCGCCTGCTGCGCTATGGCTTTGGCGGCTTGGGTTATCTCCCATCGCGAAGAATAGCTTAGGGCCACGGTCATTGTCATCTTGTCATTGGCGGCTGTATTGCGCTCGCACTGTCTGATGCGCTCGCGTACTGCTCCGGGGAGTCGCATGGCATCGCCTATCATGCGAAACCGGATGTTGTTGGCCATGAAAATGTGCTCTTCAAGGGAGTCGAGCACGAGCCCCATCAGAGCTTCCACCTCCCTGGCAGGGCGGTTCCAGTTTTCTGTTGAAAAAGTGTAGAGCGTGAGATACTTCACTCCTATGCGTGCGCACAGTTCTGTGATTTTCTTCACGGTCTCCACACCCTGCTGGTGTCCTGCCGTGCGGTCAAGCCCCCGCTTGTGCGCCCATCTTCCGTTGCCGTCCATGATTATGGCGATGTGTCGGGGAATCCTGTCCGGATCTATGTTGTCTGGTGTGTTTGTCATTGCCGGTTAGTCTTTGTTGCAGTTTTGGCACCGTGGCGCGAAGCTGTATGTTACGGTCAGCATGGTGATGCCGAAATGGTCTTTGTTCTTGAACCCCGACGACTTTATGCCCAAGGGGTCTTCAACGCCGTCGAGTCTGTCGGAGAGACTGAAGTGCATGGCCCAGTCCAGGGAAATGTTCACCCGGCGCGAAGCCCTGTATTTTATGCCGCATCCCATGGGTATGTTGAACGCTGCGCCTTTGCCTTTGCTGGCGTACGCCAGGCCCGCCCCTATCTGCAGGAACGGTGTAAGCCGTTTGTGGCCGAAGAAATCCTGGTAGAACCCGTATGGAAAGAAGTTTATCTCGTACATGCAGCTTATGTCGACAATGCTGCCTGTGAACGTGTAGTCCAGCGGTGTGGCGTCAGCCTGATTGCCGTTGGGATTTTTGGGGTAGAAGCTGTCATGGTTTTTGGTGGAGCCCTTGACTCCCGTATATGCCAACGAGACCTTCAGTGAATTGTAGTGGTCAAACAGGTAGCGCCAGTATGCACTCAAGGCGGGCTTCTGGTTGGAGAAAACGCTGTTGTTGAAATCTCCCAGATAAAAGCCGACTCCCGCACCGCCGCCTATTTCCATCCGGAAATCCGCATCTTCCTGCGCCTGCACACACAAGGGGAGCAGCAGCGAGGACAGGGCTGTTATTGTCAGGCGCACCCGTTTCATCCGCTCAGTTGGTTGCTTTGGAGAAGACGGTCGGGTCATCTGCGTACGACAGCCTGTTGAGCCGCCCTCTGACGAGCTTCCCGCCGGGGGCTGTGGCTATCCAGATGTAGTTGTCGGTGTCGCAGTATGCGCTGAACGATACTGCGCCGCTCTGCAGGGCGGGGTTCTTGGAGCTTTCTTGCTCAAACCAGCAGCGTCCCCCGTCGGTGCTGACGGTTATCCCGGATGCATCGCCTTGCTCCGTCAGTCCGAAATGTATGATCCGGGAGTTGTAGCTGAATATCAGGGGCTGGCTTTTCTGCGGGTATGTGTTTTTGCTGTCGGAAGCCTGCGGATAGACAGTCCAGGCCTCGGTGTTGGTCCCTTTTCTGTCAACGAGCTTCTTCCATATCACGTTTTCGCCGGAGGCGTTCCTCCCGCATACGACTATGCTGTAGAAGTTGTTGTTGAATGCCATTTCAAGGCAGGTTGACGCTATGTCGCTTTCCGGGAAGAGAGCCATGTCGTCGGCTGTCTCGTCTTCTGTCCATTGCATCATGTCTTCCGAGTAATATATCTTGTTGCCGGCAAGGGCATAGGCTCCGCTTTCCGAAACGGCGAAGAGCCTGTCAAGCGTCATGTCTGCCCCGGCTGTTTCCCACGTCAAGCCGTCTTCCGAAACTTTCAGCGTGCCGTTGTCGGCATAGTACAGTCTGCCGCCGAACTGGTAGGCTTCCGCCGGGACGAAAGACACCAGCCCGGACATGGTAGCGGATTCAAACTCTGTCGGTGCTTGTTTTGGTGCTTTCAGTACTGTGGGTGTCCCGTTTCTGAGCGCAAGTATGACGATGTCGTTGTCGCCGGCAAACATTTTCTGGCTTGATATGCCGTTGGCCAGCTCTCCCGTCTCTGCCATTTCCGTCCATGTGTAGTCATCGGGATTGGAGTTGTGTATGTTGATGCGGACGAGGTATTTGCGGCTTTGTGTCCCGTCGGTTGAAAAACACGTGAAATAGCGGGGCGACGTGAAGTCTATCGTGTCTGACGTGGCGAACAGGGTGTCTTTTCCGTTTGCTTTCTGGTAGGTGACCGTGCCGTCGCTCTTCATGCCGCTGAACACTATTTTGCTTGCCATGGTATTTGCCGGCAGCGAGTCGTGGTTGTAGATCTCCTGTGTGAGCTGGTCGATGTACATTGCGTAGGCCGCCCCCGCCACCGTAGTGACATACGAGGAATCCTCGCCTGTGGAAGTCTTGGTGTGTATGGTGCGCGGAATGTTTCCAAGTGTCATGTGCGTGATGGCACAGTTGCCGTCGCTTGTCGTTGAAGACGACGAACTGTCGCTCATGCAGGAGTATGACAGCGCTGCGGCGAAGACTGCGGTCACCAGTGCGGTTGTTTTTGAGAAAACTGTCATGGCATACTGTATATAACAAGTAAGGTGCAAAAATACTTACATTATTCCAAATAATTCGTTTTTGAATGTTGTTTTATGTGAAAATGCCTAAAATAAGCAACCACGCCTCCTCAACGGGATTGAGGGGGCGTGGCATAGTGTCCGTCTGCGGGCGGGTTTTCCGGAAAGGCTGCACTTATTGCAGGGCCTTGTCAAGTGCTTGTTTGATGTCGTCGATGATGTCGTCAACGTCTTCCAGTCCCACGCTCAGACGTATGAGGTCGGGGGCTATGCCCGCTTCGCGGAGCTGCTGTTCGGAGAGTTGGCGGTGGGTGTGGCTTGCGGGATGCAGCACGCAGGTCTTGGCGTCTGCCACGTGGGTCACTATGCTTATCATCCGCAGGGAATCCATGAATGCGGTGGCTTCGTTGCGGCTGCCTTTCAGACCGAACGCCATCACTCCGCACACTCCGTCGGGCAGGTATTTCTGCGCCAGGGCATGGTATTTGTCACCGGGGAGACCTGCATAGCTGATCCATTTCACGCGGGGGTCGCTGTCAAGGAACTCGGCGACTTTCTGCGCGTTCTCGCAGTGGCGCTGCATACGCACGTGGAGCGACTCCAAGCCCATGTTGAGCAGAAACGAGTTCATCGGGCTCTGTATGGAGCCAAGGTCTCTCATGAGCTGTGCCGTGGCTTTGGTGATATAGGCTTTCTTGCCGAAGCTGGTGGCGTAGGTCAGTCCGTGGTAACTCTCGTCGGGAGTACACAGACCGGGGAATTTGTCGGCGTGCGCCATCCAGTCGAAATTACCGCTGTCGACAATGCAGCCGCCTACCGCAGTGGCGTGGCCGTCCATGTATTTCGTGGTGCTGTGGGTCACGATGTCCGCTCCCCACTCAAACGGGCGGCAGTTGACGGGCGTGGCGAAAGTGTTGTCCACAATCAGGGGCACACCGTGGCGGTGGGCGATCCCGGCAAATCTCTCAATGTCAAAGATGTTGCCGCCGGGGTTAGAGATAGTCTCACCGAAGACACATTTGGTGTTGGGCTTGAACTGTGCTTCTATTTCTTCGTCTGAGGCTTCTTCGTCTACAAAAGTACATTCAATGCCCATTTTTTTGAGGGTCACACCGAAAAGATTGTATGTCCCGCCGTAAATGGCATTGGTGGAGATGAAATGGTCTCCTGCCTCGCAGATATTAAATATAGCAAAGAAATTTGCCGCCTGCCCACTTGATGTCAGCATGGCGGCCACTCCGCCTTCCATCTCCGCTATCTTTTCCGCCACGTAGTCGTTGGTGGGGTTCTGCAGACGGGTGTAGAAATACCCCGTGTCCTTGAGGTCGAAGAGGCGGGCCATCTGCTCGCTGTTGTCGTATTTGAATGTGGTGCTTTGGTATATGGGCACCATTCTGGGTTCCCCTTTCTTGGGTTTCCATCCTCCTTGCACACAGACGGTGCCGGTTTTTCTCTCGTTCATTGTCGCGTTCTTTTGTTTCGGTTGTTGCAAATTTAGCAAATAAAGCTGATACACGGGTCTGCCGGTGAGGCGTTATTGTGTTTTGTCAGAATATTTTTCCAAAATATACCCCCCCCCCATTGAGTGCAATAATCACTACCTTTGCACAGCTAAAAAACAGAAAAATGAAAATTCAAGTACTACTGGTTGCAATGGCGTTCGGCTTTTTGCCGCATGCGGTATTGGCACAGGCCGTGGGACGGATTGAATGTCCTGCCGACGATGACTATGAGGATGAAACAGTCCACACTCTTGGCGAAAAAGGTCTGCTTCTGCAGATGCGTTCCAAAGATGCCGATGACGGCAAACGCACGGTGAAATCGGAATGGTATTCCTGCGATATGAAACTGTTGGGAAGCGAAACGTTCTCCGTTCCTAAAAAGATGGCATGCGAACATGACGACTATGCCGACGGAGTGAACTATACAGTGTGGCGCGACAAGGACGACAACCTCAAGGTGCTTGCCTTTGACCCGGAGAGCGGCAAGACAGCCGTCCATGACGGGACTCTTGACCACAAGCTTAACATGCGCTGGTGCAGTTTCGGTTCCGGCCGCATGGTGTTCGCCACCACCGAGAAGAAGACGGAGAAACTCAATGTGTTCAATCTTGCAAGCGGACAGACAAAGACCCTTGACCTTCACTTTCCCGGAGTGAAAGACCGCAACACTCTGATTTTCGCTACTGCCGTGGTCGGCAGCGAAGTCCTCGCGTTTGTCAATGCGGAAGGACATACGATGCTTGTGCGCACGGATCTTGACGGCAACCAGATTGGCGTGACCGAGGTGACACCCGACGAAGGAGAAACAATCACTTCCGCAAGCATCTGCAATGCCGGTGGCAGGACTTTTGTTACGGGTACTTATACGAAGTCGAAGAAAGGCAACTCACAGGGCATATATTTTGCCGCACTGGACAAGGATGATTTTGCGTTTTACCGGTCGTATAATTTTCTTGACCTGAAGAATTTTACCGAGTTCATGTCGGAAAAGAAACAGAAGAAAGTCGAGCGCAAGAAACAGAAAGCGGAAAAGGCGGACAAGGAATACGCCCTGAACTATTTCATGGCAAGCCACGACATAGTCTTTGACGGCAAAGATTACTATTATCTTGGTGAGGCATATTACCCAACCTATGTGACATACCGGCAGGGCAATGTGATAGTCACCAGTTTCAACGGCTATCAGTACACTCATGCGATTCTGGTCAAGTTTGATGCCGGCGGGAATCTTTTGTGGGACACTTGTTTCCCGATGTATCCCAAAAACAAACCTTTCAGGGTGATTCATTTCGCCTCTATGGGACTTGATGACGGTCGGGTGAGCCTTGTGTATGCCGACCGCATGAAGCTGGTGAGCAAAATTGTCGGTCAGGCTGACGGCGGCATTGTCCAGGAGAAGGAAACCGGCATAATCGAGGCCGGCGACGAAAACGTGGACGTGAAAAAGATGAAAATGCCATCTACCTGTCATTGGTATGACAACAACTATGTTGTGTACGGGCAACAGTACGTGAAGGACAAGAGCGGCGGAAACCGTCGCAAGGTGTTCGGCATAACGAAGTACACAATTCAATAGAATAAGCCATGCCTCTTGCAAGTCGTTTGTTCCGGCGTTTGGGCGTAGCCTCCGTGTTGCTTTTCGCTGTCGGTCACACAGCCGGCGCACAAGCCTTTGACGGCGATGCCGATACCAAATGCTATGGGGGCTATCTGAATGCCGGTGGTATTTCCGGCGGAGTTGTCGGCATGGACAAAGGCGTCAACAGTTGGCTGTCTATAGGTTGTGCGGTCAGTTGCCTTGCAAAAGACAGTGGAGACAAAGGCGACGGCGGTGTCTCCGGCCGTCTGGATCTTTTGTTCTCCGGCAACTGTCACTGGCAGGATATTTTCGGGCTGCCGATGCCCCTTGACCTGTATACAGGCGTACATTTGGGGTATCGCACCGCCGGTCTTCAGAGTGGGGTGCGCTATAACCTTGGCGAGACTGTCGGCGTTTATGCCGAAGCCCGTCAGAATCTTGTCAACGTGGCAAAGTCATCGGATGCCCCGGACTGTTATTATTATAGGAAATTCTGTTTCAGCGTGGGGCTGACATTCAATTTCTGACGTTCATTGCGTTAGGCTACACAAAAAGGCGGACGGGGTGCGGGCAGTATCAGCCCGCACCCCGTCCGCCTTTTTGTGCTTTACGCTGTACCGGGACTCATTTCAGAATCCGTGCCGGCAGTTTCTCCAGCATATCGCGTGTCATGCCATCAAGGTCGTAAACGGGTTTCCAATCCCACTCGTTGCGAGCACAAGAGTCATCCATGCAGTCAGGCCATGAGTCGGCAATAGATTGCTTGAGTGGATCTACGTCATAGACCATTTCAAAGTTCGGTTTGTATTTCTTTATTGATGCATAGATTGTTTCGGGAGCGAAACTCATCGACGCGATGTTGAACGCGTTGCGGTGAACAAGCCGCGAGGGGTCTGCCTCCATGATGTCGATGGCGGCCTTTAGAGCGTCGGGCATGTAGATCATGTCCATGAGTGTTCCCTGCTTGATGGGGCAGGTGAACTTCTCCCCGCGCACTGCATAGTAGTAGATGTCAACGGCATAGTCGGTCGTTCCGCCTCCGGGAGGTGTCACGTTGGATATTACGCCGGGGAAACGCACGGCGCGCGTGTCGACACCGTATTTGAGGAAGAAATAGTCGGAAAGGAGTTCCGTGGTCACCTTTGTGACTCCGTACATGGTGCGCGGACGCTGTATGGTGTCCTGTGGGGTCATGACATGGGGCGTGTTGGGGCCGAAGGAGCCGATGGAACTTGGCGTGAACACGGCACAGCCGTTTTCGCGTGCCACTTCCAGCACGTTCCATAGACCGTCGATGCCGATTTTCCATGCGAGTTTGGGCTTGCCTTCCGCTACGACAGAGAGGAGTGCGGCAAGATTGTATATGGTGTCAATGCCGTATTTCTTGACGATGCCGGCAATGGCGGCACCGTCGGTGACGTCGCATATTTCGGCTGGACCGCTCTCAAGCAACTCTCCTTTTGGCTCCGCCCCCGTGATGTAGCCCGCCACTACGTTTTGTCCGCCGTAGACGTTTCTGAGTGTCATGGTCAGTTCCGATCCGATTTGGCCTGTGGCACCGATGATAAGAATCTTTTTCATGTCTGTATGAATGTTTTTGTTGGTTGTTGTTTTTGCGTTGCAAAGGTAGTGGATTTCCGCAACAAACGGCAGCGTGTCGCACCCGTTTTTTCAAGTTGGCCGGGCTGCTGACGGTTTGGGGTCAGAACACGATGTCGGCCGTGTGGGGGTTGTGGTCGGACAGGTATCGGCCGTCTCCAAGTGCAGAGTCAATCACTGAACTTTTCCTGACCTGTATTTTGGGCGACATGAAGATGAAGTCTATCTTCCGTGCTTCGGGTGGGGTAGCCCTGCCGAAGTCGTGGAACGTGTAGTCCGGGCCTTTCGGCGATGCTGCGGATTTCCATGCGTCTTTCATCGGAAAGATGCGTGTCGTGATCTTGGCGTAGACGGGGTCGTGCTCGTCGGCATTGAAGTCGCCTGTCAGCACTACCGGCAGCCCGTTGGTCATCCGGCTGAGCTGTTCCTTGATCAGTACGGCACCGTTCTGGCGCGCCTTGTCGCTCACGTGGTCCAGGTGGGTGTTGGCCACCACGAGGCTCTTGAAGCTTTCCTTGTCGCGCAATATGACCCATGTGGCTATGCGGTTGCATGCCGCTCCCCAGCTTCTGGAAGGCGTGTCGGGCGTTTCCGACAGCCAGAACGTGCCGCTGCGCACAAGGTCGAATTTCTCCTTGTTGTAGAAGACGGGACAGTATTCTCCACTCTGTTTGCCGTCGTCGCGCGCCACTCCCGCATGACCGTATGCCGGCAGGGCGTTGCAGATGTCGTCAAGCTGCCTCTGCATCACTTCCTGCAGACCTATGATGTCAGCCTTGCTCTTGCGGAGGAATTCGCCTGTCTGCAGGTAGCGCAGCTCCCAGCTGTTTGCGCCGTCACTCTTGTTCTCCAGACGTATGTTGAATGTCATGACACGCACTTTGACGGGCTTTTGCCGTTGCGCTGTTGCTGTCAGGACTGCAAATGCAAGCAGCAGGTTTGCAAGCATGGTCAGATGTCGTTTCATGTGTCTTGGGGTTGTTTCATTTCTTCTGTTGCGCGCATCAGCTGCCGGTTGCTATCCGACGGGTCGTGCGGCCGCTGCCGTTTCCAGCGGTTGTGTGTCCACAGCCACCGCGACGGGTCTTTGATGATGTCTTGCTCGAGCATCTTCATGTAGAGCCGCGTGATGTCGTGTTCCTTGAAAGAGTTGGGGTCTGTGGTCATGGGTATGAAGCGGCAGGAATAGTATCCGCGTTTCCGCCTGCTCACTTCTCCGTAGAATACGGCGGCGTTGACTTTCTTGGCTATGCGCTCGGTGCCGGTGAACACGGGGGTGTCGTGGTGCAGGAAATCGATCCACAGGTGAATGTTCTGCATCTTGGGCCCTTGGTCGGAGATGAAGCCGATGAGGGCCTTCCGTCCGCTTTTCTGTATGGTGACAATACGCCGCAGCGATTCGTTCTTGTTTATGTTTTCGCCGCCGTAGCGTGAGCGTATGTGATAGAACAGGCGGTCTGTCGTGCGGTTGTGGAGCCGGGTGTACAGTTGGGCTACGATTATGTCTTGCGGCAACCACCATCTGAGCGACGCTATGTATTCCCAGTTGCAGAAATGACCGAGGTATATGAAGACGAACTGGTTGGTCCTGAACGCCTCGCTCACCGCTTCCAGATTCTCGAAAGTCATGCGTTTCATCATGTTGCCTTTCCTTATCGTCAGAGCCTTGATGTTTTCCACGAAATAGTCACAGAAAAAGCGGTAGAACTTGCGTTCTGTGCGCTTTATTTCCCCGGGACTCTTGTCCGGGAAACTGCGCGTGAGGTTTTGCCTCACGATTCTCCGGCGGTATCTCACTATGTAGTACACCAGAGGATACATGATGTCGGATATCACGTAGTGTACTCTCATTGGCAGCAGCGACAGGAGCCAGACGGTGCAGTATAGAAGCCTGTATGTCATGCGTGCGTTGTTTTTTGCAGGAAAGGCCTTACTGTTTCAACCACTTGGCACGGCGTGATGCCGCTCATGCACGGGTAATCGCCCTTGGCGCACTTCTTGCTGCCGAAGATGGAGCAGGGGCGGCAGTCCATGTCAAGCTGCACGGTGCGGCTTCCGTGGACTTGCATTCCGGCGAAGCCGGCCATGGGGTGGGTGGCTCCCCAGATGGACACGGTGGGCGTGCCTGCCAGTGCGCTGAGATGCATGTTGGCGGAGTCCATGGTCACCATCACATTAAGGTTTGTCATGAGGCGCAGCTCCTTGCGGAGATCGGTCTTGCCTACCATGGAGATTACATTGGGACGGCTGACGCTTTCGCACCACTGTCGCTCCGTTTCTCCGCTTCCGAAAAGGAAAATCTTGAGACCCGGTGTGCCGGCGAGACGGCATATTACTTCTTCCATCATCGGCAGGGGGTAGATCTTTCCCCTGTGGGCGGCAAAGGGGGCAATGCCGATCCACGCATCGGTGCCTTTCGCACCCGTAATGTTCGCGATGTCGGCAATGTCGGCTGCTTTGCCGCCGCATATATGGTACTCCTTGGGCTTCACGGGAAATCCCAGCCGTTCCAGCACGTCGGCATATCGTTGCGGCGAGGGGGTGAGCTGGTGCAGACGCTTGTTCTTTGCGCGCGTGATTTGCTTTCGCTCTTTGCGCCCTTTGTCAATCACGGCAACGGGCAGCTTCGCTCTCCTGAAGAAAAAACGTATCACCTTGGTGCGCAGCACATCGTGCATGTCGGCCAGCGCATCATAGCCCTCGCCAATGAGCTGGCGGCTCAGGCGGCTCAGCCCGGCGATGCCTTTGTAGTCGCAGAGCTCCACGGGGCGGAAATGCACGTTGGCGGGCAGCCCCTCAAGCAGCGGGGCGAT
>CAVEQO010000046.1:0-12603 GCA_963617965.1 Anaerovoracaceae bacterium
TATACAAGCGAAGCGCGGAGTCGATGTTTTACGTTCGGCTCCGCGCTTCGCTTGTTCTCGGATAGTATATCGTAGATTTATGACATATTGCGTATGAATTAAAAACCACGTTCAAAGATAGCCACAAACTGCCTTTGAAGAGAGTGTAAATTCTCAGCATCTCATTGACTGGCAAAACTCACTTGCAAAATCTGTTCGATAAGACTAATTTCAGTGGCAACCCGAATCGGAAGAGGATTTGTTGGAACACCACACCGACGGCACGGATGCCTTTGAGACCCTGTCTCGGTTGCGAAAAGTTCCCACAGCACGATTTATATGCTATTAGCGTTGGCGAAGCGAGATGATGTTTGTAAACATTAGTTAAAAGATAGTTAGTTAAAAGTTAAAATATGTATATTCGGGGGGGGTGGTGGGAAAAACTATATCTTTGCGGAGAAATATAAGACCTTTAAGACTATTCACCATTTGCCAAAGACTGAAAAATCCTACATTCACGGTTTAACCATTTCTGTCGGACTCGATTTCTAATCAAATAAATAATAATATTATGAAAAAGATTTTCTCAATTCTCGCATTTGTTGTAGTTACAATGTGTGCATTTTCATTCGTTTCATGCAGTAGCGATGATGATGACAAGCAGTCAACCGCAGATGTTGTAGGTACATGGATGACAACATCTATTCAAACATCTAATGGTACTTGGGTCGACCTAACAAATTCTCTCTATGCAGACGAACGTGCTTACGCTAATTTTAAAAGCGATGGCACTTATGTTGGATGGGGCTCTCTCGGTAATGGTACAGGTACTTGGAAATTTGATGGGCGTACCCTAACTACGTATGTTGATGGAGAGGTTTACATTACCTATAGCAACATTGTACTTAATGGTACTGAAATGAGTGGAACTATGTCCCAAGGATCTACATCTCTGAATTTCAAAGCAAAGAAACAATAAGCTCCCCCCCCTAATCCCCAGACTCTATACGCCTTTGTCTTGCGCTTTGCCGCAGGATGAAGGCTTTTTCTTTTCGTAGCTGCTGCGCTCCGCTCATGGGCGTGGCGGCTTTTCGCTTTGGGGTGTGCTTCATCTGCGGCACGGCTGATATCCACAAGGAACTCGAAGCCAAAACATCCGAATTCTTCAAGACTGAAGATACCATTCCCTATGCCGCTTGTTTTGATGCCAACGGCGGTGTCTTCGAGCCTCTCCTGGCCGAGGAGGACGCCATTATATCCGACTCTCTCTACCATGCATCGATCATCGACGGCGTGTTCTCTATGGACAGCAACGTGGCCCCGATGGACAAGATATGCGACCTCACGGAGAAGTACGATGCTCTCGTGATGATTGACGAAAGCCACTCCGCAGGTGTGGTTGGTGTTGCTTAGTACCTAAAATCACAAACAATTTCAACGCACGGCGGGTTTTGTTCTTTCATTGTTTTTACGTTTTTATGGTTTTACGCTTTGTACTGTAACACTGTAACACAAAACCGTAACACAAACCGCCAAAAACGGGCTAAAACGGGCGTTTTTTGACAAATTCCGTAACACATTTATTTTTCCGTAACTCTTTGATTTTAAACGAAAAAGGCGGCTTTTTTGCCGCCTTTGGGGTGATCCGCTTGGGGTTCGAACCCAAGACCCCATCCTTAAAAGGGATGTGCTCTACCAGCTGAGCTAGCGGATCTACCTGTGTACATCGGACTGTCGCCGATTGCGTGTGCAAAAGTAGCATATTCCGCACAAACAGCCAAAAGTTTGTTTGTTTTTTTCATAATGCGCTATCAATTCCCCAACCATACAACTACGGAGAGAGAAAAAACAATTATTTTTGCAGAAACATACACTTGTTTCCCACGATGAACCTCATAGCGGACAGCGGAAGCACTAAGACCGACTGGCTACTGACAGCGGCTGCCGGCGAACGGGCGGATTGCGGTTACACCGAAGATTTAGCCTTCCGGTCAGACGGATGCAACCCGTACTTCATGAGCCCTGACGAAATGGTAAAACTGTTCTCCGGTATATGCAGTTCACTGCCGCAGTACGGCCGGATCGGAAATGTCTATTTCTACGGGGCTGGATGTACGCCGGGGGAGAAAAGTCTTCTTGTCAAGGAGTGTTTCAGAAAAGCGTTGGGGACTCGCGGCGGAGAGTGCAACATCGAGGTCGCAAGCGACATGCTCGGTGCGGCAAGAGCGTTGTGCGGCACGGAAGAAGGCATTGCCTGCATCATGGGCACAGGGAGCAATTCCTGCCTTTACGACGGCAGGGAAATCATTGCAAACGTTTCTCCTTTGGGTTATGTTCTGGGCGATGAGGGCAGTGGGGCGAACCTCGGGAAACTGCTGGTGGGCAACGTGCTCAAAAACCAGCTTGATGCCGGGATCAAGGAAGAATTCACGGAAACCTACGGCACTGCCGCTGAAATCACCGACAGGGTCTACAGGCAACCGTTTCCGAACAGGTGGCTGGCTTCGCTGTCGCCGTTCATCCACAAGCATCTTGACAACGGAGGCGTAAGGCAAATGGTGGCGGACGCTTTCGCGGCGTTCTTCCGATGCAACACAGCCAACTACAACCGCCCTGACCTCAAGATAGGGATAACCGGTGCCGTGGCGTACCACTACAAGGACATTATCGCCGAAGTGGCGGCGCAGCAGGGGCTGTCACTTGGAAAAATAGCCGAAACACCCATCGGGGGACTGAAAAAATTCCACCATGACAGATACTGACATCACGCGCCGTCTGGAGCAAAACAGCATCAGGCCTACTGCCAACCGCATTCTGGTGACGCGGGAACTGATGGGGGCAAGCACAGCCCTCTCGCTCAACGACCTTGAGATGCGTTTGCAGACGGTTGACAAATCTTCCATCTTCAGGGTTCTGTCGCTCTTGTCTGAGCGCCGCGTGATACACCAGATCAAGGACAGTACAGGACAGACGAAATACGCCCTGTGTGAAGAGGACAGCCACAGCAGCGAGCCTCACCACAACATCAGCGACGAACATATACACTTTCACTGCGAACGCTGCAAACGCACGTTCTGTCTGCCCTCCGAACACATTCCGGACATAAGACTGCCCATGGGCTTTCATGTCCACAATGCCGAGATGATTGTCACGGGGCTGTGTCCGGACTGTATCAGAAAATACGGTTGCAAACTGTAGCCGGCCCGAAAACCAATATTTTCCAACCACACATGACCGAAGAATACGAGACCTGTTACAAAGACGCGACAGAACTGCTTGAACAGCTCATCGCCACGCCGTCGGTGAGCCACAACGAGAAAGAGGCCTCCGACCTCCTTTGCGGCTACCTTGCCACATACGGGCTTCCGCACCAGCGCTTTGGCAACAACATCATGTGTGCTGCCCGTGACATGGACACCACAAAGCCGACACTGCTGCTCAACGCCCATATCGACACCGTCAAACCTGCCGACGGGTGGCAGCGCGACCCGTTCTCGCCGTCCGTGGAAGACGGCAGGCTGTACGGGCTGGGTAGCAACGACTGCGGCGGGGGGCTTGTGAGCCTGCTGCAGGCTTTCCGGATTCTGTCGGCCAAGCCACAGCACTACAACCTTGTCTATGCTGTCAGCGCGGAAGAAGAGGTGTCGGGCAAGGACGGTTTCACGCTCATGTTGCCGCACCTGCCCAAGGCGGATGTGGCCATCGTGGGGGAGCCCACGTCGCTGCAGCCGGCCATTGCGGAGAAAGGACTCATGGTGCTCGACATAACAGTCTTCGGACAAGCCGGACACGCGGCACGCAACGAGGGGGTAAACGCCCTCTACAAGGCCATAGACCAGATAGACTGGATAAGGAACTACAGGTTCCCCAAGGTGTCGCCGACTCTCGGCGAAGTCAGGATGACCGCTACTGTCATCAACGCCGGCTCTCTGCACAACTGCATTCCCGACAAATGCACCTACACCGTCGACGTGCGCACCACCGACTGCTATACCAACCGGGAAATCCTCGACTTCATGACGGACAGGCTGGATGCGTCTGTCAGCGCACGCTCCACCCGGCTCGGCTCTTCGCGGATAGCTCCCGACCACCCCATAGTCGCCAAATGCCGGCAACTCGGACTGTTGCCGTTCGGTTCGCCCACCCTTAGCGACCAGGCTCTGATGCCCTGGCCGTCGCTCAAACTCGGGCCGGGCGACTCCAACAGGTCGCACACTGCCGACGAATACATTCCGCTGGCAGACATACGCAAGGCCATAGACCTCTACGTCAGCCTGCTGGACGGAATCAGCTTTTAGGACAATCCCGAAACACAAACACACGTTATGGCAACACCTCACATCTCCGCACCCGACAACGCCTTTGCAAAAACCGTATTGCTGGCGGGCGACCCGCTAAGGGCCAAATACATCGCCGACAGCTTCCTTGAAAAGCCCGGACTGGTCACTTCCGTGCGCAATATGCTCGGCTTCACGGGTATCTACAACGGAAAGGAAATCTCCGTGATGGGCAGCGGAATGGGCATGCCGAGCATCGGCATATACTCATACGAGCTCTACAAGTTCTACGGAGTGGAGAACATCATACGCATCGGTTCCGCCGGCAGCTACAGCCGGAGTCTCAGGCTGATGGACGTGGTTCTTGCCTCCTGTGCTTACAGCGATTCAACATACGCGCTGATGCAGAACGGCTATCGGGAGCACGTCAACTACCCCAGTGAGGAAATCAACCTCATCGTGCGGGACACGGCGGCGGATCTTGGAATGGATCTCAAACCGGCAAGAGTGCATTCAAGCGATGTCTTTTATACCGACGACAACCTTGAGACATGGCAACAGACAAGCCAACGCACAAAGACAGATTGCGTGGAAATGGAATCGTTCGCGCTCTTCCACAACGCCAACGCACTCCACAGGCAAGCTGCCACGCTGCTCACCGTTTCCGACACTTTTTGGTCAAACGAGAAACTCACGGCCGACCAACGCCAGACTTCGCTCGCCGCAATGATACGCCTTGCCCTTGAGGCAGGAACAAGGCTGCGGTAAGTTCTGGCTCCACGATACTGATCACCTTGCCAGCCACGACTCGGGATTCAGCGTGGAAGACTCTTTGCGCAACTGGAAATGCAGGTTGGGCTTCCCGGAAGCGTCGGCCGCGACAGTACCGAGCGTCTGGCGTGCGGAGACCCGCTGCCCCTGCCTGACACTGACGGAAACAAGATTGCAGTAGATGGAGATATACGACCCGTGGCGTACCATCACGTTGCGCATTCCGCCGGCACTGAAGACTGCCGCAACCTCACCGTCGAAGATGCAGCGGGCCTGCGCCCCGGCCTTGCCGGTCAGGTTGATGCCTTTGCTGTCAAGGCGCACGCTGGTGCCGGGCATCGTGTAGCTGCCATAGTGGGTGGACACCACATAGGAACCTGTTATAGGCATCGGAAGCCGTCCGCGGTTGGATGCGAAGTTGCTCGTCAGGGCATACTCCTTGTCATTCGGCATATATTTTACGGCAGGTTCAGCGTTTCTGCTGCGTGGGGATTTTTTCTCCGAAGGCGCGTCATTCCCTTTCCCTGAAGCCTGGCGGCGCTGCCGTTCGGCCTCCTCACGGGCCTGACGCTCGGCCAGTTCCCTGCGTTTGCGCTCCGCTTCTTCACGCCGCTTGCGCTCCTGCTCTATGGCAAGTTTAACGTAATAGTCAATCTTGGCGTTGAGCTGCGCCATCTCCTTGCGGTCGTTGGCCAGCACCTGCTCCAGATTCCGGCGTTTCTTCTGCAGCCCGTCAACAGCGGTTTTCTGTTCTGTCTGTTTTGCGGCAAGCTGGCGGTTTTCCTCCTGCTCCGACTGCAACAGCACCGCATGGCGGTTGCGCTCCTCTGTGAGGCTGGCCTTGGCCTGCTCCATCTCTGCCTGCTTGCGCTGCATCAGCTCGCCCTGCACGCGCTGGTACTTGGAGTATTCCTTCACATACTTGTAGCGGCGCGCCATCTGTGAGAAGTCCGATGCCGACAGCAGAAACAACAGCTTGTTGGACACATTGCGGTTCTGGTACATATACAGCATCGAACGCGCGTACTTTTTCTTGCAGTCTTTGAGCTGCGCCGTCAGAGTGCGCAGTTCCGCCTCGAGGGTCCCGATATTGGCGTTCACCGAGTCCAGCTGTCCCTTGATCTTGCCTATGTTCTGACGGTGGTGGTCTATCTGCCCGTTTATTTCCTTGAGTTGCTGCAACCGCTTCTTGACGTCCTTGTTGGTTCGTGTCAGCTCGTACTGTGAGTTGTTTATTTTCTTTTGCAGTGCGTTGCGCTTTGACTTCAGGGAACTGACACTGGTGTTCGAAACATCCGGGGCTGCGGACCTGGTCTTGCCTTTCTGTTTCCTGTCTTTGGATTTCTTCTGGGTCGCCGCACTGCGGGACTTGTTCTTCTGTGCCGTAGCGACCGGTGCCGTCACGCCAAGCGCAAGGAGCAGCACCATTATTTTCAGTAAACCGTTCACTGCTGTTGTTCTTTCTCTGGATTAGGGTACAAGGTTTTCAAGCAGACTCTCCACGTCCATCTCCCTGTATTTGGAAGACAGCGTGGTGCGCCCGTTCCAGTCCGACGAGTCCGACAGCGAACTGAGCGTCATGTCAAGCCCGCAGCTTTGCCTGTCGCCCGTAAAGGAAATCTTCACCGACGACGGGAACTTTCCCTGGCCGAACTTCACGAAATCACCGTAGATGCAGGTTAGGGTACCTTTTTCGGAAACGTTCTTTGACGTTACCGTAGTGCGGTCAAGCAGGGCATTTTCCGTTATTGTCAGAAACGCATAGTCAAGCTTCGGGGCCGTTGTGAGGCAGAGCAGGGTATGCGCCCCGGCCGACGAGACCGTAAATTCCGGCAACTTGTCCGACACCTTGCCTCCGGGATAGAACACCTCGTTCCAGAACACGGACTCCAGGGCGTGGAAGTCAAGGTTCGACGAACGCAGGAAATCTATCTTGTCGTACGCAGCCCTGACATAGCGGCTGTTTATGCGGTCCACGATGAGCACGCCCTCCGGTGTGAACTCCATCCTGCCAACCTCGCCCACGATGGGGAAGGTAAGCGACATCTGGATGACATCGCCGCGCTTCATCCTGAGGCTGCCCGAGAGGGAGACGTCCTTGCCGCCCACCGACAGGGCGAGACGCATCTTGGCGGTCAGGCACTTGGAGACATTGGCATTGGCCAGCACTCTCTGCTTGTAGAGGTCTTCCGTACTATGCCCCGCAGCGGCAGTTGCCCCCTGTATATTCTTTGAAGTGCTGCAGGAGTCCAACAGCAGCAGACCGGCAAGAAACAGGCCGGCAGCCGTTATTCTGACAATCTTCATAGTCGCTATTCTTTGTAGTATCTGTGGCTTTGCGCTTTTTTCCTGATAACCGCCGACGAGGGATCCATCTTGGCGGCCCGCTTCCAGTATTCTGCCGCCTCTTCCGTCAGTCCCAGATGATAGTATATGTCGCCTGCATGATCCACGAGACTGACATTGTCGGGATCGTCGGGGTCTTCCGTAAACTCGAGTGCCTTGTCAATGTACTTGCGCGCCTCCGCGCAGTCTCCCTGCAGAAACAGTATCCAGGCATAGGTGTCAAGGTATGTGGGTTCTTCTGGCTCTTCCTTTATTGTCTTGGCACTCATCTGCCGGGCCTTGTCAAGGTTGCCGCCGTCAAGCGAGAGGAAATAGGCATAGTTGTTAAGACACATGATGTTATCGCCGTTGTATACCAGCGCCGAGTCATACATCACGTAGGCCTCGTCCTTGCGCCCTGCCTTGTGGAGGGCGTCGGCATAGGCTGAGTAGTAGCTCGACACCAGTTCCGTGTGGGTGTCCCCGGTGATGTATTTCAGCCCCCTTGCATACATGTCGAGTGCGCCTTTGTCGTCTTTCTGTATCTGCAGCACCGCCCCGGCATAATAATAGAACAGCGGATGCCGGGCGTTTTCCTTCAGTCCGTCGGTACTCAGCCTCTTCAATTCGCCGTAGTCTCTCCTCGACAGGGCGTCCTGCATCAGGTGAAGGCGCGAATACTCGTCAGAGGGGTTGATGTCGAGCATCTTGTTGAATATCGGCACCGTCAGCGAGTCCGGGGTGTTTTCGCTGAGCATCTGCTCCGCTATCACGCCATACAGCGTGGCGTCTTCTTCCTGTAGGGGCAGCAGCCGGCTCACGAGCGAGTCGCGTTGCATCTTCCTTTCCTGCGTAGGATATTTGTCGAGATAGTTGCGGTATGCTGCCATGCGTGTCTGCACTGGCATCGACGTGTCGAGCACCAGATTCTTCAGTGCCGTGTTTTCCACCTCCGCATTTTTGGTGGCCAAGGCATATTTGTAAAGCAGTATGTTCCCGTTGCCGCGTGTCTCCTCGTCTTCCTCCACTTGTCTGATTATCCTGAGCACTTCGTCCGTCCTGCCGAGAGCGAGCAGTGCCTCGCCCTTGGCTATGAGGTATTCCGTGTTGTGGCCCGGGCATTTCTCTATCAGGGTGTCGGCAATGAGCAGGGCTTCCTGCAGGTGCCCCATGCCGATGGCGGCGCGCAGTTTCTGCGTCGACAGCAGTTCGTCGTCGTCCCTTATGGGACGCCACCTGTCCAGAGTGGCGCACAGGCTGCCGAAATCGCCCTTGGATTCATAGAAGGAACAGAGCAGGGCAAAAGCCTTGTCACGCAAGAACTCGTCGGTCAGCAGCGACTGTATCATCCCGACTCCCCGGTCATCGTTGGCGGCGAGCAGTGTACTGCCAAGCTCAAGAAGGTATTCTTTGTTTTCCGGACACAGGGCGTGGACTTTCTCCAGATACGCCACAACGGGTATGTCCAGACCGTGGCTTCCGGCAAAACGGGCCATATCGAAAAGGGCTTCCGCACCGTCGGGATTGAGCCGGCTGGCACGTTCCAGCAGCCTGAAGCAGGCCACGTCGTTGCCAGCCTCGCGCTGGCACACGGCCTCAAGATACAGTGCGCGGTACTTGCGCTGCATCCTTTCGTCCGGCTGCAACGCCCCTCCCCTGCCGACGGCGCAGATGGCCGGAATGGCAAGAAGAAAAACGGCCAACGCCTTTTTCATCACTCTGTTTGCAAGCATTGTTCCCGAAAATATGGTGGAGCGTACAAGGAATACTCAAAGTCCCGTATGGCCGAAGCCGCCCGCTCCCCGCTCCGTTGCGTCGAGGACTTCAACCTCGTCAAAGCCCACACGCTCATACTTGCCCACGACCATCTGGGCTATGCGGTCGCCGTCGTTCACCGTCACTTCCGTGTCGGAGAGGTTGGCCAGAATCACGCCGATCTCCCCGCGGTAGTCCGCATCGATGGTCCCGGGGGTGTTAAGCACCGTCAGACCCTGCTTGAGAGCCAGACCCGAACGCGGTCTCACCTGGGCCTCGTAGCCGTCGGGCAGGGCCATGAACAACCCGGTTGGCACAAGTGCCCTGCCCAGAGGACTGATAACGACTGGAGAGTCGAGATTGGCGCGCAAATCCACGCCTGCGCTCTGGGGAGTCGCGTATTCCGGAAGACGGTGGTGCGACTTGTTTATGATTTGTATTTTAACAGACATACTCGCTGAATTTCAAGTTACAAATTTAGCACAATCCGACAGCTAAACCAAATTTTAGGGACAATGCTTTTTGCACGAAGATGAAAAATAACTTACTTTTGCATTACAAGACTCCAATCATGAAACAACCACAAAAAATGGAGTGGTCGAAGCTTGTCAGCACCAGGCGTTTCGGCCACGAGGACAGGCACGGCGACATTGCCGAATACCGCTCCGTATTCCAGCGGGACTACGACAGGCTTATTTTTTCGGCACCGTTCCGCCGCCTGCAGAACAAGACTCAGGTTTTTCCGCTTCCCGGCAGCATATTCGTACACAACCGCTTGACCCACAGCCTTGAAGTGGCAAGCGTGGGACGCTCGCTCGGCAACGATGCCGCACGCCGGCTGATGGAACTCCACCCCGACCTCGAGGAAAAACAGCTCTCGCAGCTTGGCACCATCACGTCGGCTGCCTGTCTGGCGCACGACTTGGGCAACCCGCCTTTCGGTCACTCGGGAGAGAAAGCCATCGCCACATTCTTCAGCGAGGGCAAGGGACGGCGATTCCGGAAGATGCTGGAAGACGAGGTCGGACAGGAGCGCGCCGGAATCCTGTGGAACGACATCATACGCTACGACGGCAACGCCAACGCATTCAGGCTTCTCACTCACCAATACGAGGGACGGCGAGAGGGCGGATATGTGATGACCTACAGCACTCTGGCTTCGATAGTGAAATATCCGCACAGTTCCGTCATGTGCGGGAAGAAGAACAAATTCGGCTTCTTCGAGAGCGAACTGGACACCTACAGGCAGGTGGCGCACCACTTGGGACTCAAGTGTTTCGAAGACGACGGCTTCCGCATGAGATACGCGCGCTACCCGCTGGCTTATTTCGTGGAGGCGGCCGACGACATCTGCTATGAGATAATGGACATAGAGGATGCCTACAAGCTGCACCTCGTCACCGCCGACAAGACAAAGGAGCTGCTGCTGAATTTCTTTGAGCCCGGACAGCGCGACACGATAGAGAACTCCTACCCCGATGTCACTGACCCCCACGAACGCATCATATACATACGCTCGTGTGTCATCAACGCCATCGAACAGGAGTGTGTAAGGGTGTTTATCGACAATGAGGACAGCATTCTGGAGGGAGAGTTTGAGGGCTCGCTCGTCAAGCACATGGAACCGCACATGTATGAGGCGCTGGAGCGTATTGCCGACTTCGCCGCAGCCCACGTCTACCGTTCGCGCGAAGTCCTCGACATTGAACTGGCGGGCTACCGCATAATCGACACTCTGCTGGAGCTGTTCACCGATGCCATAGAGGAACCCGGCAAGGCCTACTCCAAACTCCTGATAAACCGTGTGCCGTCACAATACCAGGTCAATGCGCCTACCGTCCACGGCAGACTTGTCGGCGTGCTTGACTACATCACGGGCATGACCGATATCTACGCCCTTGATCTCTACCGCAAGATCAACGGAATGTCGCTGCCCAACATATAGCGGCGGGACGAAGCCTGCGCAACGGGACGCAGCAAGGGGTTGCCGTCACGCTACAACAGTTCCGGCAACTGGTACAGGTGCGTGGAGTTGCTGCCCTTGATCAGTATCAGCTTGCCGCAAAGCGGTGTCTCCTGCAGCCGGGCTTTTACCTCTTCCACATTGTCAAAGACGGGAAACGGGGGGCTTTGTTTTCTGAAATTTCCGCCCACAAGCCACACGTTGGTGAAACCCAGTCTCGTTATGTCTGAAATCACCTTGGCGTGTTCGGCGTCCGATGTTGTCCCCAACTCTTTCATGTCACCCAGAATGAGCATCTTCTCCTTGTTTCCGTCCGTTTTCATCAGGGCGAAATTCTCCAGGGCGGCACTCATGCTCGAGGGATTGGCGTTGTACGCGTCCACCACGAGTGTGTTGCGGTCTGTCGTGCGCAGTTCCGAGCGGCTGTTGGTCGGCTCATACTCCGACAGGGCCTTGTCCACGTCACAGGGCGGCACACCGTAGTGCAGGCCCACGCATACCGCGGCCAGAGCGTTGTCAAGGTTGTATGACCCCACCATGTGCGTCTGCACCTCGTGCCACGGTTCGCCTGTGCCGCCGCTGCGCCACCTCAGCTTGAGAAACGGGTTGCATTCCACCGTTTCGCCCTCTGCCGCATAGCCGCGGCCGGGCTTGCCGTAGGTCACGGTTCTGAGTCCTTCCGCCTCTTTCGCCAGTATGCTGTTGTCGGCATTGAGGAACACGAAACCGTCCGGGTTGGAGCGGAGGTTGTCGTAGAGTTCGGCCTTTGTCCTGACAACCCCCTCAAAAGAGCCGAAACCCTCTATATGGGCACGCCCCACATTGGTTATCAGCCCGCAGTCGGGCGAAACGATTTCTGCCAGTGCCCTGATTTCACCGGGGTGGTTGGCTCCTGTCTCTATCACGGCAATCTGGTGGCTGGCGTTGATGCCGAGCAGGGTCTTGGGAACACCGATATGGTTGTTGAAGTTGCCCTTGGTGTGGAGCACTCTGTATTTTTCGGAGAGGACGGCACTCACCAGCTCTTTCGTGGTGGTCTTGCCGTTTGTGCCGGTTATTTCTATTACGAGTCCCCCGAAACGCATGCGGTGCAGATGCGCCAGTTCCTGCAGTGCCTTGAGGGCATCGTCCACAAGGATATACCTCCCGTCTCCGGTCGGGCAGTACTCCGCCTCGTCCACAACGGCATAGGCACAGCCTTTGGCGAGTGCCGCCGCAGCAAACTTGTTGCCGTCAAAGGTGTCTCCCTTGAGGGCAAAGAAAATGGAACTGTCCGGACATTCCCTGCTGTCTGTTGTGACTGCGGGATGCTCCAGATACAGGTCATAAAGTTGTTCTGTTGTCATAATCGGTGAGAAGTGCCGCCAAGGGCTGTAACGACTGCAAAAATACGAAAAAAGCTCCGCAAACCGGGTGTTTGCGGAGCTTTTTGGTTTTATGTGTCAACCCTGCTTTCTGCAAACAAGGTTGCTGTTCACATCAGAACTTGATCTTCTTGCCGTTGACAATGTAGATCCGGCCCTTCTGGAGAGA
>CAVEQO010000047.1:0-12045 GCA_963617965.1 Anaerovoracaceae bacterium
AGTTCTCTAACAACCTCACTTTCTTCATGCCCGTAATTTATTTAGGACAACATTGTGCAGCAGCCGCAAAACATGCCGAAACGCCCGCAGTTCGGACGAAACAGGAAAGACAAGTCTTGAAATGCCCGCTTTTTCTTGTCCGTTTCGTTTTTTTTTGCGAACATTGCACTTGCAAACAACCAAACCTTTTCCACACATGAACAGACTGCTGCCGTTATTTGCGGCTTTGTGCCTGTCCGTCATTACGGCTACGGCACAGACGACCAAGACAAAGATAAAGTCCATCGACATAACCGTTGAAACACCCGTTGCGGGCATGACGCAGCAGGACGGCGAGAAACTCAAACTCCTGTCGGTCAAGACTGACTACGGCGACCTTGTGGAGATGGGACTCGTCACTGTCGCCGACATGATGTGGCAGGGCGAATTTGACCGCACCGACGAGGAACACCCCAAGTTCAAGCCCGGCTACACCTACGACTGCACGCTGTCGCTGGTGCTGGATACCGGAGGAAAGTACATCTTCAACCATGTGGTGCGTAAAGACGGCTACATTGTCAACAACGATCTGCTCAAGAGCTCCGTCAACGGCAAACAGTCGCTCACCATGATGGGCGCGCCCTATTTCCCTCACGTGAAATTCTACTGCACCATACCCGGCGAAAAGAGTCAGGAATACCTTGAGGAGAGCCACAAGTTATTCGGGGAAGAACGCCAGTCATACCGCTATTCTCCCAAAGCCATCACCACGGCCCAGGCCGATGCGGACTGGGTGGGCAAGAACGAAATGGACGTGCTTGCGCTGAACAGCGGGAACAAGCCGAAAGACGGATTCCGCAGCATCGATGTGAAAGCGGATTTCCTGCCCGGACAGAAACAAGTGTTCCTGACAAAGATGATAATTGACGTGACCGACGGGGACTGTCGCTCCGATGAAGGCACAAGCGAGCTGGCCTCCCTGCTGTCTCTCCCAAACCTCCGGGAGGTGTGGCTAAGTGACAAGGTAGACGCTTTGGCGTTTGTCAAGGCTCTCAACACCAACATGAAAAGCCCTCTGTTTCCTCTCGCCCGCGAATACCGGTCCCGCTCTACAGGTTTCTATACTGCCAGAGCCACTCTATGCATACCCGAAAGCCAGATTGCCCGCGTCAGGGAACTGCTGCGGAAAGACCCTACACAACCTGTATATACCGTAAGGACTTACACCGGCGATGTCTACTCGGCCCAAAAGGCCGGACTCGGGGCAACGCACGACTGGTGCACCAATCATACATTCTCTGTCATAATAGACTCCGCTGACCGCATAATGCGTCACGGCACCTGCCAGAAAGGTAAACGGTGGTACTATTCATGTGCCATTTGCGGAAAGTGCGAGCGCAATCCGAACCACACGGCTTTTTCGCGCGACCCCAAGGAAAGGGAACCGGCAGCCTTCGGGCATGACTATGGCCTTGACCTCGCCACCGACAAAGCTTACCTCGGTGTCAATGCCGTGGGCTACCACGTCTACAGCAAAAGCTGCATCTGGTGCCGCCAACCGAAAAGTTACCATGACTGCCACATCACCCGGGGCGAATGGAAAGAGTCGGGGACAGAAGCGTCCTACGAGGAGTTCAGCAAAAGAATGGCGGAGTCCAACAAGCTCCTCGTCGCCCAGTCGCTCATGGAGTCCACACCTCCCCCACAGGGATTCTTCCTGCCGCTGAGAACAACGGCGAAGACCTCCACGTCTGAGATGCAGAGCGATGCCAACCAGGCTCTCAACGACAACCTCGCCGACACCACACTGCTGGGCAGCGACTACACACTGCCCGTTACCCGCGAGCAACTCTGTTCCATCGCCGTGCGTCTGGCAGAGAACCTCACGGGCAAGAGCATAGGGAAAAACGACATGAAAGGATTTGCGGAAATAAGCGGAGCTGTCGGCACGCCCACGCGCCAGGAACTTGCCGCAGTCATCTACCGTACCCTGCGCTATGTGGAGCAGAACTCAAACTACACCTATACCGACTATACATCCCGCCTGAGCAGCTACTCCGACAGCGGAGAGATACAGGAGTGGGCGACCGAGCCCATGGCGTTCATGGAAGCTCTGGGACTTCTTGACCCGGTGGAGCCCGGCAGACTCGCCCCCAACCAGCCGGGTACAATAGAACTGGCGTTGTCGTTGGCGGAACGAAGCACCCTCGCACACCGCATAGGTTGGTATCAGGCGGTAAACGTTGAAAACCAGGGCTACTTTCTTGGGGTGGGACGATCCAATTCCAACTACACCAACTCCCCATCAAGCCTTGCCTGTAGCGACCGGGTGTGGATCACACGTCCCGAATTGGGTTCTACAGGCAGACTTCCGACCGTGGAACCATACAGCGGACAGAGCCTCTTCTTGACTGAGAGATGGTTCAACCCCATTAGATGGAGGGGCGGCAAGGTGAGTCCGCGGAGCGGCAGTCAGGCTGCCGCGGAAGACGTCTCCTCTGCGGCAGCCTCGATGCAGAAAGCGCAGAAAACCGCTGACAAAGTGAAAGAGGGTGGCAAAGCCATCAAGAACTTCCAGAAAATCAAGAAGGGGCTGGGCGGGCTGATGAAAATCCTGTAGGTTCTATAATCCGCAACCTCACCGTGTCCCGTTGCGAAATCACGCCCGTACTGACACCAGCAAGGTTGGGAAACCTGTCACGCAACGGTCTTGCCTTGTTTTAACCCAAACCGGTCATTAGAAAAGTTTACTTCCTTTTTTCTAACGACCGGTTTGGGTTAAAGACGGGCTTTTATTTCCGATTGACAGAATTTCTCTTTGATTTCTCCTGCATACTCAAGACGGCTTACAGGATTGTCTTCGTCAAAGTCTCCGCTTTTCCTGCGCTGACTTCGCAAATGCGAACAGGCTACTCCTTGATTTTGCGTCCCAATTCTTTTTGGGCGTCAATAAAATTCTGGAGCATCTGTTCTTTCGTGACGAGCCCCTCTTCAATCCATTGCTTTATTCCACGGTTTGTCTCTTCAAGTTGGCGGACTATTTCTTTCCTATAAGCCAAATCAATACCGTTTTTCTTAAAAAGCCCCTCGTCTGCAATCAAGACTATCTTGCAATCTTGCATTGCAGTAACTTTCGGATTAAGAAGGAATCCTATCAGCTTCTTGTCTTCCCGCAGCAACTTCGTTATGGAAACACTGTCTGACTCAATTTTTGCCAAAGATGAGGTCTGACTATGTGTGCAGCCATTGAAGCACAAAAGGCACATAGAAAAAGTGAAAATTGCTTTCTTCATAATCATGTCTTTTAAATTTTATTGTTCGTATAAAGGTGAACCGTTTATATTTTCAGTATGTGTTACGAGAGCGAGCAAAGATCTTGCTTCTTTTTGTATAAAGTCAAATTCCTCGGATTTCACTTTAGGTTTCTTTCTGAGGATAGTTTCCGCTATATTCTTTGCCAAACCATACTTGTGCTGCAGTTTGTACAGATTCATCAACAAGTACAGAGGATATATTTTATGAGGAATGCGGTAATAGGCCTTCTTATACAGGGTTGCAGCGCAGACTGTTTCGGGGCATTGTCCTCCAAATTCCGTTCCACCCAAAGAGCCGAAGCCTTGCGTTCGGCGAAGACACTGTCCATCGGCACATTGCGCCAACCGTATTTTGCGCAAAGCGCATTGCACACACTGTCGGTACGCGCTTTGAATGATTGTTGCGCTGCCGTAAGACTGCCCTCTGTCATTTCCGTATTGTGAAAATCCAGATTGTCTATCAAGAACACGGCACTGCGCAGTTTCTCCAAATTGAAGTCTGCAAAAATATAATGCAACAGGACTTTAGGGTATCCTCTGCCAATGTGGACTGTCAAACATCCACACACTGTCGTCACAACAACCGCAGCAACTGTCCACAGGACCTTTTTCCCACCAGACTTCGTTTTCACAGGTATTTGTTTTCAAGTAGGGCTATTTTTATTTCCAAATGTAAGCAAGCAAGTCTACAGACTGTGTCATGTTTGAATTTTACCTTACTTTTTTACTGTTGGTCTTACTCTTTTATTTCCTTACAGAAATCACGTTGTGCAGATTCGAATTGTTCCAGAAAGAAGTCTTCGTCCGCTGGATCATTGTTCCTATGTTCTTTTATGTAGTTGTTTACGTAGTCATAATACTGTTTGACAAGTCTCCTGTAAGTAAGTTTTATGCCATTTCTTCGATACAAAGAACGTTTTGTGTTCAACACCACTGCTCCGTTCCTTTTGTCAAATTTCACAATCTTAGGGTTATAGAAAAAGCCCAAAAGCTTCAGCTTTTCTGTTTTTTGCTCTTTTGTAAGTTCTTCGGTATCAAACCTCAATACACTTTGATCAAGATTCCTGGGATTTCGCCAATGAGTAGTATCCGCTTTCACTACACTGCTCATTCCTAACGGCATGGCTTCTCCAAGGTTAGGAATAAGGATGGTTTATCTTGCTAACAGACCAAGTGTCTTGGGCATCCAGTGAACAGTTAAAGCACAAAAGCGCTGCAATAATATTGATTGTTTTTCTCATAACAACTAATAAACATAGGTTCCAACATAACGAATATCTCTCTGCAGATATTTAATATCAACGGTGTCTTTTTGTGTGGTAGGATTTTTGTAAGTGACCTGATATTTAAGATGCAAGACCCCTTCTACAATATAGTCCACTTTTGTATTGTTGTCTTTCCATGTAGCAATGTTTTTTGTTACAACCCATCTTCTTTTTTGATATACACTTGGTCCTTCTATCAATATCTCCGTTTCCATATATACACTTGGATCTCCTCTAAACATACATACGGGGCGCGCATTAAATGTACAGATTAGATCAGGAAGTCCGCTTGAAGTATCAGAACCACTCTCAGATGGCATCATTTTTTCTAACGATCTTAAGCTGTTCTGTTTTTTTGTTTGTTCAGAAGACTGGGTGATCAGATGTATATTTATTTTAGACAGGGCTTCTTTTAGTCTTGGCAAATCCTCAATGGAATTAATCCGGAAACTATTACCCTCTACTTTAAAACCGACAACAGGCACGGTTTGTGTTATCCCCAATTTCATTTTGCAGTCTAAGTTGTCTTCTTCATTTGAGCAGGAAGAAACAGACAGTAAACTTAACAGCAACAGGCCTGACATAAATGCTTTTTTTGTGTTCATAGTCTTATTGTTTTGAGTTAAACATTGTTACCCGATCGTTTTGCGCGTTACCTGTCCATCAGGAAGACAAGTTCCTTAATGACTTTCTTGGTCTCCCTGTCTTTGAACACCAGCGGTATGGTTAGTATTCTTTTCTTTTTGTCATAGAACACCAATCCTGGCTGATCTGAGGGAAGCTCCACGACAAAGTCGTTTTTCTTGCCAAACGGAGAGCCGTACAATGTGATTGCCTCGGTTTTGATATTTTGGTCGATGTCAAACAGATATGTCACCTCCAATATGATGCTGCCGTTAAGACCATAAGCCGACAGATCGTATACAACTTTCTGGCAGAGGGTATTGTCATTGCCGGGATAGCTGTACTTGGGAGAGAGCCTGTCTCTGAGCATTTCGTTATGATCGCCTTTGCGTATGTCTCCTTTTTCATAGGACATGACTTTGCCCCTCACGGTGTCAGTTGCAGTCTCTTGCGAGCAAACGCCGAGAACCCCCAATACTATAAAGGCGAAACAAGTTACAAGTCTTCTCATTGCTGTTACGGGTTTGTTGCAAATACATTCAGGAATGGAAAAGCGGCAGACTATCTGAACACCATCTGGTTGACACTGACATATTTCTCAACCGGCTGGCCATCGGCGTCTTCATAGGTCAGTGTGCCGTTGATATCGATGTTTGCCATTGTGGCACTTATGTTGTACCTGATTTCGTCATCTGGCACGAAAAAGACTTTCTTGCCCGAATCGCTTACGGGTTCATATTTGCACGAAAGCACTTTATACTCGCCGGAGCCAGTCTTTTCATACGAAACGGTAGCCGCTATGTAAATGTCACTGTCCTGGGCATCAGAGTAAATGATCATTTCTTGTTCCAAAATGACCGGTGCAGACGCTTTGGACGCTTTTGCCGGCACTGCGTGCGGCAAGGATTTCGCCGAGTCTGTCTGCAACTCAGTTTCTGACGCGACGTGAGTGCCAACGGTATCGGCCGTGGAACGGTTGGCGGTGGTGTCGGGCGTATGAGCCAGCTTCGGTTTCTCCTCAGCCCCAAAAACAAACGGAAGACACACTGCGGCGATCATCAGCATCGCTACAGCCATCATACGGAACAAAGCCATTCTGGCCCGGCTCAGCGACTTGTATATGCTGTCGGCATGCCGCCCGTTATCATGGCTATGGAGTCTATGTCCTTGCCGTTGAAATATCTCAGGCGCAAGAGTATTTGCTGCTGTGAGGGCAAACGTCTTATCGCCTTGAGCAAAAGCCTGTGCCGCTGTTCGGTGTCGGAAGCCTCTTCCTCTCCACTGTCTGTCTGCATGGCAACGGCATCGTCAATGCCGACAGACTTCAACTGCCGTGCATGGAAACTGCGCAAGCGGTCAAGCGAAAGGTGCTTGGCCACGACAGCCGACAACGACTCCAGTGTTGCAGCATCAATGTCCTTGCGCTTGGCCCATAGCTTGAGCATGGCATCCTGGACGATGTCTTCTGCTTCCATGGGGTTGCCTACGTAGCATTCGGCAATCCTCAGCATATGTTCTCTCAAGCGTGTCGCTCTGTCTGTAAACTCACGGTCTGTCACGGCAAAAACCGGCAAGGATTAAAAAAGTCTTATACTGTATATACGATACAACGACCGTTTTCTGACAAGCAGACAGCGGCTTTTTTGTTGTTGGCAACAAAAAAGCCGCTGTCTGCGGTCTTGTTCCGCCGGAATACGGTGGAGAGACCGACGCTCATTCCCACAAGCTCAAGCCAATACTCCGGTTGTCACGGCTTTTTGCAGCAGCAACCGGGCTTGAGTTGCTTGAAGAAGTCGTTGCCCTTGTCGTCAACGAGGATGAAAGCGGGGAAGTTCTCCACCTCAATTTTCCATATGGCCTCCATTCCAAGCTCGGGATATTCCACACATTCTATGGACTTGATATTGTTTTGTGCGAGTATGGCGGCAGGCCCCCCGATGGAGCCGAGGTAGAAGCCGCCGTGGGCTTTGCAGGCGTTGGTGACATCAACGGAGCGGTTGCCCTTGGCCAGCATGATCAGACTGCCCCCGCGGGACTGGAACTCGTCGACGTAGGGGTCCATACGCCCCGCCGTGGTGGGACCCATGGAGCCGCAGGCCATGCCTGCGGGTGTCTTGGCGGGACCCGCATAATAGATCGGGTGGTTCTTGAGATACTCGGGCATCTCCTCGCCGGCGTCAAGGCGCGCCTTGATCTTGGCATGGGCGATATCGCGCCCCACGATGATGGTGCCGTTGAGCGAGAGGCGCGTGCCTATGGGATACTTACTCAGAATTTTGCACACGTCGCGCATGGGTTGGTTGAGGTCTACCCTGACGGCATCACCCTCACCAGCATTGCGGAGCTCCGCCGGGATGAGTTCATAGGGCTTGTCATCCATCTTCTCAATCCAGATTCCGTCCTTGTTTATCTTGCACTTGATGTTGCGGTCGGCGGAACAGCTGACCCCAAGTCCTATCGGGCAGGAAGCCCCGTGGCGCGGCAGGCGGACAACCCTGACATCGTGGGCCATGTACTTGCCCCCGAACTGTGCGCCGAGCCCTATGTTCCATGCCTCGTGCAGGAGTTTCTCCTCAAGATCCATATCGCGGAAAGCACGCCCCGTGCTGTCACCGGAGGTCGGCAGCGAGTCGTAGTAGTGGGTCGACGCCAGCTTGACGGTAAGGAGATTCTTCTCGGCACTGGTGCCGCCGATGACTATCGCAATGTGGTAAGGCGGACACGCCGCAGTACCCAGACTCTTCATCTTCTCCACCAGAAACGGGATCAGAGTGCCGGGGTTCTGTATGCGCGCCTTGGTTTCCTGATACAGATATGTCTTGTTGGCCGAACCGCCGCCCTTGGTGACACACAGAAACCTGTATTCCATACCCTCGGTGGCCTCTATGTCTATCTGGGCCGGGAGGTTGCAGCGGGTGTTCACCTCGTTGTACATGTCAAGGGGCGCATTCTGCGAATAGCGGAGGTTTTCCTCGGTATAGGTCTTGTAGACCCCCCTCGACAGGGCTTCCTCGTCACAGAAACCCGTCCACACCTGCTGCCCCTTCTCGCCGTGCACGATGGCCGTGCCGGTGTCCTGGCACAGGGGAAGACTGCCCTTGGCTGCCACCTCGGCGTTGCGCAGGAAAGTCAACGCCACATACTTGTCGTTGTCGGAAGCCTCGGGGTCGGAGAGGATCTTGGCCACCTGCTCGTTGTGGCTGCGGCGCAGCATGAAACTGACGTCGCGAAAAGCGGCGTTCGCCATTTTCGTCAAACCCTCGGCCTCTACTTTCAGTATGGGGTGTCCCTCAAACTCGCCCACCGAAACATGGTCTTTGGTGAGAAGGTAGTACTCTGTGGTGTCGGGGCCCAGCTGGAACATGGGAGCATAGTGAAATTCGGGTGTTGTTGCCATTGTGTTTTCCTTTTGTCTTTAGTATTGCAAAATTACACTTTTATCTCCAAACGCCGTGTGTTCAGCAATCTTTTATTACCTTTGTAGATGTTTTACAGAATGCGGATTTGCAGTTGCATTCCCCCGTGACTGTTCCGGCAAAAAACACAGCAAAATGAAATTGTCCCATTCATGCCTTGCCGCCCTTGGTGCATTGATGCCCTGTCTGCTGCACGGGCAGACCGCAATTCCGGCCACACTCTACAATGACACCAAAGACGGACTGGCGGGCAATACCTTTACGATAATCGCCCACGACAATTCCAGCCATAATCCCTACATACGCAAGGTGAAGTTGAACGGCAAGCCCTAACACACGGAGTGAACATCATGGACAGCATCATCAAGAACATTGTTTTCGATCTGGGCGGAGTGCTCATGGATTTTGACTTCAGGGGGGCGGACGAAAAATTCCGGCAACTGGGACTGCCCGTTTCCATGCCCGACTCGGTCAACTCGCAGTACTGCCACAACGCCGGCGGGCAGAACAAGGCGGACGAGATTGTCAACACCTACATCAACGGGTTCATAAGCGAAGAACAGTTTGCCGCAATACTGCTGCCGCACTGCAGACCGGGGGTCACTCTCAGGGACATCGTCGACACGCTCTACTCGCTTGACGGCGAGTTTCCGCATCCGCGCGCCAATGCCCTTGCGGCTCTGCGTGAGAAGTACAAGGTGCTGCTGCTCAGCAACATCAACAGCCACATGTGGCAGCGTACCCTTGATATGCTGCACCGGCAGGGGCGCACCCCAGAGGACTTGTTCGACAACGTGTTCCTGAGTTTCAGGATGCGCACGGCAAAGCCGTCGCCCGACATCTACCTCCGCATGATTTCGGAAACAGGCATAAACCCGCAGGAAACGGTATATTTCGACGACCTTGCCGAGAATGTCGCGGCAGGTGCCGCCACAGGACTTCACGCTCATCTCGTGGAGTCCAACAGACTGGAGAACTGCCCTGCCTATGCAGCTCTGTTGAATACAATATGAACCCGACACACATGAAAACCGCCGCTGCCTGCCTTCTCCTTTCGCTCGCCGCCACAGTCTGCGGACAGACTTCCACGATCACCGAACAGGTCTTTGAGCGGGGCCGCCAGATGGTACAGCACAAACAGTTCAGGGAAGCCGCCGCACTGTGGGACAGCATCGCGCAGCTTGACATCACACCCGACTACAAGGCAAAATACCTGGCTGTCAACGGCATCCTGCAGCGCGACAGCCTCCACAACGCCCTTCTGGCCACAAACTACTTCCAACAGGCGGAAGCCCTCTATCCAAGCATAATGGAGATGCGCACCAAAGAAGTCGAGACAAGCGTTGTCTACGCCAGCATGGGGCTGGGGGCGCAAGCGGACTCCCTCGGACAGTACTCCACGGCAATTGCACACTACGACAAAGCCATAGACTTTGTCCGCCACCTGCTTGACAAGGGCATCAGGGGTATGGACATGAGCGATTTCGACCTGACCGTCATGCAATACAGCTTTGAACAGAGCCGTGCCATAGACTACGGCCACAACCACCAGTTCGACGACGCCGAGGCGGCCTTTGGACAGCTCGAATACAACTACAGGCAGCTCGAACTTTCACCCGACATGGAGATGATGGTACAGGGATGGCTGTTCGGCTGCGTCTGCCGGCAACAGTATATCCTGATGTGCGAACACGACATGCAGGACACGGCGCGCGCCCTCAAGGAGACAGACTCGCTGGTCGACAAGCTGCTCCGAGGGCTGGCAAGCGACAACACCGCCATAAGCGAGGGGCTGGCGTACCAGATGCCCATGTTCCTGTACCATGCGGCACGGATAAACCTCAAGGCCGGCAACCCGGAACAGGCAATCAAGCTGTGCAGCAACGCCCTGCTGTGGAGTTCAGACGACGAATGGAAAGCCCGCCTTGTCAACATAAGGGGGGAAGCCCTGCTGAAACTGGGCAACGAAGAAGAGGCGCGCCAGTGCTGGGAAGAGGTCACAAGACTTGTCCCCGGGTTCTACGGCAGCCAAGTGTCAGGACAACCCTTGCAGGACAGGTTCGGGAAGAAATAAACTTCACGCAATTCTTTGCATATTCACAATAAATCGCTTCCTTTGCATGTTGATCAGGAGGAGCTTTTTGACAGTATCAAACAACTAACATTACAATACAAACTGATATGTACGGTAAAATGAAAGAACATCTCAGCCAGACCATTGCTGAGATCAAGGAAGCAGGACTCTACAAGAACGAGCGTCTTATCGAGAGCCCACAGCAGGCAGCCATTCAGGTTGCAGGTAAAGAGGTACTCAATTTCTGCGCAAACAATTACCTGGGCCTCTCCAATCACCCGCGTCTCATCAAGGCCGCCAAAGACATGATGGACAAGCGCGGCTTCGGTATGTCGTCGGTACGCTTCATCTGCGGCACGGCTGACATCCACAAGGAACTCGAAGCCAAAATATCCGAATTCTTCAAGACTGAAGACACCATTCTCTATGCCGCTTGCTTTGATGCCAACGGCGGTGTCTTCGAGCCTCTCCTGACCGAGGAGGATGCCATTATATCCGATTCTCTCAATCATGCATCGATCATCGACGGCGTGCGCCTGTGCAAGGCCAAGCGTTACCGCTACGCCAATGCCGACATGGGCGAGCTTGAGAAATGTCTTCAGGAGGCACAGGCACAGCGTTTCCGCATCGTCGTTACCGACGGCGTGTTCTCCATGGACGGCAACGTGGCCCCGATGGACAAGATATGCGACCTCGCGGAGAAGTACGACGCTCTCGTGATGGTTGACGAAAGCCATTCCGCAGGTGTGGTGGGAGCCACGGGCCACGGCGTGAGCGAATTCTTCAACACCTACGGCAGGATTGACATCTACACCGGCACTCTGGGCAAGTCGTTCGGCGGTGCCATGGGCGGATTTACTACCGGGCGCAAGGAGATCATAGATATCCTGCGCCAGCGCAGCCGTCCCTACCTCTTCTCCAACTCTCTGGCTCCTTCGCTCGTAGGGGCGGGCATCGAGATGTTCAACATGCTCAAGGAAGACAGCTCCATCCACGACAAGCTGGTGGAGAACGTCAACTATTTCCGCGACAAGATGATTGCTGCCGGCTTTGACATCAAGCCCACCCAGTCCGCCATCTGCGCAGTGATGCTCTACGATGCCAAACTGTCGCAGACTTTCGCCGCAAGACTGCAGGACGAGGGCATCTACGTGACCGGCTTCTACTATCCTGTCGTTCCGAAAGGACAGGCACGCATACGCGTGCAGGTTTCCGCAGGCCACGAGCGCGCGCACCTCGACAAGTGCATCACCGCCTTTACCAAAGTGGGCAAGGAACTGGGCTGCATCAAGTAAGGACACGTTTTTCCAGTCCTTAATATACAAGCGAAGCGCGGAGTCGATGTTTTACGTTCGGCTCCGCGCTTCGCTTGT
>CAVEQO010000048.1:0-7128 GCA_963617965.1 Anaerovoracaceae bacterium
TATTTCCATAGAAAAAGATTGAATTCATCAGTAAACAAATGATTAGAGTATTGCATAATATAGGTTCATTGGCCAATGGGGGAATGGAATCTTTCATTTTGAATCTGTATCACCATATAGATACAAGTAAAATCCAATTTGATTTTGTCGTCGGCACAAAGAATTCCTGGTGTGAAGCCTATGCCGAGGACATCCGCAGGCGTGGAGGGCGTATATTTCTATTGACCGGCGGACTTGTGTCGCAAGTCCGTCAATTCCAAAACATCCTGCGCCAGCATCCTGAATATCAGATTATACATTCGCACCGGGATGCCAACAGCGTGTTTTTCCTTTCTGCGGCTAAGCTTGCGGGGGGGGGTAGAATACTTATAAGCCATTCGCATGCTGCAAGCGAGACCGGGGCGTTCAAGCGTCTTGCCACAATCGCATTAAGACCTCTTTTGTGCAGGGTGGCAACCATGAGGATGGCTTGCGGCAGCATGGCTGGCGAGCACTTGTTTAAAGGCTTCACATACACTGTTTTCCCAATGCAATAGATTTGAACAAATACAAGTATGACTGTGCAAAAGCGGAAACACAAAGGGAAAAGCTTGGACTGACTGCTACGGATGTGGTTATTGGGCATGTCGGCAGGTTTGAGCACCCAAAAAATCATCACTTCCTGATAGACATATTTTATCATGTAAGTTTGAAATTACCGACAGCAAAGCTTTTGTTGATAGGGAATGGCTCACTGAAAGAGAAAGCCATTGGGAGAGTTAATGATTTGGGATTGGCTGACAAAGTGATCTTTTTAGAACAACGCTCTGATGTCGATCAACTTTTGCAGGCAATGGATCTGGTTGTCTTCCCTTCAAGATACGAAGGCTTTTCCATGGCCATGGTGGAAATGCAGGCAGCCGGTCTTCATATACTGTCTTCTGACAAAGTGCCGCCGGAAATAAATGTAATAGGAGGCGTAACATTTAAGTCATTGGATGATTCTGCGGAAGAGTGGGCCGAGGAATCACTGGGGATGCTTGGTTACGACCGGAACAATGACGGATTGGAAAAGCTGTATGACTATGGGCTGGACATTAACGACAGCGCAAGAAAAATACAGGATTTGTATATAAGGCTTCTTGATGAAAAGCCCATGAAAAGCAATGTTTAAACCAGCGGTTGATACAGTTCTTTCAACACTTGGTTGCCCGATATGGTTGCGGTATTGCAACCTTCTGGTTTCAACGCTTGCGCTATTTCGGATAAGGTACGGATATGAAATGAACACAAATAATTTGTCATGATCAAGAAATTGCATTATGTATGGCTTGGGGGGGGTAAAACCTGCCTCTGTGAGAAGCTGTATCAAGACCTGGAAGCGGAACTGTCCCGACTGGGAAATAACGGAGTGGAACGAGACCAATTTTGATGTCGGCAAGTACACTTGGGTGCGTGAAGCCATAGCGCATAAGAAATATGCTTTTGCCGCAGACTTTATCCGCCTGTATGTTTTGTTTCATTATGGTGGAGCCTATCTTGACACGGATGTGGATATCCTTAAACCCGTGGAAGGCATATTGGCACATGGTTTTGTGTGCGGTGTGCAGATACCGACAGTTGTGAGTGACAAAGCCATATACAACCGGATCAGTTTGCAGACAGGTTTCCTGTATTCAGGGAAAGGGCACCCGCTCCCCCAAATCGCCTTGCGCGAGCTGTATGACGACGGCAACCGGCATTTTGTCAGGCCTGACGGCAGCTTGGAGATGATGCCTGTTGATATCAGACTTATGGATGTGTTGATGGATTTCTTTTGTGCGAAACCCGCGGATGAAGACCAATTTTTGAAAGACGATGTGGTTTTGTACAACAGCAGGGTTTTTGCGACAAGGAAGACAAAAGACAGAAGTTCCTTCATCGTGCATTGGTTTGACCAGTCGTGGACCGACTCCAACGGCTTGGTTTCCAAGATGAAAAAATATATAAAGAAGAATCTTTATTTCATTTACAGAAAGCAATGACGTTTTGATTTATGAAACTCATTCACGTGTTTTCCATTTTCGCCACTGCCGAGAGTTTCTTTGACGGTCAGTTCAAGTATCTGACGGAGCAAGGCTATGAAACAGTGGTGGTGTCAAGTGACTCTCCGAATGCTGATGCTTTCTGCAAGCGGAATGGGGTTCGCTTTGTGCCGTTGGGCATTCCCCGCAGTGTTTCCCCCTTGGCCATAGCAAAGGCGGTGAGAAGCCTTTGCTTGCTCATCCGTAGGGAAAAGGCGGACGCCGTGTTCGGACACACTCCAGTCGGGGCATTGTGTGCAATGATGGCGGCGAGAATATGTGGTGTGAGAAACCGGGTGTATTATCGTCATGGGGTGATTTACACCACCATGCAAGGCGTAAGGCGGATGGTATTCAAGGCAGAAGAGCGTTTCGTGGCTTCGCTTGCCACGAGTGTTATAAATGTCAGCCATTCGTTGTCAAGGCTTGCGATGGCCGATGGGTTGAACAAGACAGAAAAACAACATGTCATAGGCCATGGCACGTGTGGCGGCATTGACGCCCGTAATATTTTCAATCCGTCATTGCTGAAAGCAGAAAGGCTCGCTGCGCTAAAAGAAAAAACGGGAACGGCTGGCGCAGACATCGTGTTTGGCTTTTGCGGGCGTATCTGCAATGACAAGGGAGTTCCGGAACTTGTGGACGCTTTCGAAATGTTCCAAGGAAGACATCCTGACATAAAGGCAAAATTCCTGTTCATCGGCAGGTTTGACACTCGTGACGGAGTGCCAGAAGCCAAAAAGCAACAAATGGAAGCAAACAAGGACATCCTGATTTCCGGGCATATAGACAAGAAAGAGATACCTTATTATTATTCCATGCTCGATGTCTTCGTGTTTCCTTCACACCGCGAGGGTTTCGGAATGTGTGTCTTGGAGGCTTCTGCGATGGAGAAACCAATACTTGACAGCCGCGCGCACGGTTGTGTGGATGCCATCGTTGAGCATGAAACGGGAGAATACATTGACTTGTCGGCTGAGGGAATTTGCAAGGGCATGGAAATGATGATTGACGCAGACTTGCGCAAGCGGCTTGGCGCAGACGGACGAAAGAAAGTGTTGGAATGGTATGATTTCAAAGTGATGTGGCCGTCGGTAAACGAGCTGTATAAAACAATATTGGAATAATCCGATGTTTGACAATAACATCCTCCATTTGCTGGCTTTGGTCAGAACTGCCGTCACAGGAAGTGATGAAAATCCCATGAGGGGAAAAATAGGATGGAATGACATTATGGAAGCCTCAAGGGGACAGGGTGTCAGCGCTGTTGTGCTTGATGCAATGGAAAGGTTGCCGTCCGACATGCGCCCCTTAAAGCCTTTGCTTCTGCAATGGATTGGGCAGACATCAGTGATGGAGCGGATGTATGCCAAGCATCAGGAACGGATCCGTGAGTTGGCGGACTTTTATAAGCGGCATGGCATAAGGCTGTTGCTGCTGAAAGGGTACGGTTGCAGCCTCGGTTACCCTGTGCCGGAGCATCGCCCCACGGGGGATATTGACATCTACCTCTTCGGCGAACAGCAGAAAGCCGACAGGCTGATGGAACGGGAACATGGCATTGCCGTACACCGCGAATACCACAAGCACTCTACTTTCAGTTACCACGGGGTGGAGGTGGAGAACCATTCGAAGTTCATTGATGACATTTCACACAAGAGCAACATACGTTTTGAGCGGATATTGATGTCTGTCTTGGAACGGGAGGAATGTTTGAAGAGTCCGACAGACAATGTGTTGCTGCCCCCACCGGCATTTAATGCCCTTTTCCTCCTGCGACATACAGGTGAACATTTTGCATCGAACGAGATAACATTGCGTCACATATTGGATGTCGGGCTGTTCTTCAAACAGCATCATTCAGACATTGACTGGTCATTCGTGTTTGATGTATACAAATCGGAGCGAATGCTTGATTTTTTCAATGGCATAGCCACAATCTGCGTGGAATATCTCGGCATTGACGGCTCCTGCTTTGCAGCGGACGATGAAAAATTCTCATATAAAAATGACATTGAACTTGCCGACCGTATTCTTGCGGATATCTTCAAGGAGAAGACGGCGCTGCCGATGTCCATGGATGGCATCAAGACGGCGGGGCAGAAGCTACGCTACGCCGTGGGGAAGTCACGCCGCTGGTGGCGCAACCGCTGGAAGTACCGCCTGGTGTACAGTGAGAGCCTTGCGGAGAGCTTCTTGTGGTTAGCCAAGAACAGAATGAGCAGTTGAATTAATCGCACGGCAAACCATGATTTACGAACTGGCACATTTCATAAAAGCGCGCTGCACATTCCTGTGGGATGCAGCAGAACGGTTAAATGGGGAAGCTTTCAGCCTGAGGTATGGAAGAAGACTGAAAACAATAGACGACATACTCTTGAACAACACGTCCGGACCCTTCATCATGCGGACAGCTGACAAAAGTGATGCGGCAGACATGGAGGCGTTCTTCAAAGCCCAGCCTAAAGAATCATTCAGATACTTCCGTCCTCACGGTTTCGACCGGACCAGTTTGACACACGTCATTAAAAGCAAATCCTTTCTCACCTTCATATTGACCGAAAACGATGCCATTGTGGGATATGCCTTCATGCGCTCGTTCGTGAACGGAACTTCGTACCGCGGGTATATGGTGGACTACCGGCGGCATGGCCAAGGGATTGCCAAGATCATGGGGCAAGCCATGAACAGTGTGGGCGATGCCTTGCAACTGAAAATGTACAAGAGCATATCGCCCGACAATGTGGCTTCAATGAAGGTTACGGAGGCGGTATGTGAAATGGAAACAATAAAAACTCTGAGCAACGGAGACTATCTGATAAAATGTATGAGCAAGCCGTTGATTATCAAGCGTAAACCCCTCGGGGGGGGGTAGGAGACTTCCTTTTGTTGCGCAGCCGGAAAGGAGGCTTTCGTATGCCGCGTAACAAATGTGACGTGATCGTGACCTATTGTTGGAACAGGGTCGGATATAATATACTAAGAAGTCTTGCCAGACATGGATTGAGCGTTTGGACAGCAGACACTTCGAAAAAGAACATCTGCTCCATGTCGAGGTTTTGTTCCGGCAGTTTTACTTATCCCGACCCTTTCAAAGAAGAAGAGGCTTTTATCGGCTGTTTGCTGGAACACGTTGAAACATTAAAGCCCAAAGTGCTGTTGCCCACTCACGATGAGAGTTTGGCAATCATGCGCCACCGGCACCGTTTCCCAAAAGGGCTGATCATTCCATATTCAAATGAAGGATTGCTGCTCACTCTGTCCAACAAAGCCAAATCAACGGAATTGGCACGTAAAGCCAATGTCCCCGTCCCCAAGATATACACTTCGGTTGATGAGGTTGAACAATATCCCGTTGTGTTCAAAACCGCAATTGGAAATTCGGCAAAAGGAGTCTATTTCCCCAAGGATGAGGCGGAACTGAAATGCCTGGCGGAAAAGCACAAAGGGGAAGACACGCTTACAGAAGAATGGATTGGCGGCACAGACTACAGCGTGGACTGCATACGCTGGGGTGAATTCTGCCAGACGTCAGTATATCATGCAATAGTTACAAAAACGAATGGTGGCGGAACTACCACCCAACGTGAGATAGTAAGCATGCCGGTTTTGGAAGAATATGCCAAGAAACTGTTGGACTCCGTAGATTTTCATGGCGTTTGCGGACTGGACTTCCGCTATGATGCAGGACAAAACCGCATCGCTTTCATTGAAGTGAATGCACGGTTCACGGGTGGCATTGCTACCCCGATAGCCGCCGGATTTGATATTCCGTGGGTACTTTACGAGTTGGCCACAAAGGGAAATTATGAAGAGCCAATCAACCTATGCGTCGGGACAAGGACCAAATGGATATTGGGCGACATCATCACCATGGTCAGCCGCACACTTTCCTTGCATTTTTCACCGGAAGAGCTACGGCAGGTGTTACGTCTTAAAGGCTTTGACGCTTATGATGATTTCTTTAAGGATGACAAAAAGGCAATTCTCGGTGAAATGTGGTATTATCTTGAGAAATTGATAAAGAACAGGAAACTTAACCCGTAACCTGATGAAACCTTTTATCCCCACTCTCTATGTTGCTAAAACGACTCTTTGACATTGTAGCTTCCCTGTGTGGCCTGCTTCTGATTTGGTGGGTGTTTCCCGTTGTTGCGTTCCTGATACACTTGAAGATGCCGGGAGGCCCTGCCTTTTTCTGCCAAAAGCGCGTGGGAAAAGGCGGCAGGCTGTTTACTTGCCACAAGTTCCGTTCAATGACAGTAAAGCACTCCGGGTCTTCGGTTTCTGTCGCTGGTGACAGCCGCATCACCCCATTCGGGGCAAAGCTCCGCCATTACAAAATAGACGAGTTGCCCGAGTTGTGGGATGTACTGATCGGGAACATGTCGTTTGTCGGGCCTCGCCCCGATGTCCCGGGATATGCCGACAAGTTGGAAGGAGACGACCGGGATATCCTAAAGTTGCGCCCGGGAATCACCGGCCCTGCCACTCTGAAATACAGGCTGGAAGATGAGATGATCGCGGAATATGTTTCCCGAAGGCAAAAAGAAGGAGACATGCGCCCCATGCAGGAAATTGCCGTGGAGTATAACGAAAAGGTGATTTACCCCGACAAGGTTCGTTTAAACTGCCATTATTACCGCCACTACTCTTTCTGGAAAGACATGGAAATAATATTCGCCACAGTGCTGGGATTTAAAGTGAAATTCGCAGGAGAGGATGTATAGAACAGTTATTTGGACTCAAACCCGCTGACAAGGAACTTTCTTAGACTCAGATGTGTCACGCCGTCATAATCACTGGCGCGAATGAGAGGAGTGGCAGAGATGACATATTTGGGGTAGGAGTCGGGGATGTTGCGCAAGGCTCCAAATTCGCGTTCCCGGGTTTCGTCATTTGCAATGACATACGACACCTGCACTAAAGTGTGTCCCAAAATAATGTGAAAAGTTTTGGCGGATCCCAAAAAACGCATTATTTTTGCAATCAAAGCCAACCGATATGTGCAAATTTTCGGAATCAACCAAGGACAAGCTCGGAAATGCTTTGATTTATATGGCAGGGCGAGTGGGAGACCTCAGTA
>CAVEQO010000049.1:0-6636 GCA_963617965.1 Anaerovoracaceae bacterium
GTGTCTATGTGGTCAACGGCACGAAAGTGCTGGTGAAGTAACGGCACTGTTGCAACATTCTTCATAGTTTTCAGTCCCGCACTTTCTCGGAGTGCGGGACTGCTTCTTTCCCGTATGGCTGTGCTGGCGGACGATCAAAAAACTCATGCAGTTCTGCCGGCCGGTGTTTCTTTATGCTTAACTTTGCATGCTGAATGCCAACAGATGGAGAAATCACATACAGTATTGCAGGCTTGTCTACAGGCTACCGCCACGGAGGTTGTTGCCTTAGGCTGTCGCACGACATCAATGTGCGGCTTCGCCGTGGCGAGCTGGCGTGTCTTATCGGAGCCAACGGTACCGGCAAGTCCACGCTCCTGCGCACGCTTGCGGGCTTGCAACCTCCTGTGGACGGCACGGTGGAACTGCTCGGCAGACCTTTGGGCAGTTACAGTGCCAGAGAACTTTCCGCCAGAGTCAGCGTGGTGCTTACTGACGAGGTGCAGGAGCAGAACCTTACTGCGTATGAGCTGGTGGCAACGGGCAGGATGCCGTATACCGGCTATTGGGGAAAGCTGGGGGATGCAGACCGCAACAGGGTGAACGAGGTGCTCCGTCTGGTGAACATGATGGAATTTGCCGACAGACGGCTTTCGTCGCTCAGCGACGGCGAACGGCAGAAACTGATGATAGCCAAAGCTCTGGCGCAGGACACCGATGTCGTGCTGCTTGACGAGCCCGTTGCTTTCCTTGATTTCCCGAGCAAAGTCGGCATGATGAGAATCTTGGACTCGGTTGCACGCACGGCCGGCAAGTCAATACTCATGTCGATACACGATATAGAGATAGCTTTGCAGATGTCTCGTCGCCTGTGGGTGCTGCATGATGGGGGATTAGTGGATGGAGAACCGCACGCCTTGGCGCAGGAGGGTAAAGTGGACTTCCTGTTTGCCGGCAATGGCATTGTCTTTGACCGCAAGACTCTCCAGTACAGTTTGACATAAAGACCATCGTTGCCTTTGACCATGATAGTGTGTATAGCTGAAAAACCTTCTGTCGCGCGCGACATTGCCAACGTGCTTGGGGCGCGCAGCCAGCATACGGGATACCTTGAAGGCAATGGTTATCAGGTGACATGGACATTCGGGCATCTGTGTGAGCTGAAGTTCCCGGAGGACTACCGTCAGGAGTGGAAAAGCTGGAATCTCAACAGCCTGCCTATGCTGCCGTCGCCTTTCGGCATCAGGCTTAAGAACGATTCCGGGGTACAGAAACAGTTCGGAATCATAGAGAGCCTCATGAAAAGTGCAGACAGTATCGTCAACTGCGGCGATGCCGGTCAGGAGGGTGAACTCATACAGCGGTGGGTGATGCAGAAAGTAGGGGTAAAATGCCCGGTGAAAAGACTGTGGATTTCATCGCTGACAGAGGAATCGATCCGTGAGGGATTCCAAAATCTGGAGGATGCGTCCAGACGGGACTCCCTCTATCAGGCAGGTCTTTGCAGAGCCATCGGCGACTGGGTTCTGGGGATGAATGCCACCCGTCTCTATACATTGAAATACGGTCGGCGGGAAATGGGCAGTCCTCCCCTCTCTGTGGGAAGGGTGCAGACACCCACGCTCGCTCTCATAGTGAAACGCCAGCGCGAGATAGAGAATTTTGTGCCGGAACCTTACTGGGTGTTGGCAACAGAGTACCGCAACACGCTGTTCTCTGCCCAAAAGGGGAAGTACCGCAATGAGGAAGAGGCACGTCTGGCCCTCAAGGCGATAGAAGGCCAAATGTTTTCCATAACGTCAGTGGCGACCAAAAGAGGCCGTGAGAATCCGCCAAAGCTCTACGACCTCACGTCGCTGCAGGTGGACTGCAACAAAAAGTTCGGCTTCTCCGCTGACATGACGCTCAACGTTATCCAGAGCCTGTATGAGAAGCATATCACGACATATCCGCGCGTTGACACCGTTTTCCTGACTGATGACATCTATGCCAAGTGCCCCGGTATTCTCAGCGGCATTTCGTCTGCCTATGCCGGTCTTATGGAGCCGTTCAGGGGAGTGGCGTTGAGAAAGAACAAAAAAGTGTTTGACTCATCCAAAGTCACCGACCACCATGCGATAATACCCACAGGCATTGCCCCGCATGGGCTGACCGATGCCGAAAGCAAGGTCTTTGACCTTGTGGCTCGCAGGTTCATCAGTGTGTTTTACCCTGATTGTGTGTTCGATACCACTACGGTGGAAGGGGAGTCTGCCGGAGTCCAGTTCAAGGTTCAGGGCAAACATATCGTGGAAGAAGGTTGGAGGACGGTGCTCCGTAACGACAGGACTGCCGCCGAAGACGGGGACGAGTCCGCTAAGGACGAAGAGCGTTTCCTGCCCGATTTCCGGAAAGGGGAGAGCGGCCCTCACCGGCCGGGGCTGACAAGGAAAATGACCACTCCGCCGAAACCCTATACAGAGGCCACGCTGTTGAGAGCCATGGAAACGGCAGGCAAAACTGTTGACAACGAGGAACTGCGTGAAGCCATGAAGGAGAATGGCATAGGTCGGCCGTCCACGCGGGCGGCAATCATACAGACCCTTTTCCGCCGCCGCTACATAACGCAGGAACGCAAGAATCTGTTTGCCACGGCCACGGGGTGTGAGCTCATTGACATTATCCACGAGGAACTGCTCAAAAGCGCGGAACTCACCGGCTTGTGGGAGAAAAAGCTCCGCAACATAGAACGCCGTACTTACGATGCTGCCACTTTCGTAAAGGAAATCAAGGAAATGGTGACCCACATCGTGGAGCAGGTCAAGGGCGACCCTACATGGCGCAGGGTGGCCTATACGCCAGAGACGGTGAAGACCAAGAAGCGCGGAAAACAATAAATTGCCCTTGTGGGAGTTATATCTATTATGAAAACCGACGGAAAAGCCAAACTGGCGTTGCTTGTGACTGTCATGATGACCGCCATGATGATGGTGTCGTGCAATGGCGACAAGAACCTGAAGAAAGGAGAGCAATACTGGGCGATAGGCGAATACTATGAAGCCGCACAGGAATTCGCGAAGGCATACGCCAAGACTCCCCCGGCGCAGAAAGAGCGGCGCGGCATGATAGCGTACAAGGTGGCCGAGAGCAACCGCAAGATGAACTACTATGCAAAGGCGCAGGCGGGCTATCGCAATGCCGTGAGGTACAAATATGTCGACACCCTGACCTATTTCTATCTTGCGGAGATGGAACGCTACAACAAGGAATACAAGCAGGCGGCCCGCGACTATCGCCTGTATCTTGAAACCCATCCGGGACACCGGCTGTCAACCGTGGGGCTGCAGTCGTGTGAAGTGGCACAGGAGATAAAGGAAAAAGGGTCGCAGTTTACTGTGAAGGAAGACAAGAATTTCAAGTCAACCTATATGGACTATTCTCCGTCGTTCAATGGCGATGACATATATTTCTCCTCCACGCGGCGTGATTGCAACGGAGATGATGTCAACGGCATTACGGGCATGAAGAGCGGAGACATCTTTTATATGCAGAAGGATGACAAGGGCAAGTGGAAACGCTATGAGGCTGTCGATGAAACGGTCAACTCGAAGTACGACGAAGGAGCCTGCTGTTTCACCCCCGACGGCAAGACGATGTTCTTCACGCGCTGCAGGGTTGATGCTACCTACCCGCGCTTTGCCGAGATATATTCGTCCTCGCGCAACGATGCTGCATGGGGCGAGGCCAAACTGTGTGGGATCTCCAAGGACACTTTGTCATCGTATGCCCATCCGGCCGTTTCGCCAAAGGGCGACTATCTGTATTTTGTGTCTGATATGCCCGGAGGCTATGGAGGCCTTGACCTGTGGCGCGTGTCGCTCAGCGGTCTGTCGTTCGGCCCCGTTGAAAATCTCGGGGCTGACATCAACACGGAGGGCGACGAGATGTTTCCCACGTTCCGCCCTAACGGCGAGCTGTATTTCTCGTCAAACGGCAGGGTAGGTCTGGGCGGTCTTGACATATATAAGGCAGTCATGGATTCCGTCACCAACAGGTGGACGGTGAGCCACATGCCGTATCCCGTCAACTCCAACGGCGACGATTTCGGCATGACGTTCGACGGCGAACACAACCAGGGCTTTTTCTCGTCTAACCGGGCCAATCGCCGTGGCTGGGACAAAATCTACAGTTTCTATTGTCCGGAGGTGATACAGACAATAAAGGGCTGGGTCTATGAACAGGACGGCTACGAACTTCCCAAGGCCGTGGTCTATGTGGTAGGCGACGATGGAACGAACAAGAAGGCTACCGTCCAGCTTGACGGTTCTTTCGAGGAAACAGTCAAGCCGGGAGTCAGGTATTTGTTCCTTGCCACATGCGAGGGCTACATGAACTACAGGCAGGAGATGAAGGTGCCCGAGGTCTCCGAGTCCGAACAGTATGTGCTGCAGTTCCCGCTGCCGTCGCTGGACATCCCCGTGCTGGTCCGGAACGTGTTCTATGAGTTTGACAAGGCCGACATCACTCCACAGTCTATTCCCGCATTGGAGGGACTGGTGGGACTGCTCAGGCAAAATCCGGGCATCGTGATAGAACTTTCTTCGCATTGCGACTACCGTGGGTCTGACGAATACAACGAAAAGCTGAGTCAGGCGCGTGCCGAATCCGTTGTACGCTATCTCGTTTCCCACGGCATACCGGAAGACCGCGTGGTGGCAAAGGGATACGGCAAGAAACGCCCCAAGGTCATCACAAAAAAATTTGCCGAGCGGTATCCGTTCCTCAAGGCCGGCGACACGCTTACGGTAGACTACATAAAGACGCTGGGCGAAGCGCAGCAGGATACCTGCAATGCCCTCAACCGGCGCACGGAGTTCATGGTGCTGAAGACCACCTATGGCATGCTTGACAAAAAGGGCGATCTGAAAGTTGACGCTGTCAGGCAGGAAAACAAGCCGGTGGAATCAGCTGAACCCGGACAGCAGGAGGGCAGTCCTGTGCGTGATGATGGTGTCAAGGCGACACCTGAGACTCCTGAAGAAGCCAAAGAGAAACAAAGCGTGCCGAAGCCGGCAGTTGGGCAGACGGGTGTAAGCAAACAGGATTCTGTGGCGCAACAGAAGAAAGGTCTGAAGACTGCGTCATCTGTCAAAAGTCCAAAACGGTAAGGCTATGGAACGGCATTTCTACCTGAAGGCGTTTCTGACGTTTTTCAAAATCGGCCTGTTTACCATTGGCGGAGGCTATGCCATGATTCCGCTCATAGAGAAGGAAGTGGTCGACAGGTATCGTTGGGTTGACAGGGAAGAGTTCCTCAACATGATGGCTCTTTCGCAGGCCATGCCCGGTGTCTTTGCCGTGAATTTCAGCATTTGTATCGGCAACAAACTGCGCGGGCTGAAAGGCAGTGTCGTGTTTGCCTCGGGTGTCGTGCTTCCGAGCTTGATAACGATACTGCTGATAGCGATGTTCTTCAGGGCGTTTTCCGACAACAGGTTTGTCGAGGCTTTCTTCAAGGGTATCAGACCTGCCGTGGTGGCACTGATAGCAGTGCCGTGTCTGAAGTTGGGCAAGGCCGCCAAAGTCACGTTCCACAACCTGTGGCTGCCGGTGGTGGTGGCCGTGGCGATTTCAGTTGCGGGTATGTCGCCGGTCTATGTGATAGTGTTGGTTGCTGTCGGCGCTTATGTGTACGGGCGCCACATAAAGGAGGATTGAGACAATGATATTTCTGCAACTGTTCGTGTCTTTTTTCAAAATAGGACTTTTCGGGTTTGGCGGCGGCTATGCGATGCTGTCCTTGATACAGGGCGAGGTGGTTGCCAAAACGCATTGGCTTACCACCGCCCAGTTCACCGATATCGTGGCAATCAGCCAGTCCACTCCCGGCCCCATCGGCATAAACTCCGCCACGTATGTAGGCTACATCTCTGTGATAAATGCGGGTTATTCCACCCCTGTGGCAATCTTCGGTAGCTGCGTTGCCACGTTTGCCGTGGTGCTGCCGTCGTTTCTGCTCATACTGCTTGCTCTGAAACTGCTGAACCGTTATTACAGGCATCCCGTTGTGGAGTATATCTTCTATGTGCTGCGCATTGCGGTCGTGGGACTTTTGGGCGGGGCGGTCATAATGCTGTTGACGGCGGAAAACTTCGGAAGTCCGTCCGTTGATATATGGCATTACGGAACGAGCATTTTTATTTTTGTGGCGGCATTTGTCGGTACGTCCGTGTTCAGGATACACCCCATTGGCATGATTGTCATGTGCGGAATGGCGGGGCTGATAATGTATCTGTAGAACAGACTGTCCGCACTTGTAGTAGCGTCAAGGGAAGCCCGCATTCATTCGGTGTGTTTGGAGTGCAGTCAGCACAAATCTGCCGAAGAACATTTTTTTCCTGAAAAAACGTTGTCGGTAATGAAAAAAAAACTACCTTTGCCCCGTGTACTGTCCGCAGGACTGCAAATAAGGAAAATAATGTACAACTAAATCATAATTACGTATGAAGAAAATTTTTACACTTTGTTTCGCCGTAGCGGCAATGATGTTTGCTACAGCTTCCGCTGACAACGTGGTCAGCGCATCGCAGACCGTTCCCGCCGACGAGAACGACAAGGCCTTTGTGACCCTGCTGGTAGGCTCCACCGAGGATCTCACCAAGATCCCCGTTTCCGTGA
>CAVEQO010000050.1:0-6034 GCA_963617965.1 Anaerovoracaceae bacterium
TTGTTGGGATACCCGGACTCGAACCAGGAAAGGCAGGACCAGAATCTGCAGTGTTACCATTACACCATATCCCAATGCTTTGTGGGCGCAAAGTTAGGACATTCCTGTCAAACGGCAAAGAAAAAACGATTTTTTTTGTTTCAGCCGTGTTTGGCATGATTTGTGTACCCCGTTTTTTTGCCGGAGACCCTTAAAAAGTCTTTCAGCGACAGTAAATTGAAATAAAAAGAGTATTTTTGCACATTGAATTTTTGAAGGAACAGCATGCAGAAGATAGCAAAGAAAAAGAAGTTGTTGCAGGTTGTCATAGACGGCATACAGGAAAAGAAAGGGCGCAAGCTGGTTGTCGCCGACCTTACTGACATAAGCGACTGTATATGCCGGTATTTCGTGATCTGCCAGGCCAACACCCCCACCCAGACCGAAGCCATTGCGGGGTCGGTGAGCGACAGGGTGCGCGAGGAACTGGGCGAGAAGGCCATAGGCGTATGCGGTCTGGAAAACGGCTACTGGATAGCCATGGACTACGGCGATGTCATGGTTCATGTCATGTTGCCCGACGCCCGTGGATACTACGATCTGGAACACCTGTGGGCCGATGCCAAACTCACGGAGATAGCCGACGTGGACTGACCCCGGCTCCGCCCGCTCCGTTCCTGTGGGGATGTGTGACAGGATGCCGGGCTACGCTACCGTTTAATTATTCCATATTCATATCATGAGCAACGAGAAAAACAACATGAAAATGCCCAAGTTCAGTCTCAACTGGGCGTATTTCATAGTTATACTGATATTCGGCTACCTCTTCTGGAGCAACTCGGGCGGCAGCTCCAGCTTCCAGAAAGACGTGGCATACACCGAGTTCAAGGACTATGTGCGCCGGGGCTACGCCTCCGACATAACCGTCAACAAGGGCGACGGCAACGTGCGCATGTACATCCGGAAACCCTATGTGGGCGAAATATTCGGCAAGGCGGCCGAGGCGGGCAACCGCCCCTCCGTTGTGGCCGAGTTCTCGAGCGTGGACAACGTCGACAATTTCCTCAGTGCCGAACGTGCCGCCGGGCACTTCACGGGCAAGGTGACCTACGACTCCAACAGCAGCTTCTTCGGCTCGCTGTTCTTCTCCACGATATTGCCCGTGGTGCTGTTCGTAGGGCTTTGGCTCTTCATCATGCGCCGCGCCGGCGGCGGTTCTGCCGGTGGCGGGATCTTCTCCGTGGGCAAGAGCAAGGCCCAGCTCTACGAAAAGGGAGCCAGGACGCACGTCACGTTCAATGACGTGGCGGGGCAGGAGGAGGCCAAGCAGGAGGTGCAGGAGATAGTCAAGTTCCTCAAAGACCCCGGCAAATATACCGAGCTGGGCGGCAAGATACCCAAGGGCGCATTGCTCGTGGGCCCGCCGGGAACGGGCAAGACCCTTCTGGCCAAGGCCGTGGCCGGCGAGGCCAATGTGCCGTTCTTCTCCATGTCGGGCAGCGATTTCGTTGAAATGTTTGTCGGCGTGGGCGCAAGCCGCGTGCGCGACCTCTTCCGCCAGGCCAAGGAGAAAGCCCCGTGCATCATCTTCATCGATGAAATCGACGCCGTGGGCCGCGCCCGCGGCAAGAACCCGTCGATGGGCGGCAACGACGAGCGCGAGAACACCCTCAACCAGTTGCTGACCGAAATGGACGGCTTCGGCACCAACAGCGGCATCATCGTCATGGCCGCCACCAACCGTGCCGACATCCTTGACAAGGCTCTGCTCCGGGCCGGACGCTTCGACCGCCAGATACACGTTGACCTGCCCAACCTCCACGAGCGCAAGCAGATATTCAATGTCCACATGAAACCGCTGAAAATGGACGACACCGTCGACGTGGACCTCCTGTCGCGCCAGACCCCCGGCTTCTCGGGCGCCGACATTGCCAACGTGTGCAACGAGGCGGCCCTCATAGCCGCCCGCGGCGACAAGAGCGCGGTGGGCAGGCAGGACTTCCTCGATGCCATCGACCGTATCGTGGGCGGACTGGAGAAGAAAACCAGAGTCATGACGCAGGAGGAGAAACGCGGCATCGCCATCCACGAGGCGGGCCATGCCACCATATCATGGTTCTGCCAGTACGCCGACCCTCTCATCAAGGTCACCATCGTGCCGCGCGGCCAGGCTCTCGGAGCGGCGTGGTATCTGCCCGAGGAACGTGTCAACGTCACCAAGGACCAGATGCTCGACAAGATATGCTCGCTTGTGGGCGGGCGTGCCGCCGAGGAACTCTTCCTGGGACATATATCCACAGGTGCGCTCAACGATCTGGAACGTGCCAACAAGATGGCGTTCAGTATGATAGCCTACTATGGCATGAGCGACAACCTCTACAACGTCAGCTACTACAACACCGCCAACGAGTATTTCCAGAAACCGTATTCCGACCTCACCGCACAGAAGATAGACGAGGAGGTCAAGTCGCTCATCGCACGGCAGTACGAGCGGGCCAAGAAAATCCTGTCCGAACACGGCGAAGGCCACGGCAAGGTGACCCAGATGCTCATGGACCGCGAGGTCATCTTTGCGGAAGACGTGGAGAATGTCTTCGGCAAGCGTCCGTGGGTCAGCCGCTCCGATGAAATCATAGCTGAAAACGAACGCATGGACAAGGAGCGCGAAGAGACCGAGAAGCGCGAGGCCGATGAGAAGGAACGCAGGCAGAAGGCAGAGATAGACAAGATTCTGGACGAGGCGGGCGTTGCGGCCGGTCAGGGCGCACGTGACTCGTCCGCAGCCGGGGACGCACCGGAGAGCGGGGCGGACAAGGCGGACGCGGACCGCAAGGAAGAGCCCGGCGGCAACAGTGGAGAGGAAACCGGCCGTCCCGAATGATAGCCGACGGCATATACAATACAGCATTTTTTCTTTGGCATGAAATCAAACATCCTACTGAGAACCGTGTCGGGCATCGTCTATGTGGCAGTCATGGTTGGATGCCTCGTGGGCGGACGTAACACGTACTGCGTGCTGTTTGCCGTGATCACGGCACTGTTGCTCAACGAGTTCAACCGTCTGCTGGCAGAGCATCGTCTGGCCCGCGTCAACAATACCGTGTCGGTTGTCAGCGGCGTGTATCTGTTCCTTGCCGTATTCCTGCACGTCTCTGACATGGCGGGCAATGCCGTTTTCGTCCCCTATATCCTGTCGCTGGTTTTCGTGCTTGTCAGCGGTCTCTATTCCGGGCAGGAAAACCCCGTCGCCACGTGGGCGTACAGTTTTGCCGGTCAGGTGTTCGTGGCACTGCCGCTCAGCCTGATGAACGTGTTGGCGTTCAACGGTTTCTACGACTGCACCCTGCCGCTCGCCTTGTTTGTCCTGCTGTGGCTCAACGATACCGGTGCATATTGCTTCGGCTGTGCGCTGGGCAGGAGAATCCCCTACAGGCTTTTCCCGTCCGTCTCGCCCAAGAAAACATGGGCGGGCAGTGTGGGCGGCGGCATCGCTGTGCTGCTCGGGGCCACTTGCTTCCATTGCCTCTCGGGCAGCGGCAGCCTGCTGTTCTGGTACGGCTTCGGGCTCACGGTGTGTGTGTCCGGCACGTGGGGCGACTTGGTGGAGAGCCAGTTCAAGCGGCAGCTCGGCATCAAGGACAGCGGCAGTTTCATGCCCGGTCACGGCGGTGTCCTTGACCGCTTCGACAGTGCCCTGCTCGCCATTCCCGCCTCTGTGGCTTACGTCAGTCTCGTGATGTAGCTGCACGGCAGTACAATGCGTGGAAACCCCTATGGAAACATCGTTGGGCCGGTTGCGCGTTGCCTATATGTTTTCGGCATAGTTCCCCTATGCCGTTTTTTTTTGCGTGCTGACGAAATTTTATCTTGATCTTACGGAAAAAAATGTTGATCTCGCCGTGATGCTCCGCCCGGAACGCATATCCGTTTCCGCCGGAGTGTATGTCCGTTTCGCCCGAAGCGGATGTCCGTTCCCGCCGGAAAGCCACCGTAAGATCAACATTTTTTTCGCCGGGATCAACACTTTTTTTTGTAAGGCCAAGGTTTTTTCCGGCAGAGTCATTTTTGGCCGGTCGGGGTCGTGTCTCCGCACTGCCCGGCGTTTACGCCGAGGCTTTTGGCTATCAGTGCGGCGGCGCGTGAGGGGGCTCCGGGTTCTCCGAGTTTGGCGGCCATTTCGGCGTAGCCCTCGAGCTGGGCTTTTCTGGCCGGGCCTCCCTCCAGTATCGGCAGCAGTTGGCTGCGTATGTTGCCGGCGTTCATGCGGTCGCCCACCAGTTCCGGCACGAGCTGCCGTCCGACGATGAGGTTGACCAGCGAGATGTACTTCACCTTGAGGAAGAGCTTGCGCAGCAAGGCGAAGAGCTTGCCCATGCGGATATGGTAGCACACGATTTGTGGCACGCCGAAGAGGGCGGTCTCCAATGTGGCGGTGCCCGACGTGACGAGGGCCGCCTCGGCATGCGAGAGGATTTCGAACGTGCTGTTGCGCAGTATGTGTATGTCCTGCGTGTCTCCGCCCGCCGTCCTGCCGATGTTGTCGCGGTAGAAGGGGTCCCCGATGCCCGGCGCGGCGGCTATGGTCAGCTGGTAGCCGTTTTGCGTGCAGGGCAGTGCGGCGGCAATCATGCGCGTGAGGTTGTCCTTTATCTCCTGTCTGCGCGAGCCCGGCAGCAGGGCTATTAGGGGTTTGTCGGGCAGGTCGTGCTTTTTCAGGAACGTGGTGCGCGTGTCGGTGTAGCCGGCTTTCCAGAGGGCTATCTCGTCAACGGAGGGGTTGCCCACATAGTTGACCGGATAGTGGTGTTTTAGGGTGAAGAACGGCACTTCGAACGGCAGTATGGAGTAGAGCCGGTCCACGTCGCGCCTGATGTTCCGGATGCGGTGTTCCTTCCATGCCCATATCTTGGGCGAGATATAGTAGTGCACGGGAATGCCGGTGTGTGCCTTGGCGTATCTGGCCATTTTGAGGTTGAAGCCGGGGTAGTCCACCAGCACGAGCGCGTCGGGCTGCCACTCCGCAATGGCCTGCCGGCATTCCTTCATGGCGCGCAATATGGTGCGCGCGTGCATCACCACGGGAATGAAGCCCATGTAGGCAATGCTGCTGTAGTGGCGGAGCAGTGTGCCGCCGGCGGCTTTCATGCAGTCGCCGCCATAGCACCGGAACTGTGCCTGCGGGTCGGCCTGCCGCAGTGCTTTCATGAGGTTGGAGGCGTGGAGGTCTCCGCTGGCTTCGCCCGCGATGAGAAAATATTTCATGTCGGTATTGTCCTTTGCGGTTGTGTGCGGGCTACAAATCCCATTCGTCCATCGACGCTATCAGCCTGCGATCCGTGGGGTCGGTCATGACGGGCGTGACGGCGGCATAGCCGTGTTCGAGCGCCCAGAGGTCGGTGCTGTCGTCGTCGGGCTCTTCGTTGACGTTTTCGCCCGCAAGCCAGAAGTGCTTGCCTCCCCTCGGGCAGCTGCACGGCTCGAACTCTTCCGTCCACCGGCTGTACGCCATCCTGCACGGCCGTATGCCTTTTATTTCCGCCGACAGGGGGAAATTGACATTGAGGAATGTGCCAAACGGCAGGTCGTGCTGCATCACGAGGTCTACGATGTGCCGGCACAGCGGTGCGATGTGTGACAGGTCGGCTTCGGGATTGGGGTCGACGGACGAGAAGGCTATTGACGGGATGCCGTGAAGTGCGCCTTCGGTGGCGGCGCCCACGGTGCCCGAATAGTGCACGTTCACCGATGCGTTGCCGCCGTGGTTTATGCCCGACACTATGAGGTCGGGCTGGCGCACGAGCAGTTGTCCGAGGGCCAGTTTGGTGCAGTCGGCCGGAGTGCCGGAGCAGGCGTAGACGCTTACCCCGTCGCCGGAGCTGACGTGTCTGCAGCTGACCGGCACGGTGCTTGTGACGGAGCAGCCGGCTCCCGATCTGGCGCGGTCGGGTGCCACAACGAACAGGTCGCCCACGGGCTTGAGCGCATCGGCAAGGGTGCGTATGCCCCCGGCCGTGTAGCCGTCGTCGTTGGTTATGAATATCAGAGGTTTCATGTG
>CAVEQO010000051.1:0-5528 GCA_963617965.1 Anaerovoracaceae bacterium
GGATATGCTGAACCTAAGGGGCACTCTTGTACAGAGTGCTTTTTGTTCTGAAAAAGCTCGTGCGGAAAGAAAAAAAGCTTGAGACAACGGCGAAAAGTGTTGATCTTACGGATGCGTTTCGCCCGAAACGGATGTCCGCTCCGGGCGGAACGGTTGTCCGTTTCGGCGGAAACGCAACAGAGTTCCGGGCGGAACGCATTGGGGAGATCAAGCAGATTTTTTGCCGGAACAAGCAGAAATTTTGTCGCGTCAGCATTTTCCGCATTCGAGAGGACTTGGCGTTGTTTTAGTGTACCGGTAAAGTCCCGCACACGAAAGGTTCGGGGGCTGTTTTCGGCACGGAAACGAAACCTCGGATAACCATATCTGCAGCAAGCAACAGAAGTGTTCGCTGGCGGTTATGTGTTTTGTAAATTTTAAGTCTTTTTTTGTAGTGATCCTCTCCGGCTACATAAAAAAATGCTACTTTTGCATAAAGCTAATTTTCTGTATGAATATAATGAAACCGTTGAGATATTTTGCACTGCTCTTCCTGTTGGCGTGTTGTGTCGCTGGATATTCCCGGACGGCTTGCGCACACCATGCCGAAGGCGCGGCAGCAAGTGAGGAGGGGAGAACCCACATCGCCCAAGACACCGGCAAGGTTGGGAAACGCCACTTTGGCGACGCGGTGCCGGAAGAGCCGAACAGGACAATCCGGCTGGACTCCCGTTTCCTGTTTGGCGTGGCGACAAGCTATGCCGATTCCGTGACCTATGTCACGAACATCTCCGAGATAAGCGGAATGGAGGGGCGTATACAGGAAAAAACCCCGATAGGCATTGACTTGTATACACAGAGCCTGAAGGATTTCCTGAAAGAAAGAGGCAAGACCGGATATTTGTGCGCAACCTATGTGTGCAAGTCCAGAAAGGAGGCGGAGCGGAAACTCCTGAACGTGCGCGGCAATGTACAGCGCAACAAACTGACGGCACTGCAGCCGATAGGTGAATTCAGCTACAAGTACATAAGTACGGAACACATATACTCTAACGAGGAAAAGGAAGCGGAGGAGGAAGGCCTGGACGAGGATTTCTGACAGACGCACTGATTCCAAATGAGAACCCTTTATCTTGACATAGCAGGTCTGTATCTGAAAGTCACGCTTGGGGGGCGTTTCCGCTGCCTGCCCGGCAACTACACCCCGTTTCTGGCAGAGGAGAGCGAAGCCTGTGACATTGTGGGCGAGATAGCCGTGACAACAGGTGCCGACACTGGCGATGTTGCCGATGACATGGTCGCCCGTTTTGAAGACCTCGGTTTCCTGCAGGAAGTCTACCGTACGAAGTGCGGCGGATACTTCTTCCGCATCCACGACACCGATGGGAGGCTTGCCGCCACAATGCAGTCAAGCCCCGAATTCGGGCGCAATACGATAAACGTTGTGGCGCAGAACGAGTCTTCGGCGGTATTCGGGCTGAACAGTATGCTGATGGTGGCGTTCGCCTTTTCGTCAGCCTACAGGAACACGCTGATGATGCATTCTTCCGTGGTGACGAAGGACGGCTGCGGATATATGTTCCTCGGCAAGAGCGGCACTGGGAAGAGCACCCACACCTCCCTGTGGCAGCGGTGCATACAGGGCATTTCGTTGCTGAACGATGACAATCCTGTCGTGCGCACGGTCGGCGGAAGAGCCTTTGTATACGGGTCTCCGTGGAGCGGGAAATTGCCATGCTACAAGAACGAGCGGGCGGAGGCCGGTTCGTTTGTGATGCTTGAACAGAAACCCTACAACAGAATCACCAGACTGGATACTGTTGGTGCGTTTTCCTGTCTGATGTCATCCTGCTCCATGATGGTATGGGACAAGGAGTCCTATGACCGCCAGGTGGAGACTATGTCCCAGCTTGTTTCGTCTGTCCCGGCATTCCGTCTGGAATGCCTGCCCGACGAGGATGCGGCAAGGCTGTCGTATGAAACCATAGCCAGACCCTAATCCACTGGTTGCCATGCGACGGATTGAACTTGAAGATCTCTCCCTGTGGGCCAAGGATGTGGCGAGTCTTGTCGGCGAGGGCCGGCAGGTGACGATAACGGTCAGTGGACGGAGCATGCGGCCTTTCATCGAACACAAGAGGGACAAGGTCGTGCTGGTCAGGGCGGGGGCAGCGAGAAAGGGCGATGTCGTGCTGGCACGCACTGCCGAGAAAGGCTATGTGTTGCACAGGGTGGCGGCAACAGACAACGGCCGCTGCGTGTTGAGAGGCGACGGCAATCTTGACACGGAACACTGCAGCACGGGAGACATCGTTGCAAAAGTGTCTGCCGTGATACGCAAGACGCATCGCTTCGACGTGGACGGGAAAGTGTGGAGAACTTATTCTTTCGTGTGGATGAGGCTGTTGCCGCTGAGGCGGTATCTTCTGGCTCTCCACCGGTTATGCAAACGATAAAAACGGAAGCATGAAACTGAACAGCAATTTTGAACTGCGCAATGTTTGTGGGGAAAACGTGCTGATACCCTGCGGACAGGGTGGTGTGGACCTGAACTACATCATCCATCTCAACGAGACGGGTGTCTTCCTGTGGAATGAGGCCCGGAAAGGCGATTTTGACAAGAAAAGCCTTGTGGCATCACTGCTCAAAGAGTATGAGGTGAGTGAGTCTGTGGCGGACAAGGACGTGGAAGCCTTCATCGGCAAACTTGCAGAGAACAATATGGCGGTTGACTAAAAACAGAGCGTTATGTTGATAGCGGTAGATTTTGACGGGACGATAGTTGAACACAAGTATCCCAAGATAGGCAAGGAGATTCCCTTTGCAACCCAAACTCTCAGACAGCTTGTCCAAGACGGGCACAGGCTTATACTGTGGACCATACGCCACGGCGACACCCTTGCGGAGGCCGTTGAATGGTGCAGGGAGCGTGGTGTCGTGTTCTATGCGGTGAACAGCGATTACGAGGGCCAGGAGGGCGTTTCGGGAGACAGAAGCCCGAAGGTAAAGTGCGACATATATATTGACGACCGCAACGTAGGCGGACTGCCGGACTGGGGTACCATATACGACATGATAACCAACAACCTGACATACGAAACGCAGAACGCCACATTGACGGAAAGCGGTCAGAGCAAAAAGAAAAAAGGATGGCTGTTCTGAAAAGAGGAGACAAGACGAAATCTCCGTCGCTTGACAGTCCTCGGCGTTTTGCCCGCAGTTTCGTGCTTTCGTGGGAACTTCTCTGCAGCAAAAGCGGGAAGCTCGTGAAGCTCCAGCTGTGTCCCGCCGCTGTGGTGGGGATAATGGGCTGCGTGTGGCTGTGGCTGTACAGCAACGACGTGTTCTGGAGTGACGGATGGTACGGTATCATGACAGACACCGTTTTCGGCATGGCTGCTCTTTATGTACTGTCCGTGATGCGCCAGATGCAGGAACGGATGGTGTTCAGTACGCCAGGAACAGGCATGGAGACAGCCTCGTTTCATGTTTTTGTCTCATCTTTGGGAAAAGCCGTCCGCACATGGGTGCCGCTGTTGTGTGTTGGCGCGGTTGTCTGTGCGGTGAGGTGTCTGCTGAAAGCCCTTGGCGGCACCGCCGGCGTGGCACTGGCCTGTACGGGCGTGGCGGCAGTAGTGTCCTTCTCTGTGTTCGGCATGGCGCAGTCCTATATGGAAACGGCAACAGGTCCTTTTCTGAAACAGCTAAGAAAAGGACTGGCATTGAACGGACGCTATTTCGGGAGCTTTTGTATCCTGTTTGTGCTGTCGGCACTGATGCTTTCCCTCGCTGCTGCCGTGCTGTATTACGGGAGCTTCCTCCTGCTGCTGCTGGACGACAACTGTTCAAACGCATTGCTCATGGGTGAAGAGCTGGAGTGCCCGTGGTATGTCTCCGCTCTGAAATATCCTCTGTTTTTCATGGCCACGGTCTTGGTGGTGATAATGCAGCCCGTGTGGTCGCTCCCACAACAGATACACATAAAGTCGGTGATATTCAAGGACAGCAACCGCCGCAAGCCGGCGAAGCGGAAAAGCCGCACCGATTTGCCGGAGGATGGAAAAACAACGCTGCATCATGAATAGCCAAACCTTGTCGCCATGCTATATAGTGGAGGAGGAAAAGCTGCAGAACAACCTGAGGCTGATTGGAGAAATATCCAGCCGGGCTGATGTGGAGATAATCCTTGCACTGAAAGCGTTTGCCAACTGGAAACTGTTTCCGGTCATAGGTCATCATGTCAGGCACACTACGGCAAGTTCGCTGTATGAGGCACGCCTTTCTGCGGACTATTTCGGAGGTCTGACATATTCGTATTCGCCGGCCTATGAGGAAGATACGTTTGATGAACTGCTGGCATATTCGGAACACGTGACATTCAATTCGTTGTCCCAATATGAAAGATTCATTCCCTCTGTCAGAAAGTTCAACAAGACCGGGCGGCACCGCGTCTCCGCCGGGCTGCGGATTAATCCCGAGTATTCCGAGATAGGGACGGAACTGTATGACCCGTGTGCCTCAGGCAGCCGTTTCGGTGTGAAAAGCGACAGGCTTGAGGACGGTCTCCCCGAGGATATAGAGGGCCTGCATTTCCATTGCCTGTGCGAAAACGACTCGTCTACGCTGGAACGGGTCATGGTCAGAGTGGAGGAGCGTTTCGGCAGATACCTTGACCAAGTCAAATGGCTGAATATGGGCGGTGGACATCTCGTAACAAGAGGAGGTTATGACACGGACTTGCTCGTTGACTGCATAAACGGGATCCACAGGCGGCATCCTGCCCTGAAGGTGATCATGGAACCCGGCTCAGCGTTTCTATGGCAGGCGGGATACCTACAGTCCACTGTGGTCGATGTGGTGGAAAACGACGGCATAAGCACCGCCATACTCAACGTGAGTTTCACGTGCCATATGCCTGACTGTCTGGAAATGCCTTACCTGCCGGACGTGAGAGATGCCGAGAAACTGGAAGCCCTTACGCCAGAAGAAGCATCCGGGCAGCCCGGGGTATACAGACTTGGCGGCAACAGCTGCCTGAGCGGAGACTTCATGGGATTCTGGAAGTTCGGCAAACCGCTGAAAGCGGGTGACACCGTAGTGTTTGAAGACATGCTGCACTATACCACTGTAAAGACAAACATGTTCAACGGGATAAACCATCCGTCGATTGCCGTAAGGCGCACAGACGGCAGTACGGAAATCCTGAAACGCTTCTCCTACGAGGACTACAGGGACAGGATGGACTGATGGGGTATGGGCTTGGATCCGGCGGAACAATGCCAAAACCGTGTGGCTTAAAAAAAAAGGATTTTTGTTTGTCGGTAACAAAAAAAGCACTACTTTTGCATCGCATTTGGAGAAATGCAGTGACAGGCGGGCAGTTGTGCCCGTTGTTTTCAGGAAGTTGAAATAATTAAATTGCTCAGAAAGGTCGGATACGTTTTCCTGTGTGGGGATTGCTTCCCGGAAAGACAGGAAAGCTTATTTTTATAATTGCGGAAATAGCTCAGTTGGTAGAGCACAACCTTGCCAAGGTTGGGGTCGCGAGT
>CAVEQO010000052.1:0-5471 GCA_963617965.1 Anaerovoracaceae bacterium
CAACAAAGGAGTCTGTTGACAGCAGTCGTTAACGGAATCTGTATGAATATGGAGCCGCCACACTTGATATTTCCTCTTCCTGACATTCCATGTGAGGAAATTGGGGCAAACAATCAACTTCCTCCTTGTGTCTCAGACTCGGAGGGATAGACAAAACAAATAAAAACAGCAGTTATACCTGTTGGGCTGCACTTTAAAATTTCGTATGAACATGACACTAATGATGCTGAAATCAAAACTTACGAATCCAAAACAAAAGGAGTTCATGCTCCATCTGTTTGCAATTGTAATCATGTCGTTCTCTTTTTCCCCGTTTAACGAGTCCAGTGCACAGGGCGTGACAGGAGAACCTTTCAACCTGCAGATTGAAAGAGTAGACAATATCAGGGAAAGCTACAAAAAATACGCACATATTGATTTGGTATATGGAAATCCGAATCAAGATGCCAAGGGCTTTATGGTTGTTGTAGAGCCTTATCCGGAGAGAGCGTGGGCAGACGTTCTTCACACCAAAAAAGTGCCCAGCAACAATTTCAGGGTATGGATAGAGGCTCGCCGATCCAGTTCAAATGGAGATGGATGGAAACGCTTTGGCCTTTTCACGTCTGATACCCAGACGCTCCAATTCTTGGATATACGCCGAAAAGACAAATCGGCTTTTTGTCTTTTTATTAGCACAGATGAACTAACGGAACGATTCCCCGATGTGGGTGAATTTAAACTCAAGCTGAATTTCGCCCGCTCTCTCACTGCCATATGGCCATCGGGAACGGCAGACCCGGTTGCTCATCCCGGTCGGGTACAATCTTGGACTTTGTACTTCAGCCAGCCTTTTCTGAAAAATGAAGCTGTTTGGTCAGAAGATGCTGCGCTGTATATGGATGAAAATCCTCAGAAGGAGTATTATTTTGACGAGGTAGGGGACGATACCGGTTGGTTTTTCAATATGAGTTATGTGGGAAGATATAATACTATCAGACTACTGAATTCTATCAGAGGAAAAGGGGACATCAACGACAATCACTATGTTATTTTGGCCTTCTGGAAGGACAAGGCTCATAAGATACCGTTGAATATTGAATATTTCAAGCACAACCTGTGGATTGGAGGCTTCTCGAATAATCCCGAAGATATGCAGACAGACCGCAATTATGTTGCATATCCTCATAAAGGGTTTGGTGACTGGTCTTTGTTTGTGCCATGGCGTGCTATTGATTATTGGAGCAGGGAAGGAATTAAAGCCACCAGGGACAACCATATCTGCTATGGCTACTATACGCTTACCCTGAGCAATGACGGAAAGACATCTGCAACCTCCGACAAGTATCATTATCAAGGTGTTATAACTCTGGATATAGGAGTGCCAGAACCAGAACCACAGGAAACAAAAGTATCTCCAACACACAACCACATATGGGAAATTTATTCATATAAACGAGGTGCACATAGCATACCTGTTGGGGAAGGATGCACAAAAGAATTTGAGGAATATTGGGTAGGGACTCGTTGTAAAATATGTGAAGTCGGTGGAGGCGGCATGTCGATTTCTGCGCCTATAGGCGACCGTTGTATACGGCACAATATGAAAGAGATCGGCAGAAACCTTATCGACAACTTCAGAAAGGTCGGAGGCGCTGACAACAATGCCATTATTGAAACAAAAGTTTTTGACGTGAAATACAAATGCCAGAACTATTGTTGCAGTTATACGGACGAAAGGAGAGAATATGACAGTGATACAACTGTTGTCAGACCGCCACTCCCACCGCCATCGGCTAAATGTCCTCCTCACGACTGGCTTTATGGGTCTGCCAAATGGGGAGCTGACCAAATTCGCCGTGAGAAGGTCACTTTGCCTCCGTATGATGAAGATTCAATAGACGTGTTGCTTGATTCTGTCAATATTGAGATGAACAGGACAAGTGCATACACGTATCTTTCCAAACTGCCAGTTAGCCGGCAACAATGGTTAGACGTCAACCGCGACAACAACTATTTGGGCTTTTTAAAAGAAGATGCCGGATTACTTACAGGAGTCAATTATCAGGAGGTCTTTAACTTCATTGAGAAACTCAACAGGAAGGATTTTGATTTTAAATTCAAAATCACATTCTCTTTGCCATCAGCGGATGAGATGCGGCAGTTACTGAAAAAGAAACAGCTGAATTTGGAGATGTACGGAGTCCAGCAGATCACTTCATTCTATATCGACAGCATAGAGATCTATGACGGCAAGGGCCGACTTGTGCCGGCAGAAAAGCTCGCCACGGCACCAGAGGGGGCAAAAGTGCGTATAATGGTAGGGTGCATGGATATGGACGGACAGGTGAAAATGGTTGACGTTGCCACATGCAGCGACAATACGGCTTTTTATCTTAAAGCAATCACTTCTGAGGAACAGGCTGTCAGGACTGTTGCCCAACATGGCAAGTTTTATGGCATCTACTCCAGAAGATGCAGAAAATGCGGAAAGGTCGAACCGGTTGTTGAAAACCTCTTCTCCAACAGGAGGTATCACAGACCGTTTATAAGAAATTAAATATTATCAATTCTAAAACTTATCATTATGAAAAAAAGATTAATGACATTAATCGCAACGCTTCTAACGGCAGCTAGCAGTGTAAGTGCCCAGGGGCAATTTCCTTCCGTTTACAGTGCAGGATACATGGAACTATTTGGGGACGCAAGGATTGATTTTTTTTATGATACATGGGGAGAAATCATAAATGGCATGCCGGGACAATGTCTTGGACTAAAAGCACCTGGTGCAAAAAAAATCTGTTCCACAATCATTCAGGATGAAGATCCAGAATATGTTCGTAAATGCGAACATGAGCTACACCCTAATGGTCTCATGAAAAAAGCTGTTGACGGAACAACAAAAACATTTAATTATGACAAACAATGGAGGTTGCAAAATATAATGATAAAACAAGAGGGTTGGGATAGAGAAACAATTTACAAATATGTCTACGACAAAAACAATCGTCTTGCCATGCGCATATATGAGAGTGAGGTCATGCATGATGAGAGCATTTACAAGTATGATGCAAACAACAACCTTACAGAAATTATGGTGGGGGAGATCGGACCCTTTTGCTTTAAGAACAACAAACTAACACAATTAAAACAAGGCGATTTCTCTCTCACGTTATCATACGATCAACAAGGCCGTTGGACAGGATGTGTCAAAATTTGCCCAGAATATGATGAAACTACCTCTAAAGAGCAGGTTACATTCAAGTATACAGGAAATGACATTTTCCCATCAAGTATTACCAAACGCACAGGCGAGTACAATCCCAGAACGAAGAAAGAGATCCGAACGTATTCTCTCATTAATTACCAAAGTACTTTTACATTTGACAATAAGGGCAATTGGACTAAATGGAGGGTTAAAAGGGTCTCCGGAAAAGGTTATGACCACGAGTCCTTTACTATCACTCGTACTATAACTTATTATACAGACGAAGAGGTGAAGAAAGCCGTATCCGAATTGGAACAGGCAAGAAAAGGCTCTACAACAAACGGCAATCAGGAAAAGGAAACCCTTTGGGAATTTTAATTGGAAACGTATATAATTGTGAAAAAGACATGAACAAAAACATTTTTGCATTAATCGCTGCCGCCCTGTTGTGTATGGGGCTGACGGCTTGTGGAGGCCGCAAGTCGGTCATTGGCAAATACTGTGATACTCTGGAAAAGACCTGGGAAAAAAGGTTTAAGATTGGAGAAGATATAGCTGAAGGAAAGACTACCTCCAGAGAAATAGCAGATGAAATCACAAACCAGTTCATGGGGCAAGAAATATCAACGGTACTGGACGATGACGTGTCCATGGATATTGTCGAGCCTTTCAAGGTCACTGACGTTTCTCCCCTATATAACGGTATTGAATTTGAAGCCATCGTCAAAACCGAGGAACCCCAAGACTATGTGTATATAGCGTGCCATAACAGCGAACCAATAAAAAGACTGAGTTGCAAACGCGAGTGGAGCGGAGAAGGACTCTATAGCGTCAAATTCTTCCTAAATGTAGGAAATCTTTTCGGAGGTGGTGAGAAAGCGGATGAGAAGCTGCGTAGTATCAATCGCGTGGTAATTACAGAATACGGTTCTGATTTATTCATAAAGATGAACCATTGATTGATATATGGATATGAACAAGAACCTTAAACTGACGGCAGCAACACTGTTGTGTATGGTGTTGGCTGCATGTGGCGGAGGAACCGGCAAACATTCAGATATTCTTTCTGATGGAATACTTGGGGAATACGGGTCGGAACTCTATGACATGATGACGAAGATGGATGCTATAGGGAATGACATTCGCAAGTTGTTCGATGAATTTCGCTACGGCAGAATATCTAACGAAGACTGCGAGAAACAGCGTGTAAAGCTCGAGGCAAAGCGGGAAGCCCTTTGCGAGGAGTTCAGTCAGAAGACACAAGAGGCATTTGATGAACTGCAAGGCAAGAAGATACCCACCATAATAGAGGAAGATGCTCCACTGAAGGTTGTCGAGCCTTTCAGGATCACAGAACTGTGCGCAGGAGCAAAAACTAATCTTCCATCTCTTGAAATGGGCTGTGAATGTACGGTGGAATTAACCAAGGAAACCCCTGCCAGCGACACATACAGGTTCGGTACCTTTCAGCTGATGGATGTAAAATGTGAGGACAAGAGTAATAATGTTATCCTTGGCGAGGTCTGCGGATGGGTGGGAAAAGAAGTAAGCATTGCGGGAGGAGTCTGTCCTAAAGATGTATATCCCGCAGGAACAAAGTTTGTTGTCAGAATCAATAAAAGTGCCGGAAGAGGTTCAAAAGGAATTTCCAAGGACTTGTTTCAACTCCATCATATTACAATTTGTTGGACAAAGAATCATTTTGTACTTGAAAACAGAACGTTGGGCCCTATCGTATTGGATAAGCCCATTGCTAATCTTCCTGCTTCAGTAACAGGACTCTATGACAAGTTTGAGCATAAGACCGAAAAACACGCAGATGACATGGACGGGGAGTGGGTTGAAGACTACTATCTTTTCACCAAGAACGGAAAGGATGCTTTCCGCGTTAACATCATGGACGGAGTTGCTTATGACTTCAATTTGCTGGAAGGCTCTACAAATGTCAAAGACCGCAATGGCGTTTACGTGGGATTTCCTGCACGAAAGCTGTTCGAGTCATGCGAAATAGACTGGCAGACCGACTTTGCCGGCTGGATATTTGGAACATACAAGGATTGTACGTATTACATAAAAAGTGAAGACCTTGTATCTCTGGGCATTGAAGTTCCCTGTAAGGCAGAGGATATCAAGGAGGATGCAAAAATTGCAAGAATAGACAATCGGTATTAATCCCCCTTGATTCATGGATTGTCGGGACAGACCATTGTTCGTTTTGGATCAATGGCCTGTCCCGATTTGTTCCCATGAAAGGATAGCCGCGCATGACTTTATACGACCGCAA
>CAVEQO010000053.1:0-5320 GCA_963617965.1 Anaerovoracaceae bacterium
TCGAACCCACGACATTCAGAACCACAATCTGACGCTCTAACCAACTGAACTATAGTCACCATATCGGAAAGGAGTTATGCTTGCGCCCAAGCCCCTGTCCTGTTTTGCGGTGCAAAAGTAACGGTTTTGTTTATCACAGCCAAATTTTACGGAAAAAAAACACGCCGTCAGTGCGGTTTTGCCGCTTGGATTTATCCGGCAGCTCAAAACGAGGCTCTTTGGCTTGCCGCTTTGTGTGGGGAATCCTGTTTTTTGCACGTACAGACGCTAATGCCCATGACAGTTAACGGTTTACGGCAGGGTCTGCGGATGCTCCATTCCGGACAAACCGGACAATTCGGGAAAGCGAGATTTAAACCCCACCTTCCCGAATTTGTTTCCTTAAAGTGATTCCGCCCACATGGAGAATTCTATCTGCGTATGTATTTGCGACGGTTGATGATATATACTCCCTTTTCGGGGACGGTTGGCAGACGGTTGCCGTGGAGGTCATAGATTTCATGCCGCCCCTGCACAGAAGTGTCAATGAGATCTTCAATGCCGTCGGTATTGAAGATGTCGGTCACGTCAACGTTTGGGTTCTCGATGATGTAGAATACGGAGCCGTGGTCGTTGAATGTCCAGTTGCGCAGTGCTTGCGGAGAATCTCCTGTGCAGATGCACGCGTAGTGGGTGGCATCGCCGTCCTTGCCCAGAAAACTGAAGGACTGCTTGAGCGATATGGACGCGCCGTTGACCGTGGTGGTCTCGCTCTCCTTGTTAGTGCGTATTTGCTTGAGTGCAGTTTCCTCGTCAGTGAAAACATAGTCGCGGCCCGACAGCGTGACAAAAGCCTTGGCACCCGGATTGTAGAGAAAATACTGGTTGTTTTTTTTTAGTATCTGCCAGGAGTCGTAAAGGCTGTAGGGGTCCACGTCTTCCTGGTAATAATTGTTGGCAATGCCCTGCACGCATCCGTTGCTGGCCTTTATGCTCACATAGTCGGTACTCACGTTGGCGTTGTATACCAGCGTACCCTCACCCGTGATGGACGTGATCAGATATGCCTTGTCGTTGGCCAGTTGCGAGAGGGCGGTAATAGTGTCGCCAGATACCGGTTTGGCGCGGTACTCTACGATGATATTCAAGGGGGAATCAAGGACGGTGACCCAAGCGTTGTAGCCGTCTATCCCGATAGGGGTTACGGCATCTGTATTTTCAATGATGTGGTCGGTGGTTATGTCGTTGCCGTCGTAGTATGAAATGCCCTTGAACGTCACGCCTCCCTTGCTGCCCTGCGGCGCGCCTGTAACCTCTACTGTATAGGGAGTTTTGAGGGCTTCTATAAACTGCCCCTCAATGTGTACCTCGCCTCCTATCATCATTTTGGCAGGGATTGTCAGCAAACCGTTTTCGTCAAAACTTGAATACGGGAAACTGTTGACAATGTAAAGGGGATTGCCCTTGTCATCATACTGATTGGTGGCACTGGTGTTGTAACCCGAGCGTATGACTACGCCGTTGTGGCTGAAGCCGGGGTATGGGCCAATCTTGATGGTGAAGTCTTTCCCGTAGTCGGTGTAGACGTTGTCTAACGGCTTGCCGTCAGCGGTAAGGATCTGCCCGTTGAGCGATCCTTCCGTTACTTGGACGCTGTCGGAATGTATGTCAAGAATGCGGTCTATGATTGTCCCTCCGTTGTTGGGCAGAAGATTATTGCTGTTTGAGTTGCCGGCGGGGTCAATGCAGTTCCAGTCAATCTTGTAGCGCATACGGTAGAAGCCGTTGGCTGTGGTGGAAGGCACGGTAAACGAAGGCATGGCACTGTTGATGGTATTGCCGTCAGTGGCGGTGCTGCCGTTGCTTTTGAGCCATGCGTTTTTGCCGGTACCGGTATCCTTGTAGGGATTGTAGGCCGAGTAGCTGACAATCTCGCTGCCGTCGGCGGGACGGCCGTCGTCGAGGATGTCATAGGTAAACTTGCCGTCGTTGTTCCAGTCCACATAGACATACCCCGACATATAGGAACCGTAGTACTTGAACTTGGGAGTGACTGTCTGGCCTGCCTTGGCACTGAAAGCATCGTTAAGCTGGTCTTTGTAGACAGTGGTGGTAAAGCCTGTTCTCTCCTGTGCGTCAAGCCCGATGGCTGTGACGTAACGGTCGTTGCGCGTGGCTTCCAAATCCTTGTCGAAACTTATGGCATACATCTCGGTGCTGAAGCGTGGCTTGGGGTTGTCGTTGATTTCAATTTGGTCTATGTAGCAGGCAAAGTCCTCTTCGCCGTTTGCGGGCGTGCGGAGGTCGGGACAGATCACAAGTGTGCTGATGTCAATGCCGTCTTTGTCGGCATCGGCGTAGCTGAAACCGTTGATGGGCAGAACCACGTCAACCCACGTGTTTGCGGCAACCTTGGACTCCGTGGCTACCTTGAACTGCTCGCACGAGCCATCCTGCCAACTCCATGCGTCTTCGGTGCGTTTGCCGAGACCGCAGATGAGTACACGGCTCTCCACCGGCTTGTAGACAAGGAAATGCACATAGCGCACCTCCTTGGTGAGGCGGAACGGTTCTTTGAGGTCTATGCGCAGTCCGAACGTGTTGCTCCCGTAGCGGCTGCGCTGCAGCCCGGCTATGCTGGAGGTCGGGTTGGGAGCTTCCTCCAGAACGGGATCCACCTGGTTGAGATGGTTGGTGATGACTTGGGCGTTGCCCTCGAGGATACCTGTGCGGAACGGGCTTTGTTCCCAGATGTCGTACACTCCTATGGACTTGTAGTCTTCTGTATCGAAAGTTATGGTCTGTGCGTTAGCGGCAAGTACTATCCATGCCGACGCAATGAAAAATATGTGTTTCATAGTGTATCGGTGTTGCGTTAAAGGGTGGTTAGTAGATGCTTATGTTGGAGAGGAGCGGACAGGCACGGCTGTCGGAAATGGTTATCCGCAAACTTTTGGCCTTGTATCCCTTGCCATAGCTGTTGGAGGTGCTCCCGTTGAGCGGCAGAATGCGCTTGTAACCCACGGTAGTGGTCTGTACCGACGGTGCCAGACGGGTCCATGTCGTGCCGTCGGCAGTGTATTCCACCGTCCAGTTCTTGATGCGCTGTCCAAGCTTTATGTATTCCTGCATCTGCAGGTAGCGGACTGTCTGTTCCGCAGGCCAGGTGAACGTGATGGTGGCGGAGGTAATCCCGTCATCGGTCGCCCAGTAGGTGTCTTTGTTCCCGTCGGTAAGGTTGTTGGCTGAATAGTTGCGGCCTGCGCCTGCCTTACGCGTTTCGCTCACCTCGACAGTGGCAGTCTTCGCAAGGTCGGTCTTGAAGCGTGTCTGCATCATTTCGCCCATTTCCTTGAGTCGGTTCACTGTGGCGGAGGGCAAGTGACCGGTGTTGTCGGGCGGACAGTTGAGAATGAGGGTGGCATTGCGCCCGACAGTCTCAAGGTACATCTGGAAGAGGCGCTCGGCACTCAGTACGGACTCGTAGGAATGCCAGAACCAGCCTCCGGTGGTGGCTTTGGCATCGCTCTCGCCGGGATGCCAAAGCCACGAGTTCTCCTGGCCTGTCTGGCGTGTGGCGTTGCTTTCAACCGTGGGATCAAGCATGGCCCAGTTGGTCTCGCCGGCCCAGCCGGCCTCGTTGCCTATCCAACGCGCTTCACCGCCCACGCCCCACATGACGCAGTTTGGGGCGATGCGGTGCACCCGGTCGCGCAGGTTGGGTATGTCGTAGTAGTAACTGCTGTTGATGCTGATGCTCGTGTTTTTGCCACCGTAGTAGCCTGAGCCGCCGTTTGCCCCGTCAAACCACATCTCGAACTGGTCACTGCCGTATTGGGCAAGTTCCTCACACTGCTTGAGGAACACGTCAACCACATAGTTGTCTTCGCCGTAGTAGGCGGAGTTACGATCCCATGGCGACACATAGAAGCCGTATTTCATGTCAAGCTTCTGGGCTGCCTTGGCAAACAGTTCCGGGATGTTGGCGTTGCGTCCGTTGTCGTTGCCGGCCTTGGTTATGTTGTGTGTCGTGGTGGCGGTAGGCCAGAGACAAAAACCGTCGTGGTGTTTCACGACGGCAATACCGCCTTTCATTCCGGCCGCCTTTACCGCAGTGAGCCACTGTTCGGGGTCGGGCAGTTTGGTGGGGGCGTATCGGCTTTCGTCTTCGTCTCCGTTGCCCCATTCCTGTCCGGTAAATGTATTCATTCCGTAATGGAAGAAAGCGTAGAATTCCGTCTCGTTCCACAAGAGTTGTCGTGTGGATGGCACGGGGTGGCATGGCATGGGCTCATTGTCGGGATTGCTGAGCGTCTGCTGCTTGAGTTCCAGCTGTGCGAAGGTGGCCAACGGCACAGTGAGGGCAATGAGTAGTGTTCTGGTTTTCATTGACAGTAGTAAGTTTAAAGTTAGTATTGTGTTTTGTCCTGTTTGTGGTGAAGGTGGCACCAGAAGAGCCTATCCGTAGATTTTCTTCTGCCCGGCCAGCAGGGTGTTTATCATCAGCGAGCAGATAGTCATCGGTCCCACTCCGCCCGGCACGGGCGTGATATATGAGCACAGTGGGGCGACATCGCTGAATTTCACGTCGCCTGTCAGCCGGAAGCCCTTTGGACGTGTGCTGTCGGGTACCCGTGTGGTGCCCACGTCGATGACCACGGCACCGGGCTTGACCATGTCGGCAGTGACAAATTCCGGTTGTCCGATTGCGGCGATGATAATGTCGGCTTGCCGGCATTCCTCCTTGATATCGGCACTGTGGCTGTGGCAGACAGTTACGGTGGCGTCGCCGTGGTTCTTCTGCATCATCAGCTGCGCCATCGGTTTGCCCACTATGTTGGAGCGTCCGAGGATTACGCACTTTTTTCCCGAGGTCTTTATGTCGTAGTGCCGCAGGAGCTCGAGGATGCCTCTGGGCGTGGCGGAAACGAAACACGGCAGTCCTATGGCCAGCCTGCCCACATTGACAGGGTGGAATCCGTCAACGTCCTTGCGGTAGTCAATGGTTTCAATCACCTTCTGCTCGTTGATGTGTTTGGGTAGGGGTAGCTGGACAATGAACCCGTCCACGTCGGTGTCGTGGTTGAGCTTCTCCACCTCGCGCAACAGTTCCTCTTCTGTTATGGTGTCTTCGAACCGCAGCAGTGTAGATTTGAATCCGCACTCGTTGCATGCTTTCACCTTGTTGGCCACGTATGTTTCGCTTCCCCCGTCGTGACCTACGAGAATCGCCGCAAGATGAGGTTGTTTGCCTCCGTTCTTTATCAGTTCGTCCACCTGTCTGGCGATGTCAAGTTTGATGGAGGCTGCTGTCTGTTTTCCGTCGATTAAAATCATTGTT
>CAVEQO010000054.1:0-5024 GCA_963617965.1 Anaerovoracaceae bacterium
GGCTACACGGGCGACTGCTGCGGCGCAATGTTCCTGTTGGTGGAGCTTAGCGTGTATCTCGCCGTGGTTTATGTTGCCACAAACACGCAATAAACCTTACAGGATTTTTATTGAGAATCAAGAAATAACGAATAGAAAATACGCTATGGAAGTGGTTTTAGTAAGACACACCCACGTGGGAGTACCCCAAGGCACGTGCTATGGATGGACCGATGTGCCCGTAGCCGACACCTTTTTGGAAGAGGCCGACGCTACGAAGAGCAACCTTGAACAGTACGGACAGTTTGACGAGGTGTACTCCTCGCCGCTGACACGCGCACGCAAACTGGCTGCCCACTGCGGCTATGCCAACCCGACAGTGGACAATCGGCTCAAGGAAATGAACATGGGCGACTGGGAGATGCAACGGTTTGACGACATCAAAGACACGCGTCTGCAACTGTGGTACGACGATTTCATGCACGTAGCCCCAACCGGCGGCGAGTCGTTTCCACAACTATACGCCCGTGTTGCGGCGTTTCTCGACGAATTGCGCACAAAAAAACACCACCGTGTGGCGATATTTGCCCACGGCGGCGTGCTCATTTGCGCCGGCATCTACGCCGGCCTGTTCCCCTCCGAAGGCTGCTTCCGGCATCTTGTGGAGTGCGGAGGCATCGAAGTGATACAGCTGTAGGGGAAAGTGAAGAGTGAAGAACGAAGAGTGAAGAATGAAAGTTTGCTTATGCGCATCCCATTCTTCACTCTTCACTCTTTTACGTCTCTATGCTTGCCTATTATTTGGCAGCATTGACTTTGAAGGTCTTGCCGGCGGCTTTTACAATATAGATACCTGCCGACGGAACGGTTACGGTCTTGCTTGTGCCACGGTAAACCAATACACCGCTGGTGCTATACACTTCCGTTACGGCATTGCCAGCAGTTCCAGTTACGGTGATTGCTCCGTTCTTTGCTGAAACAGCTGCATTGTTATCCTTTGACACACTGCTGATACCAGTGACGATTTTTGTGAATTCCTTCCATCCATCTGCGGTCTTGTATGCGTTGATATATTTCTCCGGTACGGCCAACTCGCAGGTCTCCTTGTCTATTCCATTGAAGACATAATCGCCGTCGCAGACAGGAGGATTCTCAGCCAAAGATTCGATTCTCGTCAGTCCGCTGCATGAACTAAACGCATAGTCTCCTATGCTTGTCACGGAGCTGGGGAGGGTTATGCTTGTCAGTTCGGAACATTTTTCGAACGCATGTGTTCCAATGCTTTTCACAGGACTGGAGATAGTTACGTTTTCAAGTTCTACACATTCAGAGAACGCATAGTCTCCTATGCTTGTCACAGAACCAGAGATGTCCACATTCTGCAGTCCAGTGCAATAATAAAACGCATATTTTCCAATTGTTGTAACTTCGCCTTTGATGACTAAGTCTTGAGGAGCGGGAGAGAGAGCTTCAAAAGGAGATTCCCAGCAGTTATAGTCTGTCATTGCTCCCTTGCCTTCGATGGTCAGCACGCCCTCATCGTTCATAGACCATGTAACGTTGTCGCCGCATGTGCCCGATTGCTCAGCCCAAAGAGTGGTGGGCACCAGCAGGAACAATGCGGTCATCACTGCGAAAAAGTAAATCTTCTTTGTCATTGTACTTGTGTTTTTGTTATTAATAAAGTTTGGTTATTGTATTACCCTGTTTTGTCTTTGTGTGGCAAAGGTAGTAAAAAGGGTGACAGGATTTACCCTCCCCGTGTTATTTTATGCTAATTTGGCAAAAAAGTGTAACTTTGTGGCGTAAATATATATCAACATAAAATCGGAATAACCATGAAGAGAATTAAAACTGCTTTAGGATGGATGGTCTTGACTTTGATTATGGGGGTTGTAACATCCTGTAGCAAAGAAGACAATGCGCCAGACTCACCCGAGCCACAGCCTGTCGCAAAAACAGTAATTCTCGACACCGATATCGCTTCCTCTACGGATGATGTTGTGACGATGGTTGCCCTCTACAATCTGATGGACCAGGGGAAGGTAAATCTGAAGGCAATCATGGTAGACCGTATGGGTGACATAAACCCGAAGTTTGCCGACCTCATGAACACTTATTACGGACACCCAGAAATCCCCATCGGTATGGTACACGACGGTGCGGAAAATCCCAAGGTGTGGGTTGACTATGGCAAGATGGCTGAGCCGGAAACATATACTGACGAGCCTGTGTTCAAACGCACCCTCTCTAATGCGCAAATTGCTGAGCTGCCCGATGCCGCCAAGCTCTACCGCAAGATTTTGAGCCAATGTCCCGACAGTTCCGTCACGATCATTTCCATAGGATTCGCTGCCAACCTCGCTCGCCTGCTGGAGTCGGAGGGCGACGAATACTCTCCGCTCACCGGTGTAGAACTTGTGGCAAAGAAGGTGGCGGCTATCCATCAGCAGGCCGGACACTTCGGAGAGGCTGCCGAGCCTGACTACAACTTCACCCAGGACAAGGCTCATGCATACGTCTATATGGACAAGTGTCCGGTGCCCATGTACTTCTCGCCACAGGAATGCGGCGAGAAGTTTCCTTACAACAACGAAGACCTGCTGGCAGACCTCAAGTCGGTGGGAAAGGAAGACAGTCCGCTGTACCACATCTGCACGCATCATACAGTCAACAAGATCCTACACATGTGGGATGCCGTGACTCTTATGCAAATGTTGCACCCCGACCTTTTCGAATTCAACGGTCCCAGCAACATCTATGTAGATGACAATATGGTGTTGCACAAGGGTGACAGGACTACGAAATCCAACCGCTACTATCTCTTCCCCAAGGACGACGCATCAAGTCAGAAAATCATGGAATATATACGCCAATACGTAAAGGGCAAATAGTAGCCCCGGATTGTTGAAAAGAAAAAGAAAGTTAGACGATATACCTATGATAGCCTAACTTTCTTCCTTTTTTCTGTTATAAAACTACATCTTATATCAAGGCTTCCAAAGAGAAACCAAACTCAGGTACTGGTATACAGACCACGTGTGCTGAGGGTTGACGCTGATGACGTGCACTTTGCCACCTTCCTTCGCCTCGAAGGTAGTAATGCCTTTGTCCGACACCGAGAGCACGCCTTGGTCTGTGCAATCAAAGAATTTGTCAGGTTCCACGGTATGCAAGACGGTCAACGGGTCCCACCAGTATTGCCCCACGTCTCCCTTCTTCCACTCGTCGTAATGGGAATAGATGAGATACATCGGATTTTGCGGATTCCATGCGTAGTCGTTGAGCACCTCGTCATGGTCGGACGGATATTTCATACCTTCCTCCAAGGGAAGGATATGAAGGTCTGTGGGCCAGCCCTCCAACACTTTTTTGGCAAGAGGTATGTCGCCGGCAACATTGTATTCCTTCTCTATAAAACCTTTATTGAATCTGAGCTTTACCTTTGTGAAACTACCAGCCATGACATCCAGCTGCCTCACTTTCTGCTTGATCAGTTCCATGCCGTTGAGCGGAGAATACTCGTCAGCCTCCGAGTCCATCAGCTTTCCCAGATTGGTCAAAGGCCCCATGCAGACAATGGAAACCGAATTGTCGGCAGCCAAACTTAGCCTCTTGCGGTATTCCTTCCACGAAGGCAATCTGTCGGTGATCGGTATGCCCGTGGCGGGCAGCCAAGGTGTGCCGTCTGCATACACACTGTCCACCAATTGATAATAAGGCATCATTTCGAAGATGGACTCCTCCCCTTCTATCAATCCCACCGGCACATCGTCTGCCTTGTAATAATGCATAAAACAATCCAGGAGTTGCTTGGCTTTCTTCACCTTGATGCCATTCATGACTGCCAGCAGATTCAGCTTCCCCTCCGAACGATATTTGAACAACATTTGCATGGCAAGCGCATCATCCGCACTATTGCCCAGATCGGTATCGATGATGACATTGGGCACACTCCCGTTATAGGGATGCCTGGCAGTTTGGGGGGTGCTGTCTTCTGTCGGGTCGTCATTGCTACAGCCACACAGGAATGTCAGTGTGGCAAAGATGACAAAGAGTGCCCAAATTTTTCCTGTTCCTCTTGAAATTTGGGCGAAACATTTGTTTTGTAACATAACTTATTGTATTGGAAAATTGGTTATCATCTCTTTTTTAACTGCGGCTACCTCTTTCCAATCCACAAGTCCCTTTCCCTCGCTGTCGAGTTCCACGGCGAGGGCGATGACCTTGCGCTTGTCAGCCTTGAAAGGCTCAGCGTATTGGTTGGCGGAGATTTGCTGCTCTGCAGCAGCGAGACCGCCGTTGTTGGAGAGTTTCATTTTCAAGACATAGATGACGCGTGACGTATAGACCACCATGTCTATTCTGCCCGTGGCAATCATCTTCTCCACTTTTATATTCCTGGTGCGAATGTACGATTTTTATCTGAAATAGAGGGCGGAATGAAGAGCATATTTTTAATCTGTCTTGTCCGACTGCCCAGTATTGCCAATTCCTGCCAACTCCCCATACCTCCTGACCAACTCAGCCACGCACTCGCTCTCCGGCATTTTCGACGTGAAACCGTATTCTTGCATCACAAGGCGGTCGTTCTGGCAGTGTATCTTGAGAAGTTCTTCGCCCTCTGCTCCTTGGTGGGGATAGATTGTAATGGTCATAAGAGGGTAAGTGTGGAAGCGCTATTTTGCCAAATAGAGGCTAAAAGAGTGCGATTTGGCAAAATAGTGTCCCTTCGTTTTGCCAAATCGTGTGCTTTTGGTGTCTTTGCGGCAGAATATAGCCTCTTATAGCTGGTTCATCCGACATTTCGAGTGATACGGCAATCATGTAGGGCATATAGCCTAAGCTTAAAAAAGACCATGCGCACAGTTTGTCGAAACCGTACGCATGGCCTTTTTCGTAATCGCTTGTTCTAAGCAGCTGCCGCAGTTACATTTGCTGCATTATCTTTCCGCCCTCTTCCAGAGCCTGCATGTTCAGCGGAATGAGATTGTGGTGGCGTTCGGGAAGAGTCTTGTAGAGAGCCTTCTCCATGCCGCTGTTGC
>CAVEQO010000055.1:0-4655 GCA_963617965.1 Anaerovoracaceae bacterium
GCAGATGTTGAACTTTTATTTGACTCGTACTTGACACAGTTGAGATGATAGACTCTTGTTTGCAAAAATAAGGTGTCTTTTGGGATCCGCCAAAACTTTTCACATTATTTTGGAACACACTTTAGAGCAAGTGCGGTTGTCGTAAGCGAAAGGCCGCACGATGCGGCAGTCGTGGGAACTGTTCGGTCGAGACACCGTTGGGCATCCGCCTCCGCATGGCACCGGAAACAGGATCTTTCCGGATCTTTGCTGCCGCACACAATCCCGTTTTTTGTTCTGCTGCGAAAGTATACATTCTGAAATCAGGCCATGGTTTTGGGCGTTTACTCATGGGCTTTTACTGCCTTTGCCGGACAACCAAACGCAGTAACGTCATCCGGTATGTCTTTCACAATGACACTTCCTGCACCAATCATGCAGTTCTTGCCAATCTTCATACACTGGATAACAGAAGAGCCGGTGCCGATCCAAGTCCCCTCCCCCACATGAGTAGCGCCGCATATATGTGTGCCGGAGGCTATGTGGCAGTAGTCTTCTATCACGCAATCATGGTCAACAGTAGCTCCCGTATTAATGATACAATGCTTGCCTACAATAGCATCCGCATTGATTACGGCTCCAGCCATTACGACTGTTCCCTCACCAATATTGGCGGTTGGCGAAATCACGGCAGAAGGATGAACCGCTGTCCCAAACTCAATGTTTGGATTCTTTGTTTTCAAACGTTCTACAATCATCTTACGGATTCTATTCACCCCAATGCTTACGATCATAGGTGAAAGTCCTGTAGCATCATGCTTTACAAGGCGACCGCCACACACATTCACATTAGGGTCATCATCCACGAATGCCTCTACGTTCACACCATTGGCGTTCAATATTTCTTTTATCACTTTGCCGTGACCACTTGCTCCAAACAAATACATCTATACTCCTCCTGTTTTAATTGTGCCCATTAAAGTGTTCCATTGTGGCGGACCTTCCTGTCGTGGTGTTGATATCCTCACGAAACAGCACTTTCTTAATGGTGATAAATATCACCTTCAAGTCCGTCATCAATGAACAATGATCTACATACCACACATCAAGTTTAAATTTTTCTGTCCACGATATTGCATTGCGTCCATGACATTGTGCCCAACCGCTTATACCCGGTCTAACCTCATGTCGGCGAGCTTGTTCTTTGCTGTATAAAGGCAGGTACTGCACCAATAGTGGGCGTGGCCCTATCAACGCCATATCTCCTTTCAGCACATTTATCAGTTGCGGTAATTCATCAATTGAAGTGGAACGCACAAAAACGCCAAACTTGGTCAGACGGTCTGCATCAGGCAACAAATTACCCTCCGCACTCCTTTCGTCCGTCATCGTCTTGAACTTTATCACCTTAAAAACCTTCCCATCTTTTCCTGGCCGCTCTTGCAAGAAGAACGCTCCTGCCCCCTTATTGGCAAAATGCAGCCAGATGGTTACCACAATCAGTATCGGCGACACACATATCAGCGCAATTAGTGCAATCCAAAAATCAATGAGTCGCTTGAAAAAATGTTTGTACATAAACTGAACTTATTGATTCCTTGCTGACATCTTGTTTACAACAAAATCAACAGAAGCTGCTATCTTTTTGCGGTTCTCGCCATGTTGCCCTGCATTCCATCCCTTGATCTCATCCAGGCGATCACGCACTTTTCGCACCTCTTCGGAAAGGTCAATCTTGCGAGCGTTCTTATCAACTCCTGATACGCCCTTAAATGTCCTGCTGAGGATTACGGAGGTTGACCCCATACGAACATGTTCACCAAGGATATTGTCTGACGGCAAATCCCCTTCTCCAATACGCGCTATGCCTCCAAAGCCAAATGGCATACCGACCTTATTGCACTTTTGGGCGATGTATTCCACCAAGCCGTCACTCAACAACTCAAACATAAAGGTCAAGCCCATTGAAATATGAAGGTCATTTAAACCTATGAAGAGTTCATCCACCCCAGGGACAGCCAAGATTTTATCCAAGCGAGCCATAGCAGCAGCCGTCTCTATCATTATACACACCTTAGCTCTACCGGCTACCATTTCAACATATTGTTCTGCATCGTGATGATCCATAACCATTGGAAGCATCAGCACATCAGCTCCATAAGCTATGGCCTTTTCCACTTCTTCTTTTGAATATGCATGGATTGGATTTGTTCTAACAAGCAACTCTGATTTGTTTAAAACTTTACGAACAGCCGGAATGTTGTCTATATTGTTATTGGATTTAACAGTGTTACGACCATGCTGCCTTTCCGTTTTCCCAATCCATTCAAGATCATAGAATATTCTGTCAACTCCTGCATTTTGTGCTTCGTTTGCCGACTGGGGGTCAGCTGCCAAGATCATCAAATTCATGTGTTTCATTTCCTATAGTTTTTTTGTTGATTAAACCGATTCGATGTTCATACGTTAGTTTTAGCATGCGTTGACGGCTGAAAAGTTTCTCACAACGCTTACGCCCTGATTCCGCCATTTGTTTCATCCGTGCTGTATCAGACAGCATTTGTTTTAATCCTTCGTATAGAGCATCTACACTGCGTGGCTCAACAAGAATACCGGTAATACCGTCTTCTATAACCTCAGAAGGGCCAGGAATGTCTGTAGTGACCACAGCCAATTGCATAGCCATTGCCTCTTGTATTACCATGGAGAATCCTTCGCGATAGGAAGGGTGAGCCAAAACGTCGCACGCTGACATATATTTGTTAATCTCATTGGTAAAGCCGGTGAAAATCACACGTTCATGTTTAGTTATAGGAACAATATTCTTTGGTATATCCCCTTCTGTGTTACCAACCATCATCAAGGCTATGTCTTTACGTTCTTCTGCCAATCGGTCAAAAGCCTCCAACAATTCAAAGCTGCCTTTGTCACGGCTTAACCTGCCGACGGAACAAATTACATGCTTGTCTTTCAACACTGGGTATTGCTCACAAACAGCATCTTTATACTCCTGTTTGCGTGTAAGGTCATACTTGGACAAGTCCACGCCTATAGTGCCACCATTTCCTATGACCTTCGCCTTGTCAGCCTTGTACAGCCCTTCACTGACGGCATATTCCAAGTTTTTCTGACTGGCCGGACAAATGTCTGTCGATAGCTTACAAGTCAGATGCTCAAGTGCTTTCAACACCTTACGCATTAATCCGGAATTACCCACATAGCGTATTCCCCATTGACAATACAAGCGTACGGGCACTCCCGCCATCCATGCGCCAACGGATGCGAACAGACTTGCATTTGGAGTTGCATATTGTACAAAGTCAAACTCTTCACGCTTGAAGAAAGCCCGAAACCTCCACGGCATAATAAGTAAATCGGTTATACTTACGCCTCTCTTCATAGGCATGTCAACGTATCTGAACACATTCCCTTTTAGTTTTCGCACCTTGGCCGTGTCAGAGCAGACCAACGTCACTTCGTAGCCTTTTTCTACAAATTGATACATTGCATCTGCTACAAATGCTATTTGGGTACCATCAACGGTCGTGATGCAACACATCTTTTTCTTTCCCACAAATAAACTGATTTACAAACCTTTGCATTTCAGCCATGCAAAGCGGACTATGTCAAAGAAAGGGCTCCAGCACACTTCGTGCGGATAATGGGTCAGCAAATGCAGGTTTCTTTTCTGGTTGGCCACGAAACGGGAAAAGGCGGTTTTCTGTCCCCACCGGAAACGTGTGTCGCTTTTTCCCATATTGCCGGTGTGCATTGTTTCATCCAACAGAAATCTGCCTTCTTTCTCGTCTGGTTCGCAAAGGAGTTTGCCGTCAGCGAGTCCGAATATGTTTTTCATCAGCCACATGATGCCTTTGGCAAAGCCCCCCATCCCCAGCCTTCTGCACCACTTGAGCGTCTCCTTGCGTTCTTCCTCCGTAAACCCTTTGTCCAGAACGTGATAATAGTCCATCAACTGGCGCAACCCGACACCGTGGCCGCACAGATGGCGGTAGCAATGCAAGAGGATAAAGACACGGTTGAAGGCCAGTGACGGATAATCGTCGCCTCCCGCTACCGGCTGATATGATTTGCAAAACCGGTGCAACTGCACGTTGCGCAACGGGCTTGACAAAAACGAGGGGTATATATGTGCCTCCACCTCCACGCCGTCATATATCGGGAAATGTATGTGATGGTAGTTGGCTCCGGTAATGTTGCCCAGCACCTTGCGACTGAGTGCATATATTCTCTTCCTGCCGCCCGCAAGCCACACGTCGATGTCGCCGCTCTGCCTCAGGTGTGCCAACGGGCCGTAAAGCAGGGCCATCCCCTGCCCCTTCAGCACTTGGCAGGGAAATCCGCTATCCCGAAAGAAACCAAGCACCTTTGCGGTGTACCCGTTCATTGCCTCGTTGCGTCTCTGTATGTTTGCCGCGACTCCGAGCCATCGTGTCTTGAGATCCACGGGCAAATTCGCAGCTTGTCCGGGACGCTCTTTGCATATCCTCTGCACGCCATTGAAACAAATGCCCGACAGGGTCTGACTCTCGGCCTGCCTGTAAAGCATCTGCCATTCTGCGGAAGACGGCGTGTGCGACAGTTTGTCCGCCGTGCCTGTTGAGACGCGCAGAAACGAGAAAAACAGACTGTCACCTGAACCTTTCAATGCCTCTTGC
>CAVEQO010000056.1:0-3897 GCA_963617965.1 Anaerovoracaceae bacterium
CCGTTGCACAGAAAATAGTTCAGCAAAAAGACGTTGCCCGGCGCATCGGGGATTTCCAGACGTATGACAGCAATTGCCGTTTCCGGGTTGTTCAATACTGCCCCACCACAGAACACGGGGAAACGATAGCAGGTCACTCCGTCAACATACTCTTTTCTGAACGAACTGACCGTGTCGTTGAATGAAAACACATTGATGCGCACGACATCACGCAGATGCCGTTTCAACTCCGCAATATAAGTGCCAATCCCATTCTGCGAGGAATTGGCTGCTTCGTCAAATATATACAGGTTCTTCATGGTTATAACCTTTAAAAATAAGACTTCCGCTTCACAATACGACCCATCTCACATGACAAAATTACACAACAAAAAAAATACTCTTCCATCTTTTTCTTTATTTTTTACAATAGAAATGTCGTCTAAATAAATTTATTCCTAACTTTGCGGAAAGCACAAAAACCAACGAAACCATGAAAACCAGGAATGTTTTTTTACTGTTGGCGTTTACAGCCGCCATTGCAGGACAATCCTATGACTTCACCACAAAGAACTCTGACGGAGCCAGGCTGTACTACAACATCACGAGTTCCGCTCTGGGAAACAGGACTGTGGAAGTTACGTTTGAGAGCACCTTTTATGGTACTGACGAAAGATTCGAGCAAAAAATTCGCATTCCTTCCAAAGTAACCTACAACGGAAGGACATACACCGTCACGGGAATTGGAGACGGGGCCTTTGAGATGCAGACGCAAATGCCGTCTGTGATATTGCCAAGCACCATAACTTACATAGGCGAGCGCGCTTTCAAAGAATGTTGGGTTTTAGACTCATTAAACATTCCCGCATCAGTGACAAGTATCGGCTCCGGGGCTTTCTGTTCTTGTACCAGTCTGAAAGAACTCACGTTCAATGCTGTTCACGCAGAAATCTCCGAAAAAGCCTTTCGCTGGTGCCAAAGTCTGGAAGAGCCCCTATGCACTGACAGCCTGTTTATATACTTGTCACTCCCTGCATCCGAAAAGTATCCGTCCTTCCATATCGCCGAAGGCACCAAGGCCATTGCCAGCGGAGCGTTTGTCGATGCTGCGTATCTGGAGTCACTCACGATTCCCGCGTCTGTTGAGAATGTTTACGACATGGAGTTATTCTACTATGATACAGGCGACAGGCTGAAAAGCATATACATTGCGGCAACCACCCCTCCAACCGCAACGGCTTCCTACGTGAAATCCCTAATCGCGGAAAATGTCACCTTGTACGTTTCAGATGCAGACCCCGCCATCATTGAAGCCTACAAGAGCTCCAAGTTTTGGGGGCAATTCAAAAACATAGAGGCAACAACGATGCCGGGAAACCCCACCAACAAATTTGATGTCAACTCCGACGGCAATGTCAACTCTGCTGATATCGTCGCAATATACAACCACATACTTGATTCGGAAAATTCCGGCATACCAAAAGACAGCGCAGACACGACCTCGGATGGCGAAGTAAACTCCGCCGACATCGTTGCCGTCTACAACTGCATCCAGAACGGCGCAACCGAATAACAATGCTTTCCGCCATGGTAAAGGCTTTGCTCTCTTGTCTGGCTACCGCCTGCATTTGTCTCGTGCTTCCGTCGTGTTCCAAATCACTCACCGACATCGGCTATGAGCCGGGCATCTTCGGCACCTACAACGCCAACGATGTGCCATTGCATTTAGACGACCTTTCTTCCAACAACTTTTTGCGCAACCGCAGCATGGCCCTGCCAAGTTTCGCATCTTCGCTCTCGTTTTTCCGAACCGGAAACCCTTATACAGGGAATCCCAACATGAGCGGAGTGGACAAGGAGCTTCTTGAAAAAACGGCAGAGAAGCAGTGTGCAACTTTTGCCCGCAAGTTCTACTCCTCACTCCTGTCCCCGAAGTTCCGCGCAAAGAAATTTCCGAGGAGATTCCAATCCTCGTGCATTGGCAAGCTCAAGGAAGCCGTTGACTCCGCCGCATCAGAGAACGACCGCTACCAAGGGTGGCAAATCTTCATGGCCGAAGGCTTCGAGCCGGGTTTGCCCGTCAACGTGTCTTACAGCGGGGACGCATGGTTCAAGGTCTGCCGGACAGACAATCCCGACATACACGTATACATACAGATGGTCATGACGGATATCAAGAAAGACCCCAAAATCATCCAAATCAAGTACATATCCGGACGAGCCATACCGGACAGCATCTGACGCAAGGCAACGGCTTGACAGCAAAAGATTACATGCTGTCAAGCCACGTGAAACGTTCCGGGCAATAGTCTATGTTCCGGACCGGGTTGCGCATTCCCATTATCGCAGGGGTCAGCCGTTTGCCGTAGAGCACCACCTTGAGTCTGAGGCTCTTGCCGCCGGCTGTCACCTGATACCAGTCTTCGCCCAGACAGGTCACAGTATAGCCGCCGGCAGCGAACTCTCCGTAGCCGCACGGCAGGAACATGCCAACGCCACAGTCTTTCCCACGTGCAACAAGAGAGTCTACCATTCCGGCAAACCGCCGCGCCATCGAATAGCGGTATTTCCTCCGTGTTTTCCTCATGTCGTTGCCAGACTCAAGGAGGAAACGGTAGAATTCCTTGACAAACGCCAGCTTGCGGCCGTTGACCTTGTCCTTGAGCCTGTCGAAATCCTCCTCTGTGACAAATTTCCCAAGTAGCGACTCCTTGTGGACAAAAGGACACAGAAACCGCAGGTACATGAACTCGTTCTCATACTTGTCGCAAGCCAGCATCTTCCTGCCGGCCACGCGCCTGCAGTCCGTTCCGCAGACCACCACGTCCATCTTGGGATTTCTCACTTCCATGACAATGGGGTTGAGGAACTTCCCCGCATACATCGTCCTGACAGACACCGTGTCGCAGGTCTCAGGAGAAATGATGTCGTACCAGCCGCCACCCTTGTGTACTGTCTGATAGCGGGTCGGGGCGGTGTCCAACCCCTTGGTGGGTTTGAACATCTGCCATCCCCCGAGGGTCTCGTCAAATGACGTTCCCCCCCACCGATTCTATCTCCTTGAGCACCTCGCAGCTCATCAACGGCGCAAAGCGCCTTTCAAACTTATGGCGATCAAAATTCCCTTCGCACATGCTTTCAACCATCTGGCGGAGATTCCTTTCCGTCACGCCACGCATTATGTTCTTCGCATCCTCTATGTCGCACTCCGACAAATAGCCCTCCGCACAAAACACGCCTTGATTAGGGTCTTCAACCAAACAATGATTATGCGTTTTCTCTTCTCTGACCTTTATATAGCACATGGGTTCGTGGTCATTAATTTTCGGTACAATAAGATCAGGAGAAGGACGCTTCTCCTCCCCTACAAAACTCATACCGATAGGATAATGGAACTCCCTTGGCCAATAGTGAGGATATACAGCAACAGTACTTCCGCTCGAACTGAACGGTTTGGTATAGCCCAGATATACGAGTTTCGTGTCTTCAATGCACGAAACCAAACTGCACAGGACCAACAGGCTCAAGCAGACTCTGAAATATCGCATGACACAAATTACGGTGTCCCCATAACGCTCCGTACCTGTACGTGCGTTCCAACCGAAAGCTTTCCCGCTTAAATTTCCATTCTCTTTCGCGAATTTTACACCAACAATCTTTTTCATGGCTATAACAATTCAAAATCAAATATCGGTTTCATACAATCCCTATACTTTTATCGCAAAATTACACAAACGAAATGTTTGACATAAACTTTTTCAGCCATTTTTTGTCTTGAGGTATTTATTTTTGAAAAAGTCTCCATTTAATTTTGCGTTTATCTTCGCAACAACCGCAGGAAACAACGTGCGCAAGGCAGAATACGCCGATCTCCCTAATCCGTCATAGAGACTTGTCCGTTCCACAGAACTTCACTTT
>CAVEQO010000057.1:0-3877 GCA_963617965.1 Anaerovoracaceae bacterium
TCTCTCCAGAAGGGCCGGATCTACATTGTCAACGGCAAGAAGATCAAGTTCTGATTTCTCTCCCCTTTTGCGGGGCGGTAGCCCCTGCAGGAAAGGACAACGTTCCGCACGCCACACACCGCTGTGGCGTGCGGAACTCTTTTTGCCGCCGCGCATCGCCTCACTGGCGGTCGTGGGAAGCTCTTCAACGGGAATATAGCTGCAAACCCATATGGTGCGAATAAAAAGCGCATAATTCGCAAAACAAAGCTTTCGCAAGCAAGAAGAATACTATTTTTATACTAAATTTTGGCTTAAAAGAAAAATTTATGTATAAATTTGCGCAAAATAAAACGTTGTGCCTTTGTCTCAAACAGGCACGGGTCTGATACGGGTACGGGGAAACGGATTTTTCAGTAACATCTATTTTATAATAAACATTATTAACAACCAAAGTCAAACAAAATGAAAAAGTTTCTACTTTTATTGGCTCTTGCATTGACTGGAGTCATGTGGAACAATGTTGACGCGCGTTGGGAACTCGGAGCGCAGAAAAACGCCTCCCAGATCCATGCGGGCGACACCATTGTTCTGGAGTTTTGCTCAAAAGCGGATTTCTTGGGCAGGTATCTGTCGGGTTCCAAGTTGACCGCCGCTGGACAGTTGTCTGACGACAACATCTACCTCGTGGAGGAGGGTCCTCTGGATATTCGTACCGGAGCCAAGACAATCCTGTTGAAGCAGCGTGAGACAAATTCCTACATCAGCTTCGTGACGACGTGGGACGCGCTGACCTACGATCCTGCGCCGGAAAAGGCGGCCGCCCTTCAGGTACTCAGCTGTGGCGAAGACATCCCCTGGTCCAACTGCGTTTCGTGGGAGACCGGTACGCTCAAGCCCGGTCACGAGGGCGAAGACCCCATTGCCAGCTGGCGCATTCCTGGCGGATGCGAGAAGGTGGCCACCGACAATTCAGTGGGCTTCTCCTACTCAATAAGCGAAAAGGAGTTTACTTATCTTGGTTCATGGAGCAATGCTGACTGTATCTGGTTTTGGCAGTACACCGACACCAACGAGTGGAACGTTTACAGCGTCAGCTACATCAAAGACCTCAAGGATGACCTTGCTGCCCTCGTTGACATCTATCTGGCAGAGGGCGATGTGATCGGCGGCACTGACCCCGGTTACTATGAGCAGGACATCGCCGACGAGTACAACGAGGTTGTCCAGCAGTCGCTGATGATAGCCATGGGTACTCATACCGACGAGGAATACCAGACGGCCATTGACAATCTGAAAGCCGTTCATGCGAAATTGGCCAAAGCCTCTATTCCCATCACCGAAGGCTACTACAATTTTGTGAGTGCTTTCGATGATTTCCTCAACAATTTCGGAGTGGAGAAAGCCGCCTATGCCAACACTTCGGCAATGCAGCTCTACTACAAGACATTCGATGCCACGGATCCGTCGTTTGCGTTCAAGGTGACCGCAGCGGAGGAGAAAGACGAATATTATGTGGAAGACCTCCTTTCCGGAACTTTCGTGGGTAACCCCACTAACTGGTACAGCTCGGCCACTCCTCTTACCGAGAACAAGGAAACGCCGCAGAACATTACACTGCTCTATCCCGGCAAGTGGTTCTGGGGCAGCCACGAGTATCACAGGACTTCCAAAACCCCTTATGCAAACAGCTTTCCCGTTGCGTCCGACGGTGAGGGGGCTCTGACCACATGGGGAACTTCGTCCGACGAGTCCACCAAGAATACTCATTTCAACCTCTGGTATCTGCGCAAGATTACCGATCAGTCCATTATTGACCAGTTTGAGGAAAAGCGGAAGCAGGCCGTCCTTGATGCCACGCTCAAGGATCTCGTGAAGACCGGTACTGAACTCTACCAGAACCTCTTTGCCTACAAGACGGATTTCAACACTCCGCTCATCACGCGTGCAAGCGGCGGTTATGAAGACACTCCGGCCGATGACAGCCAGATCAACTTCACAACCATTCGCCGCCAAGGCATCGCCACTGCCGACAAGTATGAGTTCCTCATTGACGGAAAGGACTCCACCTATATGCAGGGATCGGGCTACATCAACATTCTGCTTGACGAGCCCAAGCAGTTCGTGACTTTCGTATATGCCACCCGCGGCAAGACTGCCAACGGAAGTGCCAACATTCCCGTGTGGGGTATGCAGGAACGTCCGGCCAAGGTAAGCCTCTACGGCTACAATACAGCTGACGGTGCCACGGAATACGGAGATCCTCTTTTGAGCAGCGTCGACATGAGCGAGGTCGCTCCCCATACGGTAGATTTGGGCAAGCCGGTTGACCGCATTGGCTATCAGGTTCTGTCCAACGCCAACGGAGGCAGCTATTTCACTCTGGGTGAGTTCCAGGTGTACGAATCAAAAGTTGACGAGGAGACTTCACAGTACTACACCACTCCGGGTATCAAGGACGTGGCCGATGCTCTCAAGGAAAAGCTGGCTGCAAAGCAGGCCATTGTCAACGCCAGCAAGTCGACCTCCGAAGACATAACGGAGCTTGAGGCTGCCGTCAAGGCAGTGAAGGCTCTCTATGCAGACACAACCGAACTCAAGAGTCTCATCTCGGAATCCGAGACTCTCATCAGTGGGGCTGAGATAGGCAAGGGCATCGGTCAGATTGAAGACGAAACAGTCATTGCGGCTCTCCAGACTGCCATCGCCAACGCCCGCAAGACTGCGTTTACCGTCCCCATTTCCGTGACCGCCGTACAGGCAGCAACGGCATCCGTGTCAGCCGCCCTTGAAGCGTTCAAGGCTGCTGTCAAGACGGTAGAACCGGGCAAATGGTATTTCATCACCAACCTTGATGACAAGCGTGCCGGCGAAGCTGGAGCCGAGGATGCTTCCTGCAACGGCAACGCCATATACCTCAAGGACAAGTACAACACTTCAAGTTCCGTGAAATGGGGTCTCTTCGACAATACGACACGCAAGCTCAATGCCGACAACAACCCCAAGGCCATGTGGCGCTTCGTGCCAGTGGAGGGTACGTCATACTATGCCGTGCAGAACATGTACACAGGCTACTATCTCGGTGACTATGCAGGCGACAACATCAATCTTCCCGTATCGGAAGAGGTCGTGCCTTACGACGTGGCTTACGTGGGCAACGCCCAGTTCAACCTCGTGCCTATGGGGCCTGCAAACAGGAAGAAGTTCGCCCTCTGGCCGGAAGGTGCCGAAAACGATGTCGTATGCCATGAGCTTGACGGCTCCACCTCTGCATGGACTTTCGTTGAGATAGATCCCGAAGAGCAGGGAGCCATCTTCATCTCCGACTTCGCGATGAACAGCATGGATGTCATGGCTTTGCCGTACAACTACCAGGTAATGGGCTACAATGACGACGTAATCACCTATGCCGTCAAGAAAATGACGCAGGCGGAGAATGAATCCGGCAAACTCGTGACCACAGTGGAACTCTACGAGAAAGAAGAGTTCGAGGCAGGTGAACCTTGTATCATTGCCCTCGGCAACTGCGACGATCCGGATGCTGAAACCGAACCGTTTGATCTGGTCATTTCTTTCCCGACAGACATCATAGACCATACGTCTCCGATCGTTTCCAACGGTATCGTAGGCGGTCTCCACTCCATGACGTTTGACCACACCACTGCTATTTCCACAGGAAAGGCTTTCATAGAGTTTGCCGCAGGCAAAGGCTTTGATTCCCAGACTGGTGTCATTGACGTTAAGACCTATAAGGGCGAAGTTGAAGGTGTGGAAACAGCCAAGACTCTTACCATCGTAGGGCTGCCGTCCATCACCTCGGCTGTCGCAGGCGATGTTGACGGTGACGGTACGGTAAGTTCTTCCGACGTTGTGGCTCTCTACAACTACATACTCTCCG
>CAVEQO010000058.1:0-3547 GCA_963617965.1 Anaerovoracaceae bacterium
AACAGCATTGTGCGTAGTTTCATTAACTGTTTTTTGACAGTTTGAGTTGTTTCTGCCAACAGGTTTGGTAACAACAAAGCATCATCGTGCTTATCAATGCCACTGCAATAACCAACAGGTTCTTCATGTTTACAGTCCTTTGGTTTGCAACTTGTTGTATTCCTCGTCTGACACAGGCTCCAGCCACTCGTTAGGTTCAGAACCGGGCTTGGTATTCTCCACTGCCACATGAGTGGCGAGGTGCTGAAACCAACTGTCTTTCTGTGCCCCGTGCCAATGTTTCACTCCCTCGGGGATGTCTATGACATCGCCGGGGTTGAGGGCGATGGCTGATTTGCCCCATTCCTGATACCAACCCTTGCCTGATACGCATATTAGAATTTGGCGGGCGCCATGATGGATGTGCCAGTTGTTGCGGCACCCCGGCTCGAATGTGACGTTGGACATCGGAAGAACGGTCTCCTCATCCTTTTGAAGGTTCTTGGGAGAGATCCTTGCCAAGTGGCTGTCACCGGTGAAATACTTGGCGTAGGCTGTGTTCGGATTTCCCTTGGGCCAGGCACCAGCTGTGGCATCGGCGGCATGGTCGCATTGCGACAATCCTTTGTCGCTGAGATATTTCATCAGCTCGTCCACCTGCTCCTGCGTGTTGCCCATGCGCACAGCCCCTTTCTGATGGGAGGCCAACTGTGGGGCTACGCCCTTGAGGGAAGCCAGGGCGGCAACGGTCACTATCTCGCGGTCGGAGGGCGGGAGTTGGTCTCCGGCAAAGATGTCGCCAAAGAGGTGTGCCTTCAGATAGTAGTCGTCCTGTGGACAGAAGTCATAGTCGAAAGGCTTGCCGCTCAGCTTGGTCTGCGTCTCCGTGCCCGTCTTGAGAGCCAACTCGGCATCGTTCCAGACCTTCGGACGCTTCCAGACCTTTCCCTCGTTGTCCTTCTTTCCCTCCGCCTGCCGGGTGTCGAGTACCTTCGCCAAAGTTCCCAAGGCATTGAGCGATCGTGGGAAGCCCGTATAGGCATAGAGTTGGGAGAAAGCCTCCTTGATTTCATTGATGGTTACTCCACCGTCGAGTGCCTCGCCGATGGCAGGTGCCAGGCGTTCGAGGTCGCCCTGAGCTTCGAGACTTGCCAAGGTGGCGAGGTGCAACTGGCGTTGGGTCAACGTGTTGTTGGCCATAGACTGGTTCGTTGTTGCCATGATCATTACTAATAATGCAATTAAAAGTTTGTTCATATCTTACAGGATTTTCAAGGCGAAAATTACTTCAAACACCCCCTTGCCCAATCGCTGATTTCCGTTTCAGACATACCGTTGAGGAGTTTGCCATGCGTGTCAATGGCCACATCACTCTGGAGCCATCACCCGTCTTTCCCTTATATTTGTCCACAGTGCAAAATTACAGCCATTCTGCCAAAGTCTCCGTAGATGAATTACGGATAGAATTAAACAATTTACGGCAATGTAGCATAAGGTTAACCTTTGAACCAAGATTCTATTCACAATGCCTTACATGGGCTTTTTGCACAAACATAACTTTTCCAAAACCTACACCTCTATTTGGCATACCTTGCACCATACCTTTGCATCGTAATTTTAAAAAGAGCAAAGATCGCTCTCGGCATCTCGTGCATCCGCAAGTCACTGGAGCATTACGGCCTTGACAAGCCCGAAGTGGACTACTGCTGTTCCCTCCGTGCCGCCCTCTCCGGATTTTCAGAATAGGCGGCTGCCTGCGGAAAGGAATACGCCGGGAGTCCCTTTGCAATCAGGAAACTCCCGGCGCGTTTCTATGTTGCCCTCAAGGGCGGTTGCCTAAAGCCCAATGCACGAACCGAGAAACACCGTTCCTATTATTGTGCTTATCGCTGTCATTATTGCGTTGATTATCACGCTCCACTTGTTTTGCTTCGTCATGGTCTTGCGGTTTTATACGGTCTGGTCTTCTTGTTCGTTGCCGCCGGCTGCGGTCTTGCCCACTTTGGTATGGTCATAGCCGCCCTTGGCTCCGCCAAACGGGGTCTTGGTCACGTCAAACAGCCCGGCGTTGTTCAGTTCCGTGCGCAGAGCGGTGCACGGACGGAAACGCAGATACACGCCCTTTATGTCTTTCGGGGTCACGTCTTCCTTGTTGTCCTTGCCCGCACTGGTCCATTTGTTGTTCTCCGCGTCCCATTTGCCGGTTCTGGCTGAGAGCCTGAAGTTGCCGAGCCCGTCAAGGCTCACCGAGTGGCCCTGCATCACGAAGTCCTCTATTGCCTGGCACAGGGCGGAGAAGCCCACCGACATGTCGTGCCGCTTTATGTTGGAGTCCTTGAAGGTCCGTGCCACAATCTCGTCACTGCTCATCACACTGTACGGCACCAGCCTCACGGTATACACCTTCTCGCCGGTGGTCGGGTTCCTCTTCTCTGTCTTGTAAAATCCTATTTCTGCCATGGTTTGTTTGTATTTTGATGGTTTGTTGAACATTTGCGTATTTCCGGGAGATGTGGCGGGTTACTCAGTGATGATCTTTAGGGTTTCGCCGTCCCTTATTATGCCCTGGAATTTCACCGACTTGCAGGCGTTGCGCAGCTCCTCGTTGGGTTTGAAGTACAGCTTGAGGTTCTGCACGCAGCCGGCACCGCATTTCTCCAGAGTGCCCACGGCCTTGGTCTTGGCCGACACGCCGAAAATCCCGAGCTGCGGAATCCGCACGGTGTGCCCGTTGAGTACGTAGTTCGTGAACACCTGGCGCAGTGCGCCCATGGCGGCTATGGCCGTGCCCTTGCTCACGCTGGAGTTCTGCACCATATACTCGATAAGGTCGTTGTTCCCGATGTTCCTGTAGCTCACTATGTTGGGAAAGAGCTTGGTTACACCCTGTGGAGTGGTACGCTTTGTAATGATTGTTTGTAGAATCCCCATGATTTTTGTGTTTTAAAGGGTTTGTAAAAATATTGGTTCTTTCCGGCAGCACCTGCGTTTTGCCGGCACACGCCTGTGCTGCCTTTTCTTGGTTTCACTCTTGTCAGTCTGCACGGCAGTGGGGTCTTGGACTATCGGTCGCCAAAGTCGTTGTCTCTCCTCCTTGCATCGTCAATCAGTGCCGTCACACGGTCGAAGATGTTCTGCATCACCCTTGACCCGAACTGTTCCTTGCGCCCGGTCTTCACGTAGTCTGTCACTGCATCATATAGGTATGTCTGGTACTTGTATTCCAGCAGGCTCACAAGTTTCCACACCTCCCGGGCGCACGACTTCCTCATGATCGTTCTCAGTCGCCCGGTCTTGCTTCTCCGTTCTGTTCTCATCTCGTTACTTGTTTTTATAAGGTTATACGTCTGTTGCTGCAAGGGATTTTGCCCCGGAGCATCCTCTCCCTGTTTGCAATGCAAAGGTACCGTCTTGGCGTGCCACAGACTCCTGTCGGCAGTATATCTCCCTGTCTGCCAAGCTCTTGCCATGCCATCGCATAGAACATTGTCCGTACTCCGTGCGGATAGTCCTTGCAGACAAAACCCCGTACCGTGCGCCAGCCGCTGGGATGGCGCAGGCATCCGCC
>CAVEQO010000059.1:0-3456 GCA_963617965.1 Anaerovoracaceae bacterium
GAGAGGTCGGCGTAGCGCATGCGGCGCAGCTCCGTCTCAGTGAGCAGTTCCCGGTTCTGCTTGGCCGGTGGGGCTGTCTTCACGTTTTTCAGCAGGCGCATTTCGGGCACGATGCCGTCCCTGACCGCCACATTGTATATGGTGTTGATCTGGTTGAGGTAGAAGCGGACTGTCGAGTCCTTGCGCCCGTCGGAGACGAGCCAGTCCTCAAACCGCGACATGAAGTCGGGGGATAACACACCGAAAGGCATCTCGTCGCTGCCAAGAAATTTAGACAGGCGGCTGAGCGTGGCCATGCGGCTGTGAGCGACATCGCAACTGCCGGAAGCGTTGTCCCGAGCTATCAGCCTGCGGGTGTATGCGAAAAAATCAGTCTCCATCATGGTACAAAAGTCTGTGACACCTATCTCACAACGGGTTTGCCGGACATGGGCTTACCCGAACAGATAACCGTATTTGATTTCCAGTTCCTCGTATTCCGTTTCGCTGCGCTGGCGGAGTTCGCTGTCCTTGCCGAGTCTGCCGATGATTCTCCCTATCTCTTCCATCACTGCCCGGCCAGCATCAAAGACCGGGGACAGGTCCACGCTGGAACTGCCGGCGGACGGGGCGTAGTAGTAACCTATCTCCTCTATCATAAAACCGAAGATATCCAAAACGTCTTTCACATCCAGTTTGCCGCCGGCCGCATCTGCAAGCGTTCGTGAATGGAGTAGGCTGATGTTCTCCGCCTGCAAGGTCACGTCATGAGCTGTCTTAATGCGATGGAAATAGCGGTCGATGAAAGCGTTGCGCTCGTGGAGATTGCGCTCACAGAAAGCAGCCCTGTCTTTTTTGCTCTCCCGGTTCTTGTCCACTTCCTCAAACCTCTCCGCATGAATCCCCGCCAAAGCGACGGCTATGCCGCCAAAATCCATAACCAGCCTGCGGTCGCGGGCTATGCGGATCACGTAACCCTCCATGCCCGCGTAGTCGCCGGAAACGATGCGGAGCAGGGTGCGGTTTCTGGAATAATACGCGAAAGGACGGAGCAGGAAACGGAGACGCCCCGGATCGGACTCCGCAATGCGCATGAAAGGTTCCATCTGGCTGCACGGGATGACTGCGGGACGGCCCGTGGCGCAGTTCCGGCACAGTCTGTGCGGTTGCATCTTCTCGTCCAGATACTTCTGTATTCCATCAGGATCTCCCTGCATGAAAACCAAGCCGCTCACGGTCGGTTTCTCAAGCTTATACACTCCGCCTTTGACCCTGCAGCGCGGCACATATCTGATGGTTTTGTGGATAAAGTATGTGAGTCCGTCTTCCTTGAGCTGTTCCTCAAACGCCATCACCCTGCAGTGATGCACGAAGAGATAGCACCACGAGACAGGCCTGTATGTTTCTCCTCCGTCTGCCCACCCGTAGCGGATCAGCCCCGCTTCATTCGGCACTGCCGGATAGCGGTTTACGTTCACCGGAGTTGTTCCCTTGTCCATGGCGGCTTCATTACAGTACATTTCTCTACCTCTGAACCGGGTCGAGAGACCGGTTCAGAACGCGTTTGCCAATACAGAAACCTTTGCTTTCAGCAGACTGAAAACACTTTGTCCCGTTGGCTGCAGACCGGGAAACCGTGCAATCCTGCTTCATAATCCCCCCTCTGCCTTATGTCTGTCGTGGTGGCAACCACCGTCCGGGGTAACAGTACCCGTTTTACAACGACATTGTCCATAGGCCATTATGTTGTTTCACATTCTTATCTTCCGCGTGTAAGATAAGATTCCGTGTACAAAGGTATTGCTTTTATCGTATTTTTCACAATCTTTATCCAAAGAATTTTTGACTTTTTTGTGAATTTATACAAGAATGTTTAGCAACTCTTGCATTCATTCTCTCAAAACGTCTTGATTTACAATGATTGTTAGGGCTGTTCTGTATCTTACACGCGGGAGATACGCACACCGCCAAAGTCCAAGCCGGATGCCAAAACGGGGGCACGAATACAAGGCCGTCCGTTTCCCCGGACATTTGCCGCAGAGTCACGTTTTGCTTATTCTCCGTATGATGTTGTAGTTCGCCCTGTTGATTCTTGACGTGTCGATGGAAGCAAGATAAGTCTGTGTGGTCTTGATGGAACTGTGCCCCATTGCCTCGCTGATTACGGCAACGGAATAGTTCAGGTTCTGGGCTATGCTTGCCCACGAGTGGCGGGCGACATAGAACGTGAGCGGCATTTTCAGTCCTATCCTGTCGCCGATTTTCTTCAATGCCCTGTTTACGTTCTCCTGCATACGCCGGCGTTGCCTGTATTCCGTGCCATCCGTCTTCCGGATGACGGGGAACATATAGGGAGAGCCTTCCGTCATGCCGGCATAGCGGTCAACTATCTGCTGGTGTTCCCTCTCCCATTCCACATTGAGCTGCCGGTTGGTCTTCTTCCGGCAATACACCAGTTGTCCGTTCTTCAAGTCGGTCTTTTTCAGGCAGGCGATGTCCACAAACGGCATGCCCCGCGTGTAGAAGCTGAACATGAAGACATCGCGGGCAAACGCTAGAATAGAGCCTTCGGGCAATTGCAGCTTCTGTATGGCGCGGATGCAGGACTCGGATACAGCCCGCTTGGCAGTCCCGACGTATGACAGGCGCACGCGGCAGAACAGCTTTCTATCCCTGTCCAGCAGTCCGTTGTCGACCGCTTTATACAATAAGGTATTGAGCGTACGCAAATAAAAGCGGATCGTGTTCTGCTTCAAACCTCTGTTGACAAGCCACGCCTCGTATTCTTCAATCATGCCGGGGGAAAGCTCGCTGAACCTCAAGTCCGCGCCCTTGCGGAACTCCCTGAACCTGCGGTAGGCACTAGTGTAAGTCATGGACGTTCCCATGCGCTGCATCCGCTTCTGTCTCAGGATCTGCTCCTGCAGAAAAGAGAAGACAGACTTGCACGGAACGGACTGCATGAAAGAGCTACCAAGCTCATCTTGCGGAGTTTCGCTGCCGTCCGTTTCCATCATACGGGCAGTTTCCCTCAAGCGCACCAGCTCCCGGTTTGTCGTTGACCGCACCGACAGCAGTTCCGCTTTCCGATCCCCGTCAGCGGGCACCACTACGGCACTCCCGTCCCACTCGCCGGGAAATATGTGGAACCCGGTACTCATCCACTTCACGTTGCGCCTGTGTATCACCTGATAATACAAAGTTCCCTTTGCCCCGGACACTGAAGAGGGGCGGAATTTCAATCTTACTGTTGCCATAATTCTTTCTTTTGGTCTGTTTTGATTTTGTTTGCCGAAAGAGCGATCCGACAGAAATCCAGAAGACAGGCGAACAGACCTGCAACGCGGAAAGAAAAAGCACTTGCCGACAACCCCGAACTCCGTCAGAAAGACGGACCGGGCAACACTTTACGAAAAGGGACTACAACGTCATATCTTCCGAAACCATTCCAACATCAGATATGCCGCAAGCAGCACA
>CAVEQO010000060.1:0-3224 GCA_963617965.1 Anaerovoracaceae bacterium
AAAAAAGCTTGAGACAACGGCGAAAAGTGTTGATCTTACGGATGCGTTCCGCCCGAAACGGATATCCGCACCGGGCGGAACGGTTGTCCGTTTCCGCCGAAAAGCAATTGGGCTTCGGGCGGAACGCGCCCGGGAGATCAAGCAGATTTTTTGCCGGATCAAGCGGAAATTTTGCCGCGTCAGAATTTCTCAATGTCCGGGTGCTTGCGGAGTTGTCGTGTGCGGTCTTGTCCCGCATAAAAGGATAAATTTCCCGTGTTGCGCGGTTGTCCTACGGGTTCCACGGGTTTCCTGTTGGGTCAGCATAACTCCCATGGTTTTGCTGCCGAGCCGCAAATCTTGAATAATGTGTGAATATGCAAAAAAATAAAGGATTGTTTGTCTCACGACAATCAATCCTCTCTAACCTTAAATCTAATACCATGAAAACGATTGCAAAATTAGTGAGAGATTGGCAATCATCCAAATTTTTGTGCAAGAAAATGCGTAATTTTTTTGCTTTTTTCACATAATTGTTGAATATTTACGTTTTTACTCCACGAGGAGTACCAATCCCTTGAGGTATTCGCCTTCCGGGTGATAGATATTGACGGGGTGGTCTGCCGGCTGGTGAAGTTGGTGCAGTATCCTCACGGAGCGGCGACTCTGTGCGGCGGCGGTGAATACGGCCAGACGGAACTGGTCTTTGCTGACGGCCTGCGAACAGCTGAACGTGAACAGGATTCCCCCCGGCGCTATCTTCTGCATGGCCTTGGCGTTAAGTCTCGTGTAGCCCTTGATGGCGTTGCGCAGTGCGTCCTTGTGTTTTGCGAATGCCGGCGGGTCGAGCACGATGAGATCGTAGGAACCGCTGTCCATGTCGTTGAGGTAGCGGAAAGCGTCGGCGGCAATGGCCTTGTGGTTTGCGGCTTCCGGAAAATTGGCCGCAATGTTGAGTCCGGCCATTTCCACGGCCCGTTCGGAACTGTCCACGGAGTGTACGGCTGATGCGCCGCCCCTCAGTGCATAGACGGAGAAGCCGCCCGTATAGCAGAACAGGTTGAGCACTCTCTTTCCGCATGAGTATCTCTCTATCAGGCTGCGGTTGTCGCGCTGGTCTATGAAGAAGCCTGTCTTCTGTCCCTTGAGCCAGTCTATGCGGAACCGTAGTCCGTTTTCCGTTGCCGTGATGTCGGCCGCCTTGCCGTGCAGGAATCCGGTCTCGTCGCTCAGTCCGGCCTTGTAGGGCAGGGTCGTCTCGCTTTTGTAGTAGATGCAGGCGAGTTTTCCGCCGTAGAGCCTGAGCAGCTGCCGGGCGATTTCCTCCCGATTCATGTGCATGCCCACGCTGTGCGCCTGTATGATGGCTGCGTTGGCGTAGATGTCGATGACCAGTCCGGGCAGGTTGTCACCTTCGCCGTGTACCAGTCGGTAGGTGTCGTTGTCGGGTCTTATTATATTGCAGGCTTGCCGGACCCGGAGTGCTTTCTCCAGACGGGCGAACCAGAAATCGCCGTCGATTTCCGTATCGGTGAAGCTAAGCACTCTGACAGCGATGGAGCCTATCTGGAAATGACCCGTGGCGAGGTATTCGCCGCAGTGGTCTGTGACCCGTACAATGTCTCCTTCCGTTATGCCGCTGTCCATTCCGGCAACGGCCCCCGAAAAGATCCAGGGATGGAATCTCTTGAGACTCTGGTCTTTCCCCTTGCAGAGAGTGATGGTCTTGTACATGTTAAGAGGAGTGTTTGATATGTTCCTTGATGTGTCTGATCCAGATGTCGAGCATGCGGCTGTCGTCCATCGGGGCTATGTATTCGTAGTCCAGTCCCAGTCTGAACTCCTCCAGCCGCCGGTATATCCGGACGCAGGCCCACGCGTCGGTTGCGGCATACAGCTTCTGCTCCTTGGTGAGCACGGGTGCCTCCCAGTTGGTGAGCCGCTTGTTTTTGGATATTTTCTTGTGGAACAGGTTGGCGTATATCTTCTGCAGGCTCATGTCCAGAATGCCTATGTCCCGCACCTTTTTCTGGAGTTCCACGTATTTCCCGAACTTGAAGTCGCGGCGCTTGCGCAAAGCACGGATGTCGTCTTTGAGTGACAGCCCCACCTTGATTTGCGCATTGCTGCCGAGCAGTCTCACGACGCTGTCCGGCATGCCGATGTTGTTGAGCCTGAACAGGAAGCAGGTGTCTTGCGTGGAAAGCTGCAGGAGACCGACCTCGTGGTGCGAATCCTTGGTGAAGTTCGGCCGTGTTTCCGTGTCAATGCCTATTACAGGAAATCCTTTGAGGTATTCAGCCGCCTTGTCCGCTTCGGCAATGGTGGACACCGTGAATATCCTGCCTCCGAAAAGTTCCGCCGGCATTCCGCCGATGTCTTTTTTGTCTATTGTGGCGTAGATTTTGTGCATGACCGGTATGTGTGGTGTCAGAGGCTGTCCTGCTCTTCCATCTGGTTGTACATGACATCGTGGAGGGGCCGCATCACGTTGACGCATTTCTGCCCCCAGTCATGTCTGAAGTTCTCCATGACGTCGTTGAGAGCTGCCTCCGAGACCCCGTCGATGCCTTCGCGGTAGACCGCAAGGAAATTGCGGAGATCCTGGTATATGTCGGCGAGGTCTTCGGATATGGTTCTCAGAATCGGGCGGTCGCTGTATTTCATGTCTTCGACGAACACGTCGAGGTATTCGTCATACTGTCCGAGAACGTCGTAGACGGACAGGCGGACATAGTTGTAGTCCTCTTCGGTCACTTGCGCACCTGCGTCAATGCCGTTGTCGAATGTCATGCCGAGCAGAGCCTCCGCCCTGACATATATATAAGGTAACACGGACAGCATTTTACTGACAAAGTCACGGGGCTGTATCTGCCGGCAGTTTTCCAACGCCAGACAATATTCGGCTGACACTTTGACAAAGTCAACCACTTCTTTTGAATAAACGCTGCTCATGGCGGGATTTGGTTTGCGTGTTGCCCGACAGTCCGGGAAGGCCGTCGGGGACGAGACTGCAAAGTTAGCGTTTAATTGCCTATTCCTGTCTGTATGTCGCCTGTTATTTCCTGTGCCGCCGCAATTTTGCCATGCCTTTGTCCGCAAACGTAACGGCCTGCGCCGCCAATGCAACCCTGGCTGTGCTTTGCACGTGTTGTCTCGCGTTCGTTTTTTTTTGTAATGCAAAACACTAATTTAAGAGACAAACCTTTCGCTCTTCTCACCTGTATTCTGTATTTTTGCATCAG
>CAVEQO010000061.1:0-2642 GCA_963617965.1 Anaerovoracaceae bacterium
TGTCATAATTGTCGTTTTAGTCGTTATGCCGGTGTAGAAAGATTGCATACATTTTCGCCAAAAATATATGCAATCTTTGCCGGAAATGTATGCAATCTTTGGTAAAGATCGATACAATCTTTTTGAGCGCCTGTTTTCACGGTTCTTTTCGCATTACCCATTGAGGCGCTCGTGTCGCAACCGTTTGAAAGCGACTTTTATCTCGCCACTTTTATGAACTTTCCGTTCTTCTTGACAATGTATATGCCTTTGCCGGCTGTGCCGTTGGACTTCACTCCCAGCAGGTTGTAGACTGCGCTTGTCTCGCCCTTGTCGGCATTGACACCGCGTATGCCGGAAGCGACGGCGACGTATTCCGTGGTGCAAATCTTCATCGTGGGCGTAAACCGCTTTTTGTCGTAGTCGTATTCGCTCATCGTGAGGTCCTTCTCCTTGTCGCCGTGCGCCGCGTCGTAGGTGTATTCGTAGCGTGTGGCACCGGTCAGTTCCTCCTTGCCCGTCTCGCTGTTGATTCCATACTGCTCGTTGAGCGTCATGTTGCCGTGGGCATCGTAGGTTCCGCTCTCACGACTGTAGTCGGCAAGGTCTGTGCTGTCGAGTTGGTTGTCGCCGGCAGTGTCTTCGTAGTACCTGTATATATGGTCGTAGCTGCCGTAGCTGTCGGTGGTTTCATGGCTTGTCACCGACCTGCTGAGCACATCGGTGTAGTCTATCGTCTCCACATAGTCGTTGCCGTTGTCCCCGTAGGCGATGTTGATGAAACCGAAATCAACCATCTCTCCCGTTGTCGGGTCGTTGTCGGCAATCGTTCCGCTCAGCAGTTTGTTGCCGTAGCTCATCCAGAGGTCGTATTGGTCAACAATCTGACCGTTGGTTTCCTTCCACGTCAGGTTTCTCAGAAACTGTGTTCTGCCCCAACTGCCGTCCTGCTGGAGCTCTTCAAGCTGGAATGTCTCCGCCTTTTTCGTCTCAGCGTTGAACGTGTTTGTGATGCGGAGCGTCTCCTCAAAGTTGCCCATATACGGCACGGCAAGCGAGAGCGAGGTCACATTGTTGTCGGCGTTGCGCTCCACAGTGCGGTGAAACGAGTCGTAGTTGGGCTGCCATGCGTCGTTAAGCCATATATACTTGTCTTTCGTCAGAGTGAGCTGCGGGAATACTGGGTCGTAGGTCTGCTCCTTCTTCTCCGAGGGAGTGAAGGTCGCGCCGTTGTCCTCCGACACGCTCGTCGTTTCCGTGGCGAGTTGTCCGTCGGCAGTGTAGGTGCGCTCGGTGCGCAGAAGGCTCTCGCCGTCGTTGTAGTCTATGGTTGTAGGCAGTCCAAGCTCGTTGTAAGTGAATGTGTATGTGCCTGAATTCACCCACCTTCCACTCACATACGTATATTCCGCCTGTGTCTTCGGCATGTATTCCACGGTACTTCCGCTGCGTCTCGGTGATGTTGCCATCGCTTTGAACGCGATTTTTCCGGACTTGACACCCGCTGCGGCGGAAACCGGAGCGGTGTGTATGCGCTTAACCCTTAACTGTTGTGCTTCGGCAGTGTCTGCGCCAGCCAGCAGAGCGGCCAGTGCAATGATCGTAAATCTTTTCATTGGCTATTGTTTTATGTGAATATCATCAAAATTTCATGTTCCAGCATCCTAAAGCCGTGTTGCAAAGTTACTGATTATTTGCCCGTTAGTAGCTAAGCCTATCGGTTTTTCACGTTTGCAAGCCGTTCAAACCGCGATTTATGGCTAATTTTGCAACGCAGTAGGGTGGTAATTTATAGAACCGCTCGGTGAGAGAGAAAAAACGGATATGGAAACCAAGACGGAAGCGATTGTTTTGCGCTCGTTTAAGTACGGTGACACAAAACTGATTGTGGACATGTTCACCCGAAAGGACGGTAGGGTGTCGTTTGCAGTGCCCATTTCCGGACGGGGACGCGGCAAACTGAAGAAGCAATACTTCCAACCGCTGTCGCTGCTCGACGTGGAGTATGACTACCGGCCGAAACTTCAGCTCCAGAAACTGTCGGGAGCCACTATAGGAGTGCCGTTTGCGGACATCCCGTTCAATCCCCCGAAGTTGTCCATATCGCTGTTTTTGGCTGAGTTTCTGTGCCGTGCGCTCAACGGAGAGCGGCAGGGAGAGCCGCTGTATTCATACATTGAGGGCAGTCTCCGGTGGCTTGACGGCAGCAGCGTGGGCATCGCCAACTTCCACCTCGTGTTTCTGATGAGGCTCTCACGCTTCCTTGGCTTCTTCCCCAATCTCGACAACTATAGCGAAGGCGACTGTTTCGACCTGCGCAGTGGCTGCTTTTGCACCCATAGCCCGCTCCATAGCGACTGGCTTTCGCCCGACGACGCACGGCGGATGCGAACCATGATGCGCATGAACTATCAAACCATGCACCTGTTCCGACTGTCACGCGAGGACCGCAACAGACTCCTCGACGTGGCATTGCGCTACTACAGCATACATCTGCCCGACTTTCCACCGCTGAAATCAGTGGATGTGCTTAGGGAAATGTTCGCTTAGGGGGAAGTCCGATTAGGGAATGTTTGGTTTGGAAAAAGTTCAGTTAGGGAAATGTTCAGTTTGGAAAACGAATAAAGGGTGGTTTTATAAATCACCACCCTTTACCTGTTTCT
>CAVEQO010000062.1:0-2604 GCA_963617965.1 Anaerovoracaceae bacterium
GTCATTCCTCTCTGGATAGACCAGATACGCAATGGCAACCCTATCACACTGACCGAACCTAAGATGACACGTTTTATCATGTCATTGGAAGAAGCCGTTGACCTTGTCCTTTTCGCATTTGAGCACGGACAGAATGGTGATATTCTCGTACAGAAGGCTCCGGCCTGCACTATCCGGACACAGGCAGAAGCGGTGTGCGAGCTGTTCGGCGGCAGGAAAGAGGACATCAGGGTCATAGGCATACGCCACGGTGAGAAGATGTATGAGACACTGCTCACCAAGGAGGAGTGCGCCAAGGCGGAGGACATGGGCGACTTCTACCGTGTGCCTGCCGACAACCGCGGGTTGAACTACGACAAGTTCTTCAAGGAGGGCGACACCAAACGCGCGGAAATAGAAGAGTTCAATTCAGACAACACTTACCGCTTGAACATTGAAGAGACCAAGGCCAAGATTGGCGCGCTGGAGTATATCAAAAAGGAACTGGGCGGTGAGGGCAACTTCGTACAATAACAGAGGCATGAAGATATTGGTCACAGGAGCCAAAGGCTTCGTCGGCAAGAACCTCTGCGCCCAGCTCGACAACATAAGGGACGGCAAGGCACGCTGCTACGGCGACTTGCAGATAGACGAAGTCTTCGGGTACGACCTTGACTCCACGCCGGAACAGCTTGACGCATGGTGCGGGGAGTGTGACTTCGTGTTCAACCTTGCAGGGGTGAACCGCCCCAAGGACAGCGGGGAGTTCATGAAAGGCAACTTCGGTTTCGCCTCCACCCTGCTTGACACGTTGAAGAAACACGGCAACACCTGCCCTGTGATGCTTTCAAGTTCACAGCAGGCTTCGTTGACGGGCCGTTTCGGAAACAGCGAATACGGGCGCAGCAAGAAAGCAGGTGAAGACCTTTTCCTTGAATATGGAAAAGAAACGGGAGCCAAGGTGTTGGTATACCGCTTTCCCAACCTCTACGGCAAGTGGTGCCGCCCCAACTACAACAGTGCGGTGGCGACTTTCTGCAACAACATCGCCAACGGCCTGCCCATCACCGTCAATGACCCATCGGTGGAACTTGAACTGCTCTACATCGACGACCTCGTGGACGAGATGATACACGCCCTCAAAGGCAAGGAACACCGTTGCGAGTTTGAAGGATTGGAAGTGTTGCCGAAAGAAGACGGAAGATACTGCTATTGTCCCGTCACCCACAAGGCAACGCTCGGAGAAATCGTTGACTTGCTTCGTCAGTTTGCGGATATGCCAAACACGCTGATGATTCCCGAAATTCCTGCTGATTCGTTCGCCAAGCGTCTGTACAGCACATTCCTCAGCTATCTGCCCAAGGAAAAGGCAATATTCGACTTGAGGATGAATGTGGACAACCGCGGATCGTTCACCGAACTGGTTCACACCTTGAACTGCGGACAGGTGAGCGTCAACATTTCCAAGCCCGGCATCACCAAGGGCGAACACTGGCACAACAGCAAGTGGGAGCAGTTCATCGTGGTCAGCGGCCACGGACTGATACAGTTGCGCAAGGAGGGTACGGACGAAGTCTTGAATTATGAAGTGAGCGGCGACAGGATACAGTCGGTCATCATGCTGCCCGGCTACACACACAATATCATCAACCTCTCCGACACGGAAGACTTGGTGACAGTGATGTACTGCAACGAGATATTCGACCCGAATAAACCAGATACCTATTTCGATAAAGTAGAGAAGTAACGAACACGAATTTATCGAATCTTACGAATATGATATGTTTCAAACAAGAAAGTTACAATATAACGGGAGGGGCCATGCACTTGTATAATGTGTTAGGTCCCGGCTTTCTTGAAGCCGTATATCAAGAAGCACTCGAACTGGAGTTGAGAAAGCGGAAAATACCATACGAAAGAGAAAAAGAGCTGACCATAAGTTATGACGGGAAGGTTCTGAAACAAACATACAGAGCTGATTTCGTATGTAATAATAATATTATTGTAGAACTGAAAGCGGTGGCCAGATTGGATGACGCTCATAGAAGTCAGGTTTACAATTATCTGAAAGCAACAGGACTAAAGCTCGGATTGCTCTTTAATTTTGGAAAAGCGGATGGTTTGGAGTATGAACGCAAAGTAAAATAATTCGTATCATTTGTGATATTCGTGTTCGAAAAATCAAAGTATGAACAAGCAACCCAAATTTGACTATTCGGATATAAGATTCAAGGACAACGGCAAGCTCAAGCTTCTCATTATTGTCGGCACGCGCCCTGAGATTATCCGTCTGGCTGCCGTCATCAACCAATGCCGCAAGTATTTCGACTGTATTCTGGCCCACACGGGGCAGAACTACGACTACAATTTGAATGGCATCTTCTTCAGGGACTTGAAGCTGGCAGAACCGGAGGTGTATATGGATGCCGTGGGCGACGACCTCGGAGCAACGATGGGCAATATCATCAACTGCTCTTACAAACTCTTTGCGCAGACGAAGCCCGACGGAGTGTTGGTGTTGGGTGACACGAACTCATGCCTCAGCGTCATAGGCGCGAAGCGTCTGCATATCCCCATCTTCCACATGGAGGCGGGCAACCGCTGCAAGGACGAGTGCCTGCCCGA
>CAVEQO010000063.1:0-1764 GCA_963617965.1 Anaerovoracaceae bacterium
CGCATTCGTCTTGCCCCTTACGGGACGGCGCAGGGTTTTAATGGATGAATTGATGCGGAAACGGTTGGAAACAGCCGTAAACATTCAAGATAGAAGTGCAATGTTTTAGTATAGGAAAACATCCCTTGCGATGAGGTGCAGACGTTCTTGAAGCGTAGCGGAAAGGTTGTCCGCACCTCATCGCAAGGGAAAAGCTTCAACCGGCAATACAAATAACAAAAAAGGGAGACCGCAGTCTCCCGAAGATTAAGTAATTTTGTATTGTTATGTATAACCACTTAACCCGTGAGCAAAGATACGCAATTTATCTGGGACTGCAAAGAAAAGACAGCATGAGTGCCATTGCTCGGCAGACAGGTGTTTCACCCTCCACGGTAAGCCGTGAGATCTCACGCAACATGACGAAGTCAGGCAAGTATGTATGGAACAAGGCTGATGACATGGCCGTCAGTCGCGCAAGGCGAACCCCGGGCAACAGACGGACTCCGGAAACATTACGGTGGCGCATTGAGCAGCTTATAATGGACGAGCAATGGTCTCCCAAGCAAATCTCCGGCTGGCTTGAAAGGAATGAAGGGATTGGCATCTCCCATGAAACGATCTACAAGATGATACGCACGGACGAAAGCGGGAAACTGGCCAGAAACTGCAGGCACAGGATGAAATACCACCGCCGGCGCGCAAAAGTGAAACAGACCAAGGCGACCAACATAAAGAACCGCGTAAGCATACATGAGCGTCCGGCAGAAGCGGACGGGAAACGTTTCGGGGATTGGGAAATGGACATCATCGTTGACGGCAACGGCAATGCCATCCTTACCATGGTGGAGAGAAGCACCAATTTCCTCCTTATGGCAAAGCTCAGGGAAAGGAAAAAGGCCATGCCGCTTGCAGAGACAGTATGGAGGCTCCTGCTGCCGTACAAAGGGGACAACCTGAAGACCATTACAACCGACAACGGGAGTGAGTTCGCCGCACATGAATGGATTACGGAGAAGCTTGGAGTTCCCGTGTTCTTCACGGACGCCTACTGCTCATGGCAGAAAGGGGCGGTGGAGAACACAAACAAACTTGTAAGGCAATACATTCCAAAAGGTATGGACTTCAGTAGAGTGACAGACAAGAGGATTGCTTCAATTCAAGCAAAAATCAACAGAAGACCGAGAGAAAAACTGCACTTTTCCACACCAAAAGAAATGTTCTTCAAAGTTTATTCCTAATTTTGCACTTGCTGGTTGACTCTATAATATTGGGCTAAAACTCAACTTTTTTTGAAAAAAGCAAGGGAAAGTTTTGGCGGTTTGAGAAAAAATGCTACCTTTGCAACCGCATTCAAGAGAGATGCTCCCAGTGATGGGAAAGAATGCGGCAATAGCTCAGTTGGTAGAGCACAACCTTGCCAAGGTTGGGGTCGCGAGTTCAAGTCTCGTTTGCCGCTCTCCTTGCTGTTTTATAAAGAAACATATTTTACCAATGAATTTATATTTAAGATATTTTGATAAGGAGACATTGGCTCATGATGTGAATGAGGCGTTGGACTTTTTGCGTTCCATACCTGAAATTGGCATGAATGCCAACCTTGAGTCTGATGTCCGCGATTATGCTAACAGTGATGTGTATTATCCCAAACGGTATAAAATCAGGCCACGGGTTTATTTCATTATAATAAAGACAACTGCCGCGACAATGCTTGATTTCAAACAGAAAAAGGCGTTGCACTCCATGCCGACGAACAATGTGGCTGCTGAGAAAAAGGATATGACC
>CAVEQO010000063.1:1774-2405 GCA_963617965.1 Anaerovoracaceae bacterium
GCCATGGCATCGACACGGTTGAGCGAGGAGGTGCACGGCTGGTATGAGGGAACGCTTGATTTCAAACGCGTGGTTCTCGTTCCTGCAACAGGAAAGCATGAGTATCGTGACACGCATTTTGTCGCACGCTGTAAGGCTGTTTCGGGACAGGATTGCTACAACAGGATCGTCGATCATTTGCGTGGCAGGGTGGATGGACGCTCACAATTCCCTTCCGCCAAGGGTAAAAACTTCCATTTCAAGTATTTGGGAATGTGGAAATGACAAACGTTGAATGCAACTGTTGAATGCCTTTGTTCTTCAGTTGTATTTGTTTTTTTACATTAACTGTTGTTTTTTCAGGTCTCTAATGGCGGAATGACGGGAGCTAAGGTCTTTGCATCAGGAAGGTTTGGTCAGGGACATTAAAGCAAAATAAGGTAGGACAATGAACAAGGTGATGTTGATCGGGAATGTTGGCAAAGAGCCGGATGTGAGGTATTATGATGCCGATCAGGCTGTGGCGCAGTTCCCTTTGGCTACAACAGAACGTGGATATACTCTCCCTAACGGGACGCATGTGCCGGACAGAACCGACTGGCATAACATCGTGATGTGGAAAAATTTGGCGAAGACAGCAGAAAGGTATGTG
>CAVEQO010000064.1:0-2332 GCA_963617965.1 Anaerovoracaceae bacterium
CCCCACAGGGTAGCAACGTATGTTTTCTGCCATAATCCTATTGAGTGTTGAATGTTGAGTGCAAAGATAGTGCAAACCGAGCGAAATACAAAATAAACAGGCGTTTATTTTTATTTCCGAGGTGCCGCCTATCTTCGACCGAAGGTCAAAGGTACGATTAAGAGAGCGAAATACAAAAAGAAAACACACTTTTGTTTCTCTCTCGGCAGAGAAAATTTTCTCGCTCGGCAGGGAGTGGAAAAGGAGGGGTCAGCCGAAGAGGCCGTTGACGAGGTTGACGGCCTCGTCCTTTTTGCGGTTGACGATGCGGGCGTAGACCTGCGTCATGCGCACGTCGGCGTGGCCGAGGAGCTTGCTGGTGGTGTAGAGGTCGGCACCCAGTGTGAGCATCATCGTGGCGAAGGTGTGGCGCGCTGTGTGGAAGGTGAAGTGTTTGCTGATGCCGGCGGCCCTGGCCCATGGCTTGATGAGGAGGTTGATGATGTTGGGCGGTGGCAGTCGGAACACCGAGTCGTGCGGCCGTTTACCATCGCGTTTGGGCATCCAGCGCAGAGCCTCGGGCGAGAGGGGCAAGTAGATGGGAGCCTTCGTCTTCTGCATCACGATCTCCAGTCGCACCTGCTGACCGTCGCGAAACACGTTCTCCCACTTCAGTCCGATGATGTCGCTCATGCGCAGTCCGCAGAAGCAGGAGAAGAGGTAGGCCGCCTTGACCTCCTCGTGGTGTTTGATGGGTGTGGCGATGAGTCGGCGCACCTCGTCGATGGTCATGTATTCGCGGTGGCTCTCCGGCGCGTGGATCTTCTCCGTGTTGCTGATGCGTGTGAAGGGGTTCAGGCGGATGAGGTCTGCGCGGACGGCGGCGTTGAGTGCCCCGTTGAGTACGCGGTAGTAGTTGTGGGCCGTGGAGGGCATGATGTTACGGCCGTATGGCTTGTATTCCGTGAGCAGGAAATCGATGTAGCCCTGACAGAAGCGTTTGTCTACGCGCCCCAGGGTGACCCCCGCGCCGCCGTACATCCGCAGGATGCGTATCGTCGTCTCTATCTGTCGTCCGTCCTTTCTGCCGAGGCGTGCCTGTCGGGTGCGGTAGTGCTCCATCCAGTCCATCAGCAGCATCTGTCGTCCGTCCCGAGCCGGTTTGATGTCCGCCTCGCCGTTGGCCAGTGCGATGATGCGGTCGGCCTTTATCTTGTTGGCGGCATCCAGTGTGGCGCGGTTCTGCCGTCGTGCGTTGTCGTCCGTCTCCGGCACGAGGTACATCCTTAGGTATTCGTAGGTGCGTTGTCCGTCGCGGTAGGTGTCCAGATAGAGGCTCTGGCAACCATTGCTCAGCGTTTTCATGCGGAGCCGTACTGGCTCCTTGGCCGCCCCCGTCTTCTTGCTTTTTGTCATAATTTTTATTTTTCTCTTGTCACGTCACACATCAAGTCGTAGTACATAAGTCGCGTATTCAGCTTCACTCCGTCCCCCAAATGCCGGTATTCACTCTCCTGCTGCTCCGTACTGAACACCGTGGCAAAACCATTGGCTTCATAGAACGAGAGCGTTGCCAGATTGTTGTAGGCATCCACCAGCACATAGCGGCAACCCGTCTTGTTGTACGGGTCAAGAAACCAGAACCGGATGTATTGCAGTGCATCGCTGCCGATATGCTTGGAACGGAAATCCGTGGAAACACCAAGTCGCGCGACAAGGACGGCAGGGTAGTCCTTCAATGCTTTAACGTGCGGAATGTTCGTCTCGATTTTCTTCCGCCTGGCATTGGGCAAATCGCTGACTCTGATGCCCGCATTTGCGAGGGTAAAGGCACAGACTATTCTCCGTCTGTCTTCTTTCAGCCGCCAGCAATAGGTCTTGCCCAACAATTGTCTGGCGTATGCAAAACAATCGCAGGAGAAGAAATCGTCGAGATCCTTGTCTCCACACGTAAAGTTCTGGATGTCCTCCGCATCTGTCAACTCGCCGAGGATGCACTCGTCGTAGAGGAAGCTCATGCCGTTCCTAATGTTGAGTTCCGGAGCACCTTCCGAACGATAGCCATTCCCTTTTCAAACCGCTCTCTCACCAGCCTCTCCTCTTCGGGAGTTCGGTTGAGAAATCGCTGATAGTTGGTCTCCGCCTCGGCCTCAAAATGCCGCGCGACTTCACCGGTCAAGACCGGTATAGATGCTATGGGTAGTGCCATTCCTTCTTTTTTGCCTGCAAAGATAGTGCAAACCGAGCGAAATGCAAAAGAAAAACTCGTTTTTCTTTTCATTTCCGAACGAGCCTATCCTCCGAGCCACCGCCTCAAGTGCAACTTAAACGCGTCAATGCCCACCACTTCAAC
>CAVEQO010000065.1:0-2214 GCA_963617965.1 Anaerovoracaceae bacterium
TCTCTCCAGAAGGGCCGGATCTACATTGTCAACGGCAAGAAGATCAAGTTCTGATTTATACAAGACGGGGTGGCACCATCGTGCCACCCCGTCTTTCCCCACAAGCAAAGGCGGAGAGAATTTCGTTCTCTCCGCCTTTGCTTGTTTTTGGTATAAGGAACTGTCAGTGGGGACAACTATCCGACTTCCTTGCGTAGAGGACAGGGTTGGTGTCGGTGTCGTTATACATCTTCATCTGCTTGTAGACTTTCATGTATTTGCGTCCGTTTGCGATATCGTCAATCAGCGTGTCAATGGCTGCGGACAGGTCTTTCTGCTGTTCAAGCAGCACGGCGAGTTTTTCCGCGCATTTCTGCCTGTGGCTGCCGTTGGCTTCTTTCCGTTCGGACTCAAGGCGCATGTGATATATTTTCAGTGCAAGGATACTCAGCCGGTCTATGGCCCATGCCGGTGACTCTGTGTTGATGGTTGCTTCCGGTTGTGGTGTCACGTCCTTGTAGAGCGTGAGGAAATAGCTGTCGATGCGTTCCACGAGGTCTGTGCGGTCTTGGTTTGACTTGTCGATGCGGCGTTTCAGCAGCAAGGCGGCGGCGGGGTCGATGGCCGGATCGCGTATGATGTCTTCAAAGTGCCACTGCACGGTGTCAATCCAGCATTTGAGGTAGAGGTCGTGTTCTATCGTGCCTTCCGGGTACGGGTTGCTGATAGGCGTGTCAACATTGTCCGTCACGTGGTAGTCATTGATTGCCGTTTCAAAAATCGGTTGGCAAAGTTTAGTGAAGTCCATATCTTTATATTAAGTGGTTGTCCTGCAAAGGTAATGTTTATTTTCAAGTTCAGTGCCGGTTAGGCGGAAAAAGACTAATTTCGCAGCATGAAAGTTGTGATAGACGACAAGATACCGTATATGGCGGAAGCGGCATCAAGCCTGTTCGAAGAGGTGGTCTTCCTGCCCGGAGCGGAGTTTGCCGTCAGCAGTGAACTACGCGATGCCGATGCGCTGATAGTACGCACGCGCACTCGCTGCGACCGCGACCTGCTTGCCGGTACCAACGTTAAGTTTGTGGCTACGGCGACAATAGGTTTTGACCACATCAATACTGCCGACCTTGGACAGCTCGGCATCGCATGGACTAATTGTCCGGGTTGCAACGCCTCCTCCGTGGGGCAGTACGTGAGGAACTGTCTGGCAGTGCTGAGTCTGTCGGCCAACTGCGCCATGGATGGTTTTGTCGTAGGAATTGTCGGCTATGGCAACGTGGGGCGCGAGGTGTACAAAGCCTTGTCGCAGAGCGGCTGCCGCGTGATTGCCAACGACCCTCCTTTGGAAGAGTCCGGTGGGGCAGATGTGGATTTGGTTAGTCTTGAAGAACTGGCAGACAAGTGCAATGTCATCACGTTTCACACGCCTCTGGTGACGGGAGGGCAACATCCTACTTTTCATTTGGCCGACAGCGGTTTCTTCGCCCGGTTGAAGCACAGGCCGGCAATCATCAACGCCGCCCGCGGTGGAGTCGTTGACGAGTGCGCCATGCTGGAGGCCTTTGACCGGGGGCTCATAAGCGACATGGTTGTTGACACGTGGGAGAATGAGCCGGACATCAACCTCAAGCTGTTGGACAAATCAGTGATAGCCACGCCCCATATAGCAGGTTATTCCGCCGACGGCAAGAGCAATGCCACCCGCATGGCCCTCAGGGCTGTATGCGGGTTCTTCGGCATCGCCATCGGCGACGAGGACAGGTTTATGGAGCAGACGGCACCGCCGCCCCTCCCCCCTGGCTGCACGCCCGACGGCGAGATGGTGAAAGACTGGCTTGCGCTGTACAATCCCCTTGACGATTCGCGTCGGCTGAAGTCACATCCCGGGCGGTTTGAACAGCTCCGTGGAAACTATCCGCTGCGCAGGGAGTCGTTCGGCAGTTGAGACAGGCGAACCGAAGTGACAGACAGTCCAAACCTCGTGATTGGGAAAGCCGGAAAGGCGGCGAAAAGACCGTGTGGGGAAAAAGCCCGTGCTGAAAGAAAAAATGCTTGATGCGGCGAAAATTCTGTTTGTTCTTACGGATGCCTTTCGCCCGAAACGGATATCCGTTCCGCCCGGTGTGCAGTTGCGTTTCCGCCGAAACGCAACTGCACACCGGGCGGAACGCATCCGGGAGATCAACAGGAAATTCCTTGAGATCAACAGGAAATTTCGCCAGTTCGGCATTT